>CANJUR010000018.1 GCA_947477565.1 Deltaproteobacteria bacterium
GAGCACTTCCGTCGGCATGTGCTGAGGGTGCCAGTCGTCGGCGCGGGCTCAGACTGCTGGCCGCTCGTCGGTGGTGCCAGTCCGCGCGAAACGTGACGGTATTTACAGCGTGTTTCCCCTCAGTCTGACGGTAGACCGCCGTTTCCCCGCATCCCTGCTAAGGGCGCTCACGAAACCTTGTGACCCCGCCACCGCCGTCCTGCGCATGCGGGTCAGAGAAATAAATGGGCAATGATGAGCAGCCCTTGTGGGCGCGGGGCCCGGGGTGGGGGCTCTCGATGAGACGGGAAAACAAGGGTTCTGACGGTAGATCAGGGTTTCCCCGCATCCCAGCGTAAAGCCGATTCCTCAGGGGAGAGACCTCATCGGTCGTCAGCGCGCGTCCGGAATCGCGCCACTGCTCTGCGCCGATCGGCTTCCGGGCGCTCTCTAGAATCGCCCGCCAATGAGCAGGTCGCGGCCATTGAAGCCCACCTGGATGGTCTCGGTGCGCGGCCGCCCGAGAATCACCATCACAATGCCCGTCGCCGCCAGAACGCCGCCGCCGATGAGCAGGCCGTTGGTCATGCCGGAGAGCGTGTTGACGTTGTCGCGTCGCGCGAGGTCCGTCGCGTTACTGCACTGCCGGTTGGGGCATGCCGTCTCCATCTCGCTGAAGGCGCTGCCTGCCATCACCCCGGTGATCGCCCCGCCGATGAGCGCCGCCACGCCGACGCCGCCCACGACGAAGCCAACCGTGCGCAGCGGGTTCGCCACCGTGCGGAGCATCACGTTGCCCTCGCTCGGCGGCGTCTCGACGCTCACCGGTGACGCAATGGTGGGGTTCTCCACCGGCGTGGTGATCGGCGCAGTGACCGGCGTGGTGACCGGCGTGGTGACCGGCGTGGTGACCGGCGTAGTGATCGGCGCAGTGATCGGCGCAGTGACCGGCGTGGCCGTCGGATGGCTCGCGCGCAGCAGCCCTTCGACTCGCGGAAGTTCGTGCCGGGCCTCTTCGACCGCCGCTCGAAACGGCGCAGGGGCATCGGGCGCCAGCACTTCGGTGGACAGCCGACGCCAGGCCTCGGCGGCCTCCGCGAGCCGCGGCGGCGTGAGGCGCTCGAGCGCGATGGCGATGTAACGAACGTGGATGGGAGCGTGGAAGCGCTGCTCGGCCTGCATGAAGCGATCGAGCACCACCGGCCAGTCCTGGCGGTTGTTGGCGGCGATGCCCTGCATCGCGAACTCGCGGGCGGCGTTGCGGTCGGCCCCCGATGGGGCCGGCTGGGCCCAGGCCAGCGACGAACCCATCGCAAACGACGCCACCAGCAGACCCGACGCGATCGACGTACGCAGCTTCACGATTCGCACTCCTCTGCCGCGCAGAAACACCTTCCGCGACCAGCGCGACGGTTCTACCCCAATCCCGCATCCCGACGGAACGCTCTCTCCACGCAAACGCTCTGCTACGGTCCGGCCTCTGACGATGGCCCCACCCCGCACGACTTCCCACCGCCGCCCCGCGCCACCACCTCCGGCCACCCGATGGAGCCGTGTGCTCGCCCTTCTCGGGCTCGGCGTTTTTGGCCTTGGACTCACCGGGGCCCTCGTCCTGATCGGGCTCTTTGCCTGGTATGGGCGCGGGCTCCCGGACGTTCACGGACTACGCACGGCGTGGCGTCCGCCGCAGACCACCCGCGTGCTCGACAGCCGCGGCGCTCTGCTCGCAGAACTTTACATCGAGCGCCGCACCGTGGTCGCGCTGGAGCGATTGCCGCGGCACCTCGTGACCGCCCTGCTCGCCGCCGAGGACGCACACTTCTACGAGCACAAGGGCCTCGCCTGGACGGGCATGCTCCGCGCGCTGGTGGTCAACCTACGGCACGGAACCGTCGCCCAGGGCGCGAGCACCATCACCCAGCAGGTGGTGAAAAACGTGCTGCTCACCCCGGAGCGCTCGCTCGCCCGCAAGGTGCGGGAAGTGCTCCTCGCCCGCGCCATCGAGCGCGAACTCCAGAAGAACGACATTCTCTTTCTCTACGTGAACCACATTGCGTTCGGTCACGGGCGTAACGGCGTCGAGGAGGCCGCTCGCTTCTACTTCGGCAAGGGCGTGGAGGCCTTGACCCTCGGCGAGAGCGCCCTGCTCGCGGGCATCCCGAAGTCACCGGTTCACTACTCGCCCGTCAACGACCTCGACGCCGCGCTGCGCCGCCGCCACTGGATTCTCGGGCAGATGGTCGCCAACAGCTTCGTCACCCAAACCGAAGCCGACGCGGCGGACCACGAACCGGTGCGCCTCGCGGCCAACGACGACGACAACAACGACCTCGCCCCGGAGGTCATCGAGGTGGTTCGACGAACCCTCGCACTCGTCGCCGGCGACGACGCACTGCGCTTCGGGCGCTACACCGTCACCACCACCCTCGACCGCGACCTGCAGCGCGCCGCACGCCTCGCCGTCGCCAACGGCCTCACCGACCTCGACCGCCGCCACGGATACCGCGCGCCGCTGGTCATCCCTGGCGCCCACCGTGGCGCAACGTCCGGCAATGTTCTTCGCGGCGAGGCTCCTCCGCGGGACGGCGTGCTCACCCCCGGGCACATCTACGCAGGCGTCGTCACCGCCATCGAGACGCAGCCTTCCGCGATCGTCGTGCGCGTCGGCACTGCCACCGGGAAAATCACCTGGTCGCGCGCAGTGCGTTACGCCAACAACACCACCGTCGAGACCTTCGCGCCCATCGGCTCGGTGGTGCGCGTCTCGCCCGACCAGCGCATCACCCCGGAGTCGTCCGGAACCTTCCGACTCGAGCTTGGCCCCCAGGCGGCCTTCGTGGCCATGGATCCGTGGACCCGCGAGGTGCGCGCGATGGTCGGCGCGTTCGAATCGACGCCGGGGATGTTCAACCGCGCCACCCGCGCCGTGCGCCAGCCCGGGAGCGCCTTCAAGCCAGTGCTCTACTCCTACGCGCTGCAGTCGCGGCGCTACACGTTGGCGTCGCTGGTTGATCCCAATCCCGGGTGCTTCGGCACCGGGCGGCGGCCGTGGTGTCCCGCGGAGTCGCACGCTGTCGCAGGGGTCATCGAGCCTGGAATGCGTCTGCGCGAAGCGCTCGCGATGTCGCGCAACATGGTCGCCGCGCGAGTGATGGAGTCCCTCGGCCCGGAGCCCGTCATCGAGCACGCGCGCGCCCTCGGCATCACGTCCCCGATGCCCTCGGATCTTTCTCTCTCCCTCGGCAGCGGCGGGGTGACGCCCATCGAACTGGTCAACGCGTACGCCACCTGGGCGGCGCGTGGGCAATACCAGGACTGGTATTTGATTCGGGAGATTCGCGGTCCTGACGGGCGGGTGATTCCGTTGCCGGTTCGAGCGCCCCCGCGGGTGGCCGTCCCTCCGGCGGAGGCCTGGCTGGTGACGTCGGCGATGACGTCCGTGATCGATCACGGAACAGCCCGCGCGGCGCACGCACTGGGTCGGCCCGCCGCGGGCAAGACCGGGACGACGGACCGGGCGCGGGACGCGTGGTTTGTCGGGTACACGCCAGACCTCGTGGCGGGCGTGTGGGTGGGCTTCGACGACCGCCAGCCGCTCGGTTTTGGCGAAGAGGGCGCGCGTTCGGCGGTGCCCATCTGGACCAACTTCATGCGGGATTATGTGCGGGTGCGTCGGCCCCCGGCGATCGAGTTTGCGCGGCCCGATGGCATCGTGGCGGTGGGCATCGACCGCGCGACAGGGATGCTCCCGGGGGTTGCTCCGACGGACCCTGCGCAGGCACCGATCAGCCCTTTGGAGGAGTTTTTCTTGACGGGCACCGAGCCGCGCGAGGCGGCCCCGGTGGATGCTGCTGTGTTCGCGCCGGCAGACGCAGCGTGGGTTCCGAGCGAGGCACCGGACGCAGGGGCGGCGGCCGCGGTGGAGAACCCCGTGGCGGCACCCGTGGTGGTGGTGGAAGAGCCAGCGGCGCCGCCGGTGATCGTGATGGACGACGCAGCGGTGGAGCCCATGGATTGAAGATTGGGGAGGGCCATGACTCGAAGTTCGCGCGACCTCACCCCGCGCTGCGGCGCGCCCCGTGAGTGGCTCTACGACACGATGGCCTCCCCGACCATGTCGCGCGCTGCAAGTGGCCGCCGCAGCGTCGCCGGATGCACGATATCCTCGCGTGCGACAACACCCGGATGGCCCTGCGGGACGGGTTGGGCGGGACCTACGAGGGGACGATGGAAGGCAAGGCCGCCCTCGAGGTTCCAGGCCTCGACTGAACTCAGAGGTTGATTGGGATGTACAGCAGCCGAAGCTGGCTGTGCGTCCCCTGGCGGCGGTAGCCGACGAGACCGAAAAGGACGTTCCAGGAGACGTCTTCTGGGCGGGGGCGCGCGTACGAGAAGATGGGCAGCAGGTGCCACTCGTACGAGCGGATGCCCTGATGTTGCGAGGAGATCCAGAGGAAGTTGCCCGCGAGCATGTGCACAGACTCGGGCGTACTGAAGCGCCAGAAGAGCGGCGTGGCCATGGTGGCGCGGGTGCCGGTCTCGCTGTTCTCGAAATCGAAGAAGAGCGGAGCGATGACCGTGTGTCGTCGTGGACCGTTGTGGCCGGTAAAAACCAACGGATAAACGTTGAGGTACGAACTCCCGGGCTCGCTGTGGCTATGGATGGTCGGGAGCAGCCACCAGGTGTTCGAGGCCCCGGTGCGCCGATGATAGAAGAGCGGGAGAACGGCCTCGGTGTGCGCGCCCGTCCGCGGTTCGCGAGACGAGTAGAAGAACGGCAGTACCGCGTCCCAGTGGGTGGCGCCGCGGTGGCGTTGGTAGAGCGGGGTGATGAGCGTCGAGGCTTCGCCCTCGCGATGGTAGTAGGCCACCGGCGAGACGAAGGTTCGCTCGTTTGGCCCGGAGTACGTGTGAAACAGCGGAAAAAGCGTCGTGCGTGACGTGGTGCGGTCGTGCCGATGGAAGAAGATCGGCGCGAGGTTGAACGACGTGCTCTCCGCGGAATTGGCGGTCCAGAAGGGACCGACCACGGTGAGGTTGGTGCCTTCGACGCGATTTTCGGTGTGATAGGTCAGCAGCGGCGGGATGAGCAGGTAGTTGCTCGAGAGGTCGTTGCCCGCGAACCAGAGCGGCGCGAGGCCCCACTGGGTGTCGTTGCGCTGCCGGTCGTAATAAAACGGACCCGCGACGGTGAGCGCGTGCTCGGGTCGCCACGTGTGAAACGTGAGCAGCGGGGGGATGACCAGGTGCTCGCGGGCGAGCGCGCCGGTGCGGTCGAAGGAGTCGCCGTAGAAGAAGAGCGGGGCGACGCCGAAGGCCGAGCCGTGGGCGAGCGCGGGGCCTTCCCAACTGTGGGCGTACACGGGCGGGATGATGTCGGTGGAGAAGGTTCCGCCGTCGTCGAGCAGGCCGCGCCAGCGGAAGTAGAGCGGAAACACCACGTCGGTGCGCGCGGTGGGCGAGCGGTACTGGAAGTACGGCGGAATCAGCAGCGACACGTTCTGGCCGCGCCGTTCACGGAAGAAGAACGGAAACACCACCGTCGTGCGGCGATTGGCGCTGCGCTCGAGCAGCAGAAACGGCGGCACCAGCGTGCGGTGCACCAGACGATCGGGATCGGGCCATGCAGGCACGGCACCCGGCGCTACGCCGAGGGTCTCCTGCGCCTCCGGAGTGAGCGAGGGCACCGGCGGGCCCGTGCGCGCGGTGGGCTCAGCGGCGGGCTCGGCAGCAGGTTCGGCAGCGGGCTCAGCGGTGGCAGGGGGCTCCGTCGCGGCGGCGCCGGTCTGCGCGCGGGCGGCGGCGGTGCACAGACCCAGTGCGAGGCACAGGGCCCCGGTCGCGGCGAAGGAGAGCGATCGCATTCGGTTACGGGGCTCCGGTCGCAGCGGGTGCGCGCTGCGTCTGGGTGAGCTCGTCGAGGAGCGCTGCGCGGGGGACAGACCGCTGCTCGCCGGTCGCCATGAGCTTCATGGACACCTGCTCGGCAGCCAGTTCGTTGGAGCCGATGAGCAGCACCACCGCGGCTGCGAGGTCGTTGGCGCGGCGCATCTGGCTCTTCATCGAACCGAAGCGGGTATCGACGACGGTCTCGAAGCCATGCATCCGTAGTTCGCGCGCGAGAGCGAGGACGCCAGCGTGGGTGGTATTTTCGTCGGGCTTCGCGACCGCCACGACGGCCACGCGGAAGGGCTTCTTTTCCTCCTCAACAGGAGCCGCCAGGAGCAGGCGCTCGATGCCGAGTGCGAACCCAAAGGCCGGGACGGGTTTGGCGCTTCCGAGCTCGGTGAAGAGCTGATCGTAGCGTCCGCCGCCGCCGAGGGCGTCCTGCGCGCCGAGGGAGCCGGAGGTGTCGACGATCTCGAACACGGTGCGGCTGTAGTAGTCGAGACCGCGGACGAGGCTGGCATCCACCACGAAGGGCGTCCCGAGCGCCGTGAGGAAACCCTGCACGCGATCGAAGTGGGCGCGGTCTTCTGGGGTGAGGGCGTCGACGAGACTGGGTGCACCGGCCTTGAAGGCCTGGTCGCGCGGGTCTTTGGAGTCGAGGATGCGCAGAGGGTTGCGCTCGAGCCGCAGTTGGCTCTCCGGCGAGAGGGCCTCGCGGTGGGGAGCGAAGTAGGCGAGCAGGGCCTCGCGGTAGCGCGCACGGGTCTCTGCACCGCCGAGGGAGTTTACCCGGACGATAAACTTCGTGATGCCGATGCTCTGGAGAAACGAGCTTGCGAGATCGATGACCTCGGCGTCCACGGCGGGGGAGTCATCGCCGTAGACCTCGGCCCCGACCTGATGAAACTGTCGATACCTTCCCTTGGCGGGACGTTCGGCGCGAAACATTGCTCCGACATAGCTCCAGCGCACGACGGGATCGCGGGCCAGTACGGAGTGCTCGATTGCGGCGCGCACGGCCGACGCGGTGCCCTCCGGACGCAGCGCGAGGCGTCGCTGGCCACGATCGTCGAAGGTGTACATCTCCTTCTCGACGATGTCCGTGGCCTCGCCCACGCCGCGTTGGAAGAGCTCGGCGTACTCGCAGAGGGGGGTGCGTACCTCCTGGAAGCCGTACCGCACAGAAGTGTCGCGAAACGCGGTCTCAAGTCGGTGCCACCGCGCGCCTTGCCCGTCTGCGGGGAGGAGGTCGTTCATGCCCGAGACGGCCTGGAGGGTTGCCATGGAATCGGCTGCGGGGTGTAGACGGGATCTGTGCAGGGGGTCAAGGCGTCCGACGCGGCGGCGCGCGAATAATACCTGACCGGGTAATCGCAGCGGTGCTTGACGGGGCGCTCGGCCTCGCGGAAACGTCCCACCCAACCAAAGTGAACGAGCTCCACCGCTGCTCTGCCCTCGACCTCGCGACGATGATCCGGAGTGGCCGCGTGAGCAGCCGGGAGGCGGTTGATTCGCACATCGCGAAGGTTCGCGAGGTGAACCCGCAGCTCAACGCGATGGTGTGCAACCGCTTCGACGACGCCCGCGCGGAGGCCGACGCGGCGGACGCGCGGCGCGCGCAGGGCACGGACGGTCTCGGCCTCTTGCATGGCGTTCCGTGCACCATCAAGGAGTCGTTTTCGGTCACGGGCATGCCGTGGAGCGCGGGGTTGGTCTCTCGCCGCGACCTTCGCGCGGGCAGCGACGCGGTGACGGTTCAGCGCCTACGTGCGGCCGGTGCCATCGTGCTCGGGGTGACCAACACGTCCGAGTTGTGCATGTGGATGGAGTCGGTCAACCGGGTGTATGGCCGCACCACAAGCGCCTACGACACCGGCCGCACCTCCGGCGGCAGCTCCGGGGGCGAAGGGGCGATGGTCGGCAGCGGCGCGTCACCCTTCGGCCTCGGATCGGACATCGGCGGATCGATTCGGATGCCGGCGTTTTTCAACGGTGTTTTTGGTCACAAGCCCTCTGGGGGATTGGTTCCGGCGAGCGGGCAGTATCCGCAGGCGATGGGGTCGGCGGCGCTGATGCTCTCGACCGGGCCGCTGACGCGAAGTGCTCGCGACCTGATGCCGCTGCTCGGGCTGCTGGCGGGGCCCGACGCGGGTGATCCGATGTGTCGCTCGATGCACCTTGGCGATCCGGCGACGGTCGAACTCTCGACGATTACCGTGCACGATATTCGCGACGACAAGAGCCTCCAGCGCTTTCCCATCGAGACTGCCCTGCTCGACGCGCAGGAGGCCGCGGTGCAGGCCCTCGCGCGGCGGGGTGCGCGCATTGAAAAGACCTCGGTCCCCGGCCTGAGCGACGCGTTTGAGTTGTGGAGCGCGGCGATGCACTCGCGCAACCAGGTGAGCTTCGCTGCGCTGCTCGGCGGCGACGGCGCGCCGATGAGCACCGGCGCGGTACTGCGCCAGTTGCCGATGTCCATCGTCGGTCGGTCGGACTTCACGCTGCCCGCGCTGGGCCTCGCGCTGGCCGAGTTGGTCCCTGCGATACTCACGGCGCGCTTGCAGACGATGAGCGCGCGCATCGAGCACCTCCGCGGGCGCATCGACGCCCTGCTCGGGTCGCGCAACGTGATCTTGTTTCCGTCGCACCCGCGTGTCGCGCCGAAGCACCACGCGCCGCTCCTGCGCTTCGCCGACGCGGGCTTCACGGGGGTCTTCAACGTGCTCGAGGTGCCGGTGACGCAGGTGCCGCTCGGGCTCGACGCGCGGGCCCTCCCGGTGGGCGTTCAGGTCATTGGCGCCCGCGGCCAGGACCATGTCCCCATCGCCGTTGCGATCGCTCTTGAAGAGGCCCTCGGCGGTTGGGTTCCGCCGGCGGCGTGGAGTTGACGGAGCGTCAGCGGCGCGGGTCGAAGTGGTCCACGACGCCGGCGATAGAGCCCGCGGAGTCCATGGACACGCCCTCGATGATTCGCGCGGTCCATCGGAGCATCTCCGCGCGGCCGCGGTCGTAGTCGCCCGCACGAACTGCCCGGAGGTCAGCGCGATCGGCTGAGGAAATCGCGTACGGTCCGCCGCCGCAGCCGCGACAGACGATCCCTCCCGCGGAGGGGTCGATGGTCACTCGGGCGGCATCGGGCGCGGGAGTGTCGCAGCGCACGCACCGGTCGAGGGCGATGGCGTGGCCGGTGTGGTCGAGCACCTCGAAGGTGAAGCGCACGAGGCGCGCGGCGAGGGCGTCGTGGGCGTCGCTGGCGGCGGCGGCGGTGTAAAGCTCACCCAGGAGCAGGAAGAGGGCGCCGTCGTGTGGGGTGGGTTCGGCCACGGCGCGGACGATTCCGGTCGCGGCAAGCGCGGCGGTCTGTGATCGGAGCCCGCGGGAGAGAGCGGGCCAGACCTGATCGACCTGGGCCTCGTCGAGGCGGGTGCCCTTGGTGGTGGTGGTATACCTGACCCGGTAAAGTGCGAGCGGGGTAAGGGCTCCCATGAAGCGGCGAGTGGAGCGCTGGGCGTTGAGGGCGAGGGCGTCGACTCGGGCGCCGTGCTCGGTGAGGAGCGTGACGCGGAGGTCTTGTTCGCGGTGGGGGCGGCGGTCGAGGACGAAGGCGCGAGCGGCGTGCTCGGTCACACGACGGGGAGGCGGAGGGTGACGCGCTCGGAGAGTTGTTCTGGGCGGTCTTGCGCGCGCGGCCGCAGCAGAAAGGACATCGCCAGCGTGGCGAGCACGGCGAATACGACGAGGGCGATTGCGAGGCCGAAGCGTCGACCGCGAGCGTCGCTATCGTCGAGCATTCGCGGTGGGAGCGGCAAAACGTCGCGGAGGCGCACCTCGATGGAGTAGCGCGCGAGGACGTCGTCGGTCTTCACCCCGAGGGCGCGGGCATAGGCACGAAGGAATCCCCTTACGAACGGATCACCAGGCAGGGACTCGAAGCGTCCTTCTTCGAGAAGGGCGAGTGACTGTGACGGGATGCGGGTGACGTCCGCGATTTCATCGAGGGATAGTCCTCGATCTTCGCGTTCACGCCGCAGAAATGTCCCGATCGGTTCCATCAACACCTCGGCGAGGGATGGGCGACAGCCGCGGAGGGCTGAGATTTGACCAGGCGCACGCTCATGGGGCTACGGACCTTCCGAGCGACGCGCACTCCTGGCCCTCGGGCGTACTGGCTCCGAGGGCGACGCAGCGCTGGAGGTCGTCCCGGGCGGCGTCTGGTTGATGAAGTTGAATGCGCGCCTTGGCGCGCCAAAGGAAGGCATCTTGAAACTGGTCGCACCCCGTCACCGCAGTTGCGATGGCGCGGTCAAGGGCTTCGACGGCGTGAGCGGCGTCGTTGGAGCGGGCGAAGGCCTCACCCAGGCGGGCGTTCCCGACGCAGAAGGTGGGTTGCCGACGCACCGAGCGCTGGAGGGCGTCGATGGCTTCGGGGTATCGCTGACGATGGATGAGCGCGCGCCCGAGGTTGCCCAGGGCGAGGTGCTGGCTGCCGTAGGTGATCTCCTCCGTTGCGAGACGGAGGATGGGAAGGGCTTCGTCGTAGCGATCGAGGTTCATCAACACGACGCCGAGGGAGTTGCGGGCGTCAGCGAGCGAGGAGCGCAGGCTCTCGTTGGTCAGGGACTGCACCGCGAAGAGTTCCACGGCGCGGCGCAGCGGTGCCTCCGCCCGATTGAAGAAGCCAAGCTGACCGTAGACGAGGGCCAACATGTGGTTCGCCTCGGCGTTTTCGGGGTCAATGCGCACGGCACGCTCAAGGGGCACAACGGCCCCTTCCGTGTTTCTTTCCTCCGCGAACATGGCTCGTCCCAGGTTCAAATCCGCCTGTGATTGCAGTCGTGCTTCTTCACTCACGCCAGTGCAGGACCATCCCGCAACAGCAAGCCAACCCACCATCAAGCAAGCGAAGGGACGGCGGACCGGGCGAGCGATGTCATTGGGAGGCATCACGTCACGTTTCTGACCGGGGCCGTAGAGCGGCACATCTAACCGAAGGCTCTGGGATGGGTCAACCAGGAACTTGACAATACCAAGGGGGGTGCGGGCTCTCAGCCGCGCAGTTGTTCCTGCATGCCGAGGAGTGTGTAGAGGCGTCGCAGGGCGTCGATATCATCGATAGCGACCTTCTCCTCGGCGATGCGGATGTACTGAAGTTCGCGGAGCTGGAGCACCGCACGCTTGACCGCATCGACGTCGAGCGAGGTGCGGGCGGAGAGCTCGAGCGGGGACACTGCGATCTGTGCGTTGCCGGAGGTGCGCCCGGTGTCCGCAGCGAGCTTGAGCAGGGTATTGACGACCTTCGAGGTGGGATCGCGAAGCAGCACGTTTTCGAGTTGGTCTTCGGAGTCGCGGAGTCGTCGTACGAGCTGCTGGACGAGGCGCGTGGCCACCGCAGGGCTGCCCGAGAGGAGTTGGGTAAAGGTGTCGGGATCTAGCGCAAGGACGACAACGTCGGAGAGCGCGAAAGCGCTGCCATTGCGTAGCGAGGACGGGACGAGAGCTACTTCACCGAAGAGGTCGCCCGGCTTGAGGATGTGCATCGAGCGCTCGACGTTGCGCACGCGCTTGGCGACGCGCACCCGGCCCTCCTGGAGCATGAACACCTCGCTGGCCGCGTCCCCCTCGCGGAAGATCACCTCGCCGTTGGCGTAGCGGCGACCGAATTGCTCCAGGAGTCGATCGCGTTCGTTCGGGGAGATGTCGGTCATCGTTGGGTGGAGGCGTTATATCCCCATCGACCACGACGCAGGAAGGCGCGAAAGGTGAGCCCGCGGACCATGAAGTCATTGACACACCCCAATGGATCGGTAGAGTGCGCGCCCCGACGCCGGTGTAGCTCAGTCGGTTAGAGCAGGGGAATCATAATCCCAAGGTCGTTGGTTCAATTCCGACCGCCGGTACTCTGAAAAGCCCTGATTCGTAGCGGAAACGCGCGGGTCGGGGCTTTGCTTTGTTTGCACCTTTCGTCCCTTTGCCCGCCCCTTGCTGGGCACCAGCTGGGCAGAGTTCAGGGCCTGCTCCATGCGGTCGCGGAGGGCCGGGGCGGGCAGTTTCCCGTACACGCGGTGGAGCATCGTCGTGTCCTTGTGGCCAAGGGCGCGCGCGACGTCGTCGTAGGAGAGGCCGGCCTCGAGGTGCCAGTGCGCGAAGGTGCGCCGAAGGTCGTGGGCGCTGCACGCATCGATGCCCGCGCGTTCGCAGGCGGTCTGGAGGTCGCGCCAGTTCTTGCCCCAGGCGCGGAGGAGCCGGTCACCCTTCCCCTGGCCGTGGGCCCACGCGAGCTCGATCAGTTCGCGGCACGCTGGGAGGAGCACCGGGACGTGACGATCGCGCGACTCGTTCTTCTGGCCGCGCACGTGGATGAGCCTCGCGGCGCGGTCGTAGTCGAGCCGCTCGCAGCGTTCTGCGGCAGAGATCTCCGCGCCCGCGCCGATCATCAGCGCGACCCAGGCGGCGCGGTCCGGCGAGAGCTCGCGCAGCAGCTTCTGCGCTTCGGCGAGGCTGAGGGCACGGGTTCGGGGCACGTAGTCGGAGCGGAGGTCGCTCGGCACGAGGTCGTCGAGGTGACCCGACCAGAGGCCCGTATCACGTGCGACCTTCAGGGCGACGCGGAGGGCGGTCACCTCCTTCACGATCGTGTGTTCGCTCATGCCCTCCGAGCGTCGCTGGTTCACGAAGCGGTATGTGGTCGCGATGTCGTAGCCCGCGATGAGTGACCGGCCATCGAGGATCCGCAGGAGCTGGCCCCATTTCCTCCGGTAGAAGGACACGGTTTCCGGCGAGCAGCGACCCGCGGCAGCGTCGGCCTCATAGCGCTCGGCGGCGATGTCTACGGCCGTCTGGAGCGACGTGGAACTCCGGGCCCGACGGGCCGCACCGGCCGGGTCGGCGAGGTCGCGTTCGAGGTCGCGCGCGTAGGCTTCGGCGGCGCGCCGGTCCGTGCAGCCGGTGCTGGCCTCGATGGAGCGGCCGGCGACGGTGCCTCGAACGTGCCAGATGAGGCCGCGCTTTCGGAGGGTGAGCATGTGAGGAATTTCCTTTCGAGATAGGCGTTCCAGAGCGACTCGGGGATCATGACGGCCTCGCCGGTGCCTCGTCGGGCGCCCGCCAATTCCATCTGGCGGTACACCCAGCTCAGGCAGCGGCCCGTCTGGGCGGCGACGTCCCGCGCGGTGAGCCAGCGCCCGAGCGGACGGGGCGTGCCTGGCACGCTGTCCGACGAGGCGAAGGGGTTCCGGCGGTTCGCGCGCTCCACGACGAGCACACAGCCAGATCGGGGAGGGTCCCAGGAAGCGACTCCTGAGAGTTCGCGAGAGTCAGCGGCAGTGCGCCCGGCATCCGCCTACCGCTTGTCGAGGTACGAGAGGAAGTTGTCGGTCGTCGCCTTCGGGACGCCGTAGAGGCGAAGCGTGGCCAGCACGATGCTCTCGGCGTTCCGGGGATCTCTCGTTCTCAGCTGGGCTGCCAGCTCGTCGCGGCATCGGTCCCGGGCCTCGGCGTCCGTGGGGATGTACGCCCCCAGGAAGACCACCTCCATCACCCAGTCGAGGTCGTGTGCGTACTGGTCGAACACGTCGGCCACCGTCGGGTCGTACTCGTAGGGAGGGATCGGCGGCGTGGGATCCTGCTCCCACTCCCTGGCCAGTTGAAGCAACGCCTCGGCTGCGGCGGGCTTCCGACCCGACCGCCTGATCCGCGGGTCGCCCGCGCCCAAGGGGATCGCGTCCGGGCGTTTGTCCATCAGGTACCTGTGGGCCTGACGCAGCCACGTCTCCGCGACGGCGGGATCCTGATCGAGCGCGAGATTCAGGGCGCGGAGAACCTGAACGATGGTCAGCGAGCGTTGATCTCCGGTTTCCGCGTCGGCGCGGTAGCTCCGGGCGACCTCATCGAGTGTCAACCTGGGCGGGCTGATCCCGTTCCTCGTCATCTCCCCGATCAGCAGGTCACGGAACGCGGTGATCTCGAAGAAGGGGAGGTGCAGTCCCGGGGATGGATCGACACGGTGCTGACCGTCGGCTCCGACGTTGACGAACCGCAGCCACCACGGTTCGAGGTAGCCCTCCGAGGTGATGCGGAACGATCGGGTCGGAGAGACCTCTGCGGTGATTTCGACGCCACCGCTCTCCTTCACGCTGGGTGACGGCGAGGGTGTCTTCCTGTGATCTGGAGCTTGTTTGCGGGTACTCACGGCGATCCACTGACCTGGGGTCCGGTCGCTGTCAAATGCCCGGTCACGGCGCTGTCGCACTGGCGTCGTTGCGCTCGGCGAAGCGCGCAACGAACGAGCCGGGGGTGCTCGCGGTTGGTCGCCGGGAGGTCCCCCACGTCGTCGCGGTGGAGCCGCACTTCCAGTCGCGTCCCGTTGCGGAGGTTGCGCCGGAGTTCCTCCCGCCCGCGGAGACGATTCTCCGCGAGGCGGGCCTCGAGGTCGAGGATCCGGGCGGCCGCGAGAGCGAGGCGGTGCGCTTCGATGGGCACGAGCGCCACGCGGCGACCTCGGTCGTCACCAGCCTCTTCGCCCTACGGGACGCAGGCTTCGCCGAGCCCGCAGAGGGATGGAGTTTCCCGTCGGGGCTACGGGTGGCTGCTGATGGCTGCCAGATGGGAGCCATCTGTGGCGCCATCCTCCCGAGGTGGCGACCAGAGGTGGCGATCAGAGGTAGCGACCAGAGATGGCTAGCTGCAACCTATTGAAATTGCAGGACTCTGGTTTGGATGGCGACTTGGAGAGCTAGCCGACCGAGGGTAGCTTCTCGTGCAGCAGGTACGGTCGCGGCGTCGGGCACTCGCAGCCGTTGGGTGGAGGTCCTTTGGGCGATGCGAGTGCGTCGCGGAGAACGTTCGCCATCGTCGCGAGCGGCGCGGCGCGGGGAACCGGGGCGGCCGCGACGACCCTTGGTCCGTGCATCCAGAAGACGAGGTCGAGGGCATCGACGTGACGAACCGCGAGGCTGGGCGGCGAAGCGAGGCGGGTGCCGGCCCACTCGATGACCGATGCTATCGAGCGCGGCGCAGCGCCGCGGAGTGGGATGGAGGGAGGAGACTTCTTCGCGCGTCTTGCCATGGGCGCGAACGCTCGCAGAAGGCACGCGGCCTACCCAGCGGCCGACGACGCGGGCCTGCGCGGCGCTACAGGCGGACGACCTTCACCCGACGCCCACCCGCCGTCGTGACCGTCTCCACGGCCTGTCGCTCGGGCAATACCGGCGCGCCCTTCCTCTGATCGAACAGCACCAGCCACCCATCCCCCACGCCGATCCGCGCGAGGTACCCGTCGAGCTGCGTTAGCCCGTCGATTGTCGGGTCCTTCGCCTTGTCGGCGTCGCGCCAGGTCTTGACCTCGATGCCGAGCCGCTCGCTGCGGTGCGCCACGCAGAGGTCGAGCCGCTTGGAGCCAATGGCGTACTCGCGGTCGATCCTTCCGCCGCCGTTCACCACCCGGTGCAGGAACGCCATCATCACCAGGTGCGGCGCCGCCTCGTTGTACGGCGAGCTCGCCAGCATCGCCTCGCCGTGCTGCACCCAGAACGCGACGAACGCCTCCAGTAGCCGGTCGAAGTCGATCCGCCCGTCCGCTGCGAGCCACGTCGGCACCATCGCCGGCAGCGAAGCCCGCATCGTCACTGTGAGCTGCCGCGCGATGATCTCCCGGTAGATCGGGTTGGCCACCTCGACCCCGCCGTCGGCGCGCTCCCGCACGAGGCCCAGGTCGAGCACGAAGCGCAGGTCGTCCGGCGCGAGCGCCGCCAGCGACTCCCCCTGGATCATCGGCTCGATCACCGCGCGCACTCGCGGGTCGCGCAGCCGCTCGGCCAGCGAGTCCAGGTGCGTGTCCTGCCGATCTACGAGCACGTCGCGGGCGCGGTCGATGTCGGCCATGGCAATCGACGTCGCGCGGTCGGGCTTCAGCTCCGTCGTCACGACGTACGCGAGCGCGTTGACCAGCCACGGCTGCCCCTGGGTGTGGGCGAAGGCCTGCCGAAGCGCTTCGTCGTCGAACCGCTGCCCCGTGTCGGTGGTGTGCTGCGCGTAGAGCTCGGCGACCTCGTCGGCCGTGAACTCGCGCATCGTCAGCGAGCGCACCTTGATGTTGAACGGCGACGCCGTGTGCAGGTGCTCGCTGCCGCCCGAGGCGACCTTGTAGTCACGCACGTCTCGCAGCCCCACGAGTCCAAGCGCCCACGGGAAGCCCGCTGGCCTCGAACGGTGCCCCGCACGGAGCTGTCGCAGCACCGACAGCAGCACGTTGTCCCGCAGCGCGTCGATCTCATCGAGGAAGACCACCAGCGGCCGTGCGCTCGACGCCGACCACGCCTCGAGCGCCGCGCCGATGCGCGAACCCGGCAGCGTGTCCGGCCACGGCGGCGGCTGCAGGTCGGCCGGGAGTTGGTGTCGCGCCGACCGGCGCCACTCGGCGAGGATCGCGTGCTCCGCGGCGCCCACGTCGTCAGGGAAGGCAGCCCCGGTCTCCATCGACACGAGCAACGCTGCGTAGCGGCCCTCAGCCGTCAGCGCTGCGCCGAGCGAGAGCAGCGCGGTGGTCTTGCCCACCTGCCGCGGCGCATGCAGGACGAAGTAGCCCTGCTGGTCGATCAGCTCCCTGACCCCGGGAAGCCGTCGATCCGGCGGCAGCATGAAGTGCAGCTCCGGCTTGCACGGACCCGCGGTGTTGAAGTGTCGGCTCATCGCCGCCGCAGCATAGCCCACGCGCCTCGGCGCCAAGGGCGCCGACACCGACCGGTGTGTCCGAGGGGCCGCATTGCCTCGCGATGTCGTTGTCGCTCAGCACATCGGGGACCTCCCCGGCGACTGCAGCGTGAGCCTCCGACGAAGTACCCCGCTTGCGGGAGGCGTTGAAGGTCTTCGCGCCGGGTCCGCGGCACGCTCGCGGCACGGCCGACCGCCTGGGTCGATGCCTGTCTCGGCTCCGCGACGTTGAGCACGGCGGCCATGCCCTCGTCTTCGTGAGGAGCGGTACCATTCTCCGGGCCGCGGTTGTCGCCAACGTCTTCACCAAACGGGAAGCCGACTTCGCCGAGGTGTGTAGCGACTTTCTGGTCGGCGATCTGGGTGGCCACGAGGTGGCCGCCAGATGGAAGCTAGTTGTGGTCGCCATCCTCCCTGGGTGGCGACCAGAGATGGCGACCAGAAGATGGCGACCAGAGATGGCGACCTGCAACCTCTCGAAATTGTTGGGCCTCAGGTTCGGATGGCGACCTAGGGAGCTACCCAGCCGAGGCTAGCCGCTCGTGCTGCTACCCACATTCTGTCGAGGAAGAAGCGCTTGGCGTCATCCGGTCTCAACGTACGGTCGGCGGCGACGGCGGCGGCGGGGGGCGCCCATGCGGGGGGCGTCGGGCGCGCGGGGCGAGGCTGTCGAGGGGCGGCGCGAGCGCCCGCCATGGGTTGCCGGGCGGAGAACGAGGGACCTACCCTTTGGCGGCGCCCAAAGCGTGACCCACCCCGGGTCACGTCGTGAGCGCTGCGCGCGGCGCGACCTTGCCCCCGACGCCGCTGCGCCCGAGGCATGTCGCGCCCACGCGCTCTTGCGTATTTGCTGTCTGAAGTTGCTTCGCCGACCCGCTACGGGTCGGTGGTGTCGTCGGCGGGTGTGGTCGTGCTTGCGCGCGCGCTCCTGCCCGACGTGCTGGCGGTAGCGCCGCCCGTCGATGTCGAGCCGCAGCGCCCGCATCGAGAGCCGGTCGAGGATCGCCGCCGCCACCGTCGGGTCGCCGAGGTAGCGGCCCCGGCGCTGAGCTTGATGTTCGAGGTGATGGCCGTCGCCGCGTGCGTGTGCCGTCGGTCGAGCAGGTTGTAGAGCGTGTGCGCCGCCGTCGGCTCGTCCTCGCGCTTCTTGACCTGCCCGAGGCCCACGTCGTCGATGATGAGCAGCGTTGCGCACCAGCGCTTGAGCTGCGCGTGGTAGCTGCCGTTCGCGAGGCCCGCGTACAGGTCGTCGATCAGATCGACGCAGCGGGCGTAGCGCACCGACAGGCCCTGCTGGCAGGCGCGTGGCCCGAAGGCTATCGACATGGTGCGCGCCAGGAAGGCCTCGTCGCCTTCGAGGTACGTCCGCAGGGAGGCCAGAAGGAGCATTATCTCGGGTTGGTCGGGCATCGGTGCGAACAGCCCGCGCTGTTGCTCGGACTGCCGACGCAGGTCGAAGGTTGCGCCCGGGGCGTGGGTCACGCTCGCCAAGGTCGGGACGTCGCCGGTGAAGGTCGCGGTCACGGCCCGCGGGGGCGTTGCGGTCGCGGTCCGGATACATTCGGACACTTATTGTGCGCCAACAGCATCGTGCGTCGGTACGCGAGCTACTGAGCCGCAGTGCCGAACTCAACGGGGCGCGCAGGCGGTCTGCGTCGCGGGGCAACTGCCGGCGCTGCGCGCAAACGTTGTGCAGCGAGCGCCGTGACAGTCGCCGTCGGACGCGCACGTCTGCGCGCAGTAGCAGTTCCCCGCGGCGTCGCAGAGATTGCAGTAGCCCGCTGGGCACATGCCTACGCCGGGGCACTGCCCGTACGGCCTGCACGCCGGGGTCGAGCAGACGAGGGGCGCGATTGGGAACACGCTCGCATCTGCGGCGGCGCCGATTTGCGGCGTACACGAGCGCGAACTGCAGTCCGTGTTCATCGCGCAGCGGCACCGCGCGTCACCGGGCGGGTCGATGCTGCACAGGCCGAACTCGAGGATCGGTCGCCCGCTGCCGTCTGTGATGGCATTGCAGCAGCGATGCCCTACCTCGCCTGGGCAGTCGAGGTTGGTCTGACACCGCCGCTGACAGACCTGACGCCCGAGCCTGTCTCGCCCACAGGAGGAGTCGGCGGCGCAACAGGCGCTGCCGCAAACGTGCCGGTCGAGGCAGCAAGCCCCGGACACGCAGGTCTGCCCGTACGAGCACATGCCCGTCGGCGCGCTCGGACTGCACCGCGGTTGGCAGGCACCCGCGGAATCGCACAGGCTGTTGGCTAAGCAATCGCCGCACCAATGATTCGCCTGGTCGAACCCGCAGGTACGGGCGCCACACGGGTCCGCCAGCTCGCCTTCGTCACCACAGCTGCCCAGCATCACCAGCAGCAGAACTCCACCAGCGCGCCACCCAGATCGCCCCATCATGTCCTCCATCACAGACGGCACTCGACGCCACGGGCAGGGATACAACGCTAGCGTTGTGGAGGCCAGCGCCGACCTGCCCTCGTGGTGGCGTCGATGGCTACACCGCGACCGCGCCGCGAAAAGCGCGTCCCCCACTACGAAAGCGCCGCGTACCTCTCGCTGGTCGCTCGAGCGGCGCGGAACCTCCGAGTCCTCCGGAACGAACGCCGCTGGACCCAGGAGGAGGCCGGCGCGCGCTGCGGCATGCTGATGCAGCAGTACCAGCGGATTGAAGGCGGCCGGGTGAACCTTACGTTCGCGACCCTTGCCCGCCTCGCGGCGGGGTTCGGCGTCGATGCCCACACGATCTTGGCCCCAGCAGAGGTCAGCGCTGCCCCAAACCACGCCGTCGAGATTGTAGAAGACGAGAACTCTGCTCCCGATGAGGTCATCGGGGAGGGCGTCGCAGAGATAAGGGCGCCCGACGACGAGTCCGAAGGGAACCACAGGGCCACTTAGGCGATGCCGCCAGACCCCGCCGCCGACCAGAACGAAAAGTTGTTGTCGCGCCAAGGCCCGCTGCTGGAGCGGGCGCTGCGCATCGGCAAGGTCGCGCTCGGCCCCGACCACCCGTCGGTGTCGATACGCCTCTCGAACCTGGCGATGGTGGTCGAGGCCCTAGGCGATGCGTGCGGCCAGGACGTGCTCGCTGCTGGAACGCGCGCTGCGGATCCACGAGGCCTCGCTCGACCCCGACCATCCCACCGTGGCGACGGTCCTCCTGAATCTCGCGGCGGCGCTCCACACTCTGGGTAACGCAGCCGACGCGCGCCCCCTGATAGAGTATGCGCTACGCATCCACGAGGCCCACCCCGCCCACCCCGACGTGGCGATGGCCATCGTGAACCTTGCGACGGTGCTTCAGGCCCTGAGCGATGCGGCCGGAGCGCGTCTCCCATAGAACATGCCCCTGCTCTCTCGGAAGGTGAGCCGCTGCGTCCGCCGGTCGGGTCAGCCTCGCGGCGTCGGACGGCGTCGGATGGCGCGGCCGCGTGCCACTTCACTCCGCTATCGGAGGAGCGTGTCGCGACGCGTGGATCCGTCGTCACGACCCACGAGTTCGCCGATCTCCAACCCTCTCCCGCGGGCTCCTCGGTGCTGACTGTGGACCCCGGTTGCAGCGCGGGCGGCACCATCGGTGATGTGCGCTTCGATACCTCCGGGGGGCAGCGTCCCGCCTGAGGTCGAGCTGGTCCCTGCCACGACCCGGCGCGCTCCTCTGCCGACAGGCAGCCGGTCGCGCAGGCCCTCGGGCGCGGCACC
Source organism: Deltaproteobacteria bacterium (assembly GCA_947477565.1). GTDB lineage: Bacteria > Myxococcota_A > Polyangia > Polyangiales > SCUS01. The sequence continues at coordinate 20,287 of CANJUR010000018.1, forward strand.
CGCAACACGCCATCGATCCTCTACGCGGCGCACTCCGCCTGACAGATGTGGGACGGAGCACCATCGACCCGGACCTGCTCCTGCGGCACACCGTGACCGACGAGGAGGTCGAGGCGGTGGTGGCCTTTCTCGAAGCCCTCAACCCGGAGTAAAGGATGGGGGATCACGCCCGGTAGGGAGACGTGCCCCTCCCCGTCGGCCCCTCATCCTCCATGCGCGTCCCTACTCACCCGAGGAAGACCATGAAGACTCTCGCGTACGTTCTCGCCCTCTCTGCCCTGGCCGGCTGTGGCGGAGGTGGCGCTGTCGGCGCGACGCCGACGGCCGATGCGGGTGTCGATGCCGGCTCCGGCGTCACGGACGTGGGCGCCACCCCGATCGACACCGGCGCGGCCCCGGCGGAGACCTACCCCGCGGGCCCGTACGGCTCCAGCGTGGGCCGGCTCTTCCGCCCCTTCACCCTCACCGCGTGCAATCGCGAAGGCGACGAGGCCCAGTGGCGCTTCGACGGCCCTGACTTCTTCACGAGCCAGCTCACGGTGCTCGTCATCGCCGCGGCCTGGTGTGTGCCCTGTCAGCGTGAGGCCGCACAGATCCAGGCGCAGATCATCGACCCCTACGCCGACCGCGGCGTGCGCGTTGTTCAGCTCCTCGTGCAGAACACCGATGGCTCGGCCATCAGCCCGGCCACCTGCCGCAGCTGGGTTTCGCGCTACGGCATCACCTTCCCCGAGCTGATGGACCCCATGTTCATCACGCAGCCCTTTGTCCCGATGACCGCCTTCCCGGCCAACGTCATCATCGACCGCTGCGGCCGCATCCGCTGGCGCCAATACGGCTCCGAGACCGGCCTCACCTCGATCCGCGCCGCCATCGACGAGGTGCTCGCCGACCCCCGCTACCCCAACTGCCCCGCCAACGAGTAGGCGCTCCAGGCGCCGGTCTCTCCGCCACCGCGTCCGACGTGAGCTGACTTCCATCCTGCGACCGCCGCGCGGCGGTCAGCGCGACGATCGCATCGCGGCCTCCACCTGCGCCTGGAATGCACACGGCTCGCGGCCGCGGTGATGGCCCACGAGGACCAGCTGACCCCGTCAAGTGTGAGACGCTGGGACGGCGGAAGGGGCTATCTCGATCAGCCGGCCGATGCGCGCGCCTCGCGGATGCGCTCGTCGAGGTCGGGCGGAATGGGCATGGGCGCGAACGGGCTCACGTTGGAGCCGCCCGTGTTGCCGCGCGGCACCCGACCGAACACGGTCTTCGTCGCAGCGCCGCCGATGCGGATCACCTGCCCCACACACTCTCGGACGTCCCGGCGTCGCAGGCCCCAGAGGAGCATGCGCCAGTGGACGCGGACGTGCTCGACCGTCGAGGCCTGCCCGAGCACATGCGCCCGCTCGAGATGGGTGAACGCCGCGTCGGGTTGACCCCGCGCCTCCGCCTCGTCTGCGGCCCGAAGTTCGGCGTCAACGTGCGGACGGATGTTGTGAGCGAAGGAGCCCATGCACCGGATCCTGACGACGCCCGGTGGCGGAGGTCAAGATGCACAAGGCGCCCGCCAACCTGGGTTCGCGCGAGCCCGAAGCCCCACGCCACCCCGCCGATCAGGGCGCCTCGCGTGTCCCCCCGTGCGCTGGTGCGGCCGCGGTCATCAGGCGCAGCCCGTTGGCAACCACGACCAGCGTCGCGCCCACGTCGGCGAGCACGGCCATCCACATCGTCGCCGCGCCCACGAGGGCCAGCACGAAGAACACCGCCTTGCTGCCCACGGCGATGACGATGTTCTGGGTCAGGATTGCCGAGGTGCGCCGGCTCAAGCGGATGAACTCCGGCAGCGCCCGCAGGTCGTCGCGCATGAAGGCGACGTCGGCGGTCTCGATGGCCGTGTCCGTGCCCGCCGCCCCCATCGCGAACCCCACCGTGGCCCGGGCCAGCGCCGGCGCGTCGTTGACCCCGTCGCCGACCATGCCGACGCTCCCGTGCGCTGCGAGCAGCGCCTCGATCGCGGCGAGCTTGTCCTCCGGGAGCAGCTCCCCCCGGGCGTCGTCGATCCCCACGGCGCGCGCGATCGCCGTCGCGGTGGCCTGGTTGTCGCCGCTCAGCATCACCGTCCGCACGCCCAGCGCGTGCAGCTCGCGCAGCGCCGCCACGCTGGTCTCGCGGGGCGCGTCGGCGACGGCGAGCACCGCCAGTGCCTCCCGTCCGCGCATGAGGACGACGGCGGTCCGGCCCTGCGCCTCCTGGGCCTCAAGGGCGGCCTCGACGCGCGTGCCGCACGCCCCCGCCTCTTCCGTGAAGCGGTGGTTGCCGAGCGCGTAGGCCTCGCCGCCGATGCGCCCGCGGACGCCCCGCCCCGCGATGGCCGCGAAGGCCTCCACGGGCTCCAGGGCCCCCTCCCACGCCGCGGTCACGGCCCGCGCCACGGGGTGGTCGGAGCCCGCGTCGAGGCTCGCGGCGAGCCGCAGCACCTCGTCCCGCGTGCCGACCAGGGGCACCACCTCGACGAGCCGGGGCCGGCCCTCGGTGATCGTGCCGGTCTTGTCGAGCGCCACGACCGCGAGCTTGCGGCCCTGCTCCAGGTGGACGCCGCCCTTCACAAGGATCCCGCGCCGGGCCGCCGAGGCGAGGCCGCTGACGACCGTGACGGGGATGGAGATCACGAGCGCGCACGGGCAGGCGATCACCAGCAGCACCAGTGCCTTGCTGAACCAGGCCAGGAAGGGCTGGTGGAAGAGGAACGGGGGGACGGTCGCGACGAGCGCCGCCAGCGCGAAGACCGCGGGGGTGTAGACCCGGGCGAAGCGGTCCACGAAGCGCTGGGCCGGGGCGCGCTGCGCCTGGGCCTCCTGCACGCTGCGCACGATGCGGGCGAGGGTGGTGTCGTCCCGGCCGCCCGTCGTGCGGAACTCCAGCAGCCCCTCGCCGTTGATCGATCCCGCGAAGACCGCGTCGCGTACGCCTTTGGCGATCGCGGCGCTCTCCCCGGTGATCGGCGCCTGATCGACCGAGGACGCCCCCGCGGTGACCACGCCGTCCAGCGGCACCCGCTCGCCCGGGCGGACGCGCACCACGGCGCCCGTCGCGACCCGCGCGGCCTCGACCTCGCGCCAAGCGCCGTCCTCCTGCCGCACGCTGGCCGTGTCGGGGCTGAGGGTCATCAGCGAGCGGACGGCGTTGCGCGCGCGCTCCAGCGAGTGGGCCTCGATGAGCTCGGCGACGGCGAACAGGAACACCACCACGGCGGCCTCGGGCCACTGGCCAATGGCGGCCGCGCCGATCACCGCGGTGCTCATCAACAGGTTGATGTTGAGCGTGAGGGTCCTCAGCGCCGTCAGCCCCTTGCGGAGCGTGGGCAGCCCGGCGAGCGCGATCGACGCCAACGCCATGGCGATGACGAGGGCGGAGTTCTCCCGCCCGCCCGCCCAGACGACCGCCTCGGCCCCGAAGGCGAGCGCGCCCGCGCCCCCCAGCCGGACCAGCACGCCGCGCGAGGCGATCACCCGCGCCGCGGTGGGTTGAGCAGCGGGTGTCTCGTCGTCGGTGCCGTCGGTGGCGCACCCCGCGCCCGCGGCCCACGCTGCCGCGTCGCTCCGGGGCCTCGGGGCGTCCCCCGACGGGGGCATCCCCACGTCGGTCAGGGCGGCCACGATGGCCTCGTCCGAGGGCAGGGTGTGGTCCACCGTCAGTCGTTGGTTCAGGAGGTCGAACGACAGCGACATGACCCCGGGCAGGGCACCGACGCGGCGACGGATCACGGCCTCTTCGGACGGGCAGTCCATCGCGGCGATCGTGTACGAGTGGGTGGCCAAAGGACTCCTGCAGGGAGACGGACGGTTGAAGGAGGCGGCCCACCCCATGCGACGCTTGCGCCGTCGGGGCGAACGGGTAGCCTCATCCCATATGAACAGCTCGTCATATGTTGGGTCCGACGAGGCAGCTTCGCAAGCCACGCCGGCCCGGTGCGGAGACGCCTGCGGCGAGGTGTGCGATGTCGAGGTCATCCACGCCGAGACGGTTCGGGTAGCGAGGGCGGCGTTGCCCACGGCCACCGAGCAGAGCGCGCTCTCGCGCCTCTTCGCGCTCTTCTCCAACCCCACGCGCTTGAACCTCCTCGTCGCCTTGCGCTCCGCGTTCGGGTCTGGGCGACCCGAGCTCTGCGTGTGCGACCTGGAGGCCATCACCGGTGCCTCGCAGTCGATGGTGAGCCACCAGCTGGGCGCTCTCCGCGAGGCAAGGCTGGTCACGAACCGCCGGGCGGGGCGGCTGGTCTACTACCGGCTCACCGAGGCGGCCATCGCGACCCTGCTCGACGACGCGCTCCACGCCGTCCGCAAGGAGGCCGCATGAGTCGCTCGCTGTGCGCGGCCCTGGTCCTGCTCGTGGCCCTGAGCGGGGCCTGCTCCCGCCGCGAGACCCCCGCTCCTGCCCCGCGACCCGCGGCGACGGCGCCGACCTTCCACGGCGGGCCGGCGGCGCACCCCAACGACTGGTGCGGGAGCCACGGTGTGCCGGAGTCCGAGTGCACGCGCTGCAACCCCGAGCTGATCCCGCAGTTCCAGGCGCGCCACGACTGGTGCGGCGAGCACAGCGTCCCGGAGTCGCAGTGCGCAGCCTGCCATCCCGAGCTCCTCCGTCAGGGGGTCGCGGCCCCGCGGCCCCGCGGCGCACCGCCGACCCCGGCGGAACAGGGCGAACACGGCGATCGGACCCCTCGCAGTGACGCCAGCGCGGGCCTCGCGCCCGGGACGATGGTGCGCCTCGCCTCGCCGACCGTCGCCGCGCAGGTAGGGCTCGAGACGGTGACCGCGACGACCCGTCCGCTCACCGACGAGGTCGCGGTGCCGGCGCGCCTCGCCTTCGATGCGACGCGCCTCGCACGGGTCTCCGCGCGGGTCCCTGGCGTGGTGCGGACGGTGGCCGTCGGCGTCGGCACGGTGGTGCGACCGGGCGATCTCCTGCTCACCCTCGACAGCGCCGCGGCGGCTGCCACCCGCGCGGACGTCGAAGCCGCACGAACGCGCACACGCATCTCCGAGACCGCGCTCCAACGAGCGCGCACGCTCCAGGCCGAAGGGATCGGCAGCCTCGCGAGCGTGGAGCGCGCCGAGGCCGAACACGCCGCCGCGCGGGCCTCGTTCGCGGGCTTCGTCGCTGCCGGGACGGCCGTGAGCGGCACAGGTCGGGCCGTGCGGGTGCTGTCGCCGCGCGCCGGGGTCGTCGTCGCTCGCGCCGCGGCCGTGGGCCAGCAGGTCACCGCCGAAGAGGTGCTCGTGGAGGTCGCCGACCTCTCGCGGATGTGGGCGATCCTCGACGTTCCCGACGCGCAGGCGCCGCGGCTCAGCGTCGGTCAGTCCGTCGCGATCGAGCTCGATGGCTTCGCTGCGCCCCTCGTCGGGACGATTGCATTCCTGGCACCGGTGGTCGATCCACACACACGTACCGTCGAGGCGCGCGTCGAGCTCGCCAACCCCGACGGCCGACTGCGGGCCAACGCCTTCGGCCGCGCTCGGGTCACGGTCGCGGCCGCCTCCGAGGGCGTGGTGCTGCCCCGCGACGCGCTCCAGCGGGTCGAGGCCCAGGACGTCGTCTTCGTCGAGCGCTCGCCCGCCGTCTACGAGGCCCGCGTGGTGACGATCGCCCGCCGCACGACCGACGACGTCCTGCTGCGGGAGGGCGTCGCCCCCGGCGATCGGGTGGTCACCACCGGGGGCTTCCAGCTGAAGACGGAGATCCTGCGCGACAGCATCGGCGCGGGCTGCTGCCCCGACGAGGGCTGACGGCGCGTGCTCGGCCAGCTGATCGCGCTCTCGCTACGGCATCGCTTCGCCGTGCTCGCCCTCACGGCGGCCATGGCGGCGCTCGGCGTCTGGTCGTTGCGTGAGCTGCCCATCGACGCCTTCCCCGACACGACGCCCGCGCAGGTGCAGGTCAACACGGTGGCCCCGGCCCTCGGACCCGAGGAGATCGAGCGCCTCGTGACCTTCCCCGTGGAGCAGTCGCTCTCGGGGCTGCCGGGCCTCGTCGAGGTGCGCTCGCTCTCGCGCTTCGGACTCTCGCAGGTGACGGCCCTCTTCGAGGACGGCACCGACCTCTACCGCGCCCGCCAGGTCGTGGGCGAGCGCGTCGCCACGGCGCGCCTGCCCGAGCGCCTCGGTCCGCCCGCGCTGGGCCCTGCGGCGACGGGCCTGGGGGAGGTCTTCCACTACCTCGTGACGGGGCGGGGGAAGTCCCTCGCCGAGCTGCGCACCGTCCACGACTGGGTGCTGCGACCCCAGCTGCGGAGCGTGCGCGGCGTCGCCGAGGTCAACACCTGGGGCGGCGAGGAGCGGCGGGTAGAGGTGCGGGTCGATCCGATCGAGCTGCGGCGACGAGGGTTCGCGCTCCACGATGTGGCCCAGGCTCTGCGACGCAGCCACGGCAGCGAGGGTGGGGGGAGGCTGGTGCGATCGGGCGAGGCGACGCTGGTGCAGGGCGTCGCGCTGCTCACCACCCTGGGCGACGTCGAGGGCGTGGTCATCGGCGCGGAGGGCGGGGTGCCCATTCGGGTGCGGGACGTCGCGCGGGTGGTCGATGGGGCCGAGATCCGCCGCGGCGCGGTGACGGCCCACGGGCGCGGCGAGGCCGTGCTGGGCCTCGGGTTCATGCTGCTGGGCGAGAACAGCCGCGAGGTGAGCGCCGCCCTTCGCGCGCGGCTGGACGAGGCCCGGGCGTCACTCCCGCCGGGCATCGACGTGGAGGTCGTCTACGACCGGCGCACCCTCGTGGACGAGGTGCTCACGACCGTGCGCACCAACCTGCTGGAGGGCGCGCTGCTGGTCGTGCTGGTGCTCTTCGCCTTCCTGGGCAACGTCCGCGCGGGGCTCGTGGTGGCGTCGGTGATCCCGCTCGCGATGCTCTTCGCCTTCACGGCCATGCGCGTGACGGGCGTCGCCGGGAGCCTGATGAGCCTCGGCGCGATCGACTTCGGGCTCGTGGTGGATAGCGCCATCATCGCCGTCGAGAACGCCACGCGCCGACTTCGCGAGGATGGCGGTCGTCGCCCGGTAGTCGAGGTGGTGCGCGAGGCGTCGCTGGAGGTCCGCGGGCCGACCCTCTTCGGCGAGCTGGTGATCGCCATCGTGTACCTGCCGGTGCTCGCGATGGCGGGCCTGGAGGGCAAGCTCTTCCGGCCGATGGCGCTGACGGTGCTCTTCGCGCTCGCGGCCTCCATGGTGCTCTCGCTCACCTACGTGCCCGTCATGACCAGCCTGGTGTTGCGCCGTGGCGCGCGCGGCGATGAACCGCGGCTCATCGGCTGGCTCCATAGGCTGTACAGACCCGTCGTCGAGATGGCCTTGCGCCGCCGCGGGTGGGTGGTCGTGCTGGCGGCGCTGCTCGTGGCCAACGGGGCGGTGCTGGCGACGCGGCTCGGCGCCGAGTTCGTTCCGCGGCTCTCCGAGGGCACCGTCGTGGTCAACACGGTGCGCCTCGCCAGCGTCGACCTCGACGAGTCGGTGCGCTACGGCACGCAGATCGAGCGGGCGCTGCTGGCCGCCTTCCCCGACGAGATCGCGCGCATCTGGACGCGCACGGGGACGGCGGAGACGGCCACCGACCCGATGGGCGTCGAGCTCTCGGACGTCTTCGTGACCCTCCAGCCGCGTGCCCGGTGGCGCCGCGCGCGCTCCCAGGATGAGCTCGTGCAGGCGATGCAGGCCGCGCTGCGGGACCTGCCCGGGATGCGCACGGTGTTCACGCAGCCGATCGAGATGCGAGTCAACGAGATGGTCGCAGGCATCCGCGCCGACCTCGGGATCAAGATCTTCGGCGACGACCTCGACGAGCTGCGCGCCGCGGCGCGGCGGGTGGACGCCATCGTGCGGACCATCCCGGGGAGCGCCGACGTCTCCGTCGAGCAGGTGACGGGCCTGCCCGTGCTCCGCGTCGAGCTCGACCAGGCCGCTGCGTCTCGCTTCGGCATCCCCGCCGAGGCGGTGCTCGCCACGGTGGCCGCGCTCGCCGGCGTGGAGGTCGCCGAGCTCCGCGAGGGCCAGCGGCGCTTCCCCGTCGCGCTGCGCATCGAGCCCGCGCGCGCGGTGGACGCCGACGCCATCGGCGCCCTGCTGGTGGCGGCCCCGGACGGCGCGCAGGTGCCTCTCTCGCAGCTCGCCCGCATCCGGACGGAGTCCGGGCCCTCGACCATCCAGCGCGAGTGGGCGCGGCGGCGCATCATCGTGCAGGCCAACGTGCGCGGGCGCGACATCGCCTCCTTCGTGTCCGAGGCGCGGCGCCGCATCGGGGCGGAGGCGCAGCTCGCGCCCGGGTACTCGGTGACCTACGGCGGACAGTTCGAGCACCTGGAGCGCGCGCGCCACCGGCTGCTCTTCGTGGTTCCGCTCGCGCTGCTGCTGGTGTTCTCGCTGCTCTACCTCACCTACGGGCGGGTGCTCGACGCGCTGCGGGTCTTCACCGGCGTGCCCTTCGCGGCGCTCGGCGGCGTCGTCGCGCTGTGGCTGCGGGGGATGCCCTTCTCGATCTCCGCGGCGGTGGGCTTCATCGCCGTGAGCGGCGTGGCGGTGCTGGGCGACATGGTGCTGGCCTCGACCATCCGGCGCTCGCTCGACGCGGGCGTCGAGGCGCGGGAGGCCATCCGCGCGGCGGCCCTGGAGCGACTACGCCCCGTGCTGATGACGGCGCTCGTCGCGGGCCTCGGGTTCCTCCCCATGGCGTTGAGCCGGGGCATCGGCGCCGAGGTGCAGCGGCCGCTGGCGACGGTGGTGCTCGGGGGGCTGGTCTCCTCGACGCTGCTCACGTTGGTGGTGCTTCCGGCGCTGTACTCCTTCCTCGCGCGGCCCCAGGTCGCGACCCGCGAGGCCTCCGACCGATGACCACGCGCGTTGCTCCGTCGGGAAGCGCTTCGGGACGGACCGGCCTCCCGTTGGCGTGCGCGTCGCTCGTGCTGGCCCTCGGCGCCTGCAATGGGACCCCAGCGCCTGCGGAAGATCCGCGCGTCTGGTTTCGCGCGGCGGTCATCGGGGCCCCCGGCGGCGCGCTGCTCAGCGTCTGGGGGGACGCGCGTTCGCAGCGAGCGTTCCTGGTGGGCGGCTTCGTCGGGGTCGATCCCGCGAGCGTGCCAGGCGGCACGGCAGGACGCCTCGTCGAGTATCGCTGGCCCGGGCGCTTCATCACCCGATGCACCGCCGACAGCGCGCTCTGGTGGGTGTCGGGCGTGGAGAACGCCGCCGGCGCGCTCGAGCTCTGGGCGGTGGGCGACCGCGCCCGCGTCCTGCGGATGCGCGGGGATCGCTGCGAGCCCGTGGCCACGGGGCTTCCCTCGACCGGCGGCGAGCCGACCTTCTGGGGCGTCCTCGCGCGCTCGCCCGACGACATCTGGATCGTCGGCGGCTCGGCGCGACCGGACGGACCCCACGGCGTCCTCCTGCACGGAGACGGAACCTCGTGGCGGCAGGAGCCCATCCCCGAGAGCGCCGCTTCGGAGAACCTCTACAAGGTCACCGCGGACGGCGACGTGCTCTATGTCGTGGGTTCTGGTGGACTCATCCTGCGGCGCGGGGCGGGCGACGGGGTGTGGCGTCGCATCGACGTCCAGCTCCCCACCTCGGACCATCGGCTCTTCACCGTCTCCTGCGCGGGCGGTGCGTGCTTCGCGGTGGGCGGCAGCGCGTCGGGCCTGCTGCTCACGGGCGGCGACCAGGGCTGGCGCGCGCTGTCCACGGTGGGCGACGCCTCGCTGGAGACGCTCCCCCCGCTAAGCGGCGTGTGGGCGCGCGGGGCCGACGACGTGCTGATGGTGGGCGCCAACGGGGCGACGCTGCACCTCGGTGGCGGTGGCATCCGCGGAGCTGTTCGGTCCCTCACCTCCGCGACGCTGCACGGCGTGGGTGGGTTCGGCGAGGTGGTGATCGCCGTCGGCGGTGAGCTCTCCAACGCGACGACCTCCCAGCGCGCCGTGATCCTGGTGCAGCACGACGACGCGCCGGACATCACCCTCGACGGCAGGACCTACGTGGCAGGCGCAGTGCAGGGGTCGCGGCCCGGCGCCGGGCAGTAGTCGCGTCTCCGGGGCGACGCGAGGAGCCGTCACCACGGCGTCATCGCAGCGCCCACTGCCCCGCGGCTGCGGTCAGCAGCACGACGAGCCACGGCGGCGCCTTCCACAGCTCCAGCAGGCCGAAGGCCACCAGGGCGGCCGCGAGATCCCGCGCGTTCGCCACTGCCTCCGCCATGACGGGCGTGTACAGGGCCGCGAGCAGCACGCCGACGACGGCCGCGTTCGCGCCTCGCAGCGCGGCCTGCATCCAGGCCTTCGAGCGCAGCCGATGCCAGAACGGCAGCGCTCCGCCGATCAGCAACCAGCCAGGCAGGAAGATCGCGAACAGGCACCACAGACCGCCTGTCCAGGCATGGGGACCGCCATGGATGATCGCTCCGAGGTAGCCCGCGAAGCTGAAGAGAGGCCCCGGGACGGCCTGGGCGGCGCCGTAGCCCGCGAGGAAGGCGTCGTCGCTCATCCAGCCGCGGGGGATGATGGCCTCCCGGAGCAGCGGCAGCACCACATGCCCGCCGCCGAAGACGAGGGCGCCGGGGCGGTAGAACGCATCGAAGACGTCGACGGACTTCGCGCCGGTCGCCGGCGCGACGAGCCTCGGTGCGACCAGCAGCACTGCGAAGGCGACGAGCGCGGCGACGGCGGCGACGTGGCCCCGCGCCCGCTCCACCACCGTGGGGCTCACCGGGTCGGGGAGATCGCGGTAGAGCCAGCAGCCGACCGCCGCGCCACCGACGATCACGCCGACCTGGCCGAGCGCTCCGGGGAAGATCAGCGTCGCAGCGGCGGCGGCCAGACACAGCGTCAGGCGCGGTCGGTCAGGGCAGAGCTTGACCCCCATGCCCCACACCGCCTGGGCGACCACCGCGACCGCCGCGAGCTTGAGCCCGTACCGCCAGCCCGCGCCGTGCAGGTCGCCCAGCGCAGTGACCCCGTACGCGAACGCGATCATCAACGCGGCGGACGGGAGCAGGAAGCAGAGCGAGGCGGCGAGCGCGCCCGCGAGGCCAGCGCGCTGCATCCCGATGGCGAACACGACCTGACTGCTCGCCGGTCCAGGGAGGAACTGACACAGCGCGACGATGTCGGCGTACTCGTCGTCGCCGAGCCAGCCGCGCGTCTGGACGCACTCCGCCCGGATGTAGCTCAGGTGGGCGATGGGCCCTCCGAAGGAGGTGAGCCCGAGCTTCAGGAACGCCCCGGCGACCTCCGCCACCGCACTCAAGGCGTTCATCTCGCGGACTCCTCAGTGCATCCAGGAAGGTTGGTGGATCTGCGACTCCCCACGCGTCGAGGCCCAGCAGGTGATCGCGGCCTCGTCCATCGCGGCACCTCGCTGCGCATGAATTGCCGTACCCGCGCCCGCGCTCCTGCTTCGGGACCAGCCGTGCGATGGCTGCTTTGAAGACGGAGTCCTGCGCGCCCATGCTGATGGCCCAATACGCCGCGCCGACCTTGAGCGTCCACCCAGTGGCGCCTACCCCGTCTTGATGTGGCGCCAGGAGCGGGCGAGGGCCTCCGCCGCGCGCTCGACGTCGCCCTCCGTCGTGCCGCGTCCCAGCGTCAAGCGCACCGATCCGAGCGCCTCATCGGGTGTCACGCCCATCGCGAGGATGACCGCGGACGCTCGCTCATGGCCCTCGTGGCAGGCCGATCCCGTGGACGCGGCGACCTCGGACGCCCCCGCGAGCACGGCCTCTCCTGACGCGCGAGGGAAGCGGACGTTGAGGGAGTTGGGCAGGCGCAGCTCGCCGTGGCCGTTGAGCGCGAGTCCCGGAACGACGGCCGAGAGGCGAGCCCACAGCGTGTCGCGGAGCGCGCGCATGCGAGGACCGACGTCCGCCGTGTCGATCGACGCCCGCTCGCACGCGACGCCGAGGCCGACGATGGAGGCGACGTTCTCGGTGCCGGGGCGCATCCCGCGCTCATGGCCCGCACCGAGGGCGAACGGAACCAGGGGTGTTCCACGCTTCACGTAGAGCGCGCCGACGCCCTTCGGCGCGTAGAGCTTGTGGCCCGCGATGGAGAGCAGATCGACGCCGAGTTCACGCACACGGACCGGCACCTTGCCGATCGACTGCGCCGCGTCGGTGTGGACGATGGCACCCGCCGAGCGCGCGAACCCTGCCAGCTCGGCGACGGGCTGGAGCACGCCGGTCTCGTTGTTCGAGTGCATCACCGTGACCAGCGCGGTGCGCTCGTCGATGGCCGCGCGAGCCTCGTCCAGGCGGGCCCGACCGTGCTCATCTACGCCCACGCGTGTGAGCGTCCAGCCGTGGCGCGCGAGCCAGGCGCAGGGCCGCTCCGTCGCGGGGTGCTCGATCGCCGTCGTGACGATGGACCGTCGGTCGTCGCGGGCCTCTGCGACGCCGCGGATGGCGAGGTTGTTCCCCTCGGTTCCGCCCGAGGTGAAGACGATCTCGTCGTCGTCGCAGCCCAGGAGCGCGGCCACCTGCTGACGCGCCTGTGCGACAGCGATCCGAGCGCGGCTGCCGTACACGTGACTGCTCGACGGATTGCCGAAGTGCTCGCGCAGGTACGGGAGCATCGCATCGACCACCTCGGGGAGCAGCGGGGTCGTGGCGTTGTGGTCCAGGTAGATGGGGGCGCTGTCGCTCATGCCCGAGCCTCGTTCTTGTCGGCACGAAGCGCCAGAAATGCTGCGCCCGGTGCGTTGCAGCGCGTGAGGAGCGGCTCGAACGGGGCCACCACGCGAGCCGCGAGGCCGCTCGGCGGAAAGAAGACCGAGCCGCGAACGTCGGCGATGCGGAGGCCAGCGTTGCGCGCGAGCGCTGCGAGCTCGGAGCGTGACCAGAACTGCGCTCGTCGCCAGGTGCCGGCACCGAGCCATCCCCGCACGCGGCGCTCGGCCGCCCACACGCTGAAGCGACCGAGCTCGCCGAGCACGAGGCGTCCGCCCGGTGCGAGCACGCGAGCCATTTCGCGAACGGCGAGTCCGGCGTCGGGCACGAAGCAGAGCACCGTAACCGCGAGGACCACGTCGAAGGAGGCGTCGTCGAACGGCAGGCGCTCAGCGTGGGCCTGGATGAACGTGACGTCTACGCCGCGCGAGGCCGCGCGCGATCGGGCCGCGGCGAGCATCTCGGGCTCGACGTCGAGCGCGGTGACGACACCGCCGCGGGCGGCCGCCTCGATCGCATAGGTGCCGTCGCCGGTCCCCACGTCGAGCACGCGCAGACCTTGGAGCGACCCGACGAGGTCGAGCACCACCCGCGTCTCCACGCGCTCCGTGATGCCGCCCAGGGTAGTGGCGCGCCAGCGGGCGTAGGACTGCGCGGCGACGACCGGCTCCGTCACAATGCCCACCCCTGCATCCAGGGCTTCGCGCGGTAGCGATCCCACGAGTCGGGCAGCACCGTGACCACGGGACCCTCGAGGCCGCCACGGGCGGCGAGCCGCAGCGCGGCGACCACGTTGGTGCCGGCCGAGCCCCCGACGAGGAGTCCTTCCTCCCGCACGAGCCGCCTCACCATCGCGAAGCTCTCCTCGTCGCTCACCCGCTCCGCCGCGTCGATCACGTCGCGGTGCAGGTTGTTCGGCACCTCGCTCGCGCCGATGCCCTCCACCGCGTAGGAGCCGTCCGCGCCAAGGCGACCCGTCTCGACCCAGTCCGCGAGCCCTGAGCCCAGCGGGTCCGCGAGCACCACGCGAACGCCCGGCAGCGCCGCCTTCAAGCGCCGTCCAACGCCCGTGATAGTGCCTCCCGTGCCGACGCCCGCGACGAACGCGCCGACCCGCCCGCTGGTCTGTTCGAGTATCTCCGCGCCCGTCGTCTCCTCGTGGGCGCGCACGTTGGCGGGGTTGTTGAACTGGTCGGTGAGAAACCAGCCGTTCTCCTCGGCCATCCGCCGCGCGACGCTGCGGAAGTTGTCGGGGCTCGACGGCGGCGCGTTGGGCGTGATGATCACCCGGGCGCCGAGCGCGGCGAGCGCCACGCGCTTGTCGATCGACATCTTCTCCGGCATCACGCAGACGAGCCCGTAACCCCGCGTGGCGGCGACGAGCGCGAGCCCGACGCCGGTGTTTCCCGCCGTCGCCTCGATCATTGTCATCCCGGCCCGGAGCACACCGCGGGCCTCGGCGTCTTCGACGATGGCGAGCGCGATGCGGTCCTTGATGGATCCCCCCGGGTTCATGTGCTCGCACTTCACGAGCACGGGGACGGACAGGCCCCGTGCGATGCGCTCCAGCGGCACCAGCGGGGTGCGTCCGATGTGCTCCACGATGCCCTGACGGTCTCTCTTCACGGGTGCCCTCTACAGCTTCGTGTACAGCCACGACTTCTCGAAGAGCACCTTGCCGAGGTGCCAGCGCCAGCTCGGGGTCCGCACCTTCACCGTGGGCTTCGGCTCCGCGTAGAAGTCACCACCACCGAGGCCCGCCTCGCCGTTACCGGTCTCGAGGAAGCATTCGCCGTGGCCGTTGAAGCGCTCCGTAGCGCCGCGCCCGAGCACCGCGGCTGCGATGTTCTTCGCGACCACCTCGGCCTGGCCGTGAGCGAAGACGCCCGCCTTGGGAAGCGGCTTGCCGAGCTTGAGCGGAATCGAGACGACGTCGCCGAGCGCGTACACCCCCGGGAAGCGCGTCTCCAGCGTGTGGCGATCGACGGAGACCCAGCCCGTCTCGCTCGCCATCGGGCTCTCGCGGACGACCCGGGGTGCCCGGTGGGGAGGGACGTACGCGAGCAGGTCGAAGTCCGCCGCCGCGCCGTTCGCGAACGCGAGCCGCCGCGCCGCCGCATCGACGGACGTCACCTGGTGCTCGGGGTGGTAGGGGATGCCCCTGGCTTCGAGCAGCTGCTTCACGGCGCCCGACATCTCGGGACCGGCGACGCCCATCGGACCGGGCTCTGCGGCGTAGACGTCGATCGTCACGGCCTCACGCAGACCGCGCTTGCGAAGGTACGCGTCGATGAGCAGCGCCCCCTCGTACGGAGCGGCCGGGCACTTGTACGCCGGCGCCGCGGTCAGCACGACGATGCGCCCCTTCCGCGTGGCTTCGAGCGCCGCGCGCAGACTCTCCGCTCCGGCCAGCGTGTAGAAGTTGTGCCCCGCGTCCGTCAGGCCGGGCACCAGCTCGGGAGCCAGCTCGGCTCCGAGCGTGACGATGAGGTAGTCGGCGTCGAGCGCCTCTCCGGCCACCGTGACGCGACGCGCCTCGGGGTCGATCTTCTCGACCTCGCCGAGGCGCACCTCGATGCCCTTGCGCTCGAGGCCCTTGAGCGGGCGCTTGATGCTCGCAGCGTCGCGGTCGCCAACCATCAGCCACAGCAACGACGGCGCGAAGAGGTGCTCGCGCTCCCGGTCCACCAGCACAACGCGATGCTCGCGAGGTAGCAGCTTGCGGAGCGCGCGGGCGGCGACGACACCGCCGACGCCCCCGCCGAGAATCACGATCGTCTTGCGCGCGCTCATCAGAACACCAGCACCTTGTCGGCCCACTGGGTCCAGCCGGTGAGCTCGTCGAGCGTGCTCCGCTTCGTGCCCTCGGCGAGCTCGGTGTCAGCGATTCCGCGTGCGTCCATGCACGTTCCGCAGACGCCGATCTCGGCTCCCTGACGCCCGGGGCCCCTCAGCATCACCTCGACATTGTAGTAGCCCGTCGGAACCTTCTGGTGAGCCTTCGCGCAGCTCGCCGCGTCGCCGATGAGGAAGATCTTCACCGCCTCTCCTTCGCGCTTCGAGAGGGATCCGGCGAGGCGTAGGCCGTTGAAGCTGCGCTCGGTGCCGTAGGGCGGATCGTTCAAGATGAAGAGCGTCTTCGCCATGATCAGGTTCCTTGTGAGCTCAGTTGCAACCAGGCTTGCGTCCCGCCGCAGAGGGGGCGCACCGAGGTGAAGCCCATCGCCCGCAGCTGCTCCGCCGCGCGGTCCGAGCGCCCGCCTCCCTTGCCGCACGCAGTGACCACGAAGGCGTCCCTCGGAATCTCCCCGACGCCCAGGGCGAGAGCGTCTACCGGGATGTTGACCGCTCCCTCGACATGACCCGCCGCGAACTCCTCCGGCGAGCGCACGTCGATGACCACGGCGTCCGACCGCTGCCGCAGCGCCGCGGCCTCGAGGCACGTCGGCTCGACCGTGGCCTTGATCGGCAGCGGTCGCTGGAGCGTCTCGCGCATCCGCACGGCCACGATGAGACCGGAGGCGAAGGTGAGCGCGGCCACGAGCCACATCGCCGCGGGCAGCCCGAAGGCGTCCGCAGTCACGCCCGCGAGCAGTGCGCCGATCGCGTAGCCGAGGTCGCGCCAGAGGCGGTACACGCCCACAGACGACGCGCGCCACGAGGGATGGGCCACGTCTCCGATCGCGGCGAGCAGCGTCGGGTACACCATCGCGGTGCCCACCCCGAGCAGGGCCGCGCCTGTTGCGAAGCCCGAGAAGCCGCGCGCTAGGACGACGAACACGATGCCCACGGACTGCACCCACATGCCCGCGGCGATGAGCCACTTGCGGCCGACGCGGTCGGACAGGGCGCCGGTGACGAGCTGCGAGACGCCCCAGGTCGCGGGATAGATGGCGGCGAGCGTCCCGATCTGCCGGAGGCTCATGTGCGCGGCGGAGAAGAAGAGGGGAAAGAGGCCCCAGGCCATGCCGTCGTTGAGGTTGTTCACCAGGCCGGCCTGGCTGACGCTGGAGAGGTTCTTGTCGGTGAGGGTGGTGCGCCAGAAGACCTCCCGCTGGGTGGGGGCCTCCGAGGCCGGGAGGGCGCCGTGGAGCTTCGACTCCGCGGCGACGTGGTGCTTCGTCTCCCGCACCACGAAGGCCGAGAGGGCCAGTCCCACCGCGACGAAGCCCACCCCGAGGTAGAAGGGCTCCGGGCGCAGGCCGTAGCGCGCCGCGATGAGGCCGGTGGCGAGGGCGCTCGCGGCGACGGCGAAGTAGCCCGCGAACTCGTTGAGCCCCATGGCGAGGCCTCGCTTCTGCGGCCCCGCGAGGTCGATCTTCATGATGACCGTGGTGGACCACGTGAGGCCCTGGCTCACCCCGAGCAGGGCGTTGGCGAAGAGCACCCACGACCAGCTCGGCGCCCACATCAGGAGGAAGGGCACCGGGGCCGCCACGAGCCAGCCGCCGACGAGGACGTGCTTGCGCCCGAAGCGGTCGGACAAGCGCCCCGCGAGGTAGTTGGTGAGCGCCTTGGTGACGCCGAACACCACAATGAACGAGAGCACCGCGCTCTTCGCTGCGAGGTGGAACTCCTGCTCCGCGATGGGCGGGAGGATGGTGCGCTCCATGCCGACCATCGCCCCGACGAAGGCGTTGACCACCACCAGCAGGGAGAACTGGGCGAGGTTGTGGCGGAGCCCGAGTCGCACGTCGCTCATCGCGGCGCCTCCGGCCGTCCGCGGTTGGCGCGGAGGATGTGTTCCATGGCGTCGGGCTTCGGAGCGACCTCTGCGAGCGCGGCGACGAAGTCTTCGCGGGTCATCGAGAGCTGCGGGTTGCATCGCTTCTCGAAGGCGATGGTGCTCGACGGCTTGCCGCTCATCCCCGCGCCGCAGAGGGAGCCCGCGAAGTGGCCGGGGAAGACCTCCAGGTCACCCGGGAGCGTGAGCACCTTCGCGTGCAGGCTGTCGTAGAGCTCGCCGGCGCTCTCTCGCGCCCGCCCGGGGAGGTCGGGTCGCCCGACGGCGCCGACGAAGAGGGTGTCGCCCGTGAGCACGAACCAGGGCTCGGCGCCGCGGCGCAGGTCGGTCACGACGAGGCACACGCTCTCGGGCGTATGCCCCGGGGTGTGGAGCACCGTCAGCCGCGTGTTGCCGAGGGCGATCTCCTGCCCGTCGGTGAGGGCCTCGAAGGGCAGCGACACGTCCGCGGACTCGTGCAGGCAATACGAGGCGCCCACCCGTCGGGCCAGCGCGGGGCCGCCCGAGCGATGATCGGCGTGGACGTGGGTGTCGATGACGTGGGTGATGCGCATCCCCTTCGCGGCGGCGAACGCGATGTACGCGTCGACCTCCGACTCGCGCGCATCGACGACGGCGCAGAGCCCCAGCGTGCCGCAGCCGAGGAGGTACGCCGCGCACCCGGTCTCGAAGGCGTAGTACGGCTTGAAGATCATGAGCTCACCGCCCCGCGGGCGGTCGCCACGCGCCATCCGCGGGCGCGCCAGTCGGGGACGCCCTGCTCCATGCGATGGGCGGTGTAGCCCTTCTTGCGCAGCAGCTCGACCGCCTCGACGGCCATCACGCAGTACGGCCCGCGGCAGTAGGCGACGACCTCGCGGTCCCTGGGCAGCTCCTTCAGTCGGGCCTTGAGCTCATCGACCGGGATGGAGACCGCCCGCGGGATGTGCCCGGCGCGAAACTCCTCGGCGGGGCGCACGTCGAGCACGGTGACCTCTCCCCGGCGCACCCGGCCGATGAGCTCGTCGCCCCCGACCGCCTCGGCGCTGCCGCGGCCCTCGAAGTAGGCGCGGGTCACCTGCTCGACCTCCGCGAGGCGCGACTCGGCGAGGCCCCGCAACGAGACGAAGAACCGGCACACCTCATCGTCTGCGAGCCGGTACTCGACGTAGAGGCCCTTCTTGTGGGCCTCCACGAGCCGCGCCGCCAGTAGAACCTTCAGGTGCTGAGAAGCGTTGGCCACCGAGAGGGAGCTCAGCCCGGCGAGCGCCTCGACGGTGCGAGGACAGTTGCACAGCAGGTCGAGCAGCTCGACGCGCTTGGGCGACGAGGTGGCCTTGCCGATGCGGGCGAGCTGCTCGTAGATGCCGTCCTTGAAGCGCCGGTGGGTGATCGTCATGTCGACGCATATTCAATCGTACACTTGAATAGTCAAGTGGTGGAGCAAGGGTCCGTCGGAGCGAGCGCGCTCCGTGGCATCGCTTCACATCGCCTTCACATCGCCTTCGCGGCGCGATGGCGTCGATGTGCTGCGACGGCGAAGCTCTCGTCCCGGTACCGGAGCGCCTGCCGGCAGTATTCGGTCTCATCGAGGCGCCGCCGTCGGCGATGCGTCGGAAGTCGGTGCTGATCCCTCCATCGCGCACTCTCCCGTCGAAGGCTCCGACGCGGCACCGCATGGGCTGATCGTCGGCGAGGACGCTCCCTCCGCGAGAGGAGGGCTCCCCACTCATCAGTGGCGGTGCCGATGGTGCGCGTCGGGCGTGTGCGGGTGCTCGTGGGCCAGCGGCGCATGGTGGTGCGCGTGCGCGTGCGGCTCCCCGGGCGGGTCGTCGGCGCCGTGCTCGTGACGGTGGTGCTCGTCGTGGACGTGCGCGTGGGTGTGGTCGAGCGGGTCGTGCGTGTGGGCGTGCCCATGGCGCTCCCGCAGCAGGAGCGCGACCCCCGCGGCCATCACGGCCATCGCGAGCCCGTCGGACCACCCGAGGCGCTCGCCGGTGAGGAAGGTCGCCGCCAGCGCGCCGATGAATGGCGCCGTCGCGAAGTACGCCGCCTCGCGCGCCGCCCCCACGAGCCGCAGCGCGTAGGCGTCGAGCACCACGCTCGCGCCGTAGCTCACGCTCCCCAGGGCGAGCGCCGCTGCGGCGACGCGGGGGGAAGGGAGCCGCCCCGCGACGG
This sequence comes from Deltaproteobacteria bacterium, assembly GCA_947477565.1. GTDB lineage: Bacteria > Myxococcota_A > Polyangia > Polyangiales > SCUS01. The sequence continues at coordinate 39,878 of CANJUR010000018.1, forward strand.
CGAGCCCGAGGACGAGGTTGAAGGACCCCGCCGCGAGGGTCTTCACCCGCACAAGCGCGAAGGGGTCGCGCAGCGAGAGCCGTTGGGTGACGTTGTTGTCGAGCGCCCACGCCGCGCAGGCGCCCGCGAGGAGCAGTACGCCGAGCGTGTCCGCGCGGTGCGATCCGGGCTGGAGCCGCAGGATCACGGCGCCCGAGAGGATGAACACCATCGCCCCCGCGGCGTAGCGCCCGAGGTGCTCGCGAAACACCAGGACGGCGAGGGCGATCGTGAAGGGTGCCTCCAGGTTGAGGAGCAGCGAACCCGTGACGGCGCTCGTGCGCTGGAGCCCGAGGAGCATCAACAGCGGACCCGCGACGCCGCCGGCCAGCACCACGACCGCGAGCTTCGGCACGTCGGCGCGAACGAGCGGGGCCTCCGTGGTGGCGGGTCGCACGCGGCGGTAGATCGTGAGCGCGAGGCCCGCGCCCAGGTACAGCAGCCCCGCGAGGACCTGCGGGCTCACGTCTCCGAGCAGGCGCTTCGAGAGCGGCGCCGAGACGCCGAACAGCGCCGCAGCGAGGAGCCCCAGCGCGGCCCCTCTCGACGCCTCCCAGCGGCTCACGCGCTCACGTTTCCGACGCCCTGCTGAGGCCCCCGCGCGAGCGCGCCGAAGCGTCGATAGAGCGCCGGGACGACGAACATGTTGAGCACCGTCGAAGAGAAGAGCCCGCAGAGGATGACGACCGCCATCGGGGCCTGGATCTCGCTCCCGGGCCGTCCTCCCGCGAGTGCCAGGGGCACGAGCCCGAGGCCCGCCGCGAGCGCCGTCATCAGGATCGGCACCAGGCGCTCCATGGCCCCACGGCGCACCGCCTCGTGCGGGTCCGTCACGCCCTCTTCGTGCGCCAGGTGCCGGACGTGGGAGACGAGCATGATGCCGTTGCGGGTCGCGATGCCGAAGAGGGTGATGAAGCCCACCAGCGACGCGACCGAGAGCACACCCCCTTCGAGGTAGACCCCCGCCACGCCGCCCACCAGCGCGAGCGGCAGGTTGAGCATGACGAGGAGCGCGTCCCGCCCCGAACTGAACGCCAGCGCGAGCAGCATGAACACCCCGATGATCGCGACCGCGCCCACGAGGACGATCGTGCGCGTCGCCCCTTCGGCGCTCTCGAACTGGCCCCCGTAGGCGATGCGGTAGCCCGGTGGGAGCGTCACCTCGCGCGCGATGGCGCCCCGGACGTCGCCCACCACGCTGCCCACGTCGCGGCCGGCGACGTTGCAGCTCACCACCAGCTTGCGCTCCACGCCCTCGCGGCCGATCTCGTGAGGGGCGCGGTCGCGTCGCACGTCCGCCAGGGCCCGCAGCGGCACCCGCGCGCCGCGCGGGGTCAGTACGAGCGCGTCGCCGAGGTCGGCGATGGTGGGCGTTCGGGAGGGGTCCATGCGGGCGACGAGCTCGAAGATCGCGGCTCCCTCGACCACCTCGGAGACGACGTGCGTGCCGGTGGTGACCTCCAACGTTCGGGCGACGTCGGCGACCCGGAGGCCGTGGCGGGCGATGGCGGCGCGGTCGAAGCGCACCCGCACGAAGGGGATGTCGGCCTGCTGCTCGCGGGCGAGGTCCACGACGCCCTGGACGCCGCGCATGGCGGTTTCGACGGCGGCCCCGAGGCGCCGCAGCTCCACGAGATCGGGGCCGAAGAGCTTCACCGCGACGCTCGCCCGCGTGCCCGAGAGCATGTGGTCGATGCGGTGCCCGATGGGCTGCCCGAGGGTGATGTTCATGCCCGGCAGCACCGAGAGGTCCCGCCGCAGCGCCGCGAGGAAGGCCTCCCGAGAGCGCGTCGTCTCGCGCAGGCTCACGTCCAGCTCGGATGCGTGGACCCCTTGGGCGTGCTCGTCCATCTCCGCGCGCCCCGTGCGGCGGGCCACCGAGACCACCTCCGGGTGGCGCAGCAGGATCCGCTCGACCCGACGACCCATGGCGTCGGATTCTGCGAGCGAGGTTCCGGGGAGGGTCACCGTCGCGATGGTGAGCGTGCCCTCGCGAAACTCCGGCAGGAACGACCGTCCCGCAAGCCCGAGCGCGACGCCCGCCCCGACGAGGAGCACCAGCGCCACGGCCGCGAGCGCACGCCACCCGCCCAGCGCGCGGTCGAGGAGCGGGGCGTAGCGGGCCTTGAGCCACGCGGCGAAGCGGGGCTCTTCGGCGCGGGTCACCGCCCTCGCACCGGGGAGCAGGAACGAGCAGAGCACGGGCGTGACCGTGACGGCGACGAGCAGCGATGCGCCGAGCGACACCACGTACGCGAGGCCCAGCGGCTGGAGCAGCCGGCCCTCGACGCCAGAGAGGAAGAAGAGCGGCGAGAAGACCGCCACCACGATGAGGGTCGCGAACACGATGGAGCTGCGGATCTCGCGGCTCGCAGCGAGCACGACGGCGAGCGCGGCCTCGCGCCGATCGGGCGGCAGGCGGGCGTTGTCCCGGAGGCGGCGAACGACGTTCTCGACGTCGATGACCGCGTCGTCTACGAGCTCGCCGACCGCGATGGCCATGCCGCCGAGGGTCATGGTGTTGAGCGTGGCGCCGAAGGCCGAGAGCGCGAACACCGCGGTCATGAGGCTCAAGGGGATGGCCACGATGGTGATGACGCTCGCCCGTCCGCTCGCGAGGAAGAGGAGCACCACGAGGAGCACGAGGCCGACGCCGTCGCGCAGGGCCGTCGTGACGTTGTGGATGGCCACCTCGATGAAGTCGGCCTGGCGGAAGATGTTGCGGTGGATGGTCATTCCCGCAGGGAGGGCGCGGCCGATCTCGTTGAGCTCGCGGTCGAGGCGCGCGGTGAGCTCCAGGGTGTTCGCCCCGGGCTGCCGCTGGATGCCCAGCACGACCGCCGGCTCGGCCCGGTAGGAGCCCTCACCTCTGCGAAGCGCAGCGCCGACGCGCACCTCGCCCACGTGGCGCACCAGCACGGGCTCGTCTCCGCGCATCGCGATGAGCGTCTCGGCGACGTCCTCCACCGAGCGGACTCGCCCGGTGCCGTGGACGAGGTACTCCTGCGCCCCCTCGACGAGGAAGCCCGCCGACACGTTGAGGTTGGTGTCCCCGAGGGCGCGGAGCACCTCGTCCACGGTGAGGTGGTAGGCGACGAGGCGGTCGGGGTCGAGCACCACCTGGAACTGCCTCCGCTCGCCGCCGGTCACGATCACCTGCGACACCCCGGGCACCGCGAGCAGCCTCCGTCGGACCGTGAAGTCCGCCGCCGTGCGCACCTCCATCGGCGTGTGCCGCGAGCTCGTCATCGCGACGAAGACGATCTCGCCCATGATGGACGAGACCGGCGCGAGCACCGGCGCCTCGACCTCGGCGGGGAGCGAATCGCGCACCAGCTGGAGCTTCTCGCTCACGATCTGCCGGGCGCGAAACACGTCTGCGCCCCACTCGAACTCCACGTACACGATGGAGATGCCCACGCCCGTGGAGGAGCGCACGCGTCGCACGCCCGGCGCTCCGTTGACCGCCGTCTCGATGGGGTAGGTGACGCGTGTCTCGAGCTCTTCGGGCGCCATCCCGTGGCCCTCGGTGAGGATCGTGACCGTCGGGGCCGTGAGGTCGGGGAAGACGTCCACAGGCATGCGCGAGGCTGTCCATGCACCCCAGACGAGGAGGACGAGCGCGAGCCCGAGAACGACGGTCCGGTGGGCGAGGGACCATCGCAGGATGGCGTCGATCATGCCGGCCTCAATGGGAGTGTCCGTGGGCGGGCACGGCGCCGCCCGAGGCCGCCAGCTTCACCGACCATGCGCCCCGGGTGACGACGCGCTCGCCTGCGCGCACGCCGTCGGTCACGGCGACGTAGCCGTTGTCGGAGTCGCCGAGGCGCACGACGCGGCGTTCGAAGGCCTCGCCCTCCACCTGGACGAAGACGACGCGCTGGCTGCCATCGTCCACGATGGCGCCTGCGGGGACGGCGACGGCCCGCACGGCCTCGCCGACGATCAGGTGGGCGCGCACGAAGGCGCCGAGCGGGAGGCGCGCGCCGGGGTTCTCGACGGCGAAGAGGGCGGTCATCGTGCGCGAGGTGGGGTCGATGCGATGGTCGCCCCCGAGGAAGGCCTCGGCCCCGAGCTCGATGGGTCGCTCGACTCCAGGGAGCTCGAACCACGCGCCGCGGAGGTGTCCGATCCGGCCGACGTCCACCTCGGGGACGCGGGCGTCGAGCCACAGTCGTGTGAGGTCGGCGACGTGGAAGAGGGGGGCGCCGGCCTCGACGAAGGCGCCCGGAGCGACCTCGACCTCGATGAGTGTTCCGGCGAGGGGGGAGCGCACCTGGACGCCTCCGCCGCTCCCGCGGTTTCGCGTCTGCTCGACGCTCTGGAACTGCAGCCGCCGACGGTCGGCGGTGGCGAGCGCGGCGCGGGCCTCCTCCTCGACGTGCGCCGCCGCGACCACGCGCTGCTCGGGCACGGCGCCCTCGGCCCGGAGCGCATCGAGGCGGCCGCGCTCCTGCGTGGCGCGCGCGAGGTCGAGGCGGGCGCTCGTGACGGCCAGGTCGAGGGAGGCGCGGTCGGAGGCCTCCAGCCGCGGCACGAGCAGTGCGAGCGGGGCCTCCGCGGCGACCTCGCCCCCGATGCGTGGGAACGCTCCGCCGACGCGGACCACCCGTCCTGCGACGGGCGCCGCGACGATCACTTCACCGTCACCTCGCGCTCGGAGCGTGCCGGTCACGGCGAGCGACGGACGGAACGCCCGCTCGGTCGCGGTCTCGGTCCCGAACTCCACCTGCCACTGCTGCTCCTTGAGGAACGCGATCTGCCCCGTGGGTTCGGGCGTGTCGGGGATCGCCTGCCGCGCGGCCTCCACCGTCTCGAACACCACCACGTCGCCGAGGTCGTGCGTCGCCGTGCCGTCCGCCGCCTGGACCTCGACGAAGAGGTGCCGAGCGCCCGCGGTGGTGGGGATCGCGATGGGGCGGAAGATCCCCGGCACCTCGGGTCGCTCGGTCGAGAAGCGCTCCTCCGACGGACCGCCGCGCAGGATGACCGTGACCCGCCCGGCGCTCAGGGCCGAGAAATCCGCCAGCCGCGTGACGTGCGCGGCGAAGGGCGACGGGCGCCCGCGCACCAGGGCGCGCAGCTCCACGAAGAGCTCGGTGCGATCGGTCCAGCTCGTGAACGAGAGCGCTGGTGGCGCTGCGGACGTGGGTGGGCTGGTGGCCGCGTCGGGCCGGTCTCTGCTTCCGCTGCAGGCCGTGAGCGCGGCGAGCAGGATGAGACTCCGAGGTGTCATGGGGCCTCCGTGGCGGTCGTGCGATCGAGCCCGATGCGAGCGCGCCGGGCGGCGTGGTCGAGGTCGAGCGCGGTGAGCTCGTCGTCCCCGGCGCCGCGGTAGGCGTCGAGCAGTTCGAGCAGCGTCATCTCGCCGCCCTGGTAGCCCGCGGTGGCGATGCGGACGAGGTCCGCCGACGCCGAGCGCGCGTCCTCGCGGAAGCGCCGGGCGGCCCGCGCGAGCCGCGTCGCCTCGGCGTGGAGCCCTGCGACCTCGCCCGCGAGCTCGGACTCCAGCAACGCGCGCCGCCCTCCGAGCGCTCGCGCCTCGCCGCTCGCCGAGAGCCGAAGTCCCCCGGACGCATCCCAGAGCGGGAGCGTGAGCGTCGCGCCGAGGAGGAAGCCATCGGTGCGCCCCTGCGATCCGGCATCGACGCCCTTCCAGCCCGCTTCGAGGCGCAGGTCTGGGAGCCACCACCGCGTCGCCGAGCTGAGCTCCAGGTCGGCCGCCCGTAGACGCTCTGCGACGGCCTGAAGACGCGGCCCACGGTACGCCGTCGCGCGCAGGGTCGGGACCGCCGCAGGCTCATCGTCAGGGAGCAATCGGCCCTCCAGGGTGAGTCCCTCGGCGGCGCCATCGGGGAGTCCAACGAGGGCCGCGAGTCGAGCGCGCGCGTGATCGCGGGCGGCCTCTTCGACCTGCGCCCGTCCCTCCGCGACGATGCGCTCCCGCTCCAGTCGTCGGCGGTCGTAGAGCGCCGTGTCGCCACGCGCCGTGCGACGTCCGACGATCGTGAGCGCGGCCTCGATGCGACCGATCCAGGCGCGCAGCGCCGTCGCGCGCTCCTGGCGATGGAGGGTCTCGTAGAAGCGCAGCCGTGCGTCCGCAGCCACCTCGACGCGCGCCGCCGCGCCCTCGTGGACCGCCGCGTTCGCTCGTCGCTCGCCGGCCTCGCCGCGGAGCCCGCGACGATTGCCGAGGTCGATCACCTGCGAGACCGAGAGGTAGTCCTCGCCCGTGCCGAGGGCGCCGAAGGTCTGTTCGCGCAGGTAGCTTACCTGCGGGTTGGGGTACGCCCCCAGCGTGCTCGCGGCCCCGCGTTCGGCCTCGATCGCCCCGCGGATCGTGTCCGCCAGGGGCGCCCGCGCGAGCGCCCGCCGCACGGCCTCGTCCGCGGTGAGCGACGTGCCCGTCGCGACCTGATCCGCATGGGGCGCCTCGATTTGGGCACCCGCGATCGACGGCAGGCACAGCAGGACCATGAACACAGAAAACCGTCCGACGATCGGTTTTCTGGACGCAGCGATCGGCGCGGCGGGTGCTCGGCGCATGGTCGTCGCCTCAGTGGGTGAGCGCCCCGAGCAGGGACTCGGTGACGTGATGGAGGGGGTCGCTCGCGGCGAGGAGGCCGAGCGTGGCGAGGGCGGCGAGCGCGAGCGGGCGAGAGAGGGTCCCGGAGGTTCGGGGCGCTTCGAGGAGCGCCTCGACGCGCGCGGGCACATCGCCCCCGAAGGAGGCCGCGGCCGGAGCGAGCCCGGCAGGCATCTGGAGGAGGCGCTCGACCTTCAGGATGACCTCGGCCACCAGGAGTCGGTCGCCGACCGCGCGGCCCGCGGCCTCGTCGCAGCTCTGCTCCGCGGAGAGCGTGAGCGCGCGGAGGAGGCGCGCACGGATCGGGCGCCACAGGAGCACCGTCGCGGCGCCCGCGAGGAGCCGCAGCAGGGTGTCGCGTCGCATCGCGTGCGCCCGCTCGTGGTGGAGCATGACGGCGAGGTCGGCCTGCGAGACCTGGGCGATGAGCCCCGCCGAGACGACGACCGCGGGGCGAACGACGCCGACGAGCAGGCACAGGGGCGTCTCGGTCGGTAGCACGCGCGCGCCCAGCGCCGCGTCGTCGTGGCGGGGGTCGAGGAGCCGCGTGGCGACTCGTGAGGCCCGCAGCAGCCCAGCCAGCGAGCCCGCCGAACGCACCGCGAACCAGCCGGCCGCGAGCGCGAGGAGCATCCACGAGGCCGCGTTGGCGGCGTGCGTCGGCGGGTGGAGAAAGCAGAGGTGGACGTGGCCGTGATGGGCGACGCAGTGGTCGTGCGCGGGCCATCGGAGCGCGACGAGCGAGGGCAGGAGGGCGGCGAGCAGGCCCGCGAGACCGAGCCCCAGCGGCGCGAGAGACCACAGCAGGAGGGCGCGATGCCGTCGATCGGGGGCCCACGGCGTGACGCGCGCGAGCACGGCGGGGGTGAGGGCGGACACGACGGCCCCGGAGAGGAGCGCGAAGCCGAGGCCCGCGAGCAGCACGAGCTGGAGCGCGCCGAGCGAGCTCACGGGCGCTCCTTCGCGCGGGCCCGACGCTCGGCGACCAGGGCCTCGAGGCGCGCGAGGTGCTCGGGGCCCGCGCGCTCGGTGAGCTCGACGAAGGCCGAGACCATCGCGTCGGCCTCGCCGTGCATCAGCGCCCCGACGAGCTCGCCGAGGGCGCGGTGCTGGAACTCCTCGCGCGAGAGGCGCGGCCGGTAGACGTGCGCGTGGCTCACCTTGTCTCGCTCGAGGAGGTCCTTTTCGAAGAGGCGCTTCAGGGTCGATTGAACGGTGTTCACGGTGATGCCGCGCCGCGCCCCGAGGGCGCTGTGGATCGCCTTGGCTTCACCATCTCCGCCCCGCCAGAGGTGCTCCATCACGGCGGCCTCGAGGGTGCCAAGGAGCGGCGGTCGAATGGGGCCAGATGCCATGGCGGGACCGTACCCTCATAAAACCGGGCGTCAATCGGTTTTAGCGAGGCATCTCCCTCGCGAGGCCCCGTCGTCGGCGTCGGCCGAGCGCGGCCAGCGCCAGGGCCAGCCATCCGCCGATGCGCACCGGCGCAGGCCCTGTGTGGCACCCGCAGTCGGTGCCCGCGGGCGGTCGCGCGGTGACGGCGCCATCGTTCGTCGCGGGCGTCGCGGTGTCCGCGGCGGGCGCTCCGACGTCGGCACGCGGACCGTCCGACGGGGGCGCGTCCAGGCCGGTGGCGTCGGTGGGCGGGGCGCCGGCGTCCATGCGCGGCTCGGGCGCCTCGAGGTCCCGCAGGAGCGTCGGCCAGCGCTCCTGACAGATGACCGTCCCCTCGGAGGGCCTCGCACACATCGGCGGGCCGAGGACGTCCTCGAAGCGGAGCACCGCCTCGAAGTGTTCGCCCGCGTCCATCGAACGACCGAGCGCCCAGGGCTGGCGCACCCAGTCGGTGACCAGCCAGAGCGCGCCCCCGTGGAAGCGCAGCCCGTGCGTCGGGAGCATACCGACCCGGGTAAAGCGCTGACCCCCATCGGTGGCGCGGAACAAGCCCTCGTCGGGACTGCCGTACCACACGGTGCGGCCGTCATCGGAGATCGCGAAGCCGAGCATGGCGTCGCGGGTGCGGGCGACGACCTCGAAGTGCGCCCCGCCGTCGCCGCTCCGCAGCAGGGCCGACCCGAAGCCCTCGACCACCCGAACGTAGAGCACGTCAGGGTCGGCGGGACTCACGCCGGAGACGTACGCCTGCTCGCCGAAGCCCGCGGGGGTGCTGAGCTCGCGGAGGGTCGCGCCGCCGTCGTCGCTGCGGAGCACCCGCGGGGTGCGCGAGGGCGTGTCGTCGAAGCCGCTGGCGTAGACACGTTCGGGGCGCGACGCCGCGACCTCGACGGTGAGGAAGCGCAGCCGGTCGACCCCGTCACCCATGCGTCGAAACGCCAGCGAGGTGTCCGCGCGAAGGACGTAGCTCCGCGACCCCGTGGTGCTGTCCGTCGCGTAGAGCGTGGCGCCGTCGGGGGTCGCGGCGAGGTCGGTGATCTCGCGGTGCGTGACGCTGGCAAGGTCGCGGACGTCGCAGCCGTCGGTGAGGGCGTGCGCGCCATCCTCGAAGCCCACGGTGATGTCGCCGAGGGCCGTGACCTCCACCGGCGGGTCGAAGCCCAGGCCCGGGACGAACGGAAAGTAGATGAGGTCTTCGCAGTACCAGCGGAAGGTGCGCCCCGCGTCGCGGCTCACCAGCAGGCCGAAGGTGACGCGCAGCGCGATGACGTCCGAGCGCGTGCCCGGCCCGAGCACCACCTGCTGCGCGGCGGGGAAGCGCCCGTTGGCGCTGGACGCGGCCGGGGCGAGGGCGACGACGGCGCCCGCGAAGAGCGCGGCGCAGAGGGGGCTGGCGCGGCGCGCGCGAGGGGGAGGGATCACGGGCACCTGAAGAGCGCGGTGAGGTGACGCACGTCGTCGTTGGAGAGCACCTCGTTGGAGAACGGCGGCATGCTGCCGGCGTAGCCGAGGAAGCTCCCGTGGCGGATCTTCTCCACGACCACCGTGCGCATGTACGTCGTCGCGTCGGGGTAGGTCGGCGGGTATACGGTCGCGCAGTGCTCGCGCTCGGTGTCCCGGGGAACGATCGACACGAGCGGCCCGAGCCTTCCGGCGCCCGTCCCGATGGCGCCGTGGCAATTCGCGCAGGCGCGGTTCCAGATGGGTCGCGCGAGGGCCGCGTCGCCGTCGCCGAGCGAGCGGACGGTGCGCGGCCAGGTGTGGCTCCACGCCTGCGTGCCGGCCGTGGAGCCCTCCGGGGCGAGGGAGTCGAGCCATGCGGAGAGCGCCTCGCCCGTGGGCCCGTCGAGGTCCGTCGCCGTCCCGCGCATGAAGAACACCCAGCACCGCTCGACCGCCTCGCGTAGGTGCACCACGTCGCCGCCCCAGAAGGTCGGCCGCCGCGCTGCGCCCTCCAGCGTGGCGCCCGGCAGGAGGCGGTCACCGACGTCGGCGGGCCGCGCGGCGTGGCAGGTCGTGCAGGCGAAGACGTTGTACCGCGAGCGGCTCGACGCGGGCTCACCGGCGATCTCGGCGCCGCGCGCGGCGAGCGGTTCGCGGCGCTCGGTGTCGGCGCACGCGACCAGGAGCAGGGCGATCGCGATCGGAGCGGCGCGCCTCACGGCCGGGGCCTCGCGAAGACGATCGCGTCGGGGAAAACCCCGACGGTGAAGCGGCGCACCACCGAGAGGTCATCGGGGTTGAGCGCGAGCACGGTGCCCGGCTGGTTGAGGGCGGGATCGGTACCATGGCGGCCCTCGCAGACGAGGTAGTAGAGCCCGTCGGGGCCGAGCGCGACCTGGTGGGGCAGGACGCACTGCTCGGCCTCGAAGGACACCTGCTGGAGCACCGTGAGGGGCGCGCGCGTGGTGATCCGCGCCACGGAGTCGCGGCCCTGCGTGGGCACGAGCATGGTGGCGCCGTCGGGGCTGAATCCCGGGAAGTAGGCCTTGCCGCCGAGGCGCCGGGTGAGGCGGGCCTCGTCAAAGCGCCCCGCGGCGACGTCGTAGGCGATGAGCACGCCCGACACGGTGCAGCCGACCCACACCGTGGTGCCATCGGGCGAGAGGCCCAGGGCGTAGGGGCCGTGCGTCGGGTTGACCGCGCTCGTCGGGGCCTGGCCGATGTGGACGAGGCGCACCGACGGCCGCGGACCGTCGAGCGAGACCACCCCGAGGGCGTCGTCGCCGTAGCAGGCCATGAAGACCGTTCGACCGTCGGGCGAGACCGTCATGCCGTGCGCGGCCACGCACACCGGCACCGTGGCCGTACGGGTCATCGTGGCCGTGTCGATGATCAGCAGGTTGGAGCGCTGCGCGTCGGGGCTGCCGGTGTTGGCGAGGGCGCGGCGCAGGTCGAAGTGCGAGACGTACGCGGTGCGACCGTCGGGCGAGAGGACGAGGTCGCCGGGGTTGGGGTCGAGGTCCGTCTGGCCCAGCAGGCGGAAGTCGCAGAGCGAGCGCTTGACGAAGACCCCGGGCGTCGCGGCGGAGCCGTGCTCGGCGTGAGGCCCCGCGGGAATCGCGGGCGCCGGGAACGAGAGCGGCGAGTAGAACACCCCCGCGGCGACGTCGAGGGCGAGGTGGTGCGGGCCGTTCTCGGCGAGCGGACCCACGGCCACGGGTCGCGTCGCGAAGGTCTGCCCCGCGGCGAGGTCGAGCACCGAGACGGAGTTCATGAGGCTGTTGGAGACGTACGCGACGTTGCCGATGCCGCCATCGGGGAGGCTCGCGCGCTCGCAGCGGGGACCCCAGGCGGCGGCGTCCGGGCGGTCGTAGACGACGCGCTCCTCCCCGCAGCCGGCGAGGCCCATGACGATGAGGAGCGAGGCGACGAGGGGCGCTCTTCGTGCGCGCCAGGGGGTCGGTGCCAGCGGCTGCATCCTGTGTCCGATCTTACGGGGCGATGGTGAAGCGGCGCGGCGCGCTTTGCACGAAGGGCCCGCTGCCGCTCGGGATCAGGTTCGCGCTGAAGGTAGCCGTCTGGATGGTGAGGGCGAGGGCGCCCCCCGCAGCCGCCGTGCGCAGTCGTGCCCATGCGGCGGCGTCGGGCGTCCAGGCCGTGCCCGATTGCTGGCGGCGGAACACGACCTGATCGCCGCTGCGGAAGATGAGGTCGTAGCCGCGCCCGCTGAACGGGGGACAGTGGGCCTGGGCCTCGGGGATGAGGGTCGTCCAGCGATGCCACTCGTCCGCGAGCGTCAGTGCGCGGGTCACGGGCATGCGCCGGCGCAGGGAGGTGGGAGCCATCCATTGGAAGGTGAAGGGTGTGCCTCCCGGGAGGGCCTGGCCCTCCGTCGGTGCGGCGATGGCGGGGGAGCGCGCGTCGTTGGCCATCGACTGCCCATTCGCGGTGCGGTCATCGAAGCTCTGGCAGGTCTCGTCGCTGAAGCCGTCCTCGGTCGGGCAGGCCGGGAGGCTGATCACGCTCCGGTCGCTGCAGGCCGCGCTGGTCACGGTGTGGTCGTCGCACGCGACCGCGAACACCAGCGGGAGGGACAGGGCTGCGAGGGTGGCGACGGCCATACGGGGTTGAATCATCGGCCTGATCCTCAAAAGGGTTGGAGGCTTCGGGGAGAGGTTCGGGGGCGCGCGCTGTGAGCCCGAGCACGACGCCGGGAGCAGAGCAACAGCAGGCCGGTGACGCACCACCCGATCGCGGCGGACCCCGGCCGGGCAGCTCCGATGGCGCAGCCGCCAGCGCCCGGCGGCATGCGAGCATCCCCTGCGCGCGCACCGGCATCGAACGCGACCGGCGGCGGCTCCTTCACGACGCCGCCAGCGTCCGCCACGCGCTGCAGCTGGTCCTGCACGCTGGGCCACTGCCAGCCGCACACGACGGGGCCCATCAGCCCGGGGTCGCATGTGAAGGGACCCGCCACGTCCCCCCAGCGCACGACGGGCTCGAAGCTTCGCCCGCCGTCGCGTGAACGCCCGAGCGCGAAGGGTCGCCGCGTCCAGTCCGAGCAGGCCCAGAGCACCCCGGCGTGCTGCCGGAGGCAGAGCGTCGGGAGGCTGTTCACCGGGGCGAAGGACCGCCCGCGGTCGTCCGAGCGGAGGAGTCCGTCCTCGGCGCTTCCGATCCAGACCGTGCGGCCGTCGTCGCTCAGGGCGAAGCCCAGCATCGACCCCCGCGTCGAGGCCACGCGGGTGAAGCGCTGTCCGCCGTCGTCGCTGCGGAGGAGGGCCGTGCCCCCGCCCATGTACGAGCGCACGTAGAGCACGTCGGGGTCCGTCGGATCGACCCCGCTCAACCACGCGTCGTCGGCCGGTCCGAGATCGGGCGCGAGGGGGACGAGCGTGACGCCGTCGTCGTCGCTGCGGAAGAGGCGCGGGGACCGGGTGTCTGCGCTGAAACCGCTGGCGTAGAGCCGCCCCGGCCGGCTCGCGGCCACGTCCAGGTTGGTGAACATGACCCCCGAGACCCCGGCGCCGAGGCGCTCGAAGCGGAGGCTGCGTGCGTCCGCCCGGAGGATGTGGTTGCTCATCCCTGGATCGGACTCGATGGCGAAGAGGCGCGCGCCCGTCGGGTCCGTCGTGAGGTCGGCGATGTGGTGGTTCATCGCCGCCGGGTCGCGCGCGATCTGGCAGCCGTCCGGGGAGAGGTGGATGCCTTGCGGGAAGCCGAACACGATGCTTCCATCGGCCGCGACCGCGACGGAGGGATCGACCTCGCCCGTGAGGAACAGCGGCCGGTAGATCTGCGCCTCGCACATCCAATGGAAGGTCGCCCCCGCGTCACGACTCACCACGAGCCCGAAGGTGGTCCGCAGGACGATCACGTCGCTCCGCGGGCCCGGGCCGACGACGACGTCCTGCGCCGTGGGGAAGCGGCCGTTGGCGCGCGCGTCCGCTGCGGCCAGGAGCATGGCGACCACGATCGTGGCGGCGCGTCGGGTTCGGTCGGGGCAAGGGGCGTTCACGTCGGGTGCTACGGCGCTCAGGGCGAAACGGACTCGGGTTCGGTGGCCTCCGGGGGAGGGCCGGCGTCGCGCTCGAACAGGTAGGCGTACACCGTCGGCAGCACGAACAGCGTCAGGAAGGTCGCGCTGATCAACCCCCCGATGACCACGGTGGCGAGCGGTCGCTGCACCTCGCCCCCTGCGCTCGAAGAGAGCGCCATCGGGATGAACCCGAGGGCCGCGACGGTCGCGGTCATCACCACCGCGCGCAGCCGGCCCTCGGCGCCCTCGCGCGCGGCCTCGTGGGCAGAGCGCCCGAGGGCCCGCAGCTTCTTTACCGTGGTGAGCAGCACCACGCCGTTGAGCACCGCGATGCCGAAGAGGGCGATGAAGCCGATGCCCGCGCTGATGGAGAAGGGCATCCCCCGGGCGCGCATCAGGAGCACGCCGCCGACCGCGGCGAAGGGCACGTTGAGGTAGATCAGCAGCGCCGTCTTCATCTCCCCGAAGGCCATGTAGAGCAGGATGAAGATGAGCCCGAGCGCGAGCGGGACGGCGAAGGCGAGGCGCTCGGAGGCCGCGGCGAGGTTCTCGAACTGCCCGCCCCAGTGCAGCACGTACCCGGGCGGCAGGTGGACCTGGGCGCGCACCCGCGCCTGGGCCTCGCGCACGAAGCCGGCGAGGTCGCGCCCGCGGACGTTGACCTCGACGTTGGTGCGGCGGCGCACGGCCTCGCGGCTGACGCTCGCGGGCGAGTCCACCACCTGGAGGCTGGCGATCTGCCCGAGCGGAACCAGCGTGTTGCTCGGCCCGCTCACGGGCAGCAGGCGCACCTGGTCCACGTCGTCGCGGAGCGCCTGGGGGAGGCGCACCTGCAGCCGGATGCGTCGCTCGCCCTCGTACACCTCGCCGACGCCGCGTCCGCCGATCACCTCGATGGCGTCGAGGGCGTCGCGCACCGACACCCCGTAGCGCGAGGCCGCCGCGCGATCGACGGTCACCTCCAGCGTGGGCAGGCCCGCCAGCTGCTCGCCGCGCACGTCCGTCGCGCCCGGCACCCCCCGCGCCACCGCCTGGATCTGCCCGCTCAGGCGCTCGAGCGTGCCGAGGTCGTCGCCGTAGAGGGTGATGGCCACGTCCGAGCGCGTGCCGCTGATGAGCTCGGCCATCCGCAGCTCGATGGGCTGCGAGAACGAGAAGCCCATGCCGGGCAGGGCCTCGGTGAGGCGCGCGGAGATGCGCGCGATGAGGGCCTCGCGGGTGCGGGCCGTGCGCCACTCGGCGGGCGGCCGCAGGGCGACGATGACGTCGGAGAGCTCGACCCCCATCGGGTCCGTCGCGATCTCCGCGCGCCCGGTCTTGGTGACCACGGTGATGACCTCGGGAAACTCCCGCATCACCTGCTCGAAGCGGGTCGCGCCGCGCACGCTCTCCTCGAGCGACACGCTCGGCAGGCGCATGATCTGGATGGCCAGGGCGCCCTCGTCGAGCCTCGGGACGAACTCCGCCCCCATGCGCGACCCGACCACGCCGGTCACCGCCAGCAGCACCAGGCACAGCGCGATCACCAGGCGCGGCGCGCCCATCACCGCCGCCAGCAGCCTCGGGTAGACCCGGTGCAGCAGGCGCACGACGAAGGGCTCGTGCTCCTCGGGCTTCTGCCGCAGCAGCGACGCGACGAGCACCGGCACGAAGGTGAGCGACGCGATGAAGGCGCCCCCGAGGGCGAACAGCACCGTGATCGCCATCGGCTTGAACATCTTCCCCTCGACGCCCGCGAGGGTGAGGATGGGGACATACACGAGCACGATGATGGCCTCGCCGAAGAGCGCCGCGCGGCGCACGTCGAGGGTGGAGTTCAGCACCACCTTCGCAGCCTCGGCGTAGCTTAGCGGCCGCGCCTGACCCTTCGCCGCGGCGGCGAGGTACACCACCGCGTTCTCGACGACGATGATGGACCCGTCGACCACGATGCCGAAGTCGATGGCCCCGAGGCTCATGAGGTTGCCGCTCAGGCCGAGGGCCTTCATGCCGGTGAAGGCCACCAGCATCGCGAAGGGGATGGCCGCGGCGACGATGAGCCCGCCGCGGAGGCTGCCCAGCAAGAGGAAGAGCACCGCCACGACGAAGAGGGCGCCCTCGGCGAGGTTCTTGGCGACGGTGTGGATCGTGCGCTGGACGAGCTCGGAGCGGTCGTAGAAGACGTCGATGCGTACGCCGGGGGGGAGCGACGGGGCGATCAGCTGGAGGCGCGCCTTCACGTCCTCGACGACGGCGCGGCCGTTGGCGCCGACGAGCATCATCACGATGCCGGTGACGACCTCGCCCCGGCCGTCGCGGGTCACCGCGCCCTGGCGGATCAGCGGCGCGAAGTGCACCCGGGCGACGTCCCGCACCCGCACCGGGACGCCGTCGGCGCGGGTCTCGATGAGCACGTCGCCGATCTCGTCGAGCGACTGGATTCGCCCCTCGCCGCGCACGAGGAGCTGCTCTCCGGCGCGCACGAGGTAGCCGCCGCCGGAGGTGCCGTTGTTGCGTTCGATCGCTTCAAACAGGCTGTTGAGCGACACGCCGAGGGCGCGCAGCCGGTCGGGCAGCACCGCGACCTCGTAGGTCTTGAGCTCGCCGCCGAAGGCGTTGACCTCCACCACGCCCGGCACCGACCGGAGCTGGAACGCGACGAACCAGTCGAGGGTCGAGCGAAGCTCCATCGGGGTGTAGCAGGCCTCGGTGTCGGGCTGCCCCGCGGCGCACATGCGGTCGCTGCGCACCTCGAACTGGAAGATCTCACCGAGGCCCGTGCTCAAGGGACCGAGCTCCGGCGAGACCCCCGGGGGCATCCGCTCGCGCGCCTGGATGAGTCGCTCGGAGATGAGCTGCCGGGCCCGGAGCAGGTCCACGTCCTCCTCGAACACCACCGTCACGGCGGAGAGGCCGAAGCGCGACACGCTGCGGACCTCCGTCAGCCCGGGGAGGCCGCTCATCGCCGACTCCACCGGGAAGGTGATCCGCTGCTCGACGTCCACCGGGCCCAGCGACGGCGCCTGGGTCAGCACCTGCACCTGGACGTTGGTGATGTCAGGCACCGCGTCGATCGGGAGTCGCAGCACGCTCTGCACCCCGACCAGGGTGACGAGCACAACGAAAGCGAACACGAGCACCCGCCACCGGAGGCAGAATTCCAGGATCTTCTTCATCTCAGTCGGCCTCGCCGAGCTCGCCGCTCTGGAGGGCGCTCTTGAGCGTGAACGCACCGCTCACGGCGAGCGCAGCGCCCTCCGCGAGGCCCCCGCGGAGCTCGTAGTAGCCCCCGGCGCGGCGGCCCAGCTCCACCGCCTGCGGCCGGAACGTGTTCGCCCCGGCAGCGGGAACGAACACCGTCGTCTGCCCCGCGACCGACGCCACCGCGTCGATGGGCACGACCAGCACGCGCTCGTCCGCGGCGCCGCCCACCAGCTCGACGCTCCCGAAGAGGCCGCTCCGCAGGCGGGCGTCGGGCGTCGCGAGGGAGACGCGGATCGGGAGCGACCGGCTCTGCTCGTCGAGGGCGGGCGCGACGTAGACGATCGTCCCGGGCAGCGAGAGGTCTGGGAAGGCGTGCAGGCGCACGATCGCCGCGCTGCCGACCGCGACCCGCGCGATCTCGAGCTCCGGGACGTTGCCGCGCACCCACACCCGGGTCGGGTCGGTCACGACGAAGGCCGCGCGGTCGGCGCTCGCGGTCTCGCCGAGCGTCGCCTGCACGGCGACCACGACGCCGTCGATCGGCGAGCGCAGCTGCAGCTCGCCCGCGGTCCCGGCCCCGAAGACCGCGAGCTGTCGCTGGGTGCCCTCGACCTCGGCGCGCAGCTCGCCGACCTGCGCCTCCGCCTCGATGACCGCGCGCTGCGCGCCGATGCCCTCGGTGGAGAGGAGGCGCTGCCGGCGGAGCGTGGCGTCCGCGGCGGCGAGGCGGGCGCGCGCCTGCCCGAGCCGAGCGCGCGCGGTGGAGACATCGCTCGACGCCACGATCCCGAGGAGCTGGTTGCGAACCACACGGTCGCCGAGACGGACGGCCACCCGGGTGATCCTCCCGGGGACGAGCGGGCCGACCTGCGCGGTGCTGCTGGGCTCGAACTGCACCTCGGCGGGCACCGCGACGCCGCCGCCGAGCGCGCGCCGCTCGACCCGCCCGGCGCGGATGCCCGCGAGCCGCATGGCCTCGGGGGTCAGCCGAACCTCGCGGGGCGTCTCGGCCTCCTCGGGAGCGGCCGCCGCCGCGGGCGCCTGAGCGCCCTGGCAGGCGGCGAGGGTCGGGAAGATCGCGCAGAACAACCACGATCCGAGTCGAGTCATGGGGAGGCCTCCGGGCTGTGGTCGTCGCGCCAGAGGTCGACGCCGACCGTGCGCTCCAGGTTGGCGAGGGCGACGAAGTAGTCGAGCTGCGCGTCGAGCGCGTCGCTCTGGATCCGCAGGAAGCGCTCGCGCCCGATGGACAGGGCGAGCACGTCGATTTCGCCGAGCTCGAAGGAGCGCCGCAGGAGGACGAGGTTCTCCTCGAAGCGGGGGAGCACCTCGGTGCCGTAGCTGTGGAGTCGCCGCGCCGCGGAGGCGACCTCGCTGTGCGCGAGGGCCACCTGGCCGTCGAGGAGCGAGAGCGCGGCGGCCACCTCGGCCTCCGCGACCCTCACGTCGGCCCTCGATCGGGCCCGCTCTCCCTGGTTGCGCTGGAAGCTCGGGATCGGCACCGACAGCACGCCCAGCACGGTGTGGTAGGGCCCTTCGGAGGTCGGGTTGCCCTCTCGCTGGTACTGCAATCCCACGGTGGGCTGGGGCCACGATTCGCGGTCGGCCACCGCGACGCGCGCCCGGGCCTCGCGCACGGCGGCGTCTCGCGTGCGGAGGGATGGCAGCTGCTGGCGGGCGGTCGCGAGGAGCGCCTCGAGGGCCGGCGGCTCCCGCGGTGTGTCCACCGCCCCGATCGGGATCGGCGGTCGCGCGACGGGCCAGCCCGAGAGCTGGGCCAGCTGGATGCGCGCGCTGAGGTAGGACTGCGTCGCGGCGACGGTGACCTGCCGGGCCTGCGCCACCTCGGCTTGCGTGAGGCGCTGCGTGAGCCCGGCGGTCTCCCCGGCGCGGATCTGGCGCTCGACGATGCGCAGCACCTCCTCCTGGAAGGCCAGGATGCGCGCGGCGAGGAGGGCGCGGTCGCGCTGGACCAGGGCCCGGTGGAAGGCCGCGTGGACGTCGCAGTGCACGGCCCAGCGAAGCTGCTCGATCTCGGCGTCGGTGAGGTCCCGCTGTCGGTCGGCGGCCGCGAGGCGCAGTCCCCGCTCGCCGGCGATGAAGAACTGCTGGGTGACGCTGGCCTGGACGTCCACCCCGGTGCCGGCGATGCCGAGGCGGGGGCCGACGGCGAGGCTGACCTCGGGGTTGGCGGGCAGCCACGGCGCCGCGGCGGCACGCGCAGCCGAGGCGCGCGACCGGGTGCTGCGGGCGACGAGCAGCACCGGCGCGCGGGCGTCGGCGTAGGCGAGGAAGGACGAGAGCTCGACCTCCTCGGACCCGCTCGGATCGGGCAGGGCCGCGGCGCGCGCAGGCGACGGTGAGCCGCTGCCTCCGCCAGAAGCTGCGAGGGCGCGCAGGTGGGGCGCCATGGACTCAGGCCGCTCGATGGGCGCGGTGGTGGCGCACCCTTGCAACGCCGCGAGCACCAGCAGGCCCATGCGCCGGGGGATGGCTCTCATGTCACCACCCGTTCCGCGCTCCCGGGACCCGGTGGGCCACGGACCAACTAGAGTCGATCGTAGATGAATGCACCGGTCGATGGGGTCGGCCTGGGTCATGGCGTTCAGTTTCTGGCGAGCAGCGCGGCGGCGCGCTCGGAGGCCCGGTGGATGGTGTCGAGGGGGAGGGTGCCGACGTGGTGGGGCAGGGCGAGGACGACGCCCAGCAAGGCCATCGCGGGTCGGAGCGACCAGGGTTGCCGTGCGGGGTGCGGGCGTCGGTCGGCGTAGGCGAGGAGGAGCCCCACGCGGAGCCTGATCGTCTCCGCGGGGGCGGCGCCGAGGGCGGGCTGGGGCTCGCGGGCCGGCGGGCGCGCCGCCGAGACGAGGGCCTGCGCGAGCGCGGGCGCCGAGGCGCCACACACCACCGCCGCGCGGTCGCAGTGGAGCTCGCGGGCCAGCACCCAGCGAGCGAGCTCATCGCGGAGCAGCAGCCGCCCCAGCGGGTTTACGGCCAGCGCCCATCGGGCCAGGAAGTACCGCAGCGGATCGCGGCCGCGGATGTGCTCGAGCTCGTGGTGCAGCGCGGCGCAGAGGGCCTCGTCGTCCAGGGTGCGCGCGAAGCGTGTGCGCACGAGCACGCGCGGGGCGACGACGCCCGCCGTGGCGATCGGTGTCGCGCAGGCGTCGTCCACCGCCACCATGCCTCGGAGCGCATGGAGCGCCGGCCGGTCGGCGAGCAACCCGTCGATGCGCTGGAGTTGGAGCGAGGACTCCGCGCTCGGCGCCGAGGCTCGCGCCGGACCCCATTCGCGCAGCAGGCTCGGCAGGGCGAGGCCTACGATGAGCGCGGACAACACCATCGAGAAGCCGATCGCCTCGAGGTTGAACCCGCCCGGAGCACCGTGGGCGGCGCAGATGATGAGCCGTTCGCCCGACTCGGCCTGGTGCAGGCCCGCAGAGAGGAACCACGCCAGCGGCACCGCGCTCGACGCCACGATGATCGCGTAGCGCAGGACCGATTGCGGCGGGAGTCCGGTGCGGGGCTCGAGGCGCGACAGGGCGATCAGGATGACCTTGGCGGCGAGCGCGGAGACCGGAAGCGTGAGCGCTACGACCAGCACCGGGCCGAGCAGCGGGAAGATCGCCTCGTTCACGAGCCGAGCTCCTTGCGGCGCAGCTGGATCAGCTGCTCAAGCTCGTCGAGCGTCGAGGTGTCGGCCGACGAGACGGTCTCCACCAGGAGCGCCAGGGACTCCCTGCCCGCCGGCGCGCCGAGGCTCTCGAAGACCTCGCGCGCGGTGGACTGGAGGAATTCCTCCCGGTCTCCGCGCGGGGAGTAGAGGTACCGCTTGCCGTCCCGCTCGCGCGACAGCAGCCCCTTGTCGTAGAGGCGCGCGACCGTCGTCATCACGGTCGTGTAGGCGACCTCGCGGCGCTTCTCGAGCACCGAGAGCACGTCGCTGACCGCGAAGCGGCGCAGCTTGCGCGACCACACGATGTCCATGATCTCCGCTTCGAGATCGTGTAGCCGAAGGGCCACGCCAGACTTGCCCGGTCGGATGCGGAAGGACATGGTCGCGGCCTGATCTACTATGGTAGGTAGTAACGCGCAATCCCCTCCTGACACCGGTGAGACCTGCGCCCGAACAGCGCAGGGGTGCTGCAAGAGCTTTGGAGTTCCGATCGCCCGGAGTGGCTTCCTACGATCGATCATAGTAGTGCGCATCCGCCCGTGTGGATGCTCCGCGCGCCAGGAGACATGCCGTGATCAGGTTGCAGCTCGCGATCGAACTTGTCCTCCCCGAGGCCGACGGGGCCGATCCCTGCGTCGAGCGCCTGCTTGGTGCCGTTCGTGGGCTCCGCGGCGTGCTCGAGGCCCACGTGGACGACAAGGGGCCGACGCCGAGGCTCTGCGTCCACTATGAGCCCGATGGGCTGAACGTCGGGGAGCTCGAAGCCGCCATCCACAAGGCCGGGGCCGAGCTCGCGCGTCGCTTCGGCCACGCCCGGTTTCCGCTCCCGAACCTGCGCCACGCGCGGCACGCGCGGCTGGTCGAGGAGGTGCTGTCGCAGGAGCCGGGCGTACTTCAGGTCGCGGTGAGCCTCGCGGCGAAGGTCGCGAGCGTGGAGTACGAGCCCGACCGCGTCGATCGCGCGCGCCTCGCCCGGGTGGTGGCCGACGCAGGGGCGATGGGGGAAGCAGAGACGGCCGCCGCGGAGACGACGGAGGGCGACCGCGGGCACGAGGGACACGAGAAGGCGCGCGGCGCGGGCGACGGGCACGCGCACGACCACGGCGGGCTGCTGGGGGAGCACGCCGAGCTGGTGTTCAGCCTGATCTGCGGCGCGCTGGCGCTCGGCGGCTGGGTCGCTGGCAGGCTGGGTGCGCCGCAGGTCGCATGCAACGTGGCCTTCTGGCTCGCGTTCGGGTTCGGCGGCTGGTTCACCGTGAAGGAGGCGGTGCTCGCCATCCGGGCGAAGAAGTTCGAGATCGATTTCCTCATGCTGGTCGCCGCCGGCGGCGCGGGCGCGCTCGGAGAGTGGTTCGAGGGCGCGCTGCTGCTCTTCCTCTTCAGCCTCGGCCACTCGCTCGAGGGCTTCGCCATGGGCCGCGCGCGCAAGGCGATCGAGGCGCTCGCGAAGATGGTCCCCGACACGGCGATGCTCATCGCCGACGACGGCGCCGAGCGGGAGGTGCCGGTCGCTGAGGTGAAGCGTGGCGCCCGGGTGCGCGTGAAGCCGCACACCCGCGTCCCCTGTGATGGGATCGTCGCCGCGGGCAGCAGCCCGGTGGACCAGGCTCCCATCACGGGGGAGAGCGTCCCCGTGGACAAGTCCCCGGCGCCCGACCTCGCCGCCGCGCTGCGCGACCCGGACCGCGCACCGCCCGCGCACCGCGTCTTCGCCGGGACCATCAATGGAGGGAGCGCGCTCACGGTGGTCGTCACCCGGGCCTCGACGGAGAGCACCCTCGCGAGGGTCGTCGAGCTGGTGAGCCAGGCCGACTCCCAGAAGTCACCGACGCAGCAGTTCACCGACCGCTTCGAGCGGGTGTTCGTCCCGGTCGTGCTCGCGCTGGTCGCGGTGCTGCTCTGCGCGGGCTTCGTCCTCGACGAGCCGTTCCGCAAGACCTTCTATCGGGCGATGGCGGTGCTGGTGGCCGCCAGCCCGTGCGCGCTGGCGATCGCGACGCCGAGCGCGGTCCTCGCCGGCGTGGCCCGCGCGGCGCGCGGAGGGGTGCTGGTGAAGGGCGGCGCCCACCTGGAGTCGCTGGGCGCCGTCGAGACCTTCGCCTTCGACAAGACCGGAACGCTGACCGAGGGGAAGCCGAAGCTCACCGACGTGGTCTCCGCGGCGGGCGTGGCGCGGGAGGAACTCCTCCGCGTCGCGCTCGCCGTCGAGAAGCTCTCGGATCACCCGCTGGCGCGCGCGGTCGTCGAGGGGGCGACGGACGTGCCCGACGTCCCCGAGGCGACCGACGTCGAGGCGATCATCGGGCACGGCGTCAAGGCGCGCATCGCGGGCAAGGAGGTCCTCGTCGGGAAGCCGTCGCTCTTCGAGGCGAGCGGCGGACTGCCGGCGGACGTGACGGCGGCCGTCGAGCGGCTGCGCGCCGACGGTCGCACCCTCATGGTGGTCGGCGAGCCCGGCCGCGTCCTCGGGGTCCTCGGGGTGATGGACACGCCGCGCGAGAGCGCGAAGCAGGTGTTGAAGGAGCTGCTCGCGCTGGGGGTCAAGAAGACCCTGATGCTGAGCGGTGACCACCAGGGCGTCGCCGACGCGGTGGCCCGGCAGGTCGGCCTGACCGAGGCCAGGGGTGACCTGCTGCCGGAGGACAAGGTCCGGGTCATCGACGAGCTCGCGAAGTCGGGTTCGGGCGTCGCCATGATCGGCGACGGGGTCAACGACGCGCCGGCGCTCGCCCGCGCGACGGTCGGCATCGCGATGGGGGCCGGAGGCTCGGACGTCGCGCTGGAGACGGCCGACATCGCGCTGATGGGCGACGACCTGCGTACGCTGCCCTTCGCGGTGGGGCTCAGCCGGGCGTGCCGACGGGTCATCCGCCAGAACCTCTGGGCGAGCCTCGGGATGGTCGCGTTCCTGATCCCGGCGACCCTCTTCGGACTGGCGCGCATCAGCGTCGCGGTCGTGCTGCACGAAGGCTCGACGCTCCTCGTCGTGGCCAACGCGCTGCGGCTGCTCGCCTACCGTGAGCCCCGCCCTTCCGTCGCCGCTCCCTCGGCAGGAAGCGAAACATCATGATCGCGGACCCCCAATTGTCGATCGTGGATGATAGGTGGCAACCCTTCTCCAGCCGGAGTGTGGCTCGATGATGGACGACGTCCTGGTGAGGACCCCGAAGCAACAGGCCCCAAGGTCAGCCCGGCTGGGCGTCGCCCTCGGGATGCTCATGGCAGGGTTGACCCTGCGACCCGCCGCGGCGGACGCGAACGGTCGCTTCCCGACCGCCGGCTATTTCGTGGCGGGCCCGGGCTCACGCAACGACGTGTTCGCGCTGCGCACGACCTTCGGGTTGATCGTCTCCCGCGACGGCGGGCGGGCATGGAGCTGGGTCTGTGAGGCCGCCTACGGCGCCGTCGGCGCGAGCGACCCGACGGTCTCGATCGGCGCGGACGGAACCCTCGTCCTCGCATCGTTCACGGGACTGACCACGAGTCGCGACGACTACTGCTCCTGGCCGACGCCGTCGGGTGTCCCCGCGCGGGATTTCGCTGACGTGTCCAATACCGCCGACGGGCGGTACGTGGTGGCGCTCGCCGGGCCGGGCGGAGAGAACCGCCTCTATCTCTCCGCCGACGGCGGCCGCGCCTGGGAGCCCGGGGCGCTGCTCGCGGGCTACGCGACCGAGACGGTGGACGTCGCGCCCGGCGACCCGATGCGGGTCTATGTCACCGGGTACGCGAGCACGGGCGATCCGGTGCTGCTGCGGAGCGACGACGGCGGCCGCACGATGCGCGAGACGACGAGGGACTTCCTCGGGGGCCAGAACATCTTCCTGGCCGGGGTCGATCCGACGCGCCCCGAGGTGCTCTACCTACGCGCCGCGCGCGGCCTCGCGACGACGCTGCTGCGAAGCGACGACGGGGGGATGACGCACCGGGTGGTGGGTCAGACCGCGAGCGAGATGTTGGGCTTCGCGCTCTCCGACGACGGCGCCACGGTCTGGATCGCGAGCGCCAACCGCGCCGAAGGACTCCAGCGATCGGAGCGCGGCGGCCCGTGGGTCCGCATGGCGGCGGACGTCGGCGTGAAGTGCCTCCGCTACCACGCGGGCACCCTCTTCGTGTGCGCGGACGAGTCGCGCGATGGCTTCGCGCTGGGCTACTCCCACGACGGCGGCGACCACGTCGACCCGCTGCTCTCGCTGCGCCTGGTGGACGGGGCGACGACGGCGTGCGGCCCGGCCACGTCGGTCGGCGGAACGTGCCCGGCGTTCTGGTCGTCGGAGACCATCCTGCTGCGGAGCATCGACGCCAGCGCACCGAGCATGCCGGTCTTCCACGACGCGAGCACCGACCACGGGGTCATCACTGACCGGGGCGGTCCGCGCGATGTCTCGGTCTCGCCCGTCGATGGGATGGCGGGGGCCCTCGACGCAGGGCGGCCGATCGACGTGACCCGCGCAAGCGACATTCCGAGGGTGATCGACGCGGGTGGCATCGCCGACGCCGCGGTCGCGCCGATGCCGCAGGCGGGCGGCTGCAGCTGTCACGTCGCGACCCGGGGCGCCCAGGACCGCGATCGGGGCGGGCCCGCGCTGTTGGCCGCGGGGCTCGCTCTGGTAGGGCGTTTGAAGCGGCGCTCACGGCTGCGATCAAGACCCCTGACCGGCTCCCCGAAGGGCCCACCGCCCCGATGACCCGCCCCGTCGCATCCACCCGGCTGCTGCCAGCGCTCCTCGCGTGTGCGGCGCTGCTGTTCGTCCACCCGGCCTTCGCGCGGGAGCGGTGCGAGGGCCCCCCGGAATGCTGTCCCGTGGAGCACGTCGAGCACCTGCCCGCCCGCGTCACGGTGTCCGTGGGTGTGGTGTTCATCGGGCTCTACAACATCGACGACCGCGCGCAGGCCTGGGAGGCCGACTACTACCTCTACGAGGCATGGGCACCGACGCCGGGCTTCACCCCGCAGACGGAGCTCATCAACGAGACCTCCTCCCACGATGACCACTTCGACGAGACGGTGTTCGAAGCAGGGCGCTGCGTGCGCACCCGGCGTCTCCACTCCGTGCTGCACTCCCCGTTCGACCTGCGGCTCTTCCCCTTCGACCGGCAGCGTCTGACACTTCGACTCGCGGACGCCGAGCGCTCCTCTGGCGAGGTCGCTTTCGCCGCGGCACCCTTCGCCCTGAGCCTCGGCGACGACGCGCGCGGGGAGGCGCTGTCGTGGGTGGTGTCGCCGAGGCCGCGCTACGCGGTCGCCACGCGACCCTTCGCGCACCACCCCTCCGCTCCAGGTTACGACGTCGCCACCGTCACCATCGACGTCGCGCGGCGCCCTGGCTTCTACCTCACGCGCTTCTTCCTGCCGCTGCTCCTGATTCTGGCGGTGTCGTTCACGGTGTTCTGGATCCACCCCGAAGACCTCGGCGCGCAGGCCGGCATCGGGGTGACGTGCCTGCTCGCCATCATCGCGTTTCAGTCTGGCCAGTCGAACACGCTCCCGGCGGTCGAGTACCTCACCATCGCTGACCGGATCTACGCGACCGCCTACACCCTCGTCGCCCTGGCGGTGGTGGAGTCCGTGTACACGAACATCCTCGCGCGCCGTGGCCATCACGAGACCGCCGCGCGGATCGACCGCGCAGCGCGCCTCGCATTCCCCATCGGCGCAATCGTGTTCTCCGCGATCGGCGTGCTCCTCGCGTTCTGGCAGCGCCGGTAGAGTGTTGATGGCTGCGACGAAGCGCGGTTCTTTGATGGGCCGCCGACAACAACCTCACTCGCGGCGTCTCCGACCTCGATCCGCGTTGCATCGTCCTGCGCAAGGACGACCGGCGGCGCCGTCAACGCGCTCCTCGCGCTTGCGCTCGGCGTGCGCTGGCCCACGCCCCTGACTCTCGGCGGAGCCCTGCTCCTGGGCTCCGTGATCTCTGGGCTCAACCTGATCCTGTTCGGGCAGGCGTTGTGTGTGCCACCTCGGCGGGCGAGGCGGTGTCGTGCTTCCGCGTACGCTGTCCGACGTGCAGCGATCACTCGGCTCGGCCCGTCGATGTCGAAGCGCAGCGCACGGATCGTGAGCCGGTCGAGGGTCGCCGCCACCGTCCGCCAGACCGGGCCTTCAACAACGCCACGAGCCCCGCGGCTGTCTCGAAGTCTCCCGCATCGAGCGCCATCGTGAGCCTCACCTGACAGATGTAGGACGGAGCACCATCGACCCGGACCTGCTCCCGCGGCCCACCGTGACCGACGAGAAGGTCGAGGCGGCGGTGGCCTTCCTCGAGGACCTCAACCCGGAGTGAGGGCTCACCCGCTCGTGGCGCGCGCCTCCTGGATCCGCGCCTCGAGGTCGGGCGGCACGTAAATGCGCGCGAAGGGGCTGACGTTGGCGCCGCCCGTGTTTCCGTGGGGCACCAGACCGAACGCGGTCTTCGTCGCCGCGCCGCCGATGCGGACCACCTGGCTTTGCACGAAGAACACCGCCTTGCTGCCGACGGCGAACACGAGGTTCTGCTTCAGGATCGCCGCGGTTCGCCGGCTGAGTCGGATGAACTCCGGCAGCGCCCGCAGGTCGTCCCGCATGAAGGCCACGTCGGCGGTCTCGATCGTCGTGTCCGTGCCCGCGGCACCCATCGCGAAGCCCATCGTTGCGGCCGCCAGCGCGGGCGCGTCGTTGACCCCGTCGCCCACCATGCCGACGCGCTCGTGCTCCGCGCGCAGCGCCTCGATCGCCGCGCGCTTCTCCTCAGGGAGCAGCTCGCCGCGCGCGTCGTCGATGCCCACAGCGCGCGCGATCGCCTCTGCCGTGACCTGGTTGTCGCCGCTCAGCAGGACCGTCCGCACGCCGAGCGCGTGCAGCTCGCGTAGCGCCTGCACGCTGGTCTCGCGGGGCACGTCGGCGACGGCGAGCACGGCCAGCGCCGACCGACCCCGCATCAGCACGGCGGCGGTCCGGCCCTGCGCCTCCTGCGCCCTCAGCGCGGTTTCGACGGGGGCGCCGCACGCGCCTTCCTCCTCGACGAATCGATGGTTGCCGAGCGTTGCCAGCCCGAAGACGACGGGGGTGTAGCGCTGCGCGAAGCGGTCCACGATGCGCTGCGTGGGGGCTCGCTGCGCCTGGGCTTCCTGCACGCTGCGGACGATGCGGGCGAGGGTGGTGTCGTCCCGGCCGCCGGTGGTGCGGAACTCCAGCAGCCCCTCGCCGTTGATCGACCCGGCGTAGACCGCGTCGCCGACGCCCTTGGCGACCGCGACGCTCTCGCCCGTGATCGGCGCCTGATCGACCGACGAGGCCCCCGCCGTGACCACGCCGTCCAACGGCAGACGCTCGCCCGGCCGCACCCGCACGAGGGCGCCTGCGGTGACCCGCGCGGAGTCCGTTTCGCGCCACGCGCCGTCGTCCCTCTTCACGCTCGCCGTGTCGGGGCTGAGTGCCATCAGCGAGCGCACGGCGCGTCGCGCCCGTTCGAGCGAGTACGCCTCGATGAGCTCCGCGACCGCGAACAGGAAGACCTCGTCTCGCGCACGGCGAAGACCGGGAGAAGGAGACCGGCGGCGACGAATACAACCCCGAGGTAGAAGGGCTCGGGGCGCAGGCCGTAGCGGGCCGCGAGGAAGCCCGTGGCGAGGGCGCTGGCGGCGACGGGGAAGTTGCCCGCAAACTCGTTGAGCCCCATCGCGAGGCCGCGCTTCTGCGGGCCCGCGAGGTCGATCTTCATGATGACGGTGGTGGACCACGTCAGGCCCTGGCTCACGCCGAGCAGCGCGTTGGCGAAGAGCACCCACGACCAGCTCGGCGCCCACATGAGCAGGAAAGGCACCGGGGCCGCCAAGAGCCATCCCGCGACGAGGACGTGCTTGCGGCCGACGCGGTCGGACAGTCGCCCGGCGAGGTAGTTGGTCAGCGCCTTGGTGACGCCGAACACCACGATGAACGACAGCACCGCGGACCGCGCCGCGAGGTGGAACTCCCGCTCCGCGATCGGCGGCAGGATCGTGCGCTCCATGCCGACCATCGCGCCGACGAAGGCGTTGACGAGCACCAGGAGCGAGAACTGTCCGAGGTTCTCCCGAGCCCGAGGCGGACGTCGCTCATCGCGCCCCAACTGCGCGGCCGCGGTTGACGCGGAGGGTCTCCTCCATCGCGGCGGGCTTCGGGGGCACGTCGGCAAGCGCGGCGATGAACTCCTCGCGCGGCATCGAGAGCTGAGGGTTGCAGCGCGGCTCGAACGCGAGTGTGCTCGACGGCTTGCCGCTCATCCCGGCTCCGCAGGGGGAGCCCGCGAAGTGGCCGGGGAAGAGCTCGAGGTCGCCGGCAACGTCAGGATCTTCGCGTCGAGGCTGTCGTACAGGGCGCCGGCGCTCTCTCTCGCCTGCCCTGGGAGGTCGGGGCGCCCGACGGCGCCGACGAAGAGCGTGTCGCCCGTGAGGACGAACCACGGGTCCGTGCCGCGGCGAAGGTCGGCCACGACGAGGCAGATCCCCTCGGGCGTGTGCCCTGGGGTGTGGAGCACCGTCAGCCGCACGTTGCCGAGCGCGATCTCCTGACCGTCGGCGAGTGGCTCGAAGGGCAGCTCGACGTCGGCGGACGCGTGCAGGCAATAGGCGGCGCCGCTCATCCAGGCGAGCGCGGGCCCGCCCGAGCGGTGGTCGGCGTGGACGTGCGTGTCGATGACGTGGGTGATGCGCATCCCCTTCGTCGCTGCGAAGGCCGCATAGGCGTCCACCTCGGGCTCGCGCGGATCAACGACGGCGCACAGACCGAGGCCCCCGCAGCCGAGGACGTACGCCGCGCAGCCAGTCTCGAAGGCGTAGAACGGCTTGAAGATCACGCGCCTGCCCCCCGGCGCACGGTCGCGACGCGCCACCCGCGCGCGCGCCAGTTGGGAACGCCCAGCTCCATGCGCCGGGCCGTGAAACCCTTCTGGCGCAGCAGCTCGACGGCCTCGACGGCCATCACACAGTAGGGACCGCGGCGGTAGGCGACGACCTCGCGGTCCTTCGGCAGCTCCTTGAGGCGGGCCTTGAGCTCGTCGATCGGGATCGAGACCGCCCGCGGAAAGTGGCCGGCGCGGTACTCCTCGGCGGGCTGCACGTCGAGCACGGTGACCTCCCCGCGGCGCACGCGCCCGATGAGCTCGTCACCCGCCACCGCGTCGGGGCCACCCCGCCCGTCGAAGTGGGCGCGGGTGATCTGCTCGACCTCCGCCAGTCGCGCCGCGGCGAGGCCGCGCAGCGTCACGACGAAGTGGCCAACCTCGTCGTCGGCGAGGCTGTACTCGACGTAGAGGCCACGCTTTCGGGCCTCGACGAGGCGCGCCGCGCGGAGCACCTGCAGGTGCTGAGACGCGTTGGGCACCGAGATCGCCGCCAGGCCGGCGAGGGCCTCGACGGCGCGCGATCCCTGGCCGAGGAGGTCGAGCAGCTCGACCCGCTTGGGCGCCGCGACGGCCTTCCCAACGCGCGCGAACTGCTCGTAGAGGCTGTCCTTGAACCGGCGGTGCGCCGTCGTCATCGACTCCGTTATTCAAGCGTACGGTTGAATATTCAACCAGCCTCGGCGGTCGGCCGACGAAGACTTGACCGGGCGGATATGGTTAGTGGATACTTACGGTAAGTGATGACTAACGCTGACCAGGTGCTGGACGCGCTCGGCGATCGGACCCGGCGGGCGGTGTTCGCGCGGGTGCAGCGTGGCGCCCGTTCGGTGCAGGAGATCGCTGACGGGATGGACGTGAGCCGGCCGGCGGTGTCGCAGCACCTGAAGGTGCTGAAGGCGGCCCGCCTGGTCACCGACCGCGCGGAGGGCACGCGGCGGCTCTACGCCGTGGACCCGACGGGGATCGCGGCGGTGCGCGACTGGCTCGACGGGTTCTGGGACGAGGCGCTCGTCGCGTTCAAGGCGGCGGCGGAGCAGGAAGCGGTCAAGGAGAGGAAGCGGCGATGACGGAGCAGACAGGGGCGGGCGACTTCGACCCGAACCGCGTTCGGAAGGTCCTGGGCGTCAACGCGCCGCAGGCCGTGGCGTGGCGGGTGTTCACCGAGCGGATGGGCACCTGGTGGCCCCTCGCGCACTACAAGATCGGCAAGGCGAACGCGGTGGACGCCGTGCTGGAGCCGCGGGTCGGGGGGCGATGGTACGAGCGCGGCGAGGACGGGAGCACCTGCGAGTGGGGGCGCGTCCTCGTGTGGGAGCCCACCGTGCGCCTCGTCCTCACCTGGGACATCGACGCGAACTTGCAGTTCGACCCGCAGCTCAACACCGAGATCGAGGTGCGCTTCGTGGCGGAGGGCGACAACCGGACGCGGGTCGAGCTCGAGCACCGTCGCCTCGACCGGTACGGGGCGCGCCGCGATGAGATGCGTCGCGTCTTCGACACCGAGGGGGACTGGGGCCGCCTCCTCGCGGGCTTCGCGCGCGCCGCCGAGCTAGGGGGCGCCGAATGACTGACGTGAGTCGCGCGCGGGAGGCGCTGGTGACGCGGATCCTCGAGGGAGACGGCCGGGCCTCGCCCGCCCAGCGCCGCGCGGCGTTCGCGCGGGAGGGTCTCGACGAGCCGCTGCAGACGCTGGTTCGCAAGGTCGCCGAGCACGCCCACCGGGTGACCGACGCGGACGTCGCGGCCGCGAGGGCGGCCGGGCTCAGCGAGGACCAGGTCTTCGAGCTCGTCGTGTGCGCCGCGGTCGGGCAGGCGTCGCGCCAGTACGACGCGGCCCTGGCGGCGCTCCGCGCCGCGGAGGGGACGTGAGCATGCGCCTCGCGATCCTCGACGGCGGCCACGGCCTCGGCACGAAGGCACTCTTCGCGCTCATCCGCGCCTTCTCGCGCCAGGACGTGCTCGACGTCATCAAGCTGGTGAAGTACCGCCCCGAGTTCTACGGCGGGCCGATGCAGGGCGTGACCCACGAGGCCATGCGCGGGCCGTCCGCGTGGTTGGTCGGCGACCGCGAGCTCATGGCCGCGGTGGTCGCCAGGGCCAACGAATGCGAGTGGTGTACGCGGGCCCACACGGCGGTGGCGGAGGGCGCCTACGGCGACCGCGCCAAGGTCTCCGCGGTGCTCACTGATCTGGAGTCCGCTCCCATCGGGGAGCCGCTGCGGGCGACGCTGCGGATGCTGCGCAAGCTGACGACCGGGCACTCGGTCGATGCGGACGACATGCGCGCTCTCCGGGCCGCGGGCGTCTCGCGCGCGCAGATCGAGGACGCGCTCGCCGTCTCCTTCGCCTTCAACACGACCGCGCGCCTGGCCGACGCCTTCGGGTTCACGGTCCCGGGCCCCGAGGCCTTCGCCGCGGGAGCGAAGTACCTGCTCGCCCGCGGCTACCGCTGAGGGTCTCCGACAGCTCGTGGAGGGTGGGCGAACGGGCACGGCGGACGCCTCGCTCGGTGGGCGATGGACCCCGGAGGCGCTTCCCCCCGCTCCGTTCGCGCCCCGGTCCGGCGTGAGCCGATCCGAGCCGATCGTCCTGGCGCTACTTCACGCCGTCGTGCGCTTCCGGGTCCAGACCCAGGCACCGGCGCCGATCGCCGCGGCCCCGCCGAGGAGCCCCGCGAGCATGCCCAGCGCCTCGCCCAGGAAGAGCCCGCTGCACCGCACCGACCCGATCGACACGACGCCCAGCAGCATCCCGATGCCGGCCCGCGCCCGCTGCCCGCTGTCGCCGTGGCGGGGCAGGAGCGCCGCCAGCACCACGCCGAGCGCCATGCCGGCGAGGGCGCAGGTGCCGGGGCGGGCGCAGCAGCCCTCGCAGACCATCATCCCGGGCGGGCAGCAGGGCCGCAGCAAGGACATCGGGAGCAGCAGCGCCGCGAGGCCGCCCAGCAGGCCCACCTGCGCGCCCCGCAGCCACCACCCGCGGCGCCAGCCGAGGAAGGTCCAGGCGAGCACGACCAGCGCCAGGGTGAGGGGCCGGAGTGCGACGCCCGCCACACGCGCGGCGAGCGCCGACAGGCCGAGGACGATCAATGCGCGCACGAGCCCGTCCCGGGCGAGGCCCCACTCGTAGGCCCGGCGGGCGCGCGCTTCGAGGGACGGCGGGGCGGTCGGATCAACGGTCACAAGTCACCTCCCAGCAGGGCGCGGAGTCGGGCGTAGGCGCGGGACAGGCGTTTGCGATGCGTGGCGGGCGCGACGGGCGGGGGCGCCGCCTCCCCGAGCAGGACGGCGATGGCCTCGGCCGAGGTCGGGTCGAGCGCGTCCACGCTCTGCTGGAGCGCCCGGTGGAGCTCGCGCTCGGCGAGGGCGTCGTCCGCCGCGGCCTCGGGGCTCGGGTGGTGCTCCGGGACGGCGCCGGCGTCGTGCCGGGTGCGACGAAGCTCGGCGCGGACCTCGTTGGCCACCACGGCGTAGAACCACGGCAGCGCCGGGCGCCCGGGGGTGAAGGAGGCCGCGCGGGTGAAGAGCTTGATCATGGCGACCTGGGCGACCTCGTCGGCGCGCGCGGACTCCAGGCGCCGGGCCGCCACCCGCCGCGCGCGCGGGTGGAGCGCGCGGAACAGCGGCGTGAAGGCCTCGCGCTCTCCGTCGCTGAGGCGCGCCATGAGGTCGTCGAGCTCGGCCTCCGAGGCTTCGCGGGTCGGAGGCACGCGGGCGTCGGGTCAGCCCGCGCGGTGGCGGCCCTGGCAGCAGGGCGAGCCGGGATGGCAGCAGGGCGAGCCGGGGTAGCAGCAATCGCCGTCGCCCCGGGCGGTGCGAACGGCGGTGACCGTCGCCCCGAGGCCCGTGGCGAGGGAGAGCGCCCCAAGGATCACGAGGGTCCGGGGGGAGAGCAGCTTCATCATAGGTAGAGACCTCCTGCGCCGTTCTAGGCGGCGGCGTTGCGCCTGTGACCCGGAATCGGTCGCCCCGTGTACGTTCCGTGATCGGGTGCGCGCACGGCCGGGTCGGCGAGTATCGAGCGGGCGCGCCCAACGAGCCGAGGGGCGGTCCGAGCGGCGCCTCGCCCCGCGAGTCGATGTACACCTCGACGGGAGCCACGGGCGTAACCAGGCCCTGGTCGCCGTTCCAACAGGCCGCGGAGAACGACAAGCGAGATGAAGACCATCGACCGCAGGGACTTTGGCGCGGTGGCGCTGGGCGCCGCCGCCGCGACTCTCCTCCAGGGCCACGACGCCGAGGCCCAGCCGCGCCGACCCGACGCGGGAACGCCCCTCGGACCGAACCCGCCGGAGGTTGCCGTCGTGCCGCTGCCCTTCGCGCCGACGTCGCTGCCGGGGCTCTCCGAGCGGATGCTGGTCTCGCACCACGACAACAACTACGGCGGCGCGGTGCGCAAGCTCAACGAGATCCGCACGCAGCTCGGCACCGCCGACCCGGCGCAGTCGGGCGCGTATTGGAGCCTCTACGGGACGTTGAAGTCGGCCGAGCTCGCAGCGCGCAACAGCGCCGTCCTGCACGAGCTCTACTTTGCCAACCTCGCGGCCGGGCAGCGGCCACCGGCCGCACTCGCGACCATGGTGACGCAGCGCTTCGGCTCGATGGACCGTTTCCGCGCGCAGATGCTCGGCGCCGCGAAGGCGGCCAACGGCTGGGTGGTGTTGGTGGCCGACGGGGTCTCACACACGCTGGAGATCGTCCAGACTGAGAGCCACGCGATGGGCGGCTGGAGCGCCTCCCCGCTGCTGGTGCTGGACGTCTACGAGCACGCCTACGCGATCGATTACGGGGCGAACAAGTCGGGCTACTTCGACGCCTTCTGGCGCAACGTCGGCTGGAGCGCCGTCCACGAGCGGGCCACGCGCGCCCTGGCCCGCGGGTAGGCGTTGGTGACCCGCACCCGGCACGCCACGGCGGCCCATGGTCTCGCATCGCGTTCGACCGTCGTCGTGCGCGTGGCAGCTACATCGCCGGGGCGCAGGTGCAGTCGGCGCACCCGTCGTCCGCGCAAGACCCGCAGCAGGCCCGCACCCGCGCGCGCAGCGCCTCGCGCGCCCGGAAGACCCGCACCGCGGCGTTGTTCGCGGTGATGCCCTCGGCCTCGGCGAAGTCCTTCACGCTCTGCCCGGCAACGGTCACCTGCCGGAGCGCCGCCGCGTACTCGGGCTTCATCGCGTCCGCCAGCCGCCCCACGCACGCGCAGGTGGTCGGCGCGAGGGCCGCCACCGGCGGTGCCTCCGGCTCATCCAGCTCCGCGGCCAGGGCGTCGAGCGCGCGGCCGTGGCTCGCGTCCCGGCGCCGGCGGTCGATCACCGCGTTGCGCAGGATCCGGTAGAACCAGGCGCGCGACGATTCGTCCTGCCGGAGCGAGGCGCCGTGGGTCATGCTGCGGGCGTAGGCGTCCTGGAGGATGTCCTCGGCCGCCGCGCGGTCGCCGAGGCGGCGCTCCAGGAAGGCGAGGAAGCTCGGGCGGTCGGCGAGCAGCGACTCGGTGACGTGGGCGTCCATGGGCGGGAGTCTAGCGGCGCGGGCGTCGTCGGGCACGGAGGGGGTCACGGCGCCCACCGCCGCAGCCGCAGCGAGTTGAGCAGCACCGAGACGCTCGACAGCGACATCGCCGCGCTCGCGAAGACCGGCGAGAGCGCCCAGCCCGTCACGGGCTCGAGCAGCCCCGCCGCGAGGGGGATGCCCACGAGGTTGTAGACGAAGGCCCAGAAGAGGTTCTGCCGGATCGTGCGCAGCGTGGCCCGCGCGAGCGCGAGCGCCGTCGGCACCGCCCCGACGCCGCCCCGCAGGATCGTCACGTCCGCGGTGGCTGCCGCGACGTCCGCGCCGCCGCCCATGGCCACGCCGAGGTCGGCCGCGGCCAGCGCGGGCGCGTCGTTCACGCCGTCGCCCACCATCGCCACGGTGCGCCCCGCGGCGCGCAGCCGCGCCACCAGCGCGGACTTCTCCTCGGGCCGCACCTCCGCATGCACCTCGCCCACGCCCGCGGCGAGCGCGACCGCCAGCGCCGTCGCCCGCCGGTCGCCCGTGGCCATTGCCACGGACACGCCCATCGCCGTCAGCGCGGCCACGGCCGCGGCGGCCTCGGGGCGCACCGTGTCGGCCACCGTCACGAGGCCCGTCAGGGCGCCGTCGATGGTCACGAACACGGGCGTCTCGCCCCGGCCCGCGGCCGCAGCCGCTGCGGGCTCCAGCGCGTTGGCGGCGACCCCCTGCGACGCCAGCCAGCGGGTCGTGCCGACGCACACGAGCGACGCGCC
>CANJUR010000019.1 GCA_947477565.1 Deltaproteobacteria bacterium
CGCCAAAAACCCATCGAGCGCACGAATCAGCATGGATTACAGCCGAATCGTGAGATGTGTCCCGAGGTGAACCCTCTTGGGAGAGGGGGTTGGGGGTGAGGTCTCGCAAGGGGGGTCGATCCTTCGGCGGCCTGTCTTTAGCCCTCCAGCGGACCGTTGATTCAAGACGCCCTCGACTACCGGTGCTCCAGTGGGTTGCGCCCCGGGGAAAACGATGAAAAACGAGGGGATGCCTCAGGAGTTCCCCTATGCTTTCCATCGGCCTCCCCGCCGGAAAGCCCAATCGGATTCCCTCGACTCGACACCGCCCTGACGCTCCATTCGTGGGGAAACCAAGCCGTTGCGATCGGCGGTGTCAGGATGTCAGAGTCTGAATCAGTTCCCCCCACGGACGCCTCGGGACGGTGCTCCTCAGGGTAGAAGTCCCCCCACGGACGCCTCGGTACGGTGCCCCCCAGGGGTCAGAACACCCATCCCGACGAGTCGGTGAGGTGACATGGAGGGTCGAAACACCCTTCCGTACGCGCCAGGGAGGATGCACCGGGGGTCGGATGAACCCCTCGGACGCGTCGGGAAGGCTGCCATGGGGGGTGAGGTGAGGCTCTCGGAGCACAAGATCCGACGAAACACCTACGCGGGACGTCGCCCGCAGCGCCGCGGGGCGCTACCGGGGCTTCGCGCTCAGAGGGCGGTCCAGCCGCCGTCCACCATGAGCACGTGGCCGGTGACGTAACTGCTCGCCGGGGCCGCCAGGAAGACCGCCGCGCCGGCGACCTCCTGGGTGGTTCCTGCGCGTCCGATGGCGGTCTTCGCGCGAATCACCGCGCCCACGTCGGGCAGGTCGAGCGTCTTCGCGGTCATCTCCGTGCGGATGTACCCGGGGCCGATGGCGTTCACGAGAATCCCGTGCGGCGCCCACTCGACGGCGCAGGTGCGCGTGAGCTGAACCACCGCGCCCTTGGTCGCCGCATACGGGGCCGACATCGGATCAGCCACGACGCCCGCGAAGCTCGCCAGGTTGACGATGCGACCGGGGCGGCCGGCGGTGATCCAGCGCCTGGCGGCGATGCGCATGGCGCGGAAGACGGCCGTCTGGTTGAGGGCGACCATGCTGTCCCAGGCTTCGTCGGGGTAGTCCTCGGCGGCGATGCGGGCGCTCACGCCGGCGTTGTTGACCAGGATGTCGAAGGCTCCGAAGTGTTGTTCGGCGCGGTCGAACATGGCCGTGAGCGATGCGAGGTGGGTGACGTCCGTCGCGACGGCGAGGGCTTCGATCCCGTGGCCCGCGAGGCGCGCGGCGGCGTGCTCGGCGGTGGCCGGGTCGAGCTCCGCAACGACGATCTTCGCGCCGTGTGCGCCGAGGGCTTCGGCGATGGCGAGGCCGATGCCGCGCCCCGCGCCGGTGACGATGGCAACCTTGCCGGTGAGGTCGAATAGCGAGCGTGGGTCCATGCGCGCGACCATCGCACCAGAGGCGCGCCGCGCCCAATCCCCAGGCGCGTTCAACGCGGTTGCGGCAGCGCGCGCCATGGACGAAGAATGCGCGCGATCTTCTATGACCAACTCCCAAGACAACCGGGTTCCTGTGACCGTGCTGACCGGATTCCTCGGCGCCGGCAAGACCACGCTGCTCAACCGCATCCTCTCGGAGACGCACGGACTGCGCGTGGCCGTGATCGAGAACGAGTTCGGCGAGGTGGGCGTCGATCAGGCCCTCGTCATCCGCGCCGACGAGGAGGTCTTCGAGATGAACAACGGATGCCTCTGTTGCACCGTTCGCGGCGATCTCATTCGCATCCTCGGCTCGCTCGTGAAGCGCCGCGACCGCTTCGACCATGTGCTCATCGAGACCACCGGGCTGGCTGATCCCGGGCCGGTGGCGCAGACGTTCTTCGCCGACGACGAGGTGCTGGCGCGCTACCGACTCGACGGCATCGTCACCGTGGTCGATGCGAAGCACCTCGGGTTGCACGTGGACGACAGCGACGAATGCAAAGAGCAGATCGCCTTCGCCGACGTGGTGATCGTCAACAAGATCGACCTCGTGAGCGCCGAGGAGGCCGCGCACGTCGAGCGCCGGGTGCGCGCGATCAACGCGGTGGCAAAGGTCTTTCGCGGCGTGAAGGAGGTCGCCATCGAGAGCTTGCTCGACGTCGGCGGCTTCGACCTCGATCGGGCCCTGGCGATGGAGCCCGCCTTCCTCGACGCCGACGACCATGGGCACGCGCACGGTGATCACGACCACGCGCACGACGAGACGGTCACCTCCGTGGGCATCCGTTGCGATGGCGTGGTCGATG
Source organism: Deltaproteobacteria bacterium (assembly GCA_947477565.1). Taxonomy (GTDB): domain Bacteria; phylum Myxococcota_A; class Polyangia; order Polyangiales; genus SCUS01. The sequence continues at coordinate 2,301 of CANJUR010000019.1, forward strand.
AGGAGCGCTTCAACACCTGGATCACCGATCTGGTTCAGGAGCGCGGCGCGGACATGTTTCGCACCAAGGGGATTCTCAACGTGCGGGGCGAAGAGGCGCGGTTCGTCTTCCAGGGGGTTCACATGCTGGTCGACGCATCGGCGGGGCAGCCCTGGGGCGATGCTCCCCGGATGAACGAACTGGTCTTCATCGGACGCGGGCTCGATCGGGCGGCGTTGAATGCGGGGTTTCGGTCATGCCTGGTCTGACGGCGCTGCGCGGGGGCAAGCGCGAGTTGACGGCGCGCTGGCGGGCGAGGCTGGCGGAGTACGCGCTCGGGGTCACGTGGTCGTCGGACGGCAAGTGGCTGGCGGCGGGGACGACGGCGGGGGAGGTGACGGTGTTCGTGGGCGACACCGGGGCCGTGCAGTGGACGCGGCAGGTGCACCCGGCAGGGCTGTGCGCGCTGGCGTTTGCGACGGGCGACGCAGGGGTTCTGGCGACCGGCGGCGCAGACGGAACGGCGCGGCTGCTGGCGGCGGCGGATGGTCGCGAGATCGCGGTGTTGCCCAACGGGAAGTCCTGGGTGGAGCACGTCGCGTGGAGTCCCGACGGGAAGTGGCTGGCCACTGCGGCGGGCAAGGTGCTGCGGCTGTGGACGGCAGCGGGCGATCCGTGGATGGAGACGCCCGCGCAGGAGAGCACGATCACCGGCGTGGCGTGGCGCGGTGACGGGCGCGAGCTGGCGACGATCTGCTACGGCGGCGCGCGGTTGTGGGCGATGGCCGATCGCGGGAGCAACCGGAGCCTCGAGTGGAAGGGTTCGCTTGTGAGTGTGGCGTGGAGCCCGAGCGGCGAGGTGTTGGCGTGCGGGAGCCAGGACTGCTCGGTGCACTTCTGGCGGGTGGAGACGGACATCGACTCGGAGATGACCGGGTATCCGTTGAAGGTGAAGGTGCTGGCCTGGGACGGGGCGAGCACGCTGCTGGCGACGAGCGGAGACGTCGATACGACGGTGTGGAAGTTTGAGGGAAAGGGCCCCGAGGGGAGCAAGCCCGTGACGCTCAAGGGGCACGAAGGACCGGTGACGGCGCTGGCGTTCCAACGCAAAGGCGGACTGCTCGCTTCGGGTGGAGCCGACGGTGTGGTGGCGCTCTGGGAGCCGAAGAAGGGACCGACGGCGCGCGGCGCGGGGTTTGGGGAAGCGGGGACGGAGGTGGCGGAGGTGGCGAGCGTGGCGTGGCGCGGCGACGGCAAGGCGCTCGCGAGCGCCGACGGGGCCGGGGGGGTGACGGTCTGGGGCGTGGGGTGACGGCGGGGGAGGGGAGTGATGGCGTCGCGGCCCTCTTCAGTGGTCCGACCACGCCTCGGCAAACACACCGCAGCCGAAGCGCTGTCGCCCACCGATGCCGAGCGACTGCACCCGTATCGAGTGCTCATCCGACAGCCCGCGCAGAATCACCGGGTACCCCACAATGATCTGCCCCCGGATGTGCAGCACCCGCTGCCCGTCCGGGTGGGCGCCCGTGGTCGGCCCCCACGGAATCTCTACCGTGGCGCGCACCCCCATCGCCGCGAGGCGTTCGTGCAGACACTGCTCGAACTCCGCCCGCTCGACGTCGTCCCGAACCACCACCATGCGTGCCACCAGCATCGACGTGGGCCGCAGCGTGAACACCTCCGCCGCGCCCACGGTCACCCGGTGCCCTTCGACGCTGAGCGTCGCCCCCGTGAGCGACTGCACCCGCTCGAGTTGCGCCGGGTGCACCCGCAGCCGCAGCGCCCGGTTGGGCTGAGCGAGCCCCAGCATCCCGCCCCCGAGCGGTGCGCCGCGAATCGGATGCACCGACAGCCACGGGGCGCCGTGCATCTCGCTGAGCACCCCGCACATCGCTCCGAAGAGCCCGTACCCGTGCTCATCGGGGACGCGCTCGCCGCCCAGGGGGAAGGCGACATCGACGCGGGAGAAAGACTCGATCAGCGCCGTCGCAGTGGGTTCATTCATCGCTTCCGAGCGACTTTACGAACCTCCATGAGGGCTATGCGGCCCCGTACATCGTCGTCGATAGACGGCACTGCGCCCGCGTTCAGCGCCCGCTCCGCAGCCTCCAGAGCGCCCTTCGCCACCTCGCGCACCGCCGCCGCGAGCGCGACGTCCATCCCGGTGACGTGCGCGCCGAGGCTCGCGATGAAGCGCGCCAGAACAAGGTGCCCCGCGACCTCTCCCTCCACCCTGAGCCGATCGCCGCTCACGGTCTTCCTGGAGGTCACCATGGACGGAAGGTTGTCTTCGATCCACCGCTCCGAGCGCCGCACCTCGAACCAGAACGGCACCCGCGCGCTGCTCCGATACCCGTCCACCCCGCCGCGGAGAAACTCCTCGATCTCCGTCCGCGGCGTCTCCCGAAACACCGTCACCGGTCGCGGCGTCGTGTCCTGGATGCGATCGATGCGAAAGACCCGCAGCGCCCCGCTGCGGTGACACCAGGCGATCATCCGCGGGGTCGATGCGTGCTCCAGAAGCTGCGGCGAGACGTCCCGCCAGCTCAGGTCGCCGCTGTTCTGGCTGTGGTACTTGATCGCGAGACACTGCCGTCGGCGCAGCGCATCGAGCAGCGCGCGCACGTGCCGATCGAGGTCATCGGGCATCGTCGCCGGGACGATGGTGTCCACGGCCTTCTCGCCCCAGCCGCCCGCGGACAGTAGCTCGCGCACCAGCCGCTCGCGCCCGGGGCCTCGCGGCGCGCTCAGGATCAGCGCATAGAACTCCGGCAGCAGCGCCTTTCGGATGCGCACGCTCCCCGCGAGCCAGCCTTCCTCCAGCTTCCAGAGCACCTGCGGCCCGTGGCGCTCGGACGTCAGCGGAATCTGCGCGTCACAGAGCGCCCGGAGCACTCCTCGCGTGGCCTCCGTCGTCAGGTCGAGCTCCCGCGCCAGCTCCGACTGCACCCAGCTCGATCGCTCCAGGAACAACCCGATGACCTTCGTTGCCGAGTCCGATGCGCTCCGTCTCCCCATTCCCCTTCCGCCCCTTTCCTCATCTTGATGCCGCGTTTGCCGGACGTTTGCACCCTCTTCGCGCGCTCGGCAACGCCTTCCGCGCGACCCGTGAGCCCGCTTGTCGTCCTTCGCTCCCTCCCGCCATAGTCGCCCCCCCCAATGCCGTCCTCGCTCTCCCTCGCCACCTGTCTCCTCGCGGTCGCCGCCGCGCTCGCCGCCTGCGGCGACGCCACGCCCACCGCCGCTCCCTCTGGAGACGCCGGCGCCGATGCCGCGCTCGCGGTGGACGTCCCCCCTGAGCCTGACGTTCCGATCGAGACCTTCCACCCCGAGGTCGTCTCGCCCTCAACGCCCATCACCGCCCCCGCCGACCAGTGGACCTGGGTGCCCTTCCCGGACAGCGCGTGCGGCAACGGCGAGCCCACCGGCATCGGCGTCAACCTCCACCCGGGATCACGCCGCGTGGTGCTCTTACTCCAGGGCGGCGGCGCGTGCTGGGACGGCTTCACCTGCTACGGCGTCAGCAGCGCCGATCACCTCGCCTCGGGCTACGGCAGCACGGAGTTCGCGGCGGCGTCGCGCGGCCTCTCGGCCTTCACGCTCTTCAACCGCGGCAACGTGCGCAACCCGTGGCGCGACGCCAACCTCGTCTTCGTTCCGTATTGCACCGGCGATGTGCACTCGGGCGATCGCATCCTCGAACACCGCTGGGGCAACCGCGTGGTGCGCACCTACCACGTCGGCGCGCGCAACCTCGACGCCTTCCTCGCTCGCCTCACGCTCACCTTCCCCGACGCCGATCGCGTGACCCTGAGCGGCCTCTCCGCCGGCGGCTTCGGCGCGGGCCTCCACTGGGACCGCGTCGCCAACGCCTTCCGCGGCGTGCGCGTCGATCTCCTCGACGACTCCGGCCCCCCGATGACCCCGCCCGGCGACCGCTGGAGGCAGTGGCGCAACACCTGGAACGTCCAGCTTCCCGCAGGGTGTCCCGAGTGCCGCGAGAACCTCGAGGCGCTGCTCCCGTTTTACGCCCGGCGCTTCCCCGCGCCCGCGCGCTTCGCCCTGCTCTCGTACACGCAGGACATCACCATCAGCGCGTTTTTCGGCATCACCACCGACCAGTTTGCGACGCAGCTTGCAGACGTGACGCGTCGGCTCATCGCGCCGCTCCCCAACGCGCGCCGCTTCTACGTCGACGACATGGGCCACGTGCTGCTCGGCAACAACGGCTCCGCCCGCGGCGCCGACGGAACCATCCTCCTCGACTGGCTCGCTCGCATGAACAGCGACGACCCCACCTGGGCCAACGTCGATCCCTGATTCCCGATCGCCTCGACCTGCGCGTGGCGTCGCGAGCGCCGCGTCCGGTGCCCGTGCGACCCGCCTCCTGCAAACGACCCCATCGTCGCCACCGCGAGCAGCGCGAGCATCACCGCGAGCAGCGGGTTGGTGCGCGCGAAGCGGCGGACGCCATGCACCACCGTCGGCGCGGCATCCCGCACCACGGCCTCGTGCTGCATGAAGGCGGCGCGCAGCCCCTGGTCGCGGCGCTCCCAGTCCGCGCGGTCGCGGTAGAGCTCGGCGAGCACTTCGTAGAGGTACCCGACGGGGAAGTTTCGGGTGTGCGCGAGGGCGCGGTAGGACACCCACACGAGCGTCGGGGCGCGGCGTAGCCAGACGAGCGCCTCCTGAGGCGAGGCGGGCCGCGGGATGGCCCTTGCGCTCGCCTCGAGCACCGTCCGCATGCGGGCGACGTTGGCGCCGACGCTGGCGAGCGCGACGTGGGCGGTCTGCCAGGCGACCGGCGGAAGCACCTGCGCGGCGAGGAGGCGAGCGGTGTCCGCGGCGAGCGCGTCGAAGCGGGCGTCGAGCGAGCGCGCCCCGTCACCGAGGCTCTCGGTGCTCGCCAGCACCGCGCTGCAATAGTCACAAGCGAGCGCGCCCGGCTCGTGGGTCGCAGAACACTTCGGACACTTCATGGCCGTCGCTCAGCCTTCGCCGAGGATCACGTCGTGCTGCGCGTTGCAGTACTCGCACGTGAGGTACGTCTGGCCCTTCACCGGCGGCTGCATCCCTGCGCCGCAGGTCTCGCACTTCTCCGGCCACTTCACGGGCACGCCGACGCGGCTCCCGGCGGGCATCGGCCCCTGAAAGCGCCCGCGCTCGAGGTCGCCCGACCGGATCTGCTCGATCACCGTATCGACCTCCGCCGCGCGGTCGTCGTCGAGTTCGAGCGACACCTCTGCGGCAACGCCGGACTGCGGGTGGAAGCGCAGGGACAGCACCTGATCCTTGATGAGCAGGCCGCGCTCGCTGGCCTCCGAGGCGACGAGGTGGCCCACCAGCGCGTCGAGCAGCAACTTGCGCCGCACCTCCGTCTTCGACGCGAAGAACACGAACGACCGCTCGAGCACCACCTCCTCCTGGAACTCGAACCGCACCCGGTGCGCGGTCAGCATCAGGAGCCCTGCAGCCTTGCCGTTGGGATGGTTCTCCCAGGTCGCCTTCACGGCAAACAGCGGATTCTCCTCGGGCTGCATCTTGAAGCTCGCGCCCTCAAACTGGTCGAGCGTCCAATGGATGCGCGTCATCCGCGTCGCCAGCGCATCCACCGCCCCGATGAACTGCGCCGCCCCCGCCAGAACGCGCCCCTTCGCGGCGCCAATCGCCTCGTCGAGCCCGCGCGCCTGCGCCGCCACGCTGTTGATCAACCCCTCGTTGCGCAGCACATCCCCGGAGGCCGCCCGCCGCACGTCGCGCTCCAGCGCGCTCGCCTGCCCACGCAGCCCCGCCGCTGCCCGCGTCGACTCCGCGCGCGCCCCCTCGAATGCAGCGTTCGCCCGCCCCTGCGCCTGATTGCCCACCTGCTCGAGGTCGCCGCCCCACGCGTAGCCCCGCGCTCGCGCCCGCGCCACGCTCTCCGCGAGGGCGTTGAGCGCGGCCACCCGCTGGTTGATCTCCCCGAGGGCGTCGTCGAAGGCCAGCCGTGCCGCCGCTCCGCTCGCGATCGACTGCGCGTAGGCGAGTTCGCCCGCCAGGGTCATCCGTCGAAGGTCATTGTCTGCAGCCATCAGCGCACTCCGTCTACTCGGGTTCTTCGACCCGCCAGCGGCCATCTTCCCGCACCAGGCGCGCCAGCGAGCGGCCGCCCATCCCGTAGGCCATCGTCGCCCGGTCGCCCGCGACTTCCATCGTCCGTCCGCGCTCGAGCGCATCGCGCAGGCCGCGCAGCACGCCTTGCACCCGAACCGCGTCCGTCCCTCCGAAGCTGGCCTGCAACCGCGCGTCCGGGGTCACATGGGCCGTCGCCGCCGCCTGCTCGATCGCCTCGCGCACCCGCTCCGGCGCCAGTCGCAGGAGAATGTCCCAGCGCGACCGCTCCAGGGCGCGCACGTACGACCGCAGCGCCTGCGCGGCCGTGTGCTGCCCGTAGAAGTCCAGCGCGCTCGGATCAAGCCGCCACTGACCGCCTTCCTCGAAGAGGGTCAGCGTCTCGCCGGATGCGAGCGTGAGGTGCGCCGTCACCGGGGCTTCGGGCTCCAGTTCGCCGTACGCGCGAATGGCGTCGGAAAGTTGTTCGGGGTGTTCCCGTGCGGTGGCTTCGAAGCGCTCGTACGGGAGCGACTGGCGGGCTGCGGTGGAGAGCATCCCCCAGGCGTCGCGCATCCGGCCGTCGCGCAGCGCGTCGGCGTACGACTGGAGCAGGTCCGTCGGCGAGCCCGGTCGCGTTGCGCACCCGAGCATTCCCAGTAACAGCAGCGTACCGATGCGGTGGTTCAACGCGGCGCCAGCCTAGTGCACGCACACCCACCGAACAACCGACACCGCCACCCCGCTGCGGGAGCGCTCGAAGTGCTCCGGCGAGCACACGGACCCCTGTCTGGAGCGCTCGAAGCGCTCCGGGGAGCACACCGGACCCCTGTTGGGAGCGCTCGAAGCGCTCCGGGGAGCACACGGACCCCTGTTGGGAGCGCTCGAAGCGCTCCGGGGAGCACACCGGACCCCTGTTGGGAGCGCTCGAAGCGCTCCGGGGAGCACACCGGACCCCTCGCGGGAGCGCTCGGAGCGCTCCGGGGAGCACATCGCACCCGTCGCGCTCGGAGCGCTCCGGGGAGCACACCGCACCCGTCGCGCTCGGAGCGCTCCGGCACCGCGACGCTGGGGGAAGCTTCGCGGAGGGTCACTCCTGCACCCCTCTCAAGGAGTCTCTTGAAGATTCTCCGCACCCCTGCTGCTCTCGTGTTCGCTCATCGCCGCGCGGCTGCGCGGACCCAACCGGAGCCCATCACCGCCCCCGTGGACGTCATTGCTCACCGTCGATGCCGCCCCCACGACCCGAGCACGGCGCTCCGAACGCGCGACCACACCGACTTCGCGGGACGTCCGGTAAACACCTGATACCTCGGCGTAACCAACGGTCGGTGAAGGCGCTCATCCACCCGCCCAATCGGCGTCAGATTCTTGGTGAGAGCTCCGCGGCCCTGATACCGCCGTTGACCTATGGGTACCTCAGCTCGCGCGCTTGTTCGTAGTCCGCGCATCTCCACCGCCCCGACGTCGCTGCGCCCTGCTCCGGCCCCATCCGTGGTGGGCCCTTTCGACCTCGTAGCGCGTATCGGCGGCGGCAGCGTGGCCTCGGTGCACCTCGCGCGTCACCGGCAGCTTCCGGAGATCGTCGTGGCCCTGCGCCGCATGCACCCGCACCTCGCGGCGGACGAGAGCTTCGCGCCGATGTTCATCGACGAGGCGCGCATCATGACGGCGCTGCGGCACCCCAACGCGGTGTCCCTCTTCGAGGGCGCGAGCGAGGGCGTCGAGCTGTACACCGCGATGGAATACATCCAGGGCGACTCCCTCGCCGCCGTGCAGCAGACCGCCACCGCGCTGCGCCGCGCGCTCCCGACGAGCATCGTGTTGCGCGTGCTCTCGGAAGCGCTCGAGGGCCTGCACGCCGCCCATGAACTCCTCACCGAGAAGGGCCTGCCGATGTCCGTGGTGCACCGCGACGTGTCGCCGCAGCACATCCTCATCGGCATCGACGGCGTCGCGCGCATCTCGGGCTTTGCCAGCGCTCGCGCGGAGGGCCGCCTGGCCTTCACGTCGCCGGGCATGCTGAAGGGCAAGCTCGCGTACATGGCCCCGGAGGTTCTGCAGGCGCAGCGCTACGATCGACGGGCGGACGTGTTCTCTGTTGGCGTCGTGCTCTGGGAGGCGCTCACGCTGAAGCGATTGTTTCCCGCGCGCACGGGCTTCAGTGAGTCACGCCTGCGAGCCCGGGAGGCCGCGCTGCCGCTCGCCACGGTGCGCAGCGATCTCCCCGACGCGCTCTGCGCCGTGGTGATGCGCGCGCTCGCCATCGACCCGGGAGAGCGCTTCGCGACGGCGAAGGAGTTTGCTGCGGCGCTACGGTCGGCGGCCCCCACGAGGCTCGCCACGCAGGATGAACTCGGCGCGTTCATGGAGTCCGTGGCGCGCACCCGCGTCGCGCGTGAGCGAACGGCGCTGCGGGCGACGGACCCGGCGCAGACCCAGGAGTGTTTCGACGTGATGCCCGAGGTGCTCAACCTCGAGGCGCCGATCGGCGAGCACGAGACGCAGAGCGCGCTCGAGAGCGACTCGGGCGTGCGCCCGGTGAAGCGCAAGAGCGTGCTGCGCGCATCGACGCGGCCTGGCCGTGGGTTTCGCGGGTTCGTCGAGCCGCAGGTGTCGGCGCAGGCGGTCGCGCCGTGCGGATGGCGCACGGAAGACGTCCCCGGGACGGCGGTGCCCGACGGCAAGAAGAAGCACGACGCCGACGTGGTGCTGGAGCCCACGGTGAAGCTCGAGATGCCCCTGCTCTCCGAAGCGCCGCCGCAGTGGAAGCCGCTCTCGGCACCGGCTCCGGTCGCTCCGAGCGCGCGCCGCTGGGCGCTCTGGATCACCGCGTCCGTGCTCGCTCTCGGCATGGGCATCGCGGCGGGTAGTGTCTTCGCGGGGACGATGCTGCCCTGACGCACACCACGCTGACTTGCCCGCGTCCGGGCTTTGCGTGAAGAGTGGATCCGATGGGCGATACTGCGCCGAACCTCCGGGATTTCGACACGCTCTACCGCCAGATCGAGGAGCTTCCCGAGGGCGTCACCGGCGAGATCATCGACCCCGGGGTGCTCCACGCGAAGGGGCGTCCGGGCAAGAGACACCGCCGCGGTCACCGTCAGGTGTTGGAGGCGCTGCGCCATCTCGACGCCAACGCCGTAGGCACGGGCTGGTGGATCGAGGTGGAGGCCGAGGTGCGCTTCGGTCCGCGGCTGTGGGTTCCTGACCTGAGCGGATGGCGCGTCGAGCGCGTCCCGGTGCTGCCCGACGAGAACCCGCTGACGGTCATTCCCGACTGGTGCTGCGAGGTGCTGTCGCCCGGGAGCACGGCGCGCATCGACCGGCTGAAGAAGCTCCCTCGCTACCTGGAGGCGGGGGTCGGCCACGTGTGGCTGGTGGACCCGGAACTACGCCTGGTGGAGGTCTACACCGGGCGCGACGGGGTCCCGGTGCGCGTGGCGGCCGGGGGCGAGGCGGACGTTCTGCCGCTGCCACCGTTTGCGGGCGAGTTCGCCCTGTCGCCCTGGTGGCTGATCCCCTGACGGGGGGGTGACGTGACTCCAGTTTCTGGCGTTGCCTGGTTTGCGCTGCGCATCCGCCGGACGACCCATGCTGCGAGCGCGATCGCCGCGACGCCGACGCCGACGGCTACCCGCTGCCCAGGGGAGATGACGCGCAGCGCGTCGACGAGCCGTTGCCCGAAGAAGCTCACCAGGAAGAGCGGGATGAGGTACCCGACGAGGGACCCCCAGAAGTGCGTCGCGAATCGAACGCGCGAGACCCCGAAGAACGCGTGCAGCAGCGGCGGCATCCAGAAGATGAGCCGCAGCGTAAACACGGTTGCGAAGGCCCGTCTCTCGAGCGCCTGGTCGTACTTGCGGAAGCGCTCGGGGATGCGCGGGGTGACCCAGTCGCGGGCGACGAAGCGCGTGAAGGAGAAGCCCACCACGCTGGCCGCCATGGTGCCGGTGAGGGAGAGCCCGAACGCCACGGGCCACGGCCAGATGAGCGGCGCCGCCCAGATGAACACCGTCCCCGGGACCCCGAACGGCTGCAGCGTCGCGTAGGCGAGAACAAACGCGACGTAGCCCCAGGGCCCGAGGGCCAGCAGCGTCACCTTCACGCTGGCCGGGTCGGCGAACTGCCGCAGCACGCCGGTGCGCCAGGCCAGCGCGAGCGCGGCGACGACGAGCAGCACCAACGCGACCTTCACTCTTCGCATCGCGCGCAGCGATGCCACGGATCGCCGTGGAGGCCCAGTGTTCAGGGAATAAGCGATCCAACGCCCCCGGCCCTTCTGGCACGGATCCGTTGCAGTTACCGAAGTTCCCTTATGTGTGAAGTTCGCTTGGTTGGCGCAGTCGAGAGCACCCGCTCACCGCGCTGGAGAAGCTCGCTGGCGCTCGACCGCCCAGTGGGGGTTGGTGCCCCTCGGGATCGGCGGCTCGTACGTGCCCACACTGAGGCGCTCGGAGAGGTTCTCGGCATCCGCGAGGTCGGCCGGGCGCCCGAGCTCGGCGCCCTTCGCGGTCGGGAGAAAGCGCAGCGGCGTCCGGGGGAATGGCGTCGATCTCGAAGAAGACCCCGCGATCGCCGTCGGCGAAGGTGCCCCGCTTGACGACGCACTGCCACCCATTAACTCGCACGGCCTCGATGGCGTCGGCCCCGACGATGGGCACGATCTCGGGCACCCGCTGCACCGAAGCGAGCTTCCGCTTCATGGGGCGCCCCGTACCAGCGCCCTGGGCGCCGGTCATTCCCGCTCAATACGGCACGATCCGCCGCAGCGCTTGGGCGATCACCACGGGGTACAGCGCGAGGTTGCGGGCCAGCGCATACACGGGGTTGTATGTCGCCGTCGGAGAGCGACCGACGAAACGCCCGCACCGCGGCGTCGAGATCGGTCGGGTGGCGCGCGAGGCTCTGCGCGACGAGGGCCGATTGCTCGGTGTCATCGGACACGAATCCCCGGCGACCGAGGAAGTGGAAGCGCGCGAGGTCGGGGAAGCGGCGCGCGATCACTCGCGGGGAGAGCATTTCCATGGGGAGTCCGAGCGCGTCACCGAGGGCGGTGCCGAGCAGCGTGCCCGCGAGGCGATCGAGGAGGTCCGATGGGGTGGGGTGGTACCGAAGGCACGCGGCGGATGATTCCCGCCGAGGGGAGGGCGGGACGTTACGGCGCTGGCATCGGAATGATCTTGATGCGGCGCTCTTCGCCTTCGCCTTCGCTCTGCGTCTGCACGCCCTCGAACCTGGCGAGGGCCATGTGTACGGTGCGGCGCTCGCGCGGCGGCAGCGGCTCCATGAGGATGACCTTGCCTTCCTTCACGCAGCGCTCGCCGAGCTCTTGCGCCATGGTGGAGAGGGTGCGCTCGCGCTTGGCCCGGTAGCCGTCGGCGTCCACCACGAGGCTCGCACGGTCGCCCGCGACGGTCTTGCTGGCGACGCGGTTGGCGAGGAGCTGGAGGGCATCGATGGTGACGCCCTTCTTGCCCACGAGGTGCTTTGCGTCGGGGCCGCTCAGTTCGAGGACGGTGTCGCCGCCCTCCTCGCGGACGTTGACGTCGGCGTCGAGCCCCATGGCGATGACGGTGTCCTTGAGAAACACGCTCGCAGCATCGATAGCGCGCGGATCAAGGGGACGGCGGGCGGAAGGATCGTTCAGGTCAACCACGGTTGTCTCCGGTCAGGGTCTTCACCTGGATCGCCTCGCCGCCACCGGTACCGGTGCCCGACTTGTACTGATCCATCTGCTTCTTCGTGTACCACTGCTGGAGCACGCCGAGGCATGAGTTCACGAGCATGTAGAGAGCGAGCCCTGACGGCAGGAAGAGCGAGATGCCTGTCAGGAAGATCGGGAAGAAGTAGGTCATCATCTTCGCCTGCACGGGGTCCATCCCCTGCGGCGGCATGAGCTTCTGCTGCAAGAACATGATCGCCCCCAGCACCAGCGGCAGGACGTAGTAGGGGTCCGGCGCCGAGAGGTCGTGCCACCAGAACACGAACGGCGCGTGGAACAGCTCCACGGACGTCTGCAGCGTGGTGTAGAGCGCCCACCAGATCGGGAGCTGTGCGAGCTGCGGGAAGCAGCCGCTGAGCGGGTTGACCCCGTTCTTGCGGTAAAGCTCCATCGTCGCGAGGGTCTTCGCCTCGGGGTTGTCAGCGAGGCGGGTGTTGATCTCGTCGAGTTCGGGCTTGAGTTTCGCCATCATCGCCATCGACTTCATCGACTTGGCGAGCAGCGGCAGCAGCGCCACACGGATGCAGAGGGTGAGCAGCATGATGGCCGCGCCCCAGTTGCCCACGATGCTGTGCAAAAACCGTAGAAACCGCAGCAGTTGTCGCGCGATAAACGAGAAGAACCCGAGGTTCACGGTATCCGTGAGGCGCTTGTCCGGGGTGACCGCGGCGAGGGTGTCGGGCTCCTTCGGCCCGAGGTATACCGTCGCCTGGAAGGTCTTGCTTTCACCGGTCGCGAGCGACGTGCGGGCCCAGCCTACGGACGCGCCATACACGCTGCCCAGAGGTTCGTCGTCTGGCCCGCGGTCTTCGGCGAAGAGCCGGCAGCGGGCCTCGCCGTTGTCGCCCCGCGGCACCACCGCAAGTTCGAAGTACGTGTTGCCCAGCGAGGCGAAGGTCGCGGCGCCGGGCAGCGCGTCTTCCGGGCGGCGTTCGAGCAGCTTGTCGCGACCCTCGCGATACAGCTCCGTGCCGTGCCGACAGATGCCCTCGCCGACCTGCCACGGCCGCTGGAAGAACTTGCCGTTCTCGTCCGCGCGCAGCACCCACTGATAGACGGGCACCCGCGCCTCGACGTTGATCGGGCCGCCGAGGTTATGCACCGTCGTCTCGACCTCCATGGTGAAGGGACGATCCGAGCGGTACTTGCGTACCACTTCGATCTCGTTGCCCGTCCAGGTCAGCTCGACCTCGCGTTCGCTCACCTGCCGACCCGTGTAGTCGACGTACGGCGGCACCACCGTGCCCTCACCGCGCTTCACCGTGAGTTCGGTGCGGAGCGAGAGAATGTCCTCGTTCCAGGTGGAGGCGAGGTTCATCCGGGGGTCACTGCCACGCTGCCCGGTGCGAGGGTCCAACGGAGCGTCGCGCATCGCGAACTGCGCCCCGTTGAGCCGCAGCGAGCGCAGGCCGCCCGAGCGGGTGGTCACCTCCGCGTCGAAGCCCGAGCGCGCCGCGGTGAGCGGGCTGCGCACGCGAAACGTCTGCTCTGCGGGGCGCGCCGTCTCCGCCAGCACCGGCGCCGGGTTGCGCAGCGAGGGCGAGGACCGCGAGTGATTTCGCTGGGTGAAGAACCACACCGCCAATCCTCCGATGAGGAGGATGGCGAAGGTGCGCAGGTTTTCTTTCATGGACGACCGTCCGGCGACGCGTCGGCGTCGCAGTGGCAGGGGAGTTGCGGCGGGGGATCATAGCCGCCGGAATGAAACGGGTGGCACTTCACGAGACGTCTGGCCGCCAGCCACGAGCCGTGTGCCGCGCCGAAGCGGTCGATGCAGGCGGTGGCGTACCGAGAGCACGACGGATCGAAGCGGCAGACGTTGCCGAGCAGGGGAGAGAGCGTCGCGCGGTATACACGGAGGAGTAAAAGCAAAGCGTATCGGATCACGTCGCGGCACCTCCCGCGCGAGGCGGGTTCGAGGGCGTCGAGGCCTTTGGGGTGCGATCACCGCCGCGGCGTCGGGCAAAGGCCGACCGAATCTCCGCACACGCTTCCACAAATGCAAGCGGAGGGCATGATTCTCGCGCGATGACCACGACCTCGCAGCCGACGGGAAACAGCTCTGGATGCAGCCGAAAGACCTCCCGCAGCACGCGCCGGAGGCGATTGCGACGGACGGCGTTGCCGGTCTTCTTGCTGGTGACGAGCCCCAGTCGCGCGGGGTCACCGTCGCCGCGATCGCGGACGATCACGACGAGGTGCGGGGCGTGCAGTCTACGACCGGACTTCTGCGTGGCGAGAAACTCGTCGCGCCGCAGGATGCGTCGGGACTTGTCGAAGCCCGCGCTCATGGGAGGGGTCGTGGGGAGGTCGTAGGACTGCGGAAGGATTAGGTACGGTCGTCGGGAGGCGTCGCCGCCGACTACTTCTTGTAGTTGGTGACCGCCAGGCGCTTGCGGCCCTTGGCCCGGCGGTTCTTCAGGACGGTGCGGCCGCCTGCGGTGGCCATCCGGGCACGGAAGCCGTGGGTGCGGGTGCGGTGGACGCGGCTCGGTTGATAGGTGCGCTTCACAGTATTACTCCTCGAACGGGCCGCGGAAACAAACACGCGACCACTGGTCATGTCAAGCGGTGCCCAGCAAGCAGATCTCGCCAATGCCGCCGTCGGGCCGTCCTGTACCCGCTCACCCCACGGACTTCAAGAGCCCGGCGTCGAGGAAAGAGAACGCCCCGTCGCGGCCGAGGATTACATGATCAAGTAAAGGCAGCTCGATCGCGGCGCCGACCTCAGCCACTCGGCGGGTGAATTCCGCGTCTTCGGGGCTCGGCGTCGGGTCGCCGGACGGGTGGTTGTGCACCAGCACCATGGACGCGCCGCCCTCGCGCACGGCCAGCGCGAAGACCTCCCGCACCCCGAGCGCGACGCCCGCGGGGGTGCCATTGGCGAGCACCCGCTCTGCGATGAGTCGCTGCTTCACGTCGAGGACGAGAGCCAGGACGCACTCGTCGGGCAGATCGACCATGCGCGCCGACCAGCAGCGGACGATGTCGCGACTCGAGGTAAAGGGCATCCGCCGCGGTGGTGCTGCGCTGCGCACCCGCCTGGCGAGTTCCCAGGTCGCGAGCAGGCGCGTCGCCTGGTGGGTGCCGAGGTCCTGTGCAAGGGAGCCGAGGCTGGTCCGAAGCAGGCCGCGGAGGCCGTCGTGCGTCGCGAGGAGGTGTCTTCCGAGGGCGTCGGCGGTGAGACCTCCGCGGCCGCGGCCCAGGGCGAGACTCAGCACCTCCGCGTCGCTCAGGACATCAATGGGGATTCGTCTGCGCCGCGGAAGCGGCCGGACGTGGCGAGGTGACTGGTTGTCATTGGCGGCTCGGGTCGGCATGGAGACGACCCTCTCCACAGGCCGTGCCAAGTGAAAACATCGGTAAAAGAAGTGCTGGAGAGGTGGCGGCGGGGTGGCGGCGGGGTGGCGGCGGTCGGTCGGGCTACTCTTACTGCTGGCCTTGCATCATGTCGTTGATGCGTCGGCGCGCGCCCCGCGCCTGGCTCTGCATGCCCGCGACCTGAGCCTGGGTCTGACGGAGTTCCAGTTGCGTAGTGGCGAGCTGCTGCTGGGTGGTCGCCTGACTCTGCTGGAGCATCGCGACCTGCTGCTCGAGGGCGGCGGTGCGCTGCTCGACCATCATGATGCGCTGCTCGAGCGCCGCACTGTCTGGAGATGCTCCCGCGGGCGGTGTCGGTATCACCGGCGCGAGAGGCGGCTTCGGCGCGGGCGCAACCACTGCGGGGAGAGTCGGTGCATCCTCCGCCGGGCCCCGACGGGAACAGGCAACAGACATTGCGGATAGCAGCAAGACTCGGGAAAAAAACATCGCTGTTGGCACAAGGCCTAACGGGTTCGTCTCGGCCACGCAACGGCCCCGCCGGGAGCCTACGGTGAAGGGAGCAGATTGGTGCGCGCGCGCAGTTCGAAGTTGGCGCGGTTCCCCTGGCCGCCGTCGCGCACGTAGACGTAATAGAAGCCCGGTTCGAGCAGGCGTCCGAGGGTCTCGCGTCTCGCGCTCCCGCGTGCGGCGACGATGAGGTCACCACGGTGATCGCGCAACTCCATGTCGATGTCGGTGTGGTCCGTCTGGCCGCCGGATCCATCGATGACCATCTCTAGGTGCAGCCAACCGCGCCCGGTCATCTGCACGCGGAATACCCGTAGCGCATCGAAGCCGTTCTGTGGCCGCGCGCGCCCGCCGGACGGAGCCGGGTTCGTGAGCCCGTCGATCTTGCCGCCGACCACCCCTGGCACCACCAGGTTTGTCGGCCAGTCGTCCCTGTCGTCGCGCGGAACCATCCCTGTTGGCTCGTGCGTCCGCTCCAGCATCGCGATGAGTTCGTCGCGTCGCACGGTCGGTGTCTCGCCTTCCGTGAGCAGCCGTAGAAACGTCCCCAGGGCCGGGTATGCGGACGCCTGATCCCGCCAGGGCATCATCGCGCGCATCAACACCGCGGGCGTGACGGCGACACCATCGCGGTCCTCGTCGACGTAGCCCTCGGAGCCATCGATGAGGTCCCAGAGCACATCCGAGACGCTCATTTCGTTGCCGATACCTCGGGCACCCGGCGTCGCATGCTCGAGGTCGTGGTCGATCCGGAGGCTCCCTTCGGGCTCCATCCCGATCGTGTCCTGGTAGTGCGGATCACGGCGCACGGCGCTCGAAAACCACGTCGCGCGCCCCTCCTCCCAGGCGAGTCCCGGGTCGATGAGGGAGCCCGTCGGGTGCGATCCGCCGGTCGAGGAGTTCGACGAGAGCCGATCGAAGACGAAGTGACCGAGCTCGTGGAGGATGATCCCCTCGTCGTGTTCGTCGGTGTCCGTCGAGCGCTGGCGACCGGGCGATCCGCCGAGCAGTTCGAGGCAGAAGCGACCCGAGTGCGCGGGCCGCTCGCCCCGGTAGAAGCTCCACTCCGTGGTGACGCCGCGGCCCCAGTAGACCACCAGCGGCGGCAGCGTCTGCCCGGTCCAGGCGCGGGTGGCGTCGAGGCCTGTGAGCAGGGTGTCGGCGATGTGAAATGCCCCGGCGATCCCGTCGACAGCGGCATCCGTGGCCACCAGATCGATCGCGTGGTTCGCGTCCGGGTGGCTCGCGCGCAGTGCGTGAGTGACCGAGCCGTCGGCCTGGGCGGAGACGCGGATGTCACTGCCGTCGCGGGTGACGTGCGCAAACACCGCGAGGCTCGCCGTGCGTGTCGGCGCTTGCAGCGCGAAGTGCCCCACGGCATCGGTTGCCGTATGCGAGAGCTCTCGATGCTCGGCGTCCTCCGCCACCACTTCTACGAAGCGCGCGGGCCGGGACTCCAGTGCCTGCGAGGCACCCTGGAGCGTGGGTCGACGTGCCTCGTAGTGCACTACACCCTCGAAGGTCGCGATTGCGCCCAGGTCCACCGGCGCACTGATCGCGAAGGGGGCGCGGGCCGCGCTGGCGGCGGTGGTGCAAGCCGGGAGCGCGAGCGCGAGCAGGAGGCCATGACGCATCAGCACGGCCAGGACGGTAGCACCGGACGAGGATTCCACGCCGCGTGGCGGGGTCTGCTAAGGTGCGCCGCGATTTAGGCGAACGATGAAGATCCGTAAGCTGGAGTTGCAGGGGTTCAAGTCCTTCGTGGACCGCACGGTGCTGACCTTCGAGCACGACGTGAACGCCGTGGTGGGGCCCAACGGATGCGGCAAGAGCAACACCGTGGACGCGATTCGATGGTGCATGGGCGAGCAGAGCGCCAGGCACCTCCGCGGCAAGTCCATGGACGACGTGATCTTCAACGGATCGGACACACGTCCGCAGCACCCGTTTGCGGAGGTCACGCTCACCTTTGACAACCGCGATGGCCTCGCGCCGCCGGAGTTCGCTGCCTACGCGGAGATCGCGGTCACTCGCAAGCTTACCAGAGATGGTAACAGCGAGTATCTGATCAACCGGACACCGGTGCGTTTGATGGACGTGACCAACCTCTTCCTGGGGTCTGGTGCGGGCACCAAGGCGTACTCGATTGTCGAGCAGGGCCGCGTCGGTCTCATCGTTACGTCGAAGCCCGAAGACCGGCGTGCGCTGCTGGAGGAAGCCGCTGGCATCACTCGCTTCAAGGCGCGGAAGAAGCTCGCTGAGCGGCGGCTCGAGCTCACGAAACAGAATCTCCTGCGCGTGAGCGACCTGCTCGGCGAGATCGAAAAGGGCCTCGGTACGCTCAAGCGTCAGGCGCAGAAGGCCGAGCGGTACCGTCAGCTCAAGACTGAGCAGCGCGAACTTGAACTCTACCTTGCTAGTCACCGCTTTACGGTGCTCTCGGTGCAGGGCGAAGCGACGCGGCACGCGCACACAACGGCCAGCGCGAAGTTGGAGGGGACGCAGGCGGCGCTGCTGCGGGTCGAGGCCGAGGGCGAGGGCTTGCGTGCGCAGGTGTTTGCCGCGGAGACGACCCTCGAGCGCGCGCAAAACCACTCTTTTGCGGCCGACAACGAGGTGCGCCGGTTGGAGGCCGAACTCCAGCGGGTGCGCGACCAGCGGGCGTCCGGGCAGCGGCGCGAGGGCGATGCTCGGCGCGAGTTAGTCGAGGTCGAGGTAAGCAACCGTACGCTGGCGACGGAGCGCGATGCACTCGCTCGCGAGCTTGAAGCGGTGGCTACTTCCGAGGCGGAGGAAATCGAGCGCCTCGCCATCGCGGAGGAGCGTCTGCGCGAGGTGCGTGATCACCTGGCAGCGGTGGACGCCGAGTTGCGCGGGCATCGCGAGGCGTCGCTTCAGGCAGAGCGGGCGCTTGCGACGGCGGAGGCCACGCGCGCGGGGGTCGCGCGAAGGCTGCGGGACGCGGAGGAGCGATCTGCGCGGCTGCGCGGCGAGGCACGGTCCATCGAGCGGCGCATTGGGGAGATCGAGCGGGAGGGTGCGTCGGCCAACGAGACGCGCGACCGGCTGAAGGGTGAGCGCGAGCAGATGGCGGCGCGGCGCGAAGCGCTGGAGGCCGAGCAGGGCCCTGCGCGGGCTGCGCGCGATGGGGCCGAGCAGGCCCTGACAGAGACTCGGCGCGAGCGCGAGCGGCTGTCGGCACGGCTGACGGCGCTGCGCGAGGTGGCCCGACGGCACGAGGGTGTCGGGCAGGGAGTGCGCTCACTGCTCGATGGACGTAACGCGGCGGTGCTGGGGCTCGCGGCGGACCACATCGCGGCCGACGAGCGCTGGTCCAAGGCGCTGGCCGCGGCGCTGGCCGACCGTTGGCAGGACGTCCTGGTCGCGACCGTCGATGACGGATTGCGGCTGCTGGAGTCGCTGAAAACTGGCAAGAAGGGGCGTGCCGCGGTGGTTCCGGCGGCGGCTGAATACTCGCTCGCGGAGGGGGACCTCGGCGCACCGCCGCGCGGCGACGGGGTGCTCGGTCTTTTACTTGATCAGGTAAGTGATCCGGAGGAGTTACCCCATGCAGTGCGCTCGGCGCTGCGCGGGGTGGTGGTGGTGGAGTCGCTCGCCGCGGGTCTCCGGTGCGCGCGCGAGACGCCGGGGGCGTGGCGGTACGTGACCGGGACGGGGGAACTGCTTGAGCCCGGCGGTCGTGTGGTGGGGGGCGTCCCTGAGGCGGCGGGCGCGGGCCTGCTGGCCACCCAGGCTGAGGTGCGCACGCTCGAGCCGCGGGTGGAGGCGCTGGACGATCAAGTGGCCGATCGAACCGAGTCGTTCGACGCGGCACGTGCGCGGGTGCGGGCGGCGGCGGAGGCGCTCGAAGCGGCGAAGGCCGACCTGCACGCTCAGGAGCTTTCGTTGGTCATGGCCGAGCGGGACGCGAAGGCGCATGAGGCCGAACTGGCGCAGGGGCGGCTGCGGCTCAACGCGCTTGGGGCTGAGCTGGCGTCCTGTGACAAGGCCGTAGCCGACGCGCTCATGGAGGACGTGACGCTCGATCGCTCGATCGGCGAGGCGACCGCGCGGCGCGATCGTGCGCGCGAGGGGTTGATGTCCGGCGAGGCGGAGGGCACTGCCTGGCGGTCCGAGGTTGACCGGGCGATGTCTCGCGCGACGGATGCGAAGGTGGTTGCGGCGCGGGCGCGCGAGCGGGCCAACGGTGCGCGCAATGCTGTGCATCGCCTGGAGCGCTCGGTGGAAGAGCTCCGCACGCGAGGCGAGCGCTTGCGAGTGGAGTTGGACTCCCTGGGTGAATCTGAGCGTTCGGCGGTGACGCGCGAGGCGGGGCTCAGTGAGGCGTCTACGATGGCTGCGGCGGCGGCGATGCGCCTGCGTGATGCGGCGCAGTCCGCTCGGCTCGCGTACGAGGCCGGACGCGAGGCGTTGGGGCAGGTGGAGGGACGGTTGCGGGACATCCGCGCGCGAAAGGAGGGGCTCACTCGCGAGGTTTCTGCGCTTGAGTTGCGCGCGCGCGAGGAGGCTCTGGCGATCGAGCACCTGGTGACGACGATTGCCGAGAAGCACCAGGTGGCGTTGCCCTCGGAGGTCGCACGCTTCGCGGATCATGAGCCTCCGAACGAGGCCGATCGGGCGAGGCAGAATGAGTTGGCTCGCACTATCGAGCGCCTCGGCGACGTGAACCTCACGGCCATCGAGGAGTACGCGGCGCAGGAGAAGCGCCAGACGTTCTTCCGCGATCAGAAGGCTGACATCGACCGGGCAGTGGCGCAGCTTGAGGAGGCCATTGGCGCGATGAACAAAGAGTCGCGTCGGCGGTTTCGGGAGACCTTCGACGCGGTCAACGCGCACTTCCAGGAGTTGTTTCCGCGGCTGTTTCGCGGCGGCAAGGGGATGCTCCAACTGACCGACGACGGTGACCTTCTAGAGACCGGCGTTGAGATCGTTGCGCAGCCACCGGGCAAGAAGTTGATCAACCTGGAGGCGATGTCCGGGGGCGAGAAGACGCTCACGGCGGTGACCCTTCTGTTCGCGCTCTTCCTCCACCGCCCGTCGCCATTCTGTCTGCTCGATGAGGTCGAGGCGGCGCTGGACGAGGCCAACGTGATTCGCCTCGTTGACCTGGTGCGTGACCTCACGAAGCACTCACAGTTCATTCTGATCACCCACAATAAGCGCACCATGTCGATGGCCGACGTGCTCTATGGCGTGACGATGCAGGAGCCTGGCGTGTCGAAGTTGGTGAGCGTCAAACTCCGCCAAGACGAAGCGCTGCAGACCACCGCGGTCGCATAGGGCAGCGTTTCACTGCCCTCGCAGTTGCCACAAGATCGTGCAGAGCAGGCAGACCGCTCCAACCGCGACGGCGAGCCACTGTCGTCGCTGCGAACGTTGTGGGGGCGGCATGGTCAGCGGGGCGTACCTCGCTGGCGCAACGTAGGGAGTTCGCACCTTTTCGGGATTCTTTTCCGGTTCCTTTTGGATTCTTCCTGCTGCGGCACCTGGGTCGAGGCTCTCGGGTTCCCACTCAAGGAATGTCTCTGGCTGCGGCTCCGGAACTTCCGCCAGCGGCACCGATGGCTCTGGGTCATCGAAAAAAGACGAGAGCGCCGGCGGTAGCGACACGGACCCTTCATCGGGTGCGCCTGTATCGACGAAACGAGCGCCCGCCAGCCCGCCGCCAAGGAAGCGCGCGCGGATGTTGGCGAACGGCTCGATGCGGGTGACCTCGTCGGACTGCTGCGTCGGGAGATTGGCCCCGAGGGGTGACATCTGGTGATGCCGGGTCTCGGCGACGAGCTCGATGAGGCGCACGAGTTCTTGTTCCGGTGGCGGTCCTTCGGTGAAGATGAAGGCGGAAAGCGCCTCACCTAGATCCCGCGCGGACTGATAGCGCTCCGCGGGATCGGGGTGCAGCCCTCGGCGGAGCATCGACAAGAAAGACGCAGGGAGTTCGGGTCGCAGCGCCGCGGGGTCCTCGATGAGACCCCGGCTAATGCGCTCCAGTAGGAGTGGCAGCGGTGCATCAGGGAAGGGCGGCTGCCCCACTGCGAGTTCGTAGAGCACCGCGGCGGCGGCGAAGACATCGCTCCGGGCATCCACGGCGTGGCCGCGCACCTGCTCTGGCGAGAGGTACGGATACTTGCCCTTGATGACGCCGGCCTGCGTAGAAGACGCGCGATTGTTTGACCGCGCGAGACCGAAGTCCGCGAGCTTTACCTCGCCGTCGTACGAGAGCAGGACGTTGGAGGGCGAGACGTCCCGATGGACGATTTGCAAAGGCTTGTCGTCGGCGTCGGTGGCGCGATGAGCGTGTTCGAGTCCTTCACAGAGTTCCCGGGTGATGAAAGACGCGACCTTCGGTGAAGGAAGCGCATGAAGGGGCTTGAGGCGTTCGAGGAGCTTCCCGAGATCGAGACCATCGACGTACTCCATAGCGATGTAGTGGCGTCCCTCGACTTCGCCGAGGTCGATGACCTGAACGATGTTGCGGTGGCGCAGGCGTGAGGTCAGTCGCGCCTCGTCGATCAGGCGTCGGGTAGCATCGGTATCCCGGGCGAGGCGCGCGTGCACCATCTTCAGAGCGACGTGCTTCTCGAAGCCGGCCACCGAGCGGGCCCGGGCGAGGAACACCTCTGCGGCGCCTCCGCCGGCGATCCGTCGCACGATCTCGTACGCCCCAAACGATCGGGGAAGTTCCGGTGCGTTCAACTCACCTCGCGCAGATTGTAAACGAGTAGCGGTCGCCCGGGACGCCAGTGTTGTTCTAGACTTCGCCCGTGGCTGACACTGTGACTCCTGGACCGCTTGTGGGGCGTGACCAACTCCGAGAGATCGGCTTGTTTGGGGGGCTCGACGACGAGTCCCTCGACGCGCTGACTCGAGAGCTTCGCGCCTCGCTTTATGACCCTGGCACGCTCGTGATGAAGGAGGGCGAGCACGCGCGCGAGATGTTCGTGGTTCTCTCCGGCGAGCTTGAGGTGGTTCGTCACTCGGCCAGCGGGGCCGAAGGGCGTGTGGCTCTGCTCGGGCCGGGCAACTGGGTAGGCGAGATGTCTATCATCGATCCGCAGCCCCGTTCGGCGTCGGTGCGCGCGCTCGCGCCGTCAGTCTTGCTGGTGGTGACCACGGAAGACCTCGACCGACTTTACCGCCGGGATATGAAGTCGTACCTGCTGATAGTGCTGAACATTGCCCGGGAGTTGGCTCGCCGGCTACGGGTGGCGGATGGAATGATCGCCGGGTTCTTGTCGTCAGTGATCGACCAGAACCTCGGCTATCGTCGGTGACGTCAGAGGACCATGATGGTCTTGAAGCGCTTGGTCGCCTTGCGCTTGAGCTTCGCACGGTAGCGCGCACTGACGTTTCGGACCTTATTCTGCTTGATCTTCTTGCTGGCCAGGTACATCGCGACACTCTCTCGATAGGCGACCCGTTGAAGTGGGTCGCTGTGTTCAGGACGCCGGACCCTATCTGGCACCCTCAGGAGTGTCAATGCACTGCGGTCGTAGAGTTGTCTTGACCCCTTCGTGCACGGTTACCTAGACTGTGGCGAGGCCCTTAGCGATGCCCCATGCCGACGCGACCAAGAAGCAATACCTGCTCAAGTTCATTTCGGGGAAATATCAGGGCGGTGAATTTCCGGTGGCAGCCGATCGCGAGTTCATCCTCGGCCGCTCCAACGAACTCGATGTCGTTCTGGTCGAGGACATGGTCTCGCGTCGCCATGCGAAGATAACTTGTACCCAAGACGGGCTCACCATTGAAGACCTTGGCAGCACCAACGGCACGTTCGTCAACGGCGAGAAGGTCAAGCGTGCGAAGCTGAAAGAGGGCGATCGCGTGCTCGTTGGCACGAGCATCGTGCGGGTCGCGCTCACCGACGCGGTTGCGGGCTCCGGGGAGTCTCGCGAAGCCGAGGCGCGGGCGCGGATGCAGAGTGCGGCGCAGCGAACCTCCACCGTGAAGACCATGAGCGGCACCATCGACGAGGTGCCCTTGGTAGATCTGCTTCAACTCTTCGCGACCAGCAAGAAGAGCGGTGTTCTGGTGATCACACGCGACCCCTATGTCGGCAGGGTGTTCTTGCGAAAGGGTCTGCTGGCGTACGCGTCGATCAATGATAGTGCAGAGATTGGGGCGTTGAAGGCGGTCTACCGGATGCTTGCCTGGGAGACTGGGTTCTTCGAACTACAACCGGCCGACGACCGGGAATTTGATAAGGAAATCGACCTCTCCACGGAAGGAATCTTAATGGAGGGGATGCGTCAACTCGACGAGAGTCGCCGACTGCTATCGATACTGCCACCAATCAACGCTCGGCTTGGGCTCGCCATCCCTTTGCAGCCACCGTTAAAGGATCTCGACGAGCGAGAACTCTCGGTTCTGCAGGCCGTGATCAACACCGGTCGCATTGAGAGTGCGCTTGACCGTGTCTCGTATACCGATCTTGAGGTCTGCGAGGTGCTCTCGAAGTTGGTGTCGAAGCAGTACCTGCGCGTCGAGCCCTGAAGTTTCGCTCAACCGCGACGGTCAAGTTGGCTAAGTAACGCCAGGTAGGCTTCAACCACGGACGTGACCAGCGACACCGCTGACGCATGTTGCTCGACATCACCTACGTATCGATCAGGGTGGTATTGACGGAGCATAGTCCGGAATGCCCTTTGAACTTCTGACCGAGGCGCACCAGGCGGCAGTTCGAGCAGGGCGTAGCAGCGAGTGATGGACCGCTCGCGCATGCGGTCCCGCCGGGCCTGCGCCATAGCGGTCAACTCGTCGTCCGCGGCCGGGCGACCATGCGCTGGCCTTCCTCGAGCCCGACGGCGGCGTTCGAGTTCGGCGCGGAGCACGTCGTCCGTGAGCGAGCGGAGGTTCAATCGCTCAGCAAGGGCTCCCTGCGCCGCTCCCATCGGGCGATCGAGCGCGGTCCGCATGCCGTCACTCAAGCGATCCCAGAGCCCCATCAGGCACCCTGCTGATCACGCTGCGCGAGCAGGCGATCGAGCACGGCCTGGGACGCGGGACTCAGTTCCGAGAAGACGACTCCGACTCCGGGCGGGTCTTCCTGGAGGCGAACAACCTCACCGACCCCTTCGATGAACTCCATCTCGTCGTGGAGCACAGTGAAGCGAAGGTTCACCTTCGTGCCGATGGCAAGGGGAGCGCGTGTCTTCAAAAACGCTCCTCGCCGAGAGAGGTTGGTCACATACTCCTCGATGAAGGCATCGAAGGACTCGAACTCCTGGTTGATGGTTACCCGGTCTTCGGTACGTCGATGATCATCGCTCATGGGAGAACTCCGCGGCGCACCCGCCAGGTCACGCCCCGGCGAGGTCGAACTGCTCGATGTGATACTCGGGTCGACCTTGCACGAGGATCTGTCGCATGTACCTCCGCTGGGCCTCCTCAAGGTCTTCGCGAGCCTCGTGCTTCAGACAATCGACCACCGCGGGGTGCGCGTTGATGGTGATCGCGTAGCCCTTCAACTCTGAGCGCTCCCGGCGAATCTGCCTCAGGATCTCGTAGGCTACGGTGAGCTTCGATGAGGTGTGTCCGTTCCCATCGCAGTAGAAACACGGTTCGAACAACGTGCGTCCGAGGGACTCGCGGGTGCGCTTGCGGGTCATCTCCACAAGCCCGAGTTCCGAGATGCGCACCGTGGTGGTCTTCGCCTTGTCGTTTTTGAGTGCCTCGACCAGCGCTCGCTCAACGCGCTCTCGGTTCTGCATCCGATCCATGTCAATGAAGTCGATGACGATGAGCCCGCCCAGGTTTCGCAATCGAAGTTGGTAGGCGATCTCAGCGACGGCTTCGATATTCGTCGAGGTGACGGTCTCTTCGACGTCCTTCTTTCCGACGAAGCGACCCGTGTTCACATCCACGGCGCACAGCGCCTCGGTCTGATCGATGATCAGGTAGCCGCCGGACTTCAGCGGAACCTTCCGAGCCAGCGCACGGCCGATCTCGTCTTCGATGCCGTAGGCGTCAAACACGGGTTCATCGCCGCCGTAATGTTCGACATCGTCCTTTCGATCCGGCATGAACTGCTCGACAAAGCGAACCAGCCGACCGTGCGTGTCTTTGTCATCGACGACGATTTTATCGACCTCCGGGCCGAAGACGTCGCGCACGGTGCGCAGATGCACGTCGAGCTCAGAGTAGAGCAGGGTCGGACCTTTACTGGCTTCACGTCGATGGCAAATGTCGGCCCAGAGATGCGCCAGGTACGCGACGTCGGTCTTGAGTTGCTTCTTTGTGAGCCCCTCGGAGAGCGTGCGCACGATAAGCCCGCCCTTTTCAGGACGCATTGACTCGATGACCTCTCGAAGGCGTCGTCGCTCCTTCTCGTTGCCGATGCGCTTCGAAACACCGATGTGCTCAACCGTCGGCATGTATACGACGTACCGACCGGGCAGCGAGACGTGCGACGTGACCCTCGCACCCTTAGTGGAGATGGGTCCCTTGGACACCTGCACCACGATCTCCTGCCCCTCCTTGAGCACTTCCCGGATGCCCTTGTTGACCCGGGGCGTCCGCTGGGCCCGGGGGTCCTTGCGTCGCTGACCAGCCCCTGCGGGTTTCGACGCGGGGCGATCTTCCTCCGGCGCACCCTCTGCGGTACCCACGCCGTCGTCGCCGTGGGAATCGTCGCCCTCCTCATCGGCGTCCTCTTCGTCGCCCGGAATGAGCGTGCGAAATTCGGACTCTGAGAGAGCGTCGTCGACGTGGAGGAAGGCGGCGCGGTCGAGGCCGATGTCGACGAATGCAGCGTTCATTCCCGGAAGCACCCGGGTAACCTTGCCGAGATACACGTCGCCTACAACGTTGCGTTCGCCGCGACGTTCGATGTGAAGTTCGGTGACGATGCCGCCCTCGATAAGGGCGACCCGGGTTTCGCCGATGTCGACGTTGATGACGATTTGATTACCGACCATGGATTGAAAACCAAACGCTATGCGCGCAGCGCCCGACTGCGCCGCGTCACTGGGTAGCGTACTCCGAAGAGGGAGGGATGGAAGCGCGAACGAGCCGATCGGCTCAGTTGGTGGTGAAGATAGCCTCGATCTCCTCGCGCACCGAGTCTTCGGTTCGGTCGAGGGCGACCGCGAGTTCCTTCACAACGAGGCCGCGGGCATTTTCGAGCATGCGCTTCTCCCCGAAGGAGAGCGACTTCTCGGTCTTCAGCCGATAGAGGTCGCGCAGCACCTCTGAAACGTCATAGATGCTGCCGGTCTTGATCTTGTCCATGAAGCCGCGGTATCGGCGGTTCCATGTTTGATTGTCGTAGGAGACGGTGCGTTCTCGGAGAATCTCGAAGATCTCCAGGATTTCAGCCTCGCAGATGACATTGCGGAGCCCAACCATGTCGGCGTTCTTCACCGGCACCATGATGCGGCGTTCAGAGTCGAGGATGCGGAGAACGTAGAACCGTTGCCTCGAGCCCGCGATCTCTCGCTCTTCGATGCTGACGACCTCTGCAACGCCCTGGGCCGGGTAGACGGCCTTGTCGCCGACCTTGAACTCCGAGATCCGTGCCTCTTGCATCGTTACTCCTCTGAACTCTAAAGACGGGTTCGGCCCGTCACCGTGTGCGCCGGGAAACTGTTCAGAGTCCCGGACTCATCCCGACAAATGCCGACCCTGCATCGATGTTACGACGCCACAATGACCTGGCGCGCTATGCACCAAAACCATCCAAGCAGAGAGCTCAGATCGAGGTAGGCACATGCGGGAGGCAAGCGAACGATAGACGAATGACGCGCATGCGTCAACATCGCCCCGTCAGATGGATTGGAGAGTGCGGTAAGTGTAACCGTTCAGGCCTCAACTCCATTGTTGAGGAATTCGGCGGGCGCAGCGACGGTGCCTCGAGGCCGCGTACCTTCGCGGTCACGGCCCCGATCAGGAAGCCAAACACGTCGCGCGCATGCTGGCGGCAAGTCGCCACTACGGTGAGGATTCGCCCCGCGAAGAGGCATCCTCGCGCACTGTCGCTGCCGAAGTTGGTTTTCCTCCAGATGACGCCGTGACGGATCTGCTGCTCCGCGAAGTTCTTCGTGGGCGGCACTCCCTCGTGATCGACGAAGGTCCACATCCGCTCGAACGTCGCCAGCAGTTCGCCGCACGTCCCGCGGGTCTTCTTCGACGTCGCCTCGACGCCCTCTTCGAGCAGCCGTCGAAACGCCCGTTTGGGCTTCCCGATGGAGCGCTGCAACCACGCTCGATCGCGCCGACCCTGTTTCACCCAGTGCCACCAGGTGAAGAGTCGCTCGGTCTCCCTGGCGAGGTTCTCGGCGAGCTCCGCGTCCACGCCTCCACGCAGCCGGAACTTCTCCCAATCCCGCTTCAGTTGTGCCCAGCAGTACTGTCATCCGCCGATCGCCGTCCTCGCGTAAGCGCGCCAGCGATCGACCATCAGGATGCCCTTGAAGTCCACGATCAGAGCCCGCGCCGAGTCGCCCCCGCGGTCGGGTGCCACATCGAAGATCGTCGCGATCGTGGTGGCCATCACCCACAACCAGCTTTTGCGGCGGCCCTGCCACCAGCTCGTCTCGTCGGCGTGCGCGACGGGCTGCTGGCGGGCGAGGGTTTTGGCGGCCTCGACGGACTCGGCGACCGCCTCCGACACCCGGTAGAGCATGCGCGCCACGGTGCCCGGCGACATCGCCACCGACAGCACAGAGGCGAAGAAGATCACCACATCGCGGTGGCTCATCTTGAACTGACCCACGAGGGTTCCCAGCGGCGCCTGTGCGCGTGGGCCGAGCATCGCCTCCGGAACCTCGGGATGAAGCGCCCCTCGTGTGTGCTGGCCGCAGCAGGCGCACTCCAACTCGTGAAGTTGGAACTCGGTGACCTCCACGAGCTTCTCCGGCACCTCGGTCACCTGATGCCGCAGCGGATCGGGATCGTCCCCCAGAAGCGCGGCCTGACAGTCCTTGCAGGCGACCGGCTTACAGACGACGAACTTGTCCACCTTCTCCGGCGGCAGCAGCGCACGGAAGTGGCCCTTGTGACCCTTCTGGCCGCCCTTCGGTCGTCCACTCCGTCCGGGCCTGGAGGGCGGGACGTCCTGGCCGTCGGTGCTGGGCGGCTTCGAGGAATTCGACGAGTTGGCTCCGACCCGCTCCTCCAGCAAGGCCACCCGCGCCGCCAACAGCGCGTTGAGGCGAGCGAGTTCTGCGACGTGGCCCAGAGTGACGTCCAGCAGATCTTCGACGACAGCCAATCGTGCACGAACAAAGGGCGGCGTGTTCGCCGTATCTTTGGCGCTCACCGGCGGCAGCTCGTCGCGCCAGATCGTCACGCCGCGATCGCTAGACGAATGAAGAGCTCTTGGCAAACCCCTGAACGGTTACCGGTAAGTTAGTGCGCGGGAGCGGGTGTGTTGTCGAGCGAGGAGAGGTCCGGGAGTTCCTCGATGTTGGGCATCAAGATGACCTCGACCCGTCGGTTTTGTGCCCGGTTCTCGTCGGTGTCGTTCGGGCGTGCGGGTTGGTACTCCGCGTAGCCCGCGCCGCCAAGGTGCACTGCCGCAACGTTATTTGCCGCCAGGAACCTGACGACGTTCAGAGCGCGAGCTGCGGAGAGTTCCCAGTTGTCTGCGAAACGACCGCCGTGTCCCAGTTGGACGTTGTCGGTGTGTCCCGCCACAAGGAAATCGCGCTCGCGAATCTGCGCCAGCACGGATGCTACCTGTCGCAATACCTGTTGGCCCTCGACACGCAGTTCGGCGCGACCGGAGTCAAACAGGATGCCCGCAGGCAACTCGATGACCATTCGGCCTCGCACGGTGCGCACACGTAGCTGCCCTGCCGAAATCATCGACTGAAACTGCGCGACCATGTTTCGGTACGTGGTGAGCCGGGCCTCCGCGAGTTGCTGTCGTCGTCGAAGTTCGGCCTCGCGCTGCTGCGCTTCGGTCAAAGCGGTCGCCTGCTGCTGCCCTTGCGCCTGAAGCTGCGAAACATTCTGGCCGAGCTCCTCGAGTCTGTGGGCCATTGTCGCGTTGGACGACTGCATCCCCTCAAGTTGCTCGCGCAGGTGATCGCGCTCGCCGGTCAGGTCGCGCAGCTGCCCCTGAACCGTCGAAAGCTCGCGGATCTTGCCCTGCCACTCGGCTTCGCCGTGTCCGCAGCCGAGCATCATCGCCATTACCCCCGCCAAACCGATCAGTCTGCGTGTCACGCCAGAAGCCTCCCAACTCTCGAATCGAGGTGGGGGGTTAAACAGAGCTCCTATGAAAAGTCAATAAAATGACCCTCTCCCCAACCAAACGTACTTCGCCATGCGCTTGCATGCTTGACACCACCCCAAGGCACGATACATTACCTGACAGTCAACCTCATCACTGGAGGTAAGGTTCCATGGCTACAGCGAAGAAGAAGGCGGCCCCCAAGGCCAAGAAGCCGGCGGCCAAGAAGCCCGCGGCGAAGAAGCCCGTGGCGAAGGCCGCGGCGAAGCCCGCGGCGAAGCCCGCTGCCAAGAAGGCGGTAGCCAAGAAGGCTGCTCCGGCGAAGAAGGTTGCTGCCAAGAAGCCGGCGGCCAAGAAGGCTGCTCCGGCGAAGAAGGTTGCTGCCAAGAAGCCGGCGGCCAAGAAGGCTGCTCCGGCGAAGAAGGTTGCTGCCAAGAAGCCGGCAGCCAAGAAGGCTGCTCCGGCGAAGAAGGCCGTTCCGGCGAAGAAGCCGGCGGCCAAGAAGGTCGCTCCCCGCGCCAAGAAGCCTGCTGCCCCGGCGACCCCGGCGGCTTCGGCTGGCGGCGAGGAAGAGTAAGACTCCTGCACCGAGCGGTGTAGCCCTTGCCGGGACCGCGGTTGAAGGCGCGCATGGATGATATCCATGTCGCGCCTTCAACTCATTTAGGCGTCGTTTCGGCGGATTCTGCTGCGAAAGACCAGCCACCCGAGTCTCTTCCCGATTTCACCTTCATCGGGGTACCGCTATGGTGTCAGCGGAGGTCAGCCCGATGCGCTTCGCTTTTCTGATGGACCCGATCGAGCACGTGCTCGTCGATAAAGACACGACGTTCGCTCTCATGCTGGAGGCTCAGCGACGCGGACACGTGGTGTACACGCTCGGTCCGTCGGACCTGATCGGTGCCCGCGGTGGTGTCTATGGGAGGATGAGCCAAACATTGGTCCGCGCCGTAGCCGCGCCCGGACACTTCGAGCGAAGCGCGCCCGAAATGGTTGATGTTTCTGGACTCGACGCTGTCTTCATTCGCATCGATCCGCCTTTCGATGCGCAGTACCTTTACAACACGCTGTTGCTCGAACAGGTTCGCGGTCGCGTGCTCGTGGTCAACGACCCGCGGGGCATCCGCGATGCAAACGAGAAACTCTACGCGATGCACTTCCCGTCGGTCACTCCACGGACCATCGTGAGCGCAAAAGAAGCAGATATCAGGGCTTTCCTTGAGGAACTCGGGGGACCGGGAGTCATGAAGCCCCTCGATGGTGCTGGCGGACGAGGGATCATGATCGTCGATCTGGCGGACAAGAACTTCCGCTCCATCGTCGAGACCCTGACGTTTGAGGGACGGCGCTTCGCGATGGTTCAGGAGTTTCTGCCCGCGGTGCGGGAAGGTGACAAACGTGTGCTCCTGCTCGACGGCGAACCCCTCGGTGCAATCCTCCGCGTACCGCGGGAGGACGAGTCGCGGAGCAATATCCACGTTGGAGGACGAGTCGA
Source organism: Deltaproteobacteria bacterium (assembly GCA_947477565.1). GTDB lineage: Bacteria > Myxococcota_A > Polyangia > Polyangiales > SCUS01. The sequence continues at coordinate 33,621 of CANJUR010000019.1, forward strand.
ACCATGCGACCTCGACGAGCACGATAGGGCCATCATCGCGACTGTGGGCGAGCAACTTCGTCGGGATGGCCTCTACTTCGTCGGACTCGACGTCATCGGTGGTCGCCTGACGGAGGTCAACGTCACGTCCCCGACGGGCATCCAGGAACTCTCGCGCTTCACGGCCTCGGAGCCCGAAGCGAAGGTCATCGCCTGGGCCGAGGTGCGTGCGCAGAAAATCAAGTCGCTCGCTGAATGAGTATTCGGTGAGCGCCGCGGGTTGACACGCTGCGTAGGGAGAACCTACACCACCGCCGCGCGGCGCGGGATTCGGGCGAGAACTCGAAGAGCGACGTCAATACAGCCTAACCGTCAGCGAGGAGACGGCACCGTGAAGATCCTGGTTCCACTGAAGCGAACGGCAGATCCGGATAACGCCAACAAGATCAAGATCGGCGCCGGTGGCGCAAAGATCGAGACCACCGGCCTCGAACCGAAGGCCAACCCCTTCGACGAGTACGCGGTGGAAGCTTCCCTCCGCCTCCTCGAAAATGGTCAGACGAAGGTCCGTATCGCGGGTGACAAACTCACGATCGCCTCCTTCGGCCCTAAGGAGGCGGCGACCAACATTCGTCAGGCTTTGGCCATGGGTGCCGACGACGGACTGCTCTTCCTGTCCGACGATAACGCGCTCGATGGCGACCTCATTGCCCGCGCGCTCGCCAAGGTTGTCGAGCAACAAATGCCCGACCTCGTGGTGCTCGGCAAGCAGGCCGTGGACGGCGACAGCAACCAGGTGGGGCAGATTCTCGCGGAGTTGCTTCAGTGGCCGAGCGCGACCTTCGCGATGAGCATGGAACTCAGCGCCGATAAGAAGACAGTTATCGTGGGGCGCGAGGTCGATGGCGGGGTGATCAAGCTGAGGCTGACGCTGCCGGCGGTGATCACGGTCGATCTTCGCATCGTCGCGCCGAAGAGCGTGGTCAACCACGTGACGCCCGCGACCTTTACGTATCCAGACGGAGCGCGCTTTACGCCGCTGCCGATGATCATCAAGGCGAAGTCGAAGCCCATCGTCGAGGCATCGCTCGCGTCGCTCGGCGTCGATACGGCGCTCAAGTCGAAGTACCTAAGCTTTGCGCTGCCCCCGGCGCGCAAGGGTGGCGTGAAGGTCAAAGACGTCGCGGAGCTGGTCCAGAAACTGCGCACCGAGGCGAAGGTCCTCTGAAGACAGGAGCGATGTGAGATGAGCAAGATCCTGATTGTTGCAGAGGTCGCCGCGGGGAAGTTGAAGAGAACCACCCACAGCTCGATCACGTTTGCGCGGTCGGCTGGGCTTCCGTTCGATGTGCTCGTGGTTGGGCAGCATGTGGGCACCGCCGCCGAGGAGCTACGCGGTTTTGGCGCGGGTGTAGTGAAGGTGGCGGACGATGCCGCTTTCGCCAACTATGTCGGGGAGGTCTACGCCCCCACCGTGGCCGAGGCCGCGAAGGGCTACGTGGTGGTGGTGGTGACGGCGAGTTCCTTCGGCAAGGACCTGGCGCCGCGAGTCGCCGCACGCCTCGGCGCTGGATTCGCGAGCGATGTCGCCGGCGTTGAAGTGGCGGGCGGAGTGCTCACCTACAAGCGCCCGATGTATGCGGGCAATGCGATCGCGATGATGCAAATCACCTCCGAGACACAGGTCGTCAGTGCGCGACAATCTGAGTTTGAGGCGGCGGCGCCGAGCGGCGGTTTGTCTGCTCTAGAGACAGCCTCCACCGTGGCCGCGCCGCTCGCTGGGCGTGTGGAGTTCTTGAGCTTCGATGAAGTGAAGTCGGCTCGACCAGAACTGGCAGAGGCAAAGGTGGTCGTTTCCGGGGGGCGCTCGCTGAAGTCCGTCGAGGGCTTCAAGACCGTGCTCGAACCCCTGGTTGATGTGATGGGAGCGGCCATGGGTGCCAGCCGAGCGGCGGTCGATGCTGGCTACGTGCCCAACGATCTCCAGGTCGGGCAGACCGGCAAGGTCGTCGCGCCCAAGCTCTACGTTGCCGTCGGCATCTCTGGTGCGATTCAGCACATCGCGGGGATGAAGAACAGCAAGGTTATCGTCGCGATCAACAAGGACGCGGAGGCGCCGATCTTCCAACTGGCGGATTACGGTCTCGTGGGCGATCTCTTCAAGGCCGTCCCCGAACTTACCGAGGCCGTAAAGAAGATTCGCGCAGAAGGCTAACTCTCACCTTCGCCTGCCGTTTCCCTCGCGCATTGTGGTCAAAGACCCCGCGTGCCGCTAGTGTCATCCCATACAATGCTCCGCTCCCCGATCATCGCGGCCCTCGTCGCGGTCGCGAGGTTTTCTGCTCCGTCCATCGGGGTGGCGCAAGACCTCAGCGGCTCCTGGCGCAGCACTCGCGACAACGTGACCGTGACCGTCCGCGAGTGGGGTCCCGGCTGCGGACCGCGGCCGTCTTCGCGGAGCGGCAGCATCGGGCGCGAGGCGACGGTGCGCGCGACGACGACGAGCCTCAGCGTGGACATCGGTGGCCGTACGCTGCGATCAGACCGCTGCTGGAGCGACAATCGCGACGTCGCGGTGCGAAGTACTGCGCACCCATCCCCGGCGCGTTGGGTGACCACGTGCAGCACACCGGAGGGCGCCTCGCTTGCGGAGCACGCGACGTACACCATCTCCGCCGACGGGGACCGGCGGCTCTCCCTCCACGACGAGACCGAGTACGAGTGGAACATCGAGGGTTCCGTCTGCCGGGCGCGCTCGGTGATGGTTCGCGAGTATGAACGTATCGGTGCCGCACCGACGCTGCCCATTGCGATCCCCACCCCACCCGCCGCAGAAGCCCCCCCAACACCACCGGTGCCGGTGCGCCCTGAGCCGCCGGTGCGTCGCTGTGCGCGGGTTGGAGTGGCGAGCGTGCTCGTGGTGTCTCCCTCACGGCGAAGCCTTCCCGTCGGAGGAAGAACATGCTTTCGCGTCAGAGTGCTCGATGCTGCGCGGTGCGAGATCGATGGCGCGGCGGTCGTGTGGACGACGAGGCCTACCGTCGGCGCGGCGGAGACGACGACCGAGCGTGGGTGCGTCGTATCAACGCGCGGCGAAGGAGTCATCGAGATCACCGCGACGGCAGGCGCGCTGAGCGCGAGGGCGCTGGCGACGGTGGTGAGCGAGGACCAGTATCGCTCGCTCGCGGCGGCGCACATCGACGAGGAGGACGCGTCGGTCGAGGCGATCGATCCTGGAGCGGGGCAGTCATTGGGTGTGTCGGTGACGAACGAGAATCCGGCCGCGCGCCCAAACGGACTGGCGCTGATGGTCGCAGTGCTCGGGGGACTCGCGATGCTGGGGGTGGTCGGGTCGCTCGTGGCGCGCCGCAAGCGAAAGCCGATCTTCAGGAGCGAACCCGGGACGGTGAAAAGCCCAGTCGCGCCGCTGATTGCGCATGCCGAACAGATCGGGCGAAATCGGCGCGAGGCCGCGCCGGTCGAGGTGCTACAAACAGCGCTGGACCTTGCGAGGGACGAGCAGCCCCGCCTGGCGCCTCAGAGTGAGTCCGTTGCGCGAAAGCTATTCGTTGAAGTGAAGCGTTGCCCGGTGTGCGCCAAGGAGTTTCGCGACGAATCGGTGTTCTGCTCCGAAGATGGTGCCGGGCTGTTTGTCCTGGGGACATCTGCCTCGGCTCCTGTCGTCGTTGCGCCTCCCGGTCGCATTTGTCCCCGCTGTCGGCGCCGCTACGAACCCTTGATGGACTTCTGCGTAGATGACGGCGTGCGGCTGAACGACGCATGATCAACTTCATCCCAAGGGGCGCCGCTCCTGACGATCGAAGCTTCGTACGCGCGAACACCGCGCTTGACCCCAGATTCCGCGGATATCTAGAATGCGCGTCCAAGGCGCAGGAAGAAGTGCCACGTCGCGCGCTTCAATAGTCCGCAAGACCCGCGTCCACCCATCATCAGACCACGCCAGGGCCTCGCACGGGACAGAGCCACATGAAGATCGAATGCCAGAGCTGCGGAGCGGCCTACAAGATTGCGGACGAAAAGGTTCAGGGTAAGAAACTTTTCAAGATCAAGTGCAAGAAGTGCTCGTCGGACATCATTGTCCGTGGCACCGAGGTGGCCGCGGAGATTCCGCGGCCCGCCGAGGACGAGGCAACGCGCGCGATGTCCACCGAGATGGGCGACGAGCCGCTGTGGCATGTCGTTCTAAACGGCGAGCAGCAGGGGCCGTACAGCGTCCCACAGGTGCGGGACATGCTCGCTGCGGGGCACATCGATCCCGAGACATTCGTGTGGCGGGACGGCTTCGATGGCTGGCTTCCCATGCAGGAAGTCCAGGAACTTGCGGTGGTGTTCAGCGCGCCGGCGGCAGAAGCAGAAGCGCCGTTCATGGGCAACGATCTCTTCGCCTCGATCGCTCCCCCGGCGATGTCAGAGGCGCCTGCTCCGATGGTTGCCGCGTCGTCGCCCATGGGCGATTTCTACTCGGCACCGGATCCGGCGCGCAGTAGCCCCACCACGGGTGCCGGCAGTGGTCGTCCGCTCGTTGCGGAGCCCGCGAAGGCTCGCGCAAAGGTCGGCGGCGGTGACCTGTTTGCTACGGAAGCGCGGGTGCAGGAGGCGTCGAAGCCGCTGTTCTCCGGCACCGATGAGACCCCCGCGGCGGTGGGCGGCGCCGACTCAATGACAGGTCAACGCAACGAGAACTCCGTTCTCTTTTCCCTCGCGACGCTGCAGCAGCTTTCTGGTCCGAAGGACGCTCAACCGCAGGCAGGCATGGCCTCGGGTGACTCGAGCGGACTCATCGACATCAACAAGCTCGCGGGCGCGCTGAACACAAGGTCAGGCGCGCGCTCGAAAAGCTCAGTCGATGACATTCTCACGGTGGGCGCGTCAGGAGGTCTGAACTCGCCGCTCGCCGCGCCGGTGCTAGCGCCGGTAGCGGTTCCGTCGCCCGTGATGGTCGCGCCGATGGAAGCGCCACGTCCCGCCCCTGCCTCGAAGAACATAAACTTCGCCATCATCGGCGCGGCACTCATCCTCGTGGCCGGTGTTATCGGCGCCGCCCTCATCTTCAAGTCGCGCGGGGATAGCGACAACGCAAACCCAGTGGTCGCCGCGAACACCAGCCCCAATCCCACGGCGATGGCAGCGCCCACTCCGGAGCCGGCGCCAGCGCCAGCGCCGGCCGCGCAGCCCGAGTCGGTTCCGCCGCCCGTCGCGCCGACCCCGGCTTTGGTGGCACCCACTGCGCCGGTCGTTCCGCCCTACGCCGAGGCGCGCGAACGAGAGCGTCCGCGTGAGCGTTCGACCAATACCCCCCCCGCTGTGGCGCGCACGACGGCTCCCGCGGCACCCTTCGCGGCTCCGAGCCCAGCACCCTCGCCTGCGCCCGCGGCCCGCCCTCGCCCCGCAGGCGGGGGTAGCCTCGATGACCTCATGAACTCCGTCGCCCGCCCGTCGGCCGGCGGCCCCGCACCCGCCGCTGCCGCCGCTTCGAATTTGCCCGAATTGCCCGCTCGCCCGGATGTCGCCGGGGCCATGCGGGGGGTTGGTTCGGCGGTGCGCTCCTGTGGCACCGGATCGGGTGGCACCGCGACCGTCACGGTGGTGTTCAACAGTCAGGGGCGCGTCAACACCGCCAACGTCGCGCCGCCCTTCGCCGGGACGCCCGTAGGTAGTTGTATCGCTCGCGCTGTTCGGGACGCGCACCTCCCGCCGTTCTCTCGGCCGACCTTCTCGGTCACCTTCCCCTTCGCACTCAACTGATCGTCGGACGCGATTGACCCCATCGGGGGTCCTTCGCGATCCTCGCTAGCGTGGACATCGCTCGCACGGTCTCGCTCGCCCAGCACGCACTGCTCCTCGCGCTGTCGGTAGCTGCGCCCGCGCTCCTCGCGTCGGCACTCGTGGGCCTCGTGCTCGGGTTCATCTCCGCGCCGCTGCGCCTTGGTGATCCGGCCCTGACGTCGGTGCCGCGCCTCGTCGTGGTCGCTGCGGTCATCGCCCTCTCGGCCGCCTCAGGGGCCGCCGCCGTAGCCCAGTTCGCTCGCTACCTCTGGACCTCGATTCCGGCGTGGGTGGCGTGAACACACTGCTCGCGGCGGTGCTCGGTCTCGCGCTCCCGGCGCTGCGCATTCTTCCGCTGCTGTGGCTCGCCACGCGCGCGATGGCGCCGCTGCGCGCGGGGCTGCTGACGGCCGTGGGTCTCGCCCTCGCGCTCGGCCTCGGCGCCGACAGCGGGCCCGCCGCTCTCGATGCCTGGCTGCTCGTCGGCGCGCTGCGTGAACTTGCGATCGGGGTTGCGCTGGCGGTCGTGCTCGGTGCGCCGGTGCTCGCGCTATCCGTCGCTGGCGCATGGATCGATCGGCCGTGGGCGAGCGGCGAGGGGCCCTTCGCGCGCCTGCTCTCCCTCGTTGGCGGGATGACCCTGCTGGCCTCCGGCGCGCACCGCGGGGTGCTCCGTGCGCTGGCCGCGACCTACGTATCCGTGCCCGTGAATGTCACCGGTCAGGCCGACGTGACGGTGTGGCCGATGGCGCTGCGGGCGTTGACGACGGCGCTGTCGTCGGCCGCAGCGCTGGCAGCCTCGGCGCTGCTGACGGTGGTCGCGATGGAGTTGACCGTCGCGCTCGCGGGCCGCGTTGGACGCCCGCTGGAGCGAGCAGAGCTCCGGGTGCCGTTGCGGGAGATGGCAGCGCTTGGGGTGGTGGCGGTGTTGCTGGGCACGTTCACCGGGGCGGTGCGCACGATGGCGCTCGCGGCGGTGGAGACCGTGACAACCCTGCGCTGACCGACGCGGGGCGAGCGGTCGCGAAGTGGGTACGCGCGAGGAGCGGCGTGATAGACGGGCGGGAGATTGTCGGCGTCGATACCCCCCATTCGGAGAACGGACATGAAGAAGCTCAAGGTGCTGCTGGATGAAGAGACCATCGCGAAGCGGGTGCGAGAGTTGGGGGCGCAGATCACCCGCGACTACGCCGAGGCCGAGCACCTCGTCGTGGTGCCCATCATGAAGGGCAGCTTCCTCTTCGCCGCAGACCTCATCCGGCACATCGACCGCGAACTCTCGGTGGAGTTTCTCGGGCTGCGTTCGTATGGCGCAGGTACGGAAACCTCCGGGGTCGTGCAGATCACCTACGACCTCACGCAGTCGGTCACGCACCAGCACGTGCTGGTGGTCGAAGACATCGTCGATACCGGGCTCTCGATGCGATACCTCCTCGAGAATCTCGGCACCCGGCAGCCGCGTTCGCTCAAGCTGTGCTCGCTGCTCCACAAGCCAGTGCGTACCCGAGTGAAGGTGCCCATCGACTATCTGGGCTTCACCATCGACGACCACTTCGTCGTGGGGTACGGACTCGACTACGGTGAGAAGTTTCGCAACCTCCCGTACATCGGCGTGATCGAAAACTAACCGCTACGACCCGAGAAGGACAAAGCCACCAACCATGCCCTCGCGACTCGAAGCCCTGGAGATGATGGTGTCCCGGGAACCCAATGATCCGTTTCCTTATTACGGCCTTGCCCTGGAGTACCGGAGCGCAGGGCGACTGCAGGACTGCGTGGAGGGCTTCCGAAAGCTACGCGCGAAGTTTCCTGATTACGTACCCATGTATCTCATGGCCGCCCAGGTGAGCCATGAACTAGGCGTAACCGACGACGCGCGACGGTGGTGCCTCGACGGCATCGAGGCCGCGAAACGTAAGCGAGACTCCCACGCGATGGGCGAACTGGAGTCGCTCCTCGCAAGCTTCTCTTCGTGACCGTTTCGTTCGACCTCGAGGGAGACGCGCCGATCGCGCGGGACGCCGCCACCGTGCTGGTGGTGCGTGACTCCCCCGCAGGACCGGAGGTCTTCTTCGTGAAGCGCGCCGCGGCGATGCACTTCATGGGTGGGGCGTACGTCTTCCCCGGTGGCCGACTCGATCCGGAAGACGCCGACCCCACGGTCGCCTGCGATCTCGACGCCGAGGAGTGCGCGAAGCGTCTCGGCGAGCCCGATGGGAGCAGGGCCAGGGCGCTGCACGTCGCCGCGCTGCGAGAGTGCCTGGAAGAGTCCGGACTGCTGCTCGCCGACCCCGCCGTAGACCCCGACGTGGCCGATGCGCTGCGTGCTGCACTCGTGCCGAAAGAGCGGCCGTCCCTCGCGGCGTTGCTCGGGCAGCATGGGGTCACGCTGTCGTGCGCGGCGCTGGTTCCGTGGTCGCGCTGGGTGACACCGCGGCAGGAGACGCGACGCTTCGACGCGCGGTTTTTTGTCGCGCCGGCACCGGCGGATGTGAGCCGCGCGCGGCATGACGGCGGAGAGTCCGTGGAAAGCGGTTGGCTCACGCCGAGAGAGGCCATCGCACGAGCCATGCGCGCGGAGATCGTGCTGGCGCCGCCAACGTGGCGGACGCTCGCGGAGATCGTCGATGTCCCCGATGTGGCCGCGCTGCTCGCAATGCCACGCGAGCCGTCACGCGCGCTCGAACCCTCAGTCGTGGTGGTCGGCGAGACCTTCGCTGTGCTGCTGCCGGACGATCCGGGACACCCCGCGGCGACCGCCGACCCGCCGTTTTCAGGCCTGCCGACCCGCTTTCTCTACCGCGACGGAGCCTGGGAGGTTTGATCGGGCGGGCGGCGGGGGGATTGATTCTCACGGAGGGTTGCGACATCGGCGCGGAACGCTAGCCTCGCGAAGATGGTCGATTTCCTCCCACTGTTGCCTGCGTCTGTAAGCCTCCGATCGACGTCGCGAGCGTGACGCAGCAGCGCACCGACCAGAACGGCCAGCCGCTCTTCCTCGCGTCCCAGCTTGCTTCGATCTGCGACGTCGATTTGAAGACCATTCACAACTGGTGTCAGCGCGTCGATGAGCGGTCCGCCGAGGCGGCGCTCGAGTCGTTTCGCACCGAGGGCAGGCACCTTCGCTTCCGTCAGTCGGCGGTACTCAAGTTCTTGAAGCGCTGGGGCTACCCAACCCCGGATGCCCTCTTGCGCGACCGCCCACACGTGCTCGTGGTCGAGGAGAATCAGGCCGCGCGAATCGCCATCATCGAGGAGCTCTCGATGACCCGGCCAGGGGACGATCCGGCCGCTGCGACAGACCCTGGCGAGGCCACCGGCCTCTGGATGAGCGCCGGAGCTTACCTGCACCTCTGGAGCGATCCGTACGAGGCGCTCATTGGATTCGGAGAACGCGTGGGCGCAAGCGCAGCACCCGACGTCGTGGTGCTCGGCGCGGGCCTCGGGGACCTCGCCACCCGCTGGATCCACGCGGCGCGCGGGCGCACCGAGCAGGCGCTACGGATCGTGATTCTCGACGTCGCCGCGATGCCCGTCGTCGATGGCATCTTCCGCGGGCCGCGCGTTGCGTTTCGCTCGCTTCTCTCAGAAGCACTCACGGCCGCGCGGACGCTCGGCTTCCGCAAGCGGGTAGCGACGCCGCGGCGTGTCCCGATCGCTCCGCGCGAGCCGATCTTCGTGGCGTCGCAGGTGGCGAGCCTATGGGGGGTGGACCTCAAGACCGTGCACGCCTGGGTGGACGGCGGCGACATCGAGGCCTTTCGCACGCCGGGCGGTCACCTGCGCTTCCGCCGCCGTGCGTTGCTCGACCTCTTGCGGCGCTTCGACATGCCCATTCCGAGCAGCCTGGGGCCGCTGCGTCCGAGGGTCCTCGCAGTGCTGCCCGAGCCCGCTGCCCTGGCGGAGATCGCGCTCTCCCTGGGCGACGCGTTCGATCTCCTCCCGCGATTCGATTCGATGCAGGCGCTCGCGGACATCGGGACGCTCTCCGCCGGGGCAGGGATGCTCGACGCCGTGGTGATCGCGCTCCCGGTGCCGGGGCTCGACGAGCAGCGCTGGATTCGCGCCGTGCGCTCGCATCCGGACACGAAGTACGGCCGCCTGGTGGTGCTCGGCGGCGATGCCGCGCAGCAGCGCTCGTGGCAGGCGCTCGGCGTGGCCGCGACCCTCGACGCGGGACGAACAAACCTCCTGCGCACGGTGCTCGAGCGCGCACTCGGCCTTGGCTGACGCGCGCGTCGCCGTATGCGCTGGGCTGTGGTAGAGCCCGTGGCCTTCATGGCGACCCCGGAGCCTTCGTCCAAGCGCAGTTCGACCAGGCAGACGATGGAGTTCGAGCCACCGTCCGAGCTGGCGAAATTCCTCCCCTACGTGGCCGCCGTGGCGGTCTTCGGGGTGCTGGTGTTCACGATCACCAAGTCCCCACGCTTCGGCGTGCACGCCGCGACGGTGCTCCTCGCGATCGCTGGGTTCGGGCTCGCTTACGTGGCCTGGGATCACACCACCACCTTGCCCGAGGGCGATCGGCTGCGGCCGATGCTGCGCGCGGTGACGGTGGCCGTGCTGCTCGCGACTGCTGGGCCCGCGGCGATCACGCTGCACCCTCCGGCGCCGCAGTCGGTGGTGCAGCTCGCACGGCCCGGAGACCGCGCGGAGGTGACCGTGCGCGGCGCAGCGGCGACGGTAGTGCTCGAGGCCGAAGGTGCGTTCAAGCCCGACGTGGGCACCGATGCGCGGGCCCAGTACGAGCTCACGGCGATTCGCGGTGGCACCGAAGAGGACGTGCGTGGGGTGTTTCAGCGGAGCAGCGAAGAGGGCGATCGGGAGACGCGCCGGGTGTCCTCGGTGGTCGCCACGCGGCACGTTCTCGGGGCGATTCGCGGGGCGGGGCCGCTGACGCTGATTCTCGATCGGTTGCCGGAGTCGGTGCAGCCGCCGTTGCGGGTGGTGGTGCGCGCAGAGCCGTTTTCACAGACGATGCTGGCGACGCTCTTCGCGCTCCTCGCGGTCGCCGTGCTGTGGGTCGATGTGAAGGTGTCGCGACGCAAGATCGAGTCGGCCTTCGCGGCCGCGATGGGCGTCGTGCTGGCATCGACGTTCTATCTGCACGGGCACTACACGCGCGTCTCGCTGCCGTCTGACCTGCTCGCTGCGACCCTGGTGGGTGTGTTGGTCGGCGGAGTCGGCGGTGAGATTCTCGCGCGCATCGCGCGGGCTGTGGTTCCCGGCGACTTATAGACACCGAAGGAGACGACACGATGCCGACGATGCGGGAGCGAGTGGCGGCGCTGGAGGCCCGGCGCGCGAAAATCCAGGAGATGGGCGGCGCGGAGAAGATCGCCAGGCAGCACGACCGGGGGAAGCTGTCGGCGCGAGAGCGGTTTGCGCTTTTCTTCGACGAGGGGGTGTTCTTCGAGGTGGGGGCGCACGGCACGCAGATGGGCGTGGCGGCCGGGCCCGACGGGGCGGACAAGCCCGCGGCGGACGCAGTGGTGTGTGGCTTCGGCAAGGTCGATGGGCGCGTGGTGTGCGCGGCGGCGTACGACTTCACGGTGAAGGGCGGCTCTATCGGCGAGGTGGGCGAGGTGAAGGTCACCCGGATGCGCGAGATGGCGCTGAAGGGGCGGCACCCGATGGTGTGGTTTATCGACTCCGCAGGGGCGCGCATCGAGCCGGGGAAGGGGAGCGAAGATCAGATCTCGCTCTTCGCCGGCAGCGGGCACCTCTTTCGCGAAGAGGTGATCATGAGCGGGGTGGTTCCGCAGGTGGCGGCGATGGTGGGGCCGGGGGCGGCGGGCACGGCGTACATCCCGGGTCTCTCGGACTTCGTCCCGATGGTGAAAAACATCGGCTCCATGGCCCTCGCGGGCCCGCCCCTCGTGAAGGCCGTCACGGGGCAGGACGTCGAGGAGCAGGAGCTTGGCGGCTCGAAGGTTCACTGCGAGGTGAGCGGCGTCGGCGACGGCGAGTACCCCGACGACGCGAGCTGCATCGCCGCCGTGCGGGCGTACCTCTCGTACTTCCCTTCGCACTGCGAAGAGGCGCCGCCGGTCGTCGCGTGCACCGACCCGATCGAGCGCCGTGAAGAGTCCCTGCTCGACGTGGTTCCGGACTCTCCCCGGCGCGCGTTCGACATGTACAAGGTCATCAAGGCGGTGGTCGATCACGGCACCGTCTTCGATATCAAGCCGCGCTTCGCTCGCAACCTCATCACCTGCTTCGCGCGCATCAACGGGCGCTCGGTCGGCGTCGTGGCCAACAACCCGATGCACCTCGGCGGCGTGCTCGACATCGACGCCGCGGACAAGGGCGCGCACTTCATCCAGATCTGCGATGCGTTCAACATCCCGCTGGTGTTCTTCCAGGACACGCCGGGCTTCATGGTGGGCACCAGGGTCGAGCACGCGGGCATCATTCGGCACGGCGCCAAGATGCTGCACGCGATGAGCGCAGCGACGGTTCCGAAGCTCACCGTGGTGACCCGCAAGGCCTACGGCGCAGGGTATTTCGTGATGTGCGGACGCGCCTACGAGCCCGACCTCCTCGTGGCCTGGCCGGGCGCGGAGATCTCCGTGATGGGCGCCGAAGGAATGGTCGGCATCGCGGCGCGCAAGCTCTTCCGCGGCGAGGTGATGCCGCCGGAGATCAAGCAGCAGATGGTCGAGATGATTGCGGGCTACATCGACGTGTACAAGGTCGCGGGCTGGGGGCTCGTGGACGACATCATCGATCCGCGCGACACCCGACGGGTGCTCGCGTGGGGCCTCGAACTGGCGCAACACAAGAAGGTCGAGCGGCCGTACCGCAAGCGCGGCGTCATGCCGGTGTGACGAGCGGCGAGGCTGCGTGGGTGGCTTCGTGGGTGGGGTCGGCGCTGCGGCGGGGCTGTTCAGGTACGACCGCAACGCTTGCAGCGCGCCACCGGGTCGCCCTGGCGGGCGTTGCAAGCGTTGTAACCGCCCGCAACCCGGCCTGGTGGGCGCTGCAACGCTTGCGACGCCCGCCGTGGGGGCCTGGCGGGGGCTCGCAACCATGGGTGCAGCGGTTCGTGTGTTGGAGTGGGCGTCGCAACGGTTGTTGCGAGCGACAAGGCCGGGGAGTCAGGGGGTCGGCGAATCGACGGGCGTCGGAGTCTCGTCCGAGACCCCTGCGGCGCGGTGCTGCTCGGCGAGGTCGTCGAAGATCAGCGGAAGCAACTCCAACTTGCCCGCGTGGCGCAGCAACCCCGTGATGAGGGCTTTGTTGGCGGTGTAGATCGTGAGCCACGCCTCCCGCTCGGCAGCGAGTTCTGGTCGCAGCAGGGCGCCGGTCACCTTCTGGTCACGGGACGAGAGATCAAGCTGCGAGAGGGTCGCGTGGTGGGCGCGAAACTCCGCCAGCCAGGTCTTGTGGTCGGCGAAGTGGGACTTGTGCTCGCCGATCTTGCTGACGATGTGATGCAGCAGCGCGACCAGTTTGGTGAGGCGACGGCGCGACGCGACCGACGGGGCGTCGCGGTCAAAGAACACCGAGAGCGCCACGGGGTGCCCCTTGATGGATTCGACGTACTTCCCGAAGCGCACCACGGAGTCGCGCGCGTCGGCCACGAGGTCGCCGTCGAGCGCGGTGGGCATCGGCTGTCGGTGGAGCACGTCGTACATCGCAGCGTCGGCCTTCGCCTGCGCGCTGCCAGCAAACTTCACCGCTCCGTCGAGCGCGGGCACGAGGCCCATGCAGACGGCAGCAAACTGATCGCAGGCGAACGCGCCGTAGATCAACGTCTCTCTCGGATCGATATGCGAATCAGCCATCGGGTAGACCCTCCAAGGCGCAGCTTCGCGCTTGTCGGGCCGTAGCGGCAGAGGGGGGTGTGACGTTTCTGGGGTTTGCGCTCGACGCCGCTCGCTCTTCGAGTCGGCGGACCTCCAGTGCAACGGTGGCGCGCGGGGATTCTGCGATACCGTCCGGCGTCCGGCGCTGCGGACGCCCTCCGTCGCGGGCGATCGCAGAGGCCATCAGCTGGTGCAAAGAGGCCCTCAGCCATGATCGATCTGCAGCGAGAAGGAAACGTCTTCGTGCTCCGCATGAACAGCGGAGAAAACCGCTTCAACCCCGAGTTTGTGCGCGCGATGAACGCCGCGCTCGACGAGGTCGAAGGGCACGGCGTCCCGTCCGCGCTCGTGACCACTGGCGAAGGGAAGTTCTATTCCAACGGCCTCGACCTCGCGTGGATGGGAACCGATGGCGTCGATGCGATCGCCTTCGTTCGCACGGTGCACAAGCTGCTCGGCCGGGTGCTCGCGTTTCCGCGCCCCACGGTGGCGGCGCTCAACGGGCATGCGTTTGCCGGTGGGGCGATGCTCGCGCTCGCGCACGACTTCTCCGTGATGCGCTCCGACCGCGGGTACTTCTGCCTGCCCGAGGCTGACATCGGCATCCCCTTCACCGCGCCGATGACCGCGCTGATCGCATCCCGCATCCCGCAGCCTGCGCTCCACGAGGCGTGCACCACCGGGCGGAGATACGCCGCCCCGGAGGCGCTACGGGCGGGCATCATCGCCGCCGTGGCGGACGAGTCCGCGGTGCTCTCGACGGCGGTCGCGCGCGCCGCTGCGCTGGCGGGCAAGGAGGCCAGCACGCTCGGGGCGATCAAGCGCGGTCTGTACGCCCCTGCGCTTCGGTTGCTCGAGAGCGACGCCGGCTGAGCGCCGATCGCTCCTCCGATCGACTGCGCTCGCTACTGAAACGACTTCGCGGGCGCCATCCCCTCGGCGCCATCGACCTTCACCTCGCAGGCGAACACCTCTTCCATGAGGTCGGCCTTGCGCAGGGCGGTCCAGCGTTCGAGGGAGAGGTCGTGGTCGCCGGGGGTGCGCGGGTCGGGCGTAGCGCGCAGGGCGATGCGGCCCGGGGTGATGCGCACCGCCACGTCGAGAACCTTCCCCTGGTGCTCGCGGTCGAAGGCATCGGCCACGCGCAGCAGCGCCGCGAGCTTGCGAACCACCGTCCGCAGCCGCCGATCGAGCTTGCGGAAGCCCGGGTGCGAAAGGTCGGGCAGCGACTTGCGGTGGTAGCGCGAGACGTTGGCCACGACCTCCTTCTGCTCGGGCGTGAGGCCCATCAAATCGGAGTGCGTGATGATGTAATAGGTGTGCTTGTGGTGCGCGTCGAAGCCGACGAAGTCGCCTGCGTCGTGTAGCAGGGCGGCGAGCTTGAGAAGCGATCGCTCCTCGGGCCCGAGGTGGTGCAGGTCGGAGCACTGGTCGAAGAGCGAGAGCGCCATCGCCGCGACGTGCCTGGCGTGGGCCTCGTCGAAGCGGTACTTGCGGCCGAGCGCGAGCGCCTGCGCCTCCACCTCTGCGGCCTCGCCGGGGACATCCCACACCCGAAACGCGCGATCGACCAGCTCTGCGAGGATGCCGTCCTTCAGACCGACGCCGGGCGTCACGACGCTGCTCGCGCCCACGGCGTCGGCCACCTGGGAGAGCACGAAGAGCGCGGGCACGATGACGTCCGCGCGGTCGCCGCGGAGGCCATATCGCTCGCGACGGGCCCTCGGGGTGAGCGCTGCCATCTCTTCGCGCAGCACGCGCATCGCGGCGGTGTCGATGCCGTTGCCGTCGTCCGTCGCGAAGGGGCAGAGCGCGGCGATGGCCTCGGCGTTGCCGCCGGTCGCGACCACCACGTCGGGCCGCGACCCGCGGAGAAACTCCGCTTCGCCCAGCGAGCGCTCGATGTACTCCGTCAGCAGCGCCCGACGCTCGACGGACACGGCGCTCTCGGGGTCGAGAAATGCCTCGTGGAGCCGCACGGTGCCCATCGGGAGCGACACCGACGCGTGCGGCGCCTGATCGGTGAGCAGGGTGAGTTCGACGCTGCCGCCGCCGATGTCGATGAGCAGCGCGCGGCGGCCCTTGAGTTGGACCGCGTGGCGCACCGCGACGAGCACGAGGCGCGCCTCTTCGACGCCTTCGATGACGTCGAGCTTGATGCCCGCCTCGCGCTCGGCGCGCTCGATGAGGAGGTCGGCGTTTTGCGCCTCGCGGACGGCGCTCGTCGCGACGGCGCGGTACGCATCGACGCCGGCTTCCTTCATCACATCGCGGAACATCTTGAGCGCATCGACGGCCTCGAGCGCCGCGGAGGGCGCGAGCCGTCCGGTGAGAAACACGTCGTGCCCAAGGCGCACCGGCGCCCGCTCGGCGGCGACCTCGCGCACCTGATCGGGAGAGAGCGCCTCGATGACCCGGAGGCGCATCGCGTTGGAACCGACATCAATGGCTGCGAAGCGGGGCATTGCGGTGGCCCACTCCTTACGACAGATCGGCCCCGTCGTGTTTGACCGCGAGGGGCCGGCGCTACTGGGGGATCGCCAGCCGCACCCGGGCGCTTTCGCCCGTCGTGAGCGTGACGCGCCGAGAGGTGTTGCGGCCGCCCGGCTGACTCGCGGCGACAGTGTGTGTTCCGGTAGCGACGCGCACCGTGCGACCGACGGCGAGGGGGTGGCCATCGAGCGTGGCGTTGCCCCAGGGCCGAACGATGACCGTGAGCGTCGCGAACGTCGGCGCGGCCTCCGTCTCCGTGGGAGGCTGCGGAGGTTGCGCATCGGGCGGTTGCAGGTGCGCTGCGGGCGGTTGCAGGTGCTCTGCGGGTGGTTGCAGGTGCGCGAGGGGTCGCGTCGATGGGGAGCGCGTGGCGAGCACGAAGGTGATGCCCAGCATGGCGATGGCGACGACGAGCACCCCGAGCGCGAGGCGACGCATCAACGGGGGCGACGCGCCCGGGGTAGCAAGCGACGGGGGCGACGAGCCCGGGGTAGCAAGCGACGGGGGCGACGAGCCCGGAGTAGC
This sequence comes from Deltaproteobacteria bacterium, assembly GCA_947477565.1. Taxonomy (GTDB): domain Bacteria; phylum Myxococcota_A; class Polyangia; order Polyangiales; genus SCUS01. Next base: position 50,216 of record CANJUR010000019.1, read on the forward strand.
AAGCGACGGCGTGTGGAGCACCGTGGCAGCGAAGGGGATGTTCGACTGCGTCGAAGAGATGGGCAGCGGTCGATCGCCGAACACTGGCGGCGGTGTGATCGCGGTCTCGTCGGTGGAGTCCGTGGGCTCAGTGGTGAGGGAGATGACGTCGGTGCCCGTGGGAGCAAGCTCGCCCGGATGCTGCGGGCGCGTCGGCTCGAGCGCGACCGGGGCAGGGGCAGGGACGATCGCGGGCGTCAGCACCGAGGCCTGGTCGGGATAGAACTCGCTCAGCAACGCAGTGAGCGCGCGACCACCGGTGGAGAACGGGATCTCCTGCATCGCGTCGAGGGCGGCCGCGGCGGAGGGGAATCGCTGATCCATCGGGAGTTTAAGGAGGGTGTCGATCCAGCGCTCGACGCCGGGAGGCACGTCTGGTCGGAGCGTGCGCAGCGCCGGTCGCTCGCCGCGCAGCATGGAGTAGATCACGTCGCGGTCTTTCCCCGGAAACGGCCGCTGCCCGGCGAGGAGCTCGAACGCGCAGATACCCAGAGCGAAGAGGTCTGTGCGCCCGTCGAGGGTTTTTCCGGTGGCCTGCTCCGGGGCCATGTACGGCAGCTTGCCCTTCACGAGGTCACCCTGGGTCTGGTGCAGCCGCGAGGAGGCCCTGGCGATGCCGAAGTCCGAGAGCTTCACTTCTCCGGCGTAGCTGATGAGCACGTTATGGGGCGTGACGTCGCGGTGCACGATGTTGAGCGGGACGCCGTGTTCGTGCTTCCCGTGGGCGTATTCGAGGCCGCGGAGCACCTCGGAGAGGACGAACAGCGCAGCGTCGATGGGCATGCTTCGCCCCTCCGCTGCGAGGCGCTTGAGCAGGTGGCCTACGTCCGTGCCGTGCACCCACTCCATGCAGATGTAGAGCTGACCGTCGGTGCTGCCGAAGTCGTCGATGGCGACGATGTTGCTGTGTCGCAGCCGCGAGCTGATGCGCGCCTCGTCGATGAACATCTCCACGAAGGTGGGGTCGCCGCTGAGGTTGGGGCGGATGCGCTTGATGCAGACCTCGCGGCGGAAATCCATGGCGCCGCAGCGCTCGCCGAAGAAGATCTCCGCCATTCCCCCTTGCGCGATTTTTTCCCTCAGTACGTAGGGCCCAAAGCGTTCGCCCTTGTACACAAGCTCGAGCTTAGAGGGAGCGGGCGGTTGGGTGCAAGGCTTTACCTCCCCCGGTGAATCGCGGCGCGTGGGCGGCATCTCGCGTGTGTTACGGTTTTGCCCCCTATGACGACCTCGTTGGACTCCACGCTGCGCTCCCTGCAGGACGAATTCCTCCAACTCCACTCCACCAAGGAAGACCTCTTCTGGTCCGCGAAGATGGGCATGGTGGACGACACCGAGGCGGCGCAGAAGGCCCTCTCCGCCGCGGAAATCGGGATGAACCGCTTCCTCCAGAACCCCGACGCGCTTCGCCATCTGCGCGACCTGCAGGCGACCGGGGAGGGCACTGCCGCGCAGCGCCGCGTGCTCGGCGGCTGGCTCGCCCTGTTCGCCGCCAACTGCATCGAGAGCCCGGAGGCGCGCTCTCTGTCGGAGGAGATCGTTGTCCTCGAGGGTGAGCTTCAGCGTGTTCGCGGTGGGATGAAGCTGGGGTTCATCGACCCGGCCACCGGGGCGTTTGAGGCTGCGGGGAGCAACAAGCTCGCGCTGATGCTGCGCAACGACGCCGACCCCTCGCGCCGTCGGGCCGCGTACGAGGGCCTGCGCTCGATCGAGACTTTCGTACTGGAAAACGGCTTCCTCGACGTGGTGCGCAAGCGCAACCAGCTGGGTCGCATGCTCGGTCACGCGGACTACTACGCGTGGCGCGTGCACACCGTCGAGCGCATGACGAAAGACGAACTTTTTGGCGCCCTCGACGACCTCGCCGCTCGCACCGCCGAGCGCAGCCGCGCGGAGCTTGCATCCTTCGCGCAGCGCCACGGCGACGGCGCCCTCGACCCCTGGAACTTCCTCTTCCATCGCGCGGGCAAGCTCGCCGCGGCGCTTGATCCGTACTTCGGCATCGGCCCTGCGGTGCGCCGCTGGGGGCGCTCGTTTGCGGGTCTGGGCGTGAAGTTTCGCGGCGCGACGCTCACCCTCGACCTCGTAGACCGCGTCGGGAAGTACGAGAACGGCTTCATGCACGGCCCCGGCGTGGCCTTCAACGACGCCGGCACCTGGCGTCCGGCGCGCATCAACTTCACCGCCAACGCCGTGCGCGGCGCTGTCGGCAGCGGGCTCCGCGCGACGGAGACCCTCTTCCACGAGGGCGGCCACGCGGCGCACTTCAGCAACATCGAGAGCGACGCGCCGTGCTTCGCGCAGGAGTTTGCGCCGACCTCCGTGGCCTACGCCGAGACGCAGTCGATGTTCATGGACTCGCTGCTCGACGACGCCGACTGGCGCTCGCGCTACCTCACCGACGGGGACGGCCACGCCATTCCGCAGGCGCTCATCGAGGAGGCCATCGCCGAGTCGCAGCCGATGCGGTCGTGGGACGTGCGGGCGATGCTCACGATTCCGATGGCCGAGCGTCGGCTCTACGAGATGTCCGACGAGGCGCTCGAGCCTGTCGCCGTGCTCGCCATGTTTCGCGCCGTGGAGACCGAACTCCAGGGCCTCTCCGCGGGCACGCGCCCGGTGCTGGCGGTGCCGCACCTGCTCGCGGGCGAGGCGAGCGCTTACTACCATGGGTATGTGATGGCAGAGATGGCGGTGCACCAGACGCGGGCGTTCTTCCTCGAGCGCGACGGTCACATCGTAGACAACCCCAGGGTGGGCCCGGACCTCGCGCGGCACTATTGGAGCCCCGGCAACGCCCAGACCTTCAACGAGACGCTGCGCGCGCTCACCGGCTCTGCGCTCTCCGCGGACGCCATCGTGGCGAACTGCAACCTGAGCGTCGAGGAGGCCGTGGAGCGCGGGCGCGCGGCCATCGCGAAGCTGCCGTCCATCGCGATGCATAGCGGTCCCATCGACCTCGATGTTGCGGTTCGCCTGGTGCACGGTCGGGAGGTCATCGGTAGCACCGAGGGGTCTAGCTTCGAGCACCTCGCAGACGCCTTCGACGCATGGATCGGTCTGGGAGCGTGAGCGCGCCAGGACCGCTGCGGTTTTTCGCCACGGCGGCGAAGGGGACGGAGCCCGCGCTGCGCGATGAGTTGCGCGCGATGCGTTTCTGGCACGTGCGAGCCGACCGCGGCGGGGTGCACTTCGAGGGCGCCCTCGGCGACGGGATGCGCGCGTGCCTCCACAGCCGCATCGCCATGCGGGTGCTGCTCGAGCGCGGACGCTTCGCGGCCAAAGGCGAGCAGGCCCTCTACGACGGCGTGCGGGCGCTCGGGTGGGACGAGCACGCCTCGCCTCGGCACACGATCTCCGTCACCGCGACGTGCAGGAGCTCTCAGCTCACGCACTCGCAGTTCATCGCGCTGAAGACCAAGGACGCCATCGTCGATGCGCTGCGCGATCTGCACGGCAGCCGGCCCGATGTCGACGCGCGCGACCCGGACGTCTCCGTGGTGGTGCGTCTGGTGAAGGACGAGGCCACGGTGTACCTCGACCTCGCGGGCGAGGCGCTGCACAAGCGTGGCTACCGGGTGGCGACGGTCGATGCCGTGATGAAGGAGAACCTCGCGGCGGCGGTGCTTCGCATCGGGGGGTGGGACGCCACGAGCGACCTCATCGATCCGGTGTGCGGCGCCGGGACGATCGCCATCGAGGCGGCGATGATCGCGTGTCGGGTGGCCCCGGGGCTGCGTCGGCGCTTCGGGTTCGAGCGCTGGCCGGGCTTCGACGCGGCGGCCTCGGTGCAGTGGGAGGCCCTCCTGGAGGCGGCCAACGCGGCGGTGCTCATCGAGTGTCCGGTGAAGATTCTCGCCACGGACGTGTCGCCCGCGGCGGTGGAGGTGACCGCGCAGAACCTCGCCTCGGCGGGCGTAGCGGGCGCCGTCACGCTGCAGCGCCGGGACGCTCGCACGTATCGCGAGGCGGACGGCCCTGCCTGGGTGGTGGCCGACCCGCCATACGGCGGTCGGCTCGCTGCGCAGCCGCTGCAACTGGCGGGCTTCTTCCGCCAGTGGGGCGAGGCGCTGCAGACGATGCGGGGCAGCACGGTGCTGCTGATTTCCGGCAACGTGATGGTTCAGCGAAACCTCGGACTCACGCCGGAGCTTGAGCATGAGCTCTACAACGGCGACATCGAGTGTCGGCTGCTGCGCTACCGCATCTGAGGGAGCGCTTACCGGCTCTGGTAATCACACAGGAGGCGACGCCCCATGACGAACGCATTCAAGCCAGTGTCTCCGCGGGAGGTGCCGCGTTTCGGTGGGGTGTCTACGTTTCTCCGGCTGCCGATGCACCAGGACCCGAAGGATGTGGACGCGCTCATCATCGGCGCTCCGTTTGATGGCGGCACCACGTACCGGCCGGGCGCGCGCTTCGGTCCGCAGGGCGTGCGGCAGGCGAGCGCGCTCACCCGCGGGTTTCACCCCGACCCCGACATCGATCTCTTCGAGACGCTGCGCTGCGCCGATGGCGGCGACGTCGGGTGCGTGCCGATGGACATCGCCGGGTCACTCGCTCGCATCGAGGCGCGGGTGGCGGAGATCGTCGCGGCGGGCGCGGTGCCGGCGGTGATCGGCGGCGACCACACGTGCTCGCTCCCGGTGGTGCGCGCGCTGGCGAAGGTGCACGGCCCGCTCGGGGTGGTGCACTTCGACGCGCACAGCGACACTTACCCCGCCGCGTGGGGGATCGATCCGCACCACGGGACGGTCTTTCGCAACATGGTGGAGGAGGGGCTCCTGCGACCGCGCGATGTGCTGCAGATCGGAATCCGCGGGCCGTTTTCGACGCGCGACGACCTGGCCTTCGCGAAGCAGGCGGGCTTCACGGTGCTGAGCGCGGAGGACGTGCACCGCGACCTCGACGGTGTGATCGCGCGCATCGCGGGGTTGCCGAAGAGCGGGCCGTACTACGTGAGCTTCGACGTCGATGGTGTGGACCCGTCGATGGCTCCGGGGACGGGCACGCCGGTGCCGGGCGGGTTTTTCTCGTGGCAGGCGCTGGCGATGGTTCGCGCGACGAAGGCGCTGCGGGTGGTGGGTTGCGACGTGATGGAGGTCGCGCCGGACTTCGACGTGAACGGGGTCACGTGTCTGCTCGCGGCCAACCTCCTTGCGGAGATGCTGGCGGCGATCGCGGCGCATCGGACGGCGACCTCCGAGGCTCAGGGCGCGTCGGCGAAGACCTTGAAGTAGATCTCGTCGAGTCTGATCCCGCCGCCGAGCGCGTCGACCGCGGCCCGCTCGATGCCGCGGTACTCTCGGAGCAGCCACCCCTCGTCGCCGTGGCGCGTGTACACCTCGATATGGCGCTCGGTTTGCGAGACGAGCACATGGTGGCGCAGCGATGGGAGCGCGCGATACCCCGCAGCCTTGTCGCCGCGGTCGAAGCGCTCGGTGTCTTCGGACAGCACCTCCAGGAGCAGCGTCGGGTTGCTGATCACGTCGCGCGTCCGGCCGTAGAACTCCAGCGGACCGCACACCACCGAGGCGTCGGGATACACGAAGCCATCGCGCAGCGGGACGTGCACCTTCAGGTCCGAGGCGAACACCCGGCACGGGCCGCGGCGCGTGAGTGCGTTGAGCTCAGCCAGAGCGTTGGCGACCATGGCATTGTGTTCGGGGAGCGCACCCGCCATGGCGAAGATCTCGCCGTCCCAGAGGATGTGCTTGTCTGTCGCGGCCTGCTCGCGCGAGAGGTATTCGTCGGCGGTGACGTGGGGGCGGGGGAGCGCGGTCATCGAGTGATGCTACCGCAGCCACCGCGCCGGGCCGATGCCCGGCTCAGAGGTGGAAGCCGAGGAAGACCGTCGTGTCGATGTTGAACAGGAAGGTCTGGAACATGAACTGGAGCGTGACCTCCGCGCCGGCGTGGAAGCCGTTGCGAACGGCGTACTCGACGCGGGCGCCTGCGTGGGCGTTGCCGTAGCCGGAGAGCACATGGGCGCCGCTGCGGGTCTCCGTCGATGGGAGCGCGGGCTTGGGCTCGATCTGCCCAACGCCGCCGCCCGCGAAGCCGCTGGCGACGAAGCCGCTGGTGGCGAACCCGTGCGGGGTAAACGCGTAGTACACGCGCGCCATCAGCAGCAGGTTGGCGAAGGGGTTGCTGCGCACTGCACCCCCAGCGCTGGCCGCGATCTCCCACGGCGCGGCGTCGAACTGGAAGCGTCCGACCAGCGCTGCGCCGATGCGCGGGGTGAAGTTGTAACGCGCGTTGGCCGTGAGGAAGAACGTCGGCGCGAAGCCCGGATCGATGGTCTGGTAGCAGACGACGGTGCCGCAATCGCGGCTGACGACCTGACCCGAGGAGTTCACGAGCAGTCGCTGCTCGGCGTAGGACGGGCGACCGGTGAGGAAGGCCGCGCCGATGCCGCCGCCGAAGTCGAGGGAGAAGCGCGAGGTGCGCACGGTGTTGGGGTCCGTGGACTCGGAGGGCTCATCGCCGCCGCTGCTGGCTTCGCCGACACCACAGGCGCCGGCGTCGCAGTGCATGCCCTCGCCGCACTCTTCGTTGGCTGCGCACGGATCGCCGAGGCCTCGGTTGCCCCGGGCTGCGGGCTGCCTGCGGCACTGCGGCCCGGTCATCCCCGGCGGGCACTCCTCGGTGTCCGCGGCGCAGGTTTCCGGCGGCGTGCGGCCCGGCAGCGCGGGCGCTGGGTGAGAGCGTCGCGAGACGATGGCCACCTGCACCGGCGAGGTCTCGCTGCCGACCGTCGCGACGACCTGGGTGTTCGCGTCTACGGCGGTGACGTAGTACTCCATCCCCGGGGCGATCATGGCGGCGCAGGGGATCTCCGCACCGTACCCGTTGGCCGCGCGGTTCATCTCCCGACGCTCAAACGAGCGCATGCCGTTGCCCTTGTAATAGACGTACACGTGCTCGACGGAAAACGTCGCGCTCGGCTCGACGTAGACGGGCAGCGGGGTGTTGGCGAGCTGTTCTGGCGCGGGCGTATGGAGCAGCTCACCGGAGGGCGTCGTCGGGCGACGCTGGGTGTTGTTGTTCGCGGTGTTGTTGGACGCGGGGCGGGCGCCGCCGGAAAGCTGACCCTGCGCCTGCCGGAACGCCGCGCTGATCTCCGGCGTGACGAGCATCGCGTCGGGCTGGGCGTTGGCGTCGAGCTGGAGCGAGCGCACCATCGACTCGACCCCGGCTGTGGCGTTTGTCTGCCCGCCGACCTGAACGATTCCGATCGCCATGTGGACTCGGGCCGTCATGGCGGGAGAACACCCACCGTTGGCGCAAGTGCGGATGGCGTTCTGGAGGCGCTCCAGCGAGCGCTCGATCTCGAGGTTCTGGTACTCCTCGACCGCGTCGGAAATGAGGGATCGCGCGGCCCGGTCACGAGGACCCTGCTGCGCAAACGCGGTTGAAGGGAGAATTGCCAGGGCGGCCAGGAAGACTGCGGTCCGTTGCCAGCTCATACTTTGCTCGTTGGGTTTCCAGGAGGGCGCCGCGGAACAACCGGGCACGTCCCCGTCGGCGATCGGGCGGCGGCATCCTACACGGTTTCACCGCGCCGCCAACGGTCGTCCGGCGCACCTGCGGGGCGCCGCGGCGGTCAGCGGATGAAGGCTCCGCCGGCGTCGATCTCGTTGAGCTCCACCCGGCGATTCGCCGCTCGCCCTGCCGGGGTGACGTTGCTCTCAAGCGGCTGCCGAGGACCGTACCCGCGCGACGTCAGCCGCGACGGGTCGATGCCATGCTGGAGGAGGTACGTCCGGACGGTGGCTGCTCGCGCTGCGGAGAGTTGCTCGTTGTGAACGCGCGCGCCCTCGCTCGAGGTGTGGCCGCCGACCTCGTATCGCAGTGCGTTGTTTTGCGTCTGCGCGAGGTACTGCACCACCTCGTCGAGGGTGACCGCCGCGCCGGGCCGAAGCGTCGCGCGGTTGACGTCGAACTCGACCCGGAAGCGCACGCCGTGTTGGGTGATCTGCAGGTGCTCGAAGACTCGCGGGCAGCCGTGGTTGTCCACCGGGCCGGGCTCGTTTGGGCACTGATCCTGGAGATCGACGAGGGAGTCCTGGTCGTTGTCCAGGTCGGGACACCCGTCGGGGTCGTTGTAGCCGTCCGGATCTTCGGGCTCGTTGCGACAGTTGTCGGTGGTGTCCGGCACGCCGTCGGCGTCGTTGTCCAGGTCGGGACACCCGTCGTCGTCGAGGTACTGATCGCGGTCTTCCGGCTCGATCGGGCACACGTCGCGCGAATCGACGAGGCCGTCCCCGTCGGTGTCCGGATCGTCCGGGCAGCCGTCTTCGTCCTGGAAGGAGTTCCAGGTCTCCGGGGCGTCGGGGCAGTGGTCATCGGGGTCGAGGTAGCCGTCATGGTCGCGGTCGCCGACAACCGGAACCGGCGTCGGTGCCTGCGGGAGGCATCGATCGGGGGGGGACATCCGCAGCGCCGCGCGGGCGTTGAGGTCGGCTTCGGTGAAGTGCTCTTCGGCGCGACGGAAGTGCCCCTGGTCGAGCTCGCGGTCGGCAAACTCCGTGTGCGCTCGACCGAGTGCCAGTTCGCGAGGCGCGCATTCATGGGCACCGTTGCGCTCGGCCTGGGTGAGCAGCAGTCGGGTCGCGTCGATGCGCCCATGCAAGCCCGACGTTGCGGCGCAGCCGACGAGACAGGCGAGCACGAGGGAGAGCGGGCGAAGGTCAGCGCGGCGCCGCATGGTCTCGGCCCTGGGCGATGTCACGAGCGCGATTGCCGTATTCCTCGGCGACTGAGGCCATGTCCACGGCGTCCTGATACTCCGCAGTGCCCGCAAACTCCTGGGCCTTTCGCAGGTGCTCGAGTGCGAAGTGGTACTCGTAGGTCGCACGCTGCGGCGCGCCGGATTGCCGGGCCTCCTCGACGGCGTGCTGAGCGCCGGAGAGGTTGACTACGTAAAGCACCGGGCCGCACCCGCTGGCAGCGAGGGAGAAGCACCCGAGAATGATGGCCGTCCGCAGCACCGCGCGGACGCTACCTCAGCGAAACAAACAGGGTCAACGACGCGAAGCTGCGGCGCGAGGAAACTCCCATCGACCCCTCGGCCTCTGCTATGTCGTGCCGCCGGATGGAGCGCGGAACCTGGATCGCTTGTGTTGGTCCCATCGGAGTTGGCAAGAGCACGTTTGCCGCGGTGGTGGCGCGGCGCACGGGGGCGCTCTTTGTCCCCGAGCGGTTTGGCGACAACGCCTTCCTCGAGCGCTTCTATGGGCCCGATGGGATCAAGCGCTGGGGCTTCCAGACGGAGGTTTCCTTCCTCACGCAGCGGGTCGATCAGGTGCGCGAGATCGAGGCGCTGCTCTCCGTCGGACGCTCGGTGGTGACGGACTTCACCCCGCAGCAGAACCTCATCTTCGCGCGCATCACCGTGGATCCACTGGAGTTCTGTCTTTACGAGCAACTGTATGATCGGCTCTTCGGCGCGCTCCCGCGGCCCGACCGGCTGATCTGTCTCGATGCCGACCTGCGCACGATTCTCCGGCGCATTCGCAGTCGGGCGCGCTCGATGGAGTCGGGCATTCCCTCCGCGTACATTCGCAAGCTCCGGGAGGGCTATCTCACCTGGCACGAGACTCCGCCCGCCCCGACCCTCTGGATCGACACCTCCAGGATGCCCATTCCGAGCGACCTCGTGGCGCGCGCTGCGGCTCTCGACGCGGTGATGCTGTCGCTCGAGCCCGAGACGCGCCGTGCGCTCTTCGGCCGCGAGGGCTGAAATCGCCCCCCGTGACAAAAAAGCAACACCTGGCCCAACTGATGGCGGAACATAAAAGAAACGGGGGTGATGGCGTCGATGGAAGTTCGTAGCGTGGCACAGCGGGTGGCTGATCTGTGTGTCGAGGCCCAGAGCGCCTCGTCAACCACCCTGGCCAGACTGGCGGCGGAATACGGACGGGCGCGGGTCCACGAAGGCCAGTCCGGGGATGGGTTTGCGGCGTTGGCGTACGGCGCAGTGCTGCTCCAGATGTCGGACGGCGTGGTGGCGCTCGAAGTGTTGGCCGAGGCCGAAGCCATCGCGACGGCGACGGGCGATGCGCCGGTGCGGCTCGAGGTGCTGGTGTCCAAGGCCAAGGCGCTGACCATCACCGGCGACCTTCAACGGGCCTTGGAGTGCTTCCGCGAAGGACTCGAACTGGCGAGACACCTCGGCGACCGGCACACCGAGGCCGTCCAGCTCACCAACCTCGGCTACTTCCATGGGCAGTTGGATGAATCCATCCCGTACGAGGAGTACACGCGCATCGCGCTCGGGATCTTTCGCGAACTGGGCGACCGGATGCGCGTGGCCCTGTGCCTCAATAATCTGGCGGGCTCCATCCTCCGGCGTGAGCGTTTCGTCGAAGCGCTCGGGTGCTACGAGGAAGCCTACGCAATCGCGATGGAGATCGGGTGGCGTCGCGGCCAGGCGCTCATCCTCGGGGGACACGGTGGGATGCTCCTCCGGCAGGGAGCCGTCGCGGAGGGCTTGCAGAAGTACGTCCAGAGCAATGCCATTCTCGAAGAGGTCGGCGATGTCTTTCAACTCACTCGACACCAGGGGATCATCGGGGGGTTGTTGCTCGGCCTGGGACGAGCGGCGGAGGCGATTCCGTTTCTGGCGGAGGCGGTCCAGAGCGCCAGCGAGCGGCACTACGAGGTCGAACTCGCGCAGGGACTTCAGTTCATCTCCCAGGCGTACGAGGCCATCGGCGATCTGCCCGCGGCACTGCAAGCCCTCCGGCGTCACTGTGAACTGAGCAAGGCCGGTAACGATCGCCGGAATGAAGACATCGTTCGCAATCTCAAGTTCGAGCACCGCATGGCCGTCGCGCGCCGCGAGGCTGAGGCCCAGGAGTCAAAAAATGCCGAACTCGCATCCGTCAACGCGGCCCTCACCGAATCGCTAGAGCGACAGGTCGAGTTGCAGGCTGAACTTGAGCGACTCGTGAACACCGATCTGCTCACAGGACTGAGCAACCGCCGAAATATGCAGGCGATCGGAGAACGCGAGATCGCGCGCAGCCTTCGCACCCACCGGCCGCTCGTACTCATGATCGCCGACGCCGACCACTTCAAGCGCATCAACGATCGACACGGGCACGCAGTCGGCGATGAGGTGCTGGTCGAGATCGGAGCGCGACTGCGGAATACGGTGCGCACCGTCGATGCCGTCGCGCGGTGGGGCGGCGAGGAGTTCTGCCTGTTGCTGGTGGAGACCGACCTCGATGGCGCGGTGATTACCGCAGAGCGTCTCCGTCGGGCGATGTCCCGGAGTCCGTTTGAGACCTCTGCTGGTCCGCTGACCATGACGCTGAGCATCGGCATCGCCGTCCTGCATGCGGGTACCGAAGGCCTGTCGGGACTGCTACTCCGAGCCGACGCCGCGCTCTACGCGGCAAAGAACCTCGGTCGCGATCGGTACTTCGTCGCCAAACCCAGCCTCTTGACCGAGAACACCCCGCAGTAGCCTCACTCCGCCGGGAAGATCACCTCGGTCTCTCGCCCCCCCGGCACGCGCACCAGGCGCTGCATCGCTCTCCCGTCGGGCCGCTGGCACCTCACCCGGTGCTCGCCCGCAGACACCACCCGATTGAACACCGGCGACCGCCCCACGGCGCGCCCATCGACGCTCACTTCGCATCGCGGCGGATCCGCTCCGACGGTCAACCGACCCGTCGCCCGTCGCACCACGTGGGTCGCCACCGCGGGCTCGAGCGCATCGTCCGCGCTCGCGTCTGGCGTCGTCCCGGCGGCGACGGTCCAGTGCACCGTGAGCGGCGTCATCAGCCCTCCATCGACCGTGGTCGCTCCCCCGGCATCGGTCAACGGCGCGGCAGCGACACCCCTCGCCGAGAGCACCGCGTGGGGCTCGTGATCGCGCTGCAGTGGGTACGCCACGATCCCGGACGCGTTGGCTGACGGTCGATGGCTGTGACGCCACCACAGCGCCGCGACGACGAGCGCGACACCCGCCGCTGCGACGACCATCCAGGGCCGCTTTGGAGCGGCGCGCGTGTCGGCGGAGAAGTCCCCGCGCGGGGGCGGTCCGATCGCCGCGATGGCCGCGGGGGCTCGCGAGGCCGGCCGCTCGGGCATCGTCGTCGTGGGCGGCGGAACGGGCTGTGAGACTGGCGTGCCGATGCGCGACCGGGCCTCCGGAGCGACGGGAAACGCGCCGCTCGTACGCCTGCCGGGCAGCGCCCGCACCACCGTGGGCTCGTTCTCCATCATCGACTCGTGCCGCTCGCGCATCACCGCACCCAGCGCCTCGGTGGCCTCTCCCGCGTCGGCAAAGCGGCGCTCCGGATCGCGCTCGACGCAGCGTAGAAACCACCCATCGAACCCCTCCGGCAGAACGCCCGACTCCAGGCCCTGCTCGAGCGCGCGCAGCCCCGGCGGCTCGATCGGGTGCACCGCGATCTCCATCAAGAGCGCGTTGAGGTTGACTCCGTTGCTCTCCACCGCGCGCCAATAGTGCCGCCCCGTAAGAAGCAGGTACGCCAGCAGGCCCATCGGCCACACGTCGGTGCTGCGCCGCAGCTTCGCGCCCGAGCGCGCCTGCTCCGGGGCCATGAAGAGCGGTGATCCGAGTTGCCGGGTGACGGTCACCGAGGTGGCGTTGTTGGTGATGAGCTTGGAGATTCCGAAGTCGAGAACCTTCACGACGAAGGGCATGCCGCGCAGGCGCGAGCGCGCCACGAAGATGTTGCGTGGCTTGATGTCGCGGTGGATCACCCCCGCGCGATGCGCGGCCGCGAGGGCGTCCCCAAGCTGCTCGAAGATCTCCATGGCCTCGTGCGTCGGGAGCCGGCCCCGGCGGTGGAGGAGGTCCGCCAGGTCTTCGCCTTCGAGAAACTCCATCGCAAGGTAGGGGATGTCCGTCTCTTCATCGACGCCCGCGGCGATCACCTCGACGATGTGACCGCTGCCGATCTGTCCCCCGATGCGGGCCTCGAGGGTGAACTGCTCGCGGCTCGCGGGGTCGGCGACCAGGCTGGGGCTCAACACCTTCAGCGCGCGCAACTTGCCCGAGGACAGTTGCTCGACCACGAAGACAGCCCCCATCCCGCCTTCCGCCAACGCGCGCACGATGCGGAAATCCCGGGCGAAGATCACTCCGGGCCCCAGGCTCGCGAGCGCCGACGACATCAGGCCCGCGACTCTAGCGCATTCCCGCCCGAAACCCGCGCATTGTGACGGCGGCCGTTTGAGCGTTCGGCGCTCCGCGGTTGGCCATCTGCGGGTTTAGAGTCCGCGGCAACCCATGCAGGTCGCGTCGCTCTGGATTCATCCGGTGAAGAGTTGTCGGGGGTGCGGTGTCGATCGCGCTGAACTCGAGGAGGCAGGATTCCGGCACGATCGGCGCTGGATGATCGTCGATTCCGCAGGGCGCTTCGTATCGCAGCGCGAGCAGCCCGACCTCGCCACGGTGTCGGTCACGGTCATGGGAGATCACCTCGCGCTCACCCGGCCTGGCCACGCCGCCCTCGCGCTGCCGCTCGATCCGGGGCCCGCTGCGCCGCAGCAACGGGTGACGGTGTGGGACGACGCGGTAGACGCTCGCCGAGCGAGCCCCGATGCGGCCCGGTGGCTGCGTTCCACCCTCGGCCTGGACGGAGACGTCGTGTGGATGCCGCCAGGGAGCGCGCGCGCGGTCGATCCGGCGTACTCGCAGCCGTGCGATCGCGTGAGCTTCGCGGACGGGTTTCCCTTGTTGGTGTCGTCGTCGTCTTCGCTCGACGCGCTCAACGCGCACCTCGTGCAGCCCGTTCCGATGGAGCGCTTTCGCCCCAACATCGTTGTCTCCGGCAGCGAAGCCTTCGCCGAGGATCGCTGGTCGGTGTTTCGGGTGGGGACGGTTCGGTGTCAGGCGGTGAAGGCTTGCGCGCGCTGCGTGATCGTCAACACCGACCCGTGGACGGGTGCTCGCAGCCTCGAGCCGCTCAAGACCCTGAGTGGGTTTCGCACGCGGGATTCAAAGGTGTATTTCGCGCAAAACGTCATCCACGCCCGGGAGTCCATCGGGCAGTGGGTGGCCGTCGGCGACGAGGTCGTGGTCGAGTCCTGGCGCGAGCCCGCGGACGCACCGGTGTTCGATTCGCGCGTGAAGGAATGACCCCGATGGCTGGGTGCGGTGCGAGTGTCTTTCCAAGAGGATCGTTCCGAGGGTAGCTTCTCGCAGGCAGTTGATCGCGGCGCGCATACACGCGGCGTGAGTCGCACCGACCCTGCCATTCCCGGTGCGCCATGTGAGTGGGGCAACGGCGATATTCTCGAGACGCCATCGAGCAGGACCGATCCACTCTCGCTTGATTTTTCACCAACCGAAGCATCCCCACCCCCTCCAAGGAGCAGCAGCCCATGTCCGATTCATCCAGGAAGCCCGAAGTCATCATCACCAGCCTCTCCGAAGACGAGATCGTCGAGCAGGCCCCGGGCCGTCGCTCGGTGCTCGCGCTGCTCAGCGCCACGGTGCTCGGCGGCGCCGCCAAGGCGCTCGGCGGCTGCATCGTCGCCAACCCGCAGCCCATCCAGACCGGCCCGCAGCAGCAGTACGCGGTGCAGCAGCAGCCGCAGACTGTGGTGGTGCAGGGTGGCAGCCAGACGGGTCTTACCGACAGCGACAGCGGCTCGTACGCCGACCCGGTCCGCAATGGTCGCGGTGGTCCGCGGGGAATGCAGACCGGCCTGACGGATGGTGACTCGGGCACCTACTCCGACCCGGTCAACGGCGGGCGCGGACACTCCGGCCGCGGCGGCGCGACGGGACTCACGGACGGCGACGCGGGCAACAACTCCGATCCGGTGGGCAACGGCCGCGGCACCGCGCGCCTCGGGCAGACCGGCATCACCGACGCCGACTCGGGCAACTGGGCCGACGGCGTGGGCCACGGCCGCGGTCATCGCTAGTGATCCTCCGCCGCCACGCACCCGCGTGACGGAACCCCTCGCACCTCCACCGACCCCTCCAATGACCATGAACTTCCCAACGCTGGCGCGGATCCTCGATCCGATGCCGGTAGAAGCGTTTTTTCGTGACTACTGGGAGCGTGCGCCGCTCGTGCTGCTCCGCGACCGCCCGCGAGCCTTCGAGGGGATGCTGTCGCTCAGCGACATCGATCGCTACCTCGGTGCAAACGACCTGCACCACCCGTCGGTCTCGCTGGTCGATCACCGCAGGAAAATCACCGTGGAGGAGTACACCTTCCCAAGTGGACTGATCGACGCGGTCAAGCTTTTCAAACTCTACGACGCCGGCGCCACGATGGTGTTTGCGCAACTCGAGACGCACCACCAGGCCCTCTTCGAGTGCGTTCGCTCACTCGAACACGACCTGAGCACCCGCTTCCAGGCGAACATCTACCTCACGCCCGGCAACGCCAGGGGCTTCCACCCCCACTACGACAGCCACGACGTCTTCGTCGCGCAGGTCGAGGGCTCCAAGCACTGGATGCTCTACGACCACGCGATCGACCTGCCCTTGCGCCGCCAGGAGTTCGACCCCTCCGTGACCCCCTGCGGCGCGCTCTCGCGGGAGTTCGACCTCAACCCGGGCGACCTGCTCTACATCCCGCGCGGCCTGATGCACGACGCGTGCACCACCGAGACGAGCGGCCACTCGCTGCACATCACCCTCGGCGCTCTCTTCACCTCGTGGAGCGAGCTTCTCTCGGAGGCCCTCGGCCGCTGGGCGCTGACCGATGTGCACGGTCGTCGCGCCCTGCCACCGGGGTTTGCCCGCGAGGGAGCGAGCACCCCGGAGGCGAAGGCCTACCTCGTCGAGGCGCTGCGGCGCTTCGCGGCGGGGGCCGAGGCCGACGCGGAGGGGCTCTTCGAGCACTTCTCGCGCGACCTCATCGACACCCGCCACCCGCGTCTCCCAGGGCAATTCACGCAACTCGCAGGCCTCGGCGCGCTCACCCTCGACAGCCTCGTCGGCGTGCGTCCCGGCGTCGTGTATCGGATCGACGCCGATCCCGAGCGGGTGACTCTCTCCAGTTACGGCACGGCGTTCACCTTCCCCGCGCACGTCGCCGATGCGCTGCGCTTCGCGCTTCAGTGCGAGCGCTTCACCGCTCGGGAACTGCCGTCGGCCCTCGATGACGCCGGACGGATGGTGCTCATTCGCAAGTTGATCAAAGAGGGCGTGCTCCGCGCCTGGTGACGATCAGAGCCCGCGCGCGCAGCGAAACCCCACATCTACCCGCGCCTCGCGTGCATCGACCGCCTCTCGCAAGAGCCCGTCGGCGTCTCCGTCGCGCGTGCGAAAAGACCCGCCTCGCACCCACCGCGCCTCGCCCGTGACCGGCCCCGTCGGGTCGCGATCTACGCCTGCCACCGGGGGCGTCGTGCCCTCGCGGTCGAGCACCCACTCCGCCACGTTGCCCACCAGGTCGAGCACCCCTTGCGACGACGCCCCGGCAGGCGTTGAGCCCACGGTCGTCGCGTTGTCTCCACAGCCAGAAGTGTGCGCGAGCGTGCAACTCGCCGCGCGGCTTCCCCAGGGCGACCAATGGCCCTCGACGCCCCGCGCAGCGAGTGACCACTCGGCGTCCGTCGGCAGGCGCGACCCCGCAAAGGTGCAGTGCCGCGCGGCCTGGGCATGCGTGACGTTCACCACGGGTGAGGCGTCGCGCGTCATCGCCGAGAGCGGATCGCTCAGCACGGGGCACATGCCCGCCGCCACGCACCGCCGCCACGCGCCGACGGTGACTTCCGTCCGGTCGATGGCGAACGCGCCGACGGAGACCCAGCGGCCGTTCGCGCGCCACGTCGCGGCCGGAATCAACGCCATCGTCGCCCCGACCCGCGCCCGCTGCGCCGGGTTTGCGGGCTCCCAGCGCGAGGTCACGCCGGCATCGTCGGGGCGGTCGTTTGCGCCGCGGGGATCGCATCCGAGGCCGTCAGCGCGCATCGACTCGCCGGGTTGGCAACTGCTCACGAGGCTTGTCGCCGCGCCGGCGATCCATCGCTGGCCGGGTCGTCCGCAGTGGTCGCCGCGGTCGATCGCCACAAGCGGAAACCGGCACCTGTTGGACGCCTCCGCGGCGACAGGTCGATCGGCAGGGGCAGCGACGTCGGATGGCTGCGACCACGCGCTGCGACAACCCCCGAGCAGGCACAGCGACATCAGCAAAAGGCCAGAGGACCGGAACATCACTTACCTGCACCATACCCCCGCTCGAGATTGCACGCCCGACGACGGGGATTTGACCATCCAGGCAGGGAGAAACGCCTGCAGCGACGTCTGACCGGGCGCAGGCCCCCATCGGCGGCGACCGGAGGAGGGGGCCGGAGGGGACCGGGGGATGCGCACGGCGACCGGAGGAGGGGGCCGGAGGGGACCGGGGGATGCGCACGGCGACCGGAGGAGGGGGCCGGAGGGAGCCGGGGGGTGCGCACGGCGACCGGAGGAGGGGGCCGGAGGGTGGCGGGGGGTGCGCACGGCGACCGGAGGAGGGGGCCGGAGGGAGCCGGGGGGTGCGCACGGCGACCGGAGCAGGGTGCAGGGTGCAGTGTGCAACCGGAAACGTCGCAGACAGCCTCGCGGTCAGCCTCCGAATCCCAGCCCGACGACGTCGCACTTGCATCCATCCACGGCATGGAGGCATCTTACGAACCGTTCCGCTCTGCTGGTGCAAGCAGAGTTGTGAACCTGAGGGGGAGGTCAAGGGTGGCCAGTCTGCGGTCCCGTGATGGAGAGGGAAAAATCGTTGCGAGCCGGCCGTCTCCACGGGTGCTGGAGATTCGCTCGGTTGGGTACATCTCGCGCACGGGTTTGGAGCGCGTCCTCGATGATGCCGAGCTCCTGATGATCGGGCACCCGGACATCGATACGTTGCTCTGGAACACCCTGCGCCACGACGGTCACGAGCCTGGAAACCCCAACCTCGGGATGATGTTTCACCGCCGCCACGCGGATCGTTTGCATCGCGCTGCGATGGTCACGCACAGCGCACCGATGGCAGCGCTCAGTAACATCGCCCGAGCGCTGTTTCCCGGCCTCGCCGTGGGTGTCTTTGGCAAGCGCGAAGAGGCAGTCGCCTGGCTCACCCGCGGTCACGCGCAGCACGGCGGCAAGCGCACCCGCGTGGCCTAGCTACGCACTACGGTCGCGTCGGCAAGACCGTCACGGGGAAGATCAACGGAAGCTGCGCGAGGTCGCGACCGACGATGCGCGTGCGTCCCTCGGAGATGCCCGTGACCCGCACATGACCATCGGGCGTCACGACGATGGTCGCGATGGCGTGATCTTCCGTGTCGATGATCTGCACGAGGCGCGGCAGCGAGAAGCTCACGGTCTCACCCACCCGCACTTCCACCGCGGTCGTGCTCTGTGCGAACGCCTTGCTACCCGCCATCGCCATCGCGATGCATCCCAGAAGACCCAGCGCCTGGATGGCGAACGTTCGACGACGACCCATGGCAGCTTTTCCCATCTCCCTGGGTCTCTAGCAACGTCGGGCAGACGGTGGAGCACTCCCTTCGGGCGAACCCGCGCAGCGCACTCAGGAATGGATGGCGGCGGGAGCGGTTCTTCGGCATCGTCGACCCGTGAAACGCCCCGCCCATCTCGCGCTCTCCACGCCCGTCGTCGCGCTCTGCCTCGTCGCCTGCGGGTCGGCCCGCACCGTGGCCGCGGTGCCCACCGTCGCGACCGTCGTCACCCCGTCGCTGCTCGCGCCACATTCCGCCGCGAACTTCACCCATTTCGCCATCGCTACGGATCACCCCGAGGCCTCGCGCGCGGGGGCTGAGATTCTCGCTGCGGGGGGCAACGCCGCGGACGCCGCTGCCGCCGCCATGCTCGCCCTCGGGGTTGCCTCGCCCGCGTCCAGCGGCCTCGGCGGCGGCGGTTTCGCGCTTTATTACCGGGCGAGTGATCGCTCCCTGACCTTCCTCGACTTCCGCGAAAGCGCTCCGGCTGCGTTGACGGCGGGCATGCTCGGCCCGCTCTTGTCCGGGCCTCCGAGCGCCGACGCGGGCGTCGCGGTCCTGGCGCGGGTGCCAGGCCTCGCGGTGGGCGTCCCTGGGGAGCCCCGTGGCATCGAAGAACTTCTTCGTCGCTTCGGCACCCTCGGTCTCGCGCGCATCGTCGAGCCCGCCGCTCGGCTCGCCGAGGAGGGCTTCACGCCGAGCGAACACCTCGCCACACTCTCACAGCGCTTCGTGGGAGCGCTTCGGCACGACCCGCTTGGGCAAGCCTGGGTGCCCGACGGTGCTGATGGAATCCGCGCCAACGTCCCCCTGCGCAACCCTGCGCTCGCGCAAACCCTGCGGTCGTTTGGCGTCCACGGGGCGCAGATCTTCTACGAGGGCGCGCTCGCCGACGAGATCGTGCGCACCGCGGGGCGTATCGGGGGCGTGCTCACTGCCGACGACCTCCGACGCTACCGCGTGACCGAGCGCGCTCCGTTGGTGGGCAATCGGTATGGGCACCGCTGGGTCACCGCGCCGCCGGAGAGCGCCGGGGGCTACACGATGCTTGCGAGCCTCGCGCTGCTCGAGCGGTGGCTGCCCGGCAGGGAGACACATCCCGCGGAGGCCGACGTCCTACACGCCATGGCCGAGTCGTGGCGGGGGCCTTTCATCGACCGCGCGCGGTACTTCGGCGACCCTGATTTCGTGCGTGTTCCGGTGGACGCGCTGCTCGCCCCGGAGCGCGTCGCGTCGCGGGCGGCCCTCTTCGATCGCGCGCATGCTCGCCCCTCGCTCGACTACGATCTTCCGCTGCCCGATCGCGCCGCGGGGCCACCGGCGGCCGTTCCTGTGGGCACCGGGACGTCGCACCTCTGCGTGGTTGATGCGGCCGGCAACATCGCCAGCATCACCACGACCATCAACATTCCCTTCGGCGTCGGCGTCAGCGTCGCGGGCTTCTGGCTCAACGACGAACTCGACGACTTCACCGTCCCACCGGTGCCCCACAGCCCGGCGGCGCTTTTCCCGGGGAGCGCGCTCAACCAGGCCGCTCCGGGGCGGCGTCCGGTCTCCACCATGACGCCGACCCTGGTATTCGAGGGCGACGACCCGGTGCTCGTCGTCGGCGCAAGCGGCGGGACACGCATCGTGACCTCCGTCGAGCAGGCCGCGTGGCGGGTGATCGTCCTCGGGACGCCGGTCGGCGAGGCCGTGGCGTTTCCGCGCATTCATCAGGCCGCGCAGCCCGATGTGATGTCCGTGGAGTCCGCCGTGGGTGAGGGCGTCGTGGCCGACCTGGTCGCGCGCGGACACCAGACCGAGCCGCTGCTCATGGGGGCCATCGTGCAGGCGATTCGCATCGTGCGCGGCGCCGACGGCGTGCACCTCGAGGCCGCGAGCGATCCACGGAAGGGCGGTCGCCCGGCGGGTCGATAGCAGCGCTGCTCACACCTCTCAGCGCGCCCGTAGCCAGGCCAGCATCGCGGTGCGATCGGGGGCGCTCCAGTCCGTGCCCCAGAGGTGTCCCGGAACCGCCCGAACCCCGTGTACGCCGCGATAAGTTGGAGCCAGTCGCTCGGTCGAGAAGAGGTCTTCCAGTGTCGCGAGAGAGCCGTCGTGCAGAAACGGACCCGCCGTGCCGACTGCGATGAGCGACGGTGGCCGATAGCGCCCGGTGCCGCGCCCGTGCCCGGTGGCCAGGGCGGGGTCGGTTCCGACGCGCGCCGCCGTCACCAGCGGGCCTCCCCCGGCTGCGTTGCCGTGACACTCGACACAGTGTTCATTGAACAACGATTCGCCGCGCGCGAGCAGCGATGGAACGCCCGCCGGTCGCGCCGGGGCGCGCAGGCTGTAGAGGTACATCGCGAGCGCCCAGGCGAGTTCGCGTGGCGGTCGTACGCGCTCGTGGTTGGAGTTGAGAAGCTGCGTTTCCTGCCGAATCGCCAGCGCTGCGGGGCCCGTGTGGCGGATGGTTCCGGCCTGGGTGAGGTACTGCTGATCGCGAAGTCCCCAGAGGTCGGGAATGGCCACGGGGTCTTCGTCGCGGTCTTCGGTGACGTCCGCGCGCCCGGGGCCCCAGGTGGCCATGCGCCGCGCCAGTTCGGCGTCTACCGGCGCGCCGGTGTCGGCGTGATAGGCGAGGCGCATCCGACCGTAGTCGAATGAACGCCGCGCTCTTCCGACCACCAGCGCGCCGCCTTCGAGGTCGGTGTGGCAGAGCGCGCAGGTGAGGCCGATTTTCGTTCCGCCGTCGATGTCGCGAAAGCGCACCGCGCCGGGGTAGGAGCCATCCGACGTCTGCGCGATGCCCACCGCGCGGGCGAGGGCGGGGCGGGCGAGGGCATGTTCGAGGTAGGACTCTTCCCGCAACGGATAGCGGAAGAACACCGCGCGCCCAAGCTCGACCCAGGCAGCGATGGAGTCCGGCCGGCGGCCATCCCACAACGGAGCGACGCCCTCGAGCGAAGTCGCGGGCGCGTCAGTGATTGGGACGGAGACGGGGTTCCACGCGGGGAGGAGGTCCCAGCCGGTGGCGCCGAGGGCGTAGTGGTCGAGGCGCTGGCGGGAGTAGCTATTATCATGCTGGGTAAGCGACGCATTCAGGCTGCGCCGCCGGTGCGCCGGGTCGTCGAGGTAACGATTGGCCTCTTCCAGCAACCAGTGATCGCCCCAGGTGTCGACGTGGATATCGGGAGACGCGGGGGCCGCGATGGCGGAGGTCGGTTGGCGATCACGACACCCCAATAGCAATACCATCGCGAGGGTGATCGACCGCGGAATCATTGGATCAAGTCACGACTTCCGGTGCGCGCATCAACTCGCCGGAGCGGAGCACGAAGGTCTGTCCATGAATGATGACTGTCACCTCGAGTCGATAGGCGCGACCGTAGGTGCTCCAGGTGTTGCCATTGCCAATCTGGACCCAGTTGGGGGCCGAGAGCTTGTAGCTGGCGCGAGTCTCGCCGTAACCGCGCAGGGCACTGTCCCAGGCGACGTACTGCGCGCCCTCCCAGCGCTGCGCCTCGCGAGTCGTGAGGGTTCCGATGGGGGCGTTGGTGGCCCCATCGAGCAAACGGACGCCGGTGATGCTCACGGGGAGCACAGGATCGCTCGCAGACGCCGCGGCGACGGTGAATGTGATCTGCAGGCTGGTTTGTCTACAGAAGCTCCCGCAGGCGGAGTCGAAGAGGGCGCCGGCGTCGGCGGAAGGCGCGCAGCGCGCGACGCTGCCAGAGGCACCGGCATCGGGTGTGGGGCAGTCATCGGCGAGAGACGCGGAGGCGATGGCTGCGGTGATGGCCAACTGCGGAGTGGCGACGTCGGTGGCGGCGTCGGGTTCATTGAGCGGCGTCGCGCCAGAGCAGGCCGAAAGGGCGAGGAGACAAAAGAGAAGAGCGCGGAGCATCATCAGGAGTGACCTCGGGGTAGGTGAAGAAGTGGGTGAGTATTGGCGATTAGCGAAGGACGTGCCAGCGAGGGAAGGTGTCGATTCAGCGACTAAGCAGGGAT
This sequence comes from Deltaproteobacteria bacterium, assembly GCA_947477565.1. Taxonomy (GTDB): domain Bacteria; phylum Myxococcota_A; class Polyangia; order Polyangiales; genus SCUS01. The sequence goes on from CANJUR010000019.1 coordinate 72,695, forward strand.
CCGGGGAAACGGCGGTCTACCGTCAGATTGCGGGGAAACAAGCGTCAGAAACCGTCGCGTTTCGCACGGACTAGCCCCGACGAGCGGCCAGCAGTCTGAGCCCGCGCCGACGACGGGCACCCTCAGCACATGCCGAC
>CANJUR010000020.1 GCA_947477565.1 Deltaproteobacteria bacterium
CCCACCGGGCACCTTCAGCAACCACGCGACGCGCCTGTCCGCGAGTTCGCTCACCCGCCCTGACGCCACCGTCGGCCTCGCCACGTAGCGCAGCAGCCGCTCGCGCCCTTCGTGATCCGTCGCGCCGATCACCACGCACGCGTGCAGGTTGAACCCCTCCCATGCGCCCACCTGGGCCTTCGGCGGTCGTCGCCCGTCGCGCACCACGCCGTACTCGCCCCGCGCATGGGCCGCCCGCCGACACCCATCGAGCGCCTCGTCCCTCACGCCGTCGCGGTCCCCCGCTGCTTCGCCCGCCCGCTCGAACGAGCACGCCTTCCAGGTCGGCCCCCGTCGCCGGCCGCGTCGCGACGAACACCGGCGTCGAGCCGTCCGTCGCGCAGCGCCACACGCCATCCGCTGCGATGACATGCAGATGCACATGAAGATTGAGCGAACCACCTCCCCGATGAACAAACGTGATCGCCCCCGCTTCGACCTTCACCTCGTCGTTCCGTCCGATCCCGCTCGCCTCGCGGTACCCTCGGCGCAGCTCCTCGAAGAACACCCGCGACGCCAGCGTCAGCATCGCCGAATCGGCCGCGAGCACGTTCCGGAGCGCGTACAGAACGCTCAGCACCCACTGCCGCAGCCGCACGTCCGGCAGCACCCGATCGCACACTGTCGCTGCGGTCTGGGACATCCGCCGCCCGCCGCACGACGGGCACACGCCGCGCCGTTTGCACGAGAACGCCACCAGCATGTCGTGGCCGCACCCGCCGCAGCGCGCCCTTCCGAAGCCGTGGGCCAGCACCCCGCAGCGCAAATACCCGTAGAACTCCTCGACGACGTACCGCGGCAGCGCCCGTCCCGAGCGTTCTGCGGCGAACGCGAGGAAGGTCTCCAGGTGCTTCGCGACGAGCGCGTGCAGCGTGGTCTGCGTCGGGTCGTGGCGCACGTACGCGCCCGCGGTGGTGGCGGCCGTAGCCATGAGCACCGCGGCCCTGAGCGAACGCGATGCCAGCGCTCACCCAGGCAGAAATCGCCGGAGAATCAGGGCATCTCGCGCCGATGGCACGGCCCGCCGCCACCCGCCGCCACCCCGCCGCCGCCATGGCGGCGGTCTTCGCGCCGACCTCGACGGCCTCCCGCTCGTTGTCCACCTCCCAGGCGCCGGGCACCCGACGTCGAGCCTCACGACCCATCGGCGTACTGGAAACTCAGCGCTCCGCCGATACGCGCGCCTCGACCTCCGCGACGACGCCCGCGCGGACGTAGTTCCCGACCCTGATGACCTCGTCGGCCTGCCGCTCTGCCCAGGGCATCGTCTGCGGCGGGGCTCATATCCGGGCGAGCCTACGGTTCGACGGAGAGGGCCTCGGTCGCCGAGCCGACGGACGTCGCGCGCGACAGCCAGCGCTGCAACGCCGCCGGGTCGTCGCACGACATCACGCGATCGCGAGCCTCGTCGGGGCAGTCGATGCCGCGCGCGCCGAGCACGGCCAGCACCGCCGCGCGCAGCCCCTTGAGCGCTTGATCGACCCTGGCCTCGGCCGCTTCGGCCTTCGCCTCGAGGTCTTCCACCATCCCGGTGAGCCGGCCGATGAGATCGTCCGATCCGATGAGTTCTCCGATGCCGTAATAGAACCGCAGCGATCCCCCCTGGATCACCAGGTCGAGTCCCAGCACCGCCGAGCCGTATCGCCCCGCCTGCGGGACGATGCGCTGGTAGCGCTGCGCGTTCGGTCCGACGAGCCGGTATCCGTGCATCTGCTGCCGCGCCCGGTCGTAGATGAAATACTCGGGGATTCCGAGGCGGGCGTAGCGCTCGACGTTCATCACGAGGTCCTTGTTGCGGTCGCCGCGATGGAGCACCTCCAGGACGAAGTCGAGGCCCTTGTGCTCATCGACCACCACCCACGCCAGGCGCGGGTCGTCGTCGGGCTGCACAACATCGAGTGCCGCGAACACGTCCGGGGAGAACGCCTCCTCGCCCGGGTACATCACGGCCATCTCCTCGGCCAGGTACACGACGCGTCCAAGGGCCTTGAAGTGCAGTCCGAGCATGTCGAGGGCCCGCGTTTTCGCTCGCTTGTGGGGCCTCCCCTCGGACATCAGGTCGCGCGGATCGGACAGCGCCGCGAGCACCTTCAACTGCACCTGCTCCCGCTCGTCGACGGTCATCCGATGCCACTCCTGCTCGGTGGGAGCGATGGGGAGCGAGCCCGGCGCAGGCGCCAGCGGGGGAGCCTTGGTGGTCATGGCCGCATCCTAGCGCGCAGATCAGCCAGGAGTCCGCGTGTCCCTCTTTCAGCGCCGTCGTCGCCGTCGCCCCACCGCGATCAGGGCCGCGGCCCACCCCAGGGCCCACGCTCGCTTCGCGCCCTCGTTTGTCGCCGTCCGGCAGCCGCAGCCTGCAGCCCCATCGTTGCGCATCCCGCCGTCGGCGCTGCCTCCGCCGTCCATCGTCGTCGCGCCCGCGTCGCTGCCTGCATCGAACGGCAGCGGGCCCACCCCGGCGTCCGTGACCGGCGCATAGAACGTCCCGCCCGCTCCGAGCGTCCCTTCGTAGAGCGGCGCGCCTCGGGAATCGGTCACGCGAATCTCACCGGTGGTCATCCCGGTGCGCGCGAAGAGGACGGTGTAGGTGCGGCTCCCGTCTGGGTCCACGACGCGCAACCCGACGCGACCGTTTTCCTCGACGAGGGTGGACATCGGCAGCGTTGAGCGCCCCGCCTGGCCGACGTCGAGCAGGTGCAGGAAGTACTCGCGGGCTTCTGGCGCCGCGGACTGGTCTTCCACTCTCGCGCCTCGCGCCTCGTTGCCTGAAAGCAACGGCGAGAGGTCCATTCCATCGATGACGAACCCCTCCACGAGTCTTTGCGTTCCCGAAGTTGGCAGCAGTCTTCGCCCGAGCAGCCGAGCGTCGCGACCGTCGATGGTGAAGGTGTCGAGCGTTGGAAACAGCGGGCGCGTCGGTCCATGCAGGACGAAGCGCTTCACGAAGGTCGGGTCTGTTGACTCGACGCGATCGAAAAGAACGACGAGTTCGGGGCGCAGGAAGACAAGCTGACGAGTGACTTCGCGCACCTTCGCGACGTTGCCCTCGGAGGCAAATGCGACGCTGTTGTAGGCGCGGGTGCTATCGCACGCCGCGTAGTCGTGGAAGCGCGACGCCTCGAAGGCGGTGACCCCACCGGTCTCGAACTGCGCGCCGTTTGTGAGGTTGTTTCGGTACTCTTCGAGTGTGCGTCGGCCGCCCGCGGCGTAGGCGAGCGAGCGCTGCCCGCCGTCGTTGATCCGCGGGAGCATCCGGTTGTTGGGAAACAGCTCGCCGGGTCGGGTGACGGTGACGACGTTGCTGTGGACTGAGCGCTGCGCAGACCAGTTGATCCAGTGGGCGGTCTCGAAGCCGTCGTAGGTCCCGGTGCTGATGGCGAGTGGGTTGCGTCGAAAGATCTGGAAGCTCCCCGTTTCCAGGTGTTGCCGGGTGGAGAACCAATCGCCGCACGAGAGGCTCACCCACGTGGCGTCGGTGTCATCCCAGCTCGATCGCATGACCACGACGTCCTCGGAGGTGGCGCCGAGGTGTGCGGCGAGCGGAAGCGATTCGCGAGCCGGGGCGGCGGGGCGTTCGGGTGAATAGAACACCAGCTGTTGCCACATCTCTGCGCCGTTGTAGTCGGTCGCGGCGGGCAGTCGTCGGGTGGCCTCGGCGGCGAGTCCTTGCGCGATGGGCGAGCCGGTTCCCCAGGCCAGCAGGTCGAGCACGGGGCGCAGCTGGTTGGCGGGCGAGAGTTGTGCGTCCGTGGAGTCACCGAAGGCTGCAAAGCGGAAGTCGGGTCTCAGGACATAGGCGAGGTATCGGAGCGAGAGCCCGAAGGCATCGCCGTGGGTGCGGGCGTGCGCGAAGAGGTCTTCGTCCGTCGCGGTGGTCCATGCGGCGGCGAGTAGCGCGGCGTTGCGGAGGGCGGTGCCGGTGAACCATCCGGGGCCTTCGTGCCACCAGCCGCGGGTGTACGCGAGCGCCGGGAGAAGCTGTGTCTTCCAGCGGGTGTCGGCGTATGCGAGGTACCGACGAACGTCTGCCTCGGGCAACGTGCTGGCGCCGCTCAGGGCGAGCGCGGCAATACCCACCGTGGCGCAGTGCGCGTAGGCCTCGGCGGAGAAGATGTCCGCGGGTTCGTGACTGACGGACCACTCCGCGTAGCTACGGAGGTAGGCCTCGAGGGTGCCGCGGTCTTCTGCGGGGAGCACTGCGTAGAGCCAGTCGTAGGCGACGGCGAGTTGGCGCACTGCACGGGCGTTGGTGATGTATTGGCCCGCGGGGTCGCCGCGGTCCACGAAGGCGCCAACCTGCGCGATCTGCTCCCGCAATACTTGCAAGGTGGCGGGTTCTTGATAGAGGACGTAGCGGGTGGCGAGCGCGATGAGTGGGTGCTCGACGTTGCGGAATGGAACAGTCCCCGGCAGCGGCAGCGGCGGTGCGGCGGTGCGGCAGGCGCGCGCGTACTGGGAGCTGCTCGCCTCGCAGCGGGCGACCATCGTGGCCGGGGAGATCCCCCGTCGCCCGTCCGCCACCATGAACAACCGCGGGTGCACCGCGCGCACGATTGGCTGCGCCGAGGCGACGACGGGAGCGGCTACGGAGAGGGCGAGGAAGACGAGCGACGCGCGGCGGAATCGGGACATCACACGGTTCCCGAACGATGGCACAGGGCGGGCGTCCCGGGCTACGGGTGCTGTGAGGGGTTCGCGGTGACGGTGAGTTGGTACGGGCGCGACTCGTTCTCGCGGAAGGTCCCGACCCACACCTGGTAGAGTCCTGCGGGGAAGTTTCCTTCGAGTGCGGGGTTGAGCGAAGAATAGCTGTCGTCGTTGCAGAGCACCTGGCCGTCGGGGCGTCGCATGATGAGTGTCGAGTCCGACGCGGAGACCACGTACATTCGCAAGAAGTCCATCGGCTGCGCGACAAGCACCACGTGGCTGGGCGGACCCTGGAAAAAGCCGCTGCAGACGCCCTGGCCGACGATTCCCTGAGCGCCGAGTGCGCCGCCATTGCGACCACGCACCGAGCGGGTGACGAAGTTGCCCCCGACCATCATCCGGCCGAAGAGCGGGGCTCCGCTGAAGTCGAGGGCCCCGAGCGCGCTGGTATCGCCTTGCGGCTGCACGGGCATCTGGGGTTGGAAGGGCATCTGGGGCTGCACGGGCACCTGCGGGCGCATCCCGTTGTTGTCCGGCGTGGTGCTCTGTAGCTCGCTCATGAGCAGCTGAAACGGTGCCGGTCCGGACTGCGAGTACGTGCCCACGTATACGTCATAGCGGCCCGGCGGGAGCGCCTGGAGATCGAGGCCCGGGACGTTGCCGTAGGTGTCATCGGCGCACCACGTCTGGTTGGTTCCACGCACCATCAGGGTGAGGTCTGCGCCGGCGACGGGCTGCGCGATGACGCGGAGGAAGTTGAACCCCGTGGGGGTCTGGATGATCTGCTGCGGCGCACTGGGAATGAACCCCCGACAGTTGCCGGGCGCTCCGGGAACCGACTGCGCTTGCACGGGTCCGCCGGCCATGCCACCTGCCCGCCGTGGGTCGGGCACGAAGCCCGCGTTGAGTTGCACCACCTGCGCGATGGCAGGGGAGGGGAGGGCCTGCGCGGCGGACAGAAGCAGTGCGACAAAGCTCGGTCGGTTCATTGGGAGTCTCCGGCGTCCGTGGAGTGGAGCGAATGGACGTGTAGCTGGCCTACCCGTAAACGATCCTCCGGGATCGCGGCGGTGCGGGTCAAGGGCGTCTGATCGCGGCGGCATACGAGTGCTCCCGCGCGCCGATTCAATCCCCATCCGGGGTGGGTGCGGCGCAGGCCCCGAGCGCTTGTGCGGACGCTATGGATCTCGTAGAAGCGCGCGCGTGGAAACCGCTGTTGAGAAGGCCAGGGTGCTCCTGGAGGCGATGCCGTTTATCCGGCGCTTCCAGGGCCGTACGTTTGTGATCAAGTACGGCGGTCACGCCATGGTTGCGCCGGAGCTCAAAGAGAGTTTCGCCAAGGACGTGTGTCTGCTGAAATACATCGGCATCAACGTGGTGGTCGTGCACGGCGGCGGTCCGCAGATCAGCACGATGCTGAAGCAGTCCGGGGTGCAGTCGCGCTTCGTCGATGGTCTGCGCGTGACCGACGACGCCGCGATGGAGGTCGTCGAGATGGTTCTCGCCGGGTCCATCAATCAGGACATCGTGTCGCTCATTTGTCGGCACGGCGGCCGCGCGGTGGGGCTCTCGGGCAAGGACGACGGCTTCGTTCTGGCCGATCGCGTCGCGCCATACGTCACCCGCGACGGCGAGACCGTCGACCTCGGTCGGGTCGGCGAGGTGCGCCACGTCACGCCCGACGTGGTGGTCGAGCTCACCCGCGCGGGATTCATCCCGGTCATCGCGCCCATCGGCGTAGACGAGCACGGCGCGTCGCTCAACCTCAACGCCGACACTGCGGCGGGCAAGGTGGCCGAGGCACTGCGCGCAGAGAAGCTGATCTTGTTGACGGATGTGGAGGGCGTGCGCGGCGCAGATGGCACCTTCGCGAGTTCCCTCAACAGCGCCACCGCCCGGGAGTGGATCGCTGACCGCGTCATCGACGGCGGCATGATCCCGAAGGTGGAGTGTGCGCTCGACGCGATCGCCGGGGGCGTTCGCAAGGTGCACATCCTCGACGGCCGCCGCGCCCATGCGGTGCTGCTCGAGATCTTCACCAACGACGGTGTCGGCACGGAGATCGTTCGGGGATGAGCGACCCGCTCGCTGGCGTCCCTTCCGAGGCCGTCGACCGGGCGCTCGCGGAGAGCGCTGACGAGATGGGACTGCCCGAGTACTACAGCTCCTGCGTGCGGCCGCTGCTGCGGATGCCGCGGACGCAATGGCCGCAGTGCTGCAACGGCGGCTGCGATCCGTGCAGTGAGACCCTGCGTCGGGTGGCCGCGGGGACGCTGGCGCGGCTCGGGATAACGGTGCTAGAGCGAAGCGATAATGGCTGACACCAATGCGTTATTGGCGCTCGCTGGGCGTCACTTGTTGAAGACGTACAAGCAACCCCCACTGGTCATGGCTCGCGGTGAGGGGTGCCGCCTCTACGACACGGAGGGCAAGTCTTACCTGGACTTGTATGCAGGCATCGCGGTGTGCGTGCTTGGTCACGCGCACCCGGCGCTGGTGAAGGCGCTCACGGAGCAGGCCGCGCGCCTCGGGCACATCGCCAACCTGTACTACAACGACCGGCAGATCGAGCTCGCTGCGCAGCTTTGCGCGCGCACGGGCATGGATCGGGTGTTCCTCACCAACAGCGGTACTGAGGCCAACGAGGGGGCGCTGAAGTTGTCGCGGCGTTGGTTCTTCACCCAGGGCGAACCTGAGCGAATGGACATCGTGGCGACGTGGAGTTCGTTTCACGGTCGCTCGATGGGTGCCATGGCGATGACGGGCACGCCGAAGTACTGGGAGGGCTTCGGGCCGCGTCTGCAGGGTGTCTCGCAGGTGAAGTACGGCGACCTTGAGGCCATGCGTCGGCGCGTCAACGACCGCACTGCGGCGATCATCGTCGAGCCGGTGCAGGGCGAGGGCGGCGTTTTGCCGGCCCCGGCGGGCTACCTTCAGGGGTTGCGCGATCTCTGCGACGCGACCGGCACGCTGCTCATCATTGATGAGATTCAGACTGGCGTCGGGCGGAGCGGGATGTACCTCGCGGTGCAACACGATGGAATCGTCCCTGACGTGCTTACGCTCGCGAAGGGCCTTGCCGGGGGCGTGCCCATCGGGGCTTTCCTGGTGCGCGAGAAGTACGCTGACGCGTTGGTGCCGGGCACCCACGGCAGCACCTTTGGCGGCAACCCGTTGGCGTGCGCGGCGGGGCTCGCGGTGCTGGAGACGCTCGACCGAGAGGGGCTCATCGAGGGCGCGGCCGCGAAGGGAACCTACTTCCTCTCGAAGCTTGAAGCCTTCGCGGTGAAGTACCCCGCGCTGGTCAAGGGAGCGCGCGGGCGCGGCCTCCTCTGCGGCCTCGTGCTGACCGACCACGTCGAGGCCCGCGAGGTGCTCGGCGCGCTGCGCGACCGGGGAGTTCTCATCGCTCAGGCGGGCGACCACGTACTGCGGTTCGCGCCGCCGCTGATCGTGACCGAGGCAGAGCTTGATGAGGGCCTCGCGGCACTCGACGGGGTGTTGGCAGACCTTGCGAGTCGTGCCGGATGAACCCGAAGTTGAAGCGCGATTTTCTCCGGGTTGCTGACCTGACCACGGAGGAGTTGAGCCACCTGCTCGCGCACGCCGGCGCGATGAAAAACGAGCGCCATCACGGCGCCGTTCGGCGACCCCTTGAGGGGCGCAGCGTGGCGTTGATCTTCGAGAAGCCATCGACGCGCACGCGGGTCTCTTTTGAGGTCGGAGCCTTCGAGCTTGGCGCGCACCCGGTGGTGCTTAGTTCGCGGGACATGCAACTGGGGCGGGGCGAGTCCATCGCGGACACGGCGCGCACGTTGTCGCGGTACGTGCACGCCATCGTGCTGCGCACCGCCGGGCACGATCGCATCGAAGCGCTCGCTGCCGCCGCGTCGGTGCCGGTCATCAACGCGCTGACCGACGATCACCACCCGTGTCAGATTCTGGCTGATTTGATGACGGTTCGCGAGCGCAAGGGGACGCTTGAAAGTCTTCGCTACGCGTGGATCGGTGACGCCAACAACGTCGCCCGCAGCTGGGTCGAGGCGGCCGAGCGGTTTGGCCTTGCGCTCACCGTGGCGTCGCCGGAGGGCTACGGTTTCCACGCAAACGAGCTCCCGCCCAACGTGCGGCAGGTGGTCGATCCGCGGGAGGCCGCGCGGGGCGCCGACGTGGTGATCACGGATGTGTGGGCGTCCATGGGGCAGGAGGGCGACGCGGTGGCTCGGCGCGCTGCTTTCGCGGGCTATCAGGTCAATCGCGATCTGTTGGTCGAGGCGAACCCCGATCCGCTGGTGTTGCATTGTCTGCCGGCGCACCGCGGGGAGGAGATCGACGCGGCGCTGATCGACGGCTCTGACACGGCGGTCTGGGACGAAGCGGAGAACCGACTGCACGCCCAGAAGGCGCTGCTTGAGTTCTTGATGCTCTAGAGGTTGGAATCGACGAAACGGGCACACATGCCCGTTGCCAACTGGTGCGGACTGGACGACCGTAGGGTGGACGACAGGTCGTCCTCAGCGAGTGGGTTCTCGGATGGAAAAGGTCATCGGGATCGATCTGGGTACGACAAACTCCTGCGTGGCCGTCGTTGAAAACGGCACCGCGGTCGTGATCGCAAATCGGGGCGGTTACAAGACCACGCCATCGATGGTTGCGATGACGGAGGCAGGAAAGCGGATGGTCGGTCACCTCGCCAAGCGGCAGGCGATCACCAACGCCGAGAACACGGTCTACTCCGCCAAGCGCCTCATCGGTCGCAAGTGGAACAGCTCACAGGTGAAGCAGGTTGCCTCGACGGCTTCCTACAACATCGAAGAGGGACCGCACGGCGACGTGCGCATCATGCTGCGCGACAAGGCGCACTCGGTGCCCGAGATCTCGGCCATGGTGTTGGCGGAGATGAAGCTCATCGCAGAGGAGTATCTGGGCCACGACGTGCAGAAGGCCGTCGTGACTGTTCCGGCGTACTTCAATGACAACCAGCGTCAGGCGACGAAGGATGCTGGCGCCATCGCGGGTCTCGAGGTCATTCGGATCATCAACGAGCCCACGGCCGCCGCGCTGGCCTATGGGTTCGGTCGCAACATCGACCGCACCGTTGCGGTGTATGACCTCGGTGGAGGCACCTTCGACGTGTCGATCCTTGAGATCGGCTCGACCGGGGTTTTCAAGGTCATCTCGACGGCGGGCGACACCTTCCTGGGCGGCGAAGACTTCGACTCTCGTGTCATCGACTGGCTTGTCGAAGGCTTCCGCGAAGAGCACGGCCTCGATTTACGGAAGGACCGCATGGCCCTCCAGCGGCTGAAAGATGCTGCGGAGAAGGCGAAGGTCGAACTGTCGTCCGTGCGCGAAGTCGAGATCAATCTCCCGTTTATCATCTCCTCGGGTCGCAACGAGGCGCTCCATCTGCAGCGGGTGTTGTCTCGTTCGGACTTCGAGCAGCTCACCGGTGATCTGGTGCAGAAGACCGTCGATATCATGCAGCAGACCCTTGAGGACGCCGGGCTGAACCGCGAAGACATCGAAGATGTCGTGCTGGTTGGCGGGATGACGCGGATGCCGCTCGTCGAGCGTAGCGTGGCGGAGTTTTTGGGCCGCGAGCCCAGCAAGGGCGTGCACCCCGACGAGGTGGTGGCCATCGGTGCGGCGATCCAGGGGGCGGCGCTGCTTGATGACGAAGGGCCGATCGCCAACCGGGTGGTGCTGCTCGACGTGACGCCGCAGACTCTCGGCATGATGGTCGTCGGCGGGCTGATGGAGCCGCTGATTTCGAAGGACACCACGGTGCCGACCTCGCGCGGGAAGACCTTCACGACGTCGCGGGACAACCAGACTGCGGTGAAGATCCTGGTGATGCAGGGGGAGAGCGATCAAGCAGACCAGAACGAACTTCTCGGGGAGTTCATCTTGACCGGTCTCCGCCGCGCCCCGGCAGGCGTAGTGGAGATCGAGGTGACGTTCGAGATCAACGCCGATGGCATTGTCAGCGTGCACGCGAAGGACCTCGAGACCGGCAAGGAGCAGTCGATCACGGTGACGGCGACCTCGGGGCTGACCCGCGAAGAGATCGAAGCCATGATCGACTCGGGCAAGGAATTCGCGGTCGAGCGCAAGCGCGACGAGGAGTTCGAGGCCCGCCGACAGGAGGCCGAGGGGCTCATGCACGAGATCGAGCGACTGTTCGACAAGGTCTCCAGGGTGGTGGGTGGCAGTGACTACGGCCGCGACGCGCTCGACAAGGCTCAGGGCGTGATGGAACGTACGAAAGTGGCGATCGAACGGCACGATTCAGCGGCGCTGAAAGAGCAGGTCGAGGCGCTTTCGAGGACGTTCCGGATGTTCAAGGGAGTCGTTGCGAAGGCCTGAGGGTGACGGGGCACCGAGGGCAAGGATCGCGTTGATGGCAACCCACCAGGGTAAAAAGACACCGACCGGATTGGAGATCGACGACTGGTTCGATCTCCTCGACGAGCAGTCCGCGGCTCCTGTTCCTATGGCTCCGGAGCCACTTGCAGAGGTCTTGCGGGAGGTCACGCCGACTGCCGCTCCTTACGCGGACTCCTGGGACTGGGACGTGGAAACCCCGGTGGTAGGGCTTCCACCACCGACGGAAGCCTACGCCGACGAGGAGTTCACCGACTTCGGCGCGCCAACTCCGGTCACTGCTCCGATCAGTGCGGACAGCATCGCGTCGCTCCCGAAGGCTGACGCCTCGCGGCGTTTCGAGGGGCCGGTGATGTTCGGTGCGATCCCGCTTCCGCCATCCGATGCGGCTGCCATCGAGTCCGGGATTCCGCCCTTGCTGCCGCCGATTCCGCAGGAAGCTCTCTCGTCCGAGGCCACGGGTGTCCCGGAGACTCAACAGCGCACGCCGGTCCCTCGCGTGACGGTGTCTCACGCGATTCCGCAGGTGGTTGCCCTGCCGCCTCTGGCTGCCTGGGTGGCTCCGCAACCGGCGTCGGCTTTCTACTCTGCGCACAAAGCGCTGACCGGCGATCTGGACGACCTCGAGTTCGAGGACATCTCTACGTCGCGCTCGACCTTGCAGGGGCACGGCGGGCTTCGCTCGGAAAAGGTGACCGACCGTCGGGGCAGTCCGCTCGTCGAGGCGGAGTATCCGCGCTCGTTGCGGACGCCGGTGGTGCAGCACTCCATTCCCCTGGAGGCGAAGCGCTCGCCGGTGCCGGGCTACCCTCCGGTCGGTGCCCATTCGCTCATGCCGCCGTCTACGCAGAGTGAGATGGTCGATCGGTTTGAGCTCGGTGACTTTACCGGTGCCCTCTCGCTCGCTGAGACATTGCTGGAGATCGATCGAACCGACCCCGAAGCCCAGCGCATCGCGGAGGCCTCCGGCACGAAGCTACGAGCGATTTACATCGGTCGCCTTGGGGCACTCGATCAAGTGCCGGTGATGATGATTCCGCACGCCGAGTTACGCTGGCTGGCGCTCGATCACCGCGTGGGTTTTGTGCTGTCACTCGTGGACGGAATGTCCAGCAGCGAGGACATCGTCGATGTCTCCACGATGCCGCAACTTGAGGTGCTTCGAACGCTCTACAACCTCCTCAGCCAGAATGTGATCTCGCTGAGGAGGCCGCGGCGTTGAGCAACTACATCGAGAGCCCGCCGTCGATGTCGATGGTGCGGCCGGTGAAGTAGTCGCACTCGAGTACGAAGCGCACGCCCTGCCAGATGTCCTCCGGGACACCGACCCGACCCGCCGGGACCTTCTCCACGAGCGCGTCGCGCGCCTTCGGGTTCATCCCCTGGGTCATCGGTGTCTCGATCATGCCTGGAGCAATCGCCCCGACGCGGATTCCGTACGTGCCGAACTCCCGTGCCCAGGTCAGCGTGTTGGCCGCGAGGGCAGCCTTCGCCGCGCTGTAGTTCGACTGTCCACGGTTGCCGTATCGGGCGATGCTCGACATGTTCACGATTACCCCGGGGCGCGTGTTGGTCTCCATCATCTTGGCGATCACCTCGCGCGCAATCATCGTCGCGCCGGTGAGGTTGACGTCGATGACGGCGTTCCACTGATCGCGGGACATCTTGGTGATGGCGCCCGTTTCGCGGTCCTTCTTCACCAGGAGCCCATCGCGCAGGATGCCTGCGTTGTTGATGAGCCCGTTGAGCCCGCCCATCGCTTCGTGGGCCCATTGGACGAAGTCCACCACTTCCGACTCGTCGGCCACGTTGAGCTTTCGCGTGTGCAACTTGCCCGGACCCGTCACCGACGCCGCGAGCGTCGCGAGGCCGTCTTCCTTCACGTCCCCGACAGCAACCTGCGCCCCTGCCTCTACCAGCCGCTTCGCGAAGTGCGCGCCCATGCCCTGCGCTCCGCCCGTGACGATGATCTTGAAGGTGCTGAGTTCCATCGCTGTCTCCTCGGCGCCCACGGACCTCGTGGAGCGCGCGGCGGCGGGTGTAGTGCCTCCCCCCGCGGCCTGTAAAGAGGTCTACGGGAGGCGCTGGAGAAAGTGCTCGATGAGCGCGCGCGCAATCGACCATCGCGGCGGCAGAGTAGGCAGGGTCCCAGGCTCGAACCACCGCGCGTCCTCAAGTTCGCCGTCCCTGAGCACTACTTCGCCGCCTGCGTAACGCGCGATAAACCCGACCATCAACTGTTGCGGAAACGGCCAGGGCTGGCTCCCTTGGTAGGTGATCTCATCGACGGTCAGACCGGTCTCCTCGGCGACCTCGCGGCGCACGCAGTCTTCCAACGTCTCGCCCGCCTCGACGAAGCCCGCGACGAGGCCGTAGCGCCCCGCCGGCCACGACGCCTGGCGGGTCAGCAACATCCGTGGGCCGTCGTGGATCAGCGTGATGATGCACGGTGAAATCCGAGGGTAAACCGCGTGGCCGCACGGCTCGCAGCGCAGCGCTCGCTCGCGTGAGTCGGATGGCGTCATGGGCGATCCGCAGATGCCGCAGAAGCGGTTCGTGCGATCCCAGTGGAGCACCTGCGAGCCAAGCGCTGCGGCGGACCACTCCCCCGCGGAGAGCGTCGTCGCGGCCCCACGAAGATTGCTCACGATCACCCCCGCGGGCAGATCAGCCTCCGGCGCGATTTCCCCAGCAAGGGCCGGGTGACCCTCGAGTCGCCCGACGCTGTGCGTTCGCAGCATGGTCAACCGCGCTGCGCTGCGGTGATCGAGAAGGGTTGGGGTGTCAGCGATGTTGCGCTGCAACAAGAGCAGCTCGGTGCCACGAAAGACGCACCAGCGGGCGTCGTCTGGCGGCGAATCGGCCACGGGGCCGCAACCGGGTGAAAAGCGGGCGTCGGATGGGGGGAAAGTCGCGAGCATGGCCCGCGAAAACTTAGGCGGTGCGCGCGTGCTTGTCGATGAGGCGGGCGATGCCCGGGACGGCCTCTTCGACGTTCTTTTTTCCCTGCGGACGAAGCTGCTGATAGGCACTGCGAAGGGTGGTGTGCCGAGTGCGGTTGGCGCGGTCGTCGGTGATGCCGAGCAGCGCGTCCGCGACGTCACCCCGACGCGCAGTGAAGTGATCGACGATCGCTCCGCCCTTCGTCACGTGGGCTTGATAGATCGGGTCGAGTCGCGTCGCGAAGTCGTCGAGCAGGCCGTCCACCATGTCCGGGATGATTCCAGGCTTCATGCCCTTGACCACCTTGAAAGCGGCCCGGATCGCGAGGCCCGACAGCCCCGACTTGGCCGCCACCTCTTCGTCGAGGAGGCGCTCGGCGTCTTTGATCACCTGCTGTCGGCGCGTCGGGTCGGTGAGAATGCTCTTCAGGTCTGCCATGGTGATGTCTCCATGATGGAAAGTTGGTGGATGAGAGTGGGCTGCGGTCAGTGCCAGGGGACGCTTGCACCCGCAGTGTCGCCCATTTCGTAGCGCACCATCGTGGTGCCCGTGGCGACGTAGATGTCCGTGCAGGGCAGCGCGCCAGACCCGAACTCCACGTTGGCCGGCGCGGACAATCCCATGCGGAGCACCACTGGGTTGGTCCCGTCGGCGTCGAGGCGGATGAGGCCGCTGCCGCCGCCGATGTAGATGCGATCCATGGCGTCGAAGGCCAGGCCATCGGGGGCGCGCAGACCAGTCACAACGACGCTCCGATCGGACTCCATGTTGCCTGTCAGCGTGAGGCGGACGAGCGTTCCGTCGTTGTAGCCCTCGACGTACAGCGAACCGTCGCGATGGAAGGCGATCCCGTCCGCGCCGCTGACCGGCGTGAGGGTCACGCGGGTGCGCGCGCCGACGCCGGTGCCGGTCACTCGGTAGACATGGCCGCCGCCGAAGTCGGTGTAGTAGAGCGCGCCGTCGGTTCCCATTATCAGGCCGTTGGGTGAGCCCGCGCCCGTGAGGTACGAGACGCCCATCGGGGAGGCGCTGCGGAGATCGACGGCGTAGATGATGCGCGTCGCGGGAGAGCCCACGAGGAGGCGGTGGTTGGCCACGTCGATCGCGATGCCCCAGACGGTGCTCGCAGCGGCCGGGAGCTGCGCCCAGCCGGGTTGCGGGTCCATCCCCGGAACAATGCGACCTACGGCGTGGGACTGTGAGTAATAGATCGTTCCGTCGGCGGCGATGACGAGACCTTCGGTGCCGCGCACCGAGGTAATCACAGGCCGCTCGGTGCCGCAGACGGTGGCGTGGCCGGCATCGCCGATCGCAGGGGTGTCCGTGGTGGCAGGCGCATCGACGACCAGAGCGGCGTCGGTGCCCGCGTCGGTGGTCGGGGTGACCGCCGGGTCACTGGAGCAGGCGGCGATGAAGGCGAACGGGAAAGACAGGGCGCGGCACATGGTTTTCCTCGCGACTGACCTGCAGTGTCTCGCCGCAATCGCGTGTCATTGCAAGTGCGAGGATGATCCTTCCCAGCGGGTCTGCGCGGCGCTACGTCCGTGAGCGATGAAAGACATGCTGGCGCAGTTGCGAAGGGAGTACCGGGCGAACTCGCTCGATGAGTCCGGGGTGGCGGGAGATCCGCTCGTGGACTTTCGACGCTGGTTCGCGGAGGCGCACGCCGCGGGGGTCGATGAGCCGAACGCGATGACGCTCGCGACGGTGAGCGCGGAGGGCTTCCCTCGAGCGCGCGTCGTACTGCTCAAGGACGTCGATGATTCGGGCTTCGTGTTTTTCACCAACTACGAGAGCGCCAAGGGCCACGAGATGGCGCATCGCGAGGCCGCGGCCCTGGTGTTTCTGTGGCTTCCGCTCGAGCGCTCGGTGCGCGTTGAGGGGCGGGTCGAACGCGTCGACACCGCCACCTCCGATGCGTACTTCGCGCAGCGCCCGCGGGCCAGCCAGCTTGGCGCGAGTGCTTCGCCGCAGAGCCGGGTGGTGGCCGATCGCTCAGAGCTAGAACGAGCGTTCGCCGCCGCCGAGGCGCGCTATGCCGGGGCCGAGGTGCCGCGGCCTGCCGGGTGGGGCGGCTATCGGGTCATTCCCGCGTCGGTGGAGTTCTGGCAGGGGCGGCAGAGCCGACTGCACGATCGACTGCGCTACCGCCGCGTCGATGGAGACTGGCGTATCGAGCGTCTCGCGCCCTGATCGTGGCTCACAGCGCGAGCGGGACGACCTTCTCGAGCAGCGCCGCAAGCGATGGGCTCACGACTCCCAGAAGCCTTTCCGACGACTCCAAAAACACCCGACCAGAGACGTTATCGACGGTGAGGAATCGGCCATCGAAGAGCGCTGCCACAGGGACGGTATCCGTCTCACCGCGCTGGCGTCGCACAGAGAGGTGAGCGCGGAGTTGTGCGCCGAACGCCTTCTCTTCGGCCGGGCCCGCGAGACCGAGAAGCACCATGGATTCGCCCGCGAAGGTCGCTTCGAACGGCAGGCACCACCAGATGGACAGCCATGAGTGCAGGGCGCTGGAGAGCGTGATGCCAGCTTCGTGTTGTAGCGAAGCGAGATCGGATGGAGGGGCGCGTCGGAGTGGCCGCCAGAGCACGTGACCGTCCGCGTCGGGCGCACCGACCTCGCATGGGGAAGCAGCGATCGGATCGTGCTCGGTCATGGGGAGGTCTCCGCTGACCTCACGAACCGCGGATAGGTAGCGCTCGAGCAACCGGGCGTGCGCCAGCAGAACCGCTTCAGACATCGATCGGGCCCTTCGCTTTCGGTCGCGTCTTGGACTTCGGCGAGCGACCCTTCCTACACTGGTGCACGCACATGAACGAGATCAAGGCCAGTCGGGTGCTCACGTCGGGGCAGAGTGTCGTCGTCGTGCACGGAGACCTCACCTGCGAGGCCGTGGACGCAATCGTGAACCCCGCCAATGGCTGGCTCGCACACGGCGGGGGGGTCGCAGCGGCGATTCTGCGGCGGGCGGGCGTCGACCTCCAGTTGGAGAGCGACGAGTGGGTCAAACGCCACGGAAAGATCCCCGATGGCGCTGTCGCGCTCACGAAGGGATACATGCTCTCGGCGAAGTGGGTGATCCATGCGGTGGGACCGGTGTGGCACGGCGGCGGACACAGCGAAGAAGCTGACCTTGGCCTCGCGGTGCGCAACACCCTCGACCTGGCCGAGCGCGAGCGGTGCCGCACCGTCGCGATGCCCGCCATCAGCTCCGGAATCTTCGGATTTCCCAAGGAGCGCTGCGCGGAGATTCTCTTCGAGCAGGCGGAGGCCTGGTTCGCCCAACACCCCGAGAGCGTGGTGCGGGAACTGCGCTTCACCAACATCGATGTGCCCACCGTGCGGGTGTTTTGCGATGAGTTCGAGCGCCGCGGCTGATCAGCGCAAAGCGCAGGCGAGGGGGATCGCGCCGATTCGGAGTTGCGGGGACCCCTGGGCAAAGGCCAGCCAGGGCTCGTCGCCGCACGTCACGATCGAAGCGTAGTCCAGTCCGCCGAGCACCCAACGAAGCGCGCGGCCCTCGCCACCAGCCTCAAGCAGATGGGGAATCAGCACGCCATCGCTCGCTCGCGTCACCGTCGCGACCACGGCGTTGTTGACCCCGAGTGCGATCATCTGACCGTGCCCGTCGTGCTCGATCTCTCGCGCGGTGGCATCACCCCGCGGCGGAATCTCCAGCACCACCACTGCACCGTGATCCTGGCACTCGGCGCCGTCGCATCCGTGGTCTCTCGGGCTCGCGACCGTAGCGAGAAATCTACGCGGAGAACCCGCGGTGCCCGTGCCCAGGTTTGCGAAAGAAATCGTGCCTACCGGTGCCACCCACGGCGCCGAGCGTTGCAACACCTGCGACGAGAGCTCCCGCATCGCCGTGCCGACACGGAGGGACTCCCCGCCACCGTCCGCAGTGCCGTTGTCGGTGCGGCCGCCATCGACCGCGTTGGTGACGGCTGACGAGAGGCCAGCGAGGGTGTTGAGCGGGAGCGAAACCGCCGTGAAGGTGTTGCCACCGTCGAGCGATTGGCGGAGGAGCAGCGTCGCAGGATCTCCGGGAATCGCCGCTACGACCGCGCCCTCGGCAACGAGGTACACGGTCGCGATGCGAGGCTCGTCGTTGCGGTGCGCGGCGAACTCGACCACCGCCGCGCGCTCGCGCCCATCGCTCACGAAGGTCGTGCCGATCCATGCGCCGGTGGCGTCGGCGCGGAGCAGGAGGGCGCCGCGAAACGACCCCGCGGAAAGCCCCGGCGTGCTGGTGGAGATGCGCTGAACCTGCTGGTCGATGCGCGCGAGGCCGAACACCGGGCCGGTGCGGGAGATCCACGTCGTCCACCCAAGCGGACCCGAGATGGAGGTGCCAGCCTCCAGTACCCCATCAGCTACGACCGTGGTGTGCTCCGCGAAGCGGGTGCCGCGCGCGCTGCGACGGTGACCGAGAACGAGTGTGCCATCGACCAACGCCAGCACGGCCACCTGCTGGGCATCGCCCAGGCACAACGATCCAAGGCCCGACGGGGCGGCGCCGACTGCCACGGATCGCGGCGGTGCCAATGGCTCGTCGCCACAGCGGGTCGGAACGGACACGCGCACACGCTCTGGAACGCCGCCATCGCCCGTCGGTCCTCGGCCCGTGAGCGTGACGATCGCGGCGGTGGCCAGAACGGCCATCGCAACAGTTGCCGCAGCCAGCATCCGTCGCTGCCTCGCGATGGATTGGGACAGCACCGCCGGAGGAGCGTTGAAGCGGGAGGTGAGCGGGACGTCTGGGTCGCTCAGGGTCGCTGCAGCGGGGCCCAGTGCGAAGGTGCTGGAAGGCTCGGTCGAAGCGTTGCCGCGATCGACGACTTCGTTCGTGGAGGAGACGGCCGCGCTGCCGACGGCGGTGAGCTTGCTACCGGAAATGCGGCGCGGAGGCTCGTCGATGAGTTGGCGAATCGCGTTGGCGAGCGCGAGGCCCGACTGCAGTGCCGGATGATCGCCCGCGCGCGCGCAACTGCGAATCAGCTCCCACCGCACGACTGCAGTTCCATCGAGACGGGCGCCGGTGCGCTCCATCGCGGCATGCAGGGCCAGCGCGAGGCCGGCGAAATCTGCCCGCGGGTTGGGACGGGGCCGGGAGGCACCGAAGCGCGCGGCAGCCTCGATGCCAAAACCCGAGAGGCCAAGCCGCTCGGAGCCGCGGTCTTCGATGACGAGCAGCCTCTCGATGGTGATGGCGCCGTGGATGATGCCGACGGCGTGGAGGTTGTTTAGCTCCTCGGCGAGCGGCGCAAACCACGCGACCAGGGATCGCAGCGCAGCGCGACGGCGCTCATCGACATCGCCGGAGAAGAGTAAGGCGAGGCGCTGGGTCAGGAGCGTCGGATGGAGCTGGCAGAAAATCGCGACCGGCAGCCCGAGGGAACTCCGCACGACCTCGTCCGGGCGGCGGTAGATCCGACTCGCGGGAATCGCGGATAACTCGCTGCGGAGCGCCTCGAAGGGGCCCGGTGCGAGCGGCGTCGCGAGCAGACATTGCGCGTAGGAGATCGTCCCCTGCGCGTCACGAACCTCGTGCAGTACATCGGACTGTGCCGGGTCAATGGGCATCAGCACGAAGTACCGGCCGCCAAACTTCTCACCGACGCCGATCACGGAATCTCTCCCAGCAAGAGGGGTTGCGCTCACTGCCGTGGGGTCAAGCACTCCGTCGGAACCGCGACGATTCGTGGCGTCGGCTCGGACAGCTGCAGTCCCACCCAGATGCCGCCGCCGCAGCGGACGAGTCGTGCGCGATCGGCGCCGGGGTTCACCAGGGTGGCGTTTGTTGGGACCGCGCCCGCTACGGTGCTCAGGCGCAGCGCGGGGTGTGCCGCGACGCCCGCGGGCTCGTGCAGGACAAGCCAACGGTTGGGCGCCTCGGCGAGCATGTCGAGGGCGACGGATTCGCTCGCCACGGTGACGTCTAGCGGCGCTGGGCGGGCCTGGTTGAATCGCAGCAGGTGCACCGCGCCAGGGCTGACGCAGCGGGCCCTGGAGGCGCACTGCTCGGCAGGTCGCGCTGGGCCCAGGGTGACCACGAAGCCCGCCTCGTCGCCGAGGGAGGCGCCGGTCGTCGTCGCGGCGAGCACCTCGCCCGTGAGCAACACTGGCGCGCTGCGGCGAACGGCGTTGTCGGCGGGCGTGGCGCCACGGACGGAGGTCGGGTCGCCAGCAGGATGCGCCGCGGCGAGGAGCGCGAGTTGCGGCCAGATGGCGCTGACGCGGTGACCTTCGCCTTCGCGCTGGTGGAACAAGAGCGTCGGGGAGGGGCCTGCAATGGCGGACTCGACGGTTCCTGCACCGAGGTACCAGGTCTGGATCGACGCGCGTCCGCGAGGGTCGCCGGACTGCACATGAAAGAGCACCGGGTGCGCGCCCCCTTCGGACTCGACGTTGCTCACAAGCCACGTCGTCGCCTGGTCACGGTGCAACAGCATCACACCCCGTAGTGGGACGTTATCCCAGCCAGTGAGTGGGACCTGCACGTGGGCGTGCGGCGATCGGGAAACCTCGGCGAGTCCGATGGGCTCACCAACACCGTTGCGCCACACGGACCAGAGCCCGCCCCCGGAAGCGATCGTGGCGCCGAGTTCGACCGCGCCGCTGGCGTCGGAGCTGACGAGATGCTGCCAGGGCTGTCCCCGCCTCGCCTCGCGACTGGCGGTATGAAGCACTGTTCCCTCACGAGCGACCGCGATGAGGGTGCGGTCGTCGGGTCCGCATGCGAGGTCGAAGTCTGTGGCGGCCGTCTCATATCCGGCCGGCGGATCGATGGCCTCACCGACACAGCGAGGTGCAGAGCGCCCACGCCTCCGACCGAGGCGCAGCATCCCGACGGAGATCGGCTCGTCGCGGATCGTCGTCAGGTAGCCTGCGCCTCCTGCGACAGCGAGGGTTGCGAGCCCAAGGCCGACAACCACACCGCGTACCCAGCTGCGAGCGGGCGTCGCGGGGGGCATCGGGGAGGTTCCGGTGGTGCTGCGCGTCGGTCGGGCACTACGGTCGGCGCGCGCGCCGGAACCTTCCTCGCGTGGGCGAGTTGCGCCGCGCGGGGGCGGGATGGTCGGGTTGCGACGTTCGCTCTCCGCCCGCGACGGCGGGGAGAGAGTTGCGTGGCGCTGCGGGCGCATGGTGGCCATCGGCGCCGAAGGCTCGAGGGAAAGCTTCGCCAACTCGGTGAGCGTCTTGCCAAGCTCGGTGCCCGAGGCGAGCGCAGGGTGTTCGCCGTGCTGCGCGGAGTGCCGAAGCAGGGTCCACTTGCCCGCCGCGCCGCCATCCGGGGCCATCGACTGGGTGATGAAAATATCGTGCAGTGCGCCAAGCAGATCGACGAGATCTTTGCGGGGCTTGGCCGGCGGCAGGTCTGCGGTGGTCTCCCGGGCGAGAGCATCGATGCCGAATCCAACCAGGAAGCAGCGCTCCACCGCAGCCCCGATGGGGCACACCACGTACCGCTGATGGATTGCGCCATGGCAGATGCCCGCGGCATGAACCCGGTCGAGGTCGGTGGACATCACCGCGAACCAATTGAGCAGTGTCGCTACCGCCGCAGGCTTGCCGAGGGCAGATACGACCTCGCCGAGCCGAGCACGCAACGGCACCAGGCCTGCGACCGCGAAGATGGCGATCGGGAGCGACGCGCGGTTCATCGTGATCTCCCGCGGTCGCAGGAGGCTGCTGTTGGACGGCACGGCGCCGAGCACCGGACGCAGGTCCGCGAGGCGCTCCGTCGCGATGGGGGCCGAACCGAGGAGTTGGGCTGCCACCGCCGCTGCCTCGCGGTCGATCACTTCGAACAGTTCGCCGGCACGCTCCTCTTCTGGCGCTCTGGAAACCGTAAAACGCTTGCCGAGGGGGTCACCGACTGCGATCAACGAGCACGCTCCATCGAGGGAATTGAGACGCCACGCTTCACGATAATCCAGAAGCCCCTTCCGTTGCACAGTCTAACGCCTCGTCGATCAACGTCTTCTGTCGCCTGTGGTACGCAGTGAAGCCCGTGAGCCGCAATGTAGGGTTGAGTGTCTGGCCCTGGGTGCTCATCGCGCTCGCGCTGGTGACCGTTCTGCTGCCGCCTCGCGGGGCCGGTGATGCCGTGGTCGCGGCGCGAAGTCCGTTGCGCATCGGGCTGGTCTTCGACGTGGGCGGACGTGGCGACAAGAGCTTCAACGACTCCGCGTGGGCGGGCCTCGAGCGCGCCCGGCGCGAACTCGGCGTAACCGTCGAATACGTTGAACCCGCAGATGGTGACGACCGCGCTGGAGCACTGCGTCTCTTTGCCGCGCGCGGCTTCGATCGTGTGATCGGCGTCGGCTACGTTTTCTCTCGCGACGTTGACGCCGTAGCGCTCGACCACCCTGCCGTCCGCTTCGCGTGCATCGACTACGCGCCGCCCGAACGGGGAGAGGCGCCGCCCAACGTCGTCGGACTCAAATTCCGCGAGGAAGAAGGCGCTTTTCTCGTCGGAGCTGCAGCCGGATTGAGCACCGCCCACGAGGCTGTGGGGTTCGTCGGGGGCATGGAAATCCCGCTGATCCGGCGCTTCGAGGCGGGCTATCGCGCCGGGGTGACGGCGGTGTGCTCGGCGTGTCGCGTGCTCGCGGCCTATGCGGGCAGCACGCCGACCGCATTCAAGGATCCAGAGCGCGGAGCGCAACTCGCGACGTCGCAGATCGCCGCCGGTGCCGACGTGATCTTCCACGCATCGGGCAGCACTGGACTTGGGGTTTTCGTCGCAGCGCAGCGCCTCGGCGTACGCGCGATCGGCGTCGATGCCGACCAGTACGACGAGATGCCCGGGGTGGTGCTCACCTCCATGCTGAAGCGCGTCGATGTCGTGGTGTTCGAGATGATTCGGGAGGCCACCGAGGGGCGCTACGTGCGAGGACCGCGCGGACTGCGGACCTTCGGGCTGGTCGAGGGCGGCATCGACTGGGTGCACACCGGGACTCACGCGAGCGGTCTGCGCCCGGAAGTGATCGGTCGGGTGGAGGCGCTTCGACTGGAGATTGTTCGGGGAGTCGTGCGGGTGCCCGGGCGGGAGTAGCGGTCGGGTTACCGACGGAGGTCGCGGAGAAGCGCGCGCTCAAGCGTGGCGAGGCCCGTGGATGCGTCGGCAGGAGACCCGCGCCTCGCCCCGCGGACGGCGGCAAGCATCTCGGCGCCGCCCATGGCCAGCGCGGCCACTCCGATGGCGTTTCGCTGCGCGGGGAGGTCGAGCCAGCGTCGCACCACGGCACGCGCCGCTCGAGCGCGCAAAGGGGAATCAACAGTCCACCGGGGGCCCGATCGGGCCCAGCTCGCCGTCGCTTCCGCGAGGCCGCTCGCAAGCGCCGACGCGTAGGCCGGGTCGCGCGCGCTCTCGAGTCGCGCCACCATCCATGCGTTGGCCTCCGGGCTGGCGCAGAGTCCGAGCGCGGCTGCCGCAGCGTCGCCCTGTGGGCCTGTGGCGCTCTGGAGCGTCCGACGGTCGCTGTCCTGGCAGACGCGGGCGAGGCCGCGGGCCGCAGCGCGAAGCTCCGGGGCCTCGGTAGCGGTCGCGAATACACCACGGAGTAAAGGCAGAGCGCGGGCGTCGCCGAGGTTGCCCACCGCTTCGAGGAGCCCCTGGCGCAAGGCCGATTGCTCCTCCGCCGAGAGCGCGCGGGGAAAGCCGGTGAGCGCGAGCGCGTCGAGCATCGGGAGCAGTGCTGTTGGCCCCATCGCGCGCAGTTCGAGGGCCACGGAGGGGCGGCCCGCGCGAGTGCGGCGGTAGGACTCCGGGCGCAGGCCGTCGAGGTCGGCGATGCGGCGATAGGCTTCGGGTTGGCGCGCGCGGTCGATTCGCACCGCAGCGGCGAGTGGGCGAGAGACTCCCGCCGGGACGGCGCGCGGATCGAGGAGCGGTGAGGCGTCCGCGAGGGCGGGGACGAGCGAGAACGACAGGATCGCGAGCGACAACTTCATCGGGTGACCTCCCACCACGCTCCGTGCGCGGGGATTCTTCGGAGCGCGTTGGTGCCGCAGTGAACCTCGCCTTCGGCAGCGTGGAGGATCTCCCACTGCTCGGCGAAGTGCGCCGTGATGCCCTCCGCGCGGAAGAGTTGGCTCAGGTAGGTTTGCATGAAATCGGTGCCGCCAACGAGCGCCGCGTGGGGCTTCGCCATCGTCACCGAATGCCCGTAAAGAAGCAGATTTACGGTGCCAGGCATGTACGCAGCGCCCTGTCCGTTTTCGATCTCCCACATCAAGAAGGGAATCTCGATGATCTCTTCGTCGGTCAGCCCGGCCTCGGTCTGGAGGGCCTCTCGCACCAGGTCGATGTGAGCCTGGTCGCGCTGGTTAAACGCCATCAAATCCGTGTCCCCGAGGATGCTGTTAATGGTGCGCGTCGCCGAGTAGGCGCGGCCCGCCATCGCGCTGCCCCGCGGGTAGAACCACCGCTGGCCTTCGAACATCAGCCGATCGCCGTTGGCGGGGTCGGTCGCGACCATCGCCTGGAGCTGCGCGCGGGCGGCGCGGGGCGATGCGACCAGGAGCTTCCATCCACGCGGTGAGCTCACCGGGATGAAGCTCGCGAACTCATCGACGTGGCCGACGTGCAGCCAGGAGGTGTCGAGCTCCAACACGGGGCCTTGCACCCGTTGGGCGTTGAGGAAGGCCCGTAGTTCGGGGTCGCTGCTGCGGGTGGCGACGTTGCCGTGGAAGATGCGGCCGAAGGGGTGGCCCGCGTACGGCGGGATGACCTCGAGGTTGCCAAAGGAGTCGAGGCTGGGATCGTGGGCGCGCGTCGCGGGGTACGAGTCCTCGTGGTGCCAGGTGTACCCGTGGTCGGGACCGACGAAATCACGGCGGGTCCAGGCCGCGATCGCTCGATCGACCCGGGGGGTGCGGAGTACGACGTTCATGCCCTGAGGGGCGTCGCCGCCGGGCATCGAGGTCCAGCCGAGCTCCATGTAGTCCTGTGTCCAGACGTCGGGACCGCGGTTGGGCTGGCTCCACTCCGGGTCGAGGCCGTCGATGGTCTCGAACTCCATCCGGTCGTCGGTGGTGATCGCGTCCATGTCGTTGATGAACCGCGCCAACGAGACGATGCCACCGCCGCCCGTGGCGTAGACTCGCGTCGCCTCATCGAGGGAGGTGCTCACCACGAAGGGCGCCACACGCATCACCACATGGTCGTCGCCGATCGCCTCTGCGCCATGTGTCACCGCGAGCGCCAGCGTGATCTCGCCCGGCCATGTCGGCGTGGGAAAATCGCTCGACTCCACGCCCAGCTCCACGCCCGCACGCAGGTCTGCAGTGGACAGCGTTTCCCCCTCCAGATCGACGCGCCGCCACACTCCTTCATCGAGGCGAAACACCCGCACCGTCGGCGTCGTCGGCCCGGTCAGCGTGAGCCGTCCGGTCGCGCCCTCCACGAGACCCGCGATCGCTGCGACGTGCACCCGCGCCAGGTCGAGCGCGTCTCCGTCGCCGTTGACCACATCGTCCGCGCCGTCGAGCGTGTCGTCGTCGTCGTCGTCGTCCACGTTGGCGAGAAACACCGCGCCGTGCGCTGCGCTCCAGTCTGCGCGGAAGGTCTCGTCGTCACCGGTGTCGGAGACGGTTCCGTCGCGATTGGCGTCCACCCGCAGCCGCACTCGCGGTGGCGCGGGGACATCGACGACCGCCGTGTCTCCTCCGGCATCGGCGGCGTTGATGGGGGGTGCCGTCGCGTCGTCGCCGCAGCCCGCGAGGAGCGCGCCGAGCGTCGCGATAAGCCATCGAGGCCGTGTCTTGAGTACGATCACGCCGTGAATGGGAGCGCCATCGCGGTGCCCCGTCAACGAGGCTCGCGCCCTTCTTCCCCGACGTCACCGAGGGCGTACAGGGCGGCGTCGCGACCGAAGCCAGGCCAGTGCACCAGATCGCGCGGGCTGCGCGCCAGCACCGCGCAAACGAGTCGATTGCAGTGCGCGTCGAAGTCGAAGAAACCGGTCACTCCGGCGGTGCGCGCGCGCAGCCGAAGCATCGGGTGCCCGTCGCCGACCACGGACGCCAGCCGGTCGAGCAGGGCGCTCGCGCCTGGGTCGTCGCCGGGCTCTAGCGCGAGGAGCAACCGCGGCCGTTCGAGGACGTGCTGTAGCGGGCCGTGCACCATCTGGAGCGCGTCCCAGCACGGCGGATCACAGGTCGCCGGTCCCTCCAGCCACTTCCAGCGCAGCCCGTGCGCGAGCTCGAGGCCTGGGTCGCAACTCACGATCGCCACGTGGCCCCCCGCTGCCATCGCCGCCGCGCGATCGTCGAGCGGGAAGTCTTCCGTCGGGAGTCCATCGGGCACGGCGTCGAGGTGACCTTCGAAGGGCGGCGCGTCGCCTCGTCCCTCGGCCAGTGCGTCGATGGCGCGCAAGAGCATCATGGTGGCCGCGGCGGGCCCCTGAACTCGAAGCAGCAGGCCGCTCTCCGGGCCCGGCGGATGGGCGATGATCACTGCGCCAAACGCGCGGACCGTCGCCAGCGCCGGGTGCTCCGGGCACGCCGTCACGACCATGCAGGCTGCGAAGGCCGGCGCGCGCGCTAGCGCAAGGCGGGAATTCGGGGAGATTCCCTGGCTGATCACCACGAGGACGGCGCTCGGATCGGTGACGTCCGCGGCCCGCTCCGGAGCGAAGGCCGAAAGCGGAACAAACTCAGCGCATGCGTGCAGGTGCCTTCGGAGGAGCGCGGCGAAGATTCGGGCGGGGCCTTCGGAGGCGCCCGCGCCGGTGATGATCCAGCGGGTACGGTGGGCGATGGAGCGCAGCGACGGTAGCGGCGTCGCGAGGGTGGCGCGCAGCACCGTGGGCACATCGGCGCAGCGCTGGCGGAGTAGCTCGAGGCCGTCGCTGTTCATCACGGTCCAGCGTCGGGGCGGGCGTCGGGGTCGTGCTTGCGCAGGGCCATCGCGCGAAGATAACCGAGCAGCCCGTCGAGGTCGGCTTCGCTCAAGTTGGGGTGCGGCGGCATCGCGCCGTAGCGAAACGTCATCGGGTTGCGGATGTACGCGCGAATCTGCTCCTCTGGGCGGTACTCGGTGATGTTCATCGGGACGTTGAGCTCTGGGCCCACACGGCCGCCCTCGCGGTTAATCGCGTGGCAGCGAATACAGAGGTCTGTAAAAATAACGTAGCCCCGACGGGCTGTGGAGCCGTCGGGTTCGCCCGCGGGCGTCGTGTGCGGAAACACCGTCTCGAAGCGCGCGACCTCGATGGCGGCGAGCTGCCACGGGCGGGGGTGCGTCTCGAGATCGACCTGCGACGACTCGCGCCACACGAGGTAGGCCGGGCCGGGGTTGGCGCGCTGCGGGCCGATGGGTTCCCAGCCCGGGCGATCGAGGTCGCGCACTGCGAGGTAGGCACCGGCTTCGAGCAGGCGCTCGCCGCTGATGGGCACCGTGTATCCGTCCCGCGCACGCAGTACAAACTGCAGCGTTCGCAGGGGCTCTTGAACGATGCCGCCGAAGCCCTCGGCGAGGACGCGGTCGAGTCGCAGCGCGCGGAAGCGCTTCGTGCGGTGGTAGTAGCCGTCGAAATTCTCGACGGTCTCCGGGGCGACCCGCGCGGTGAGTTCGCCGAGGGTGAGCACGCGCACGGTGCGCCCCTGAACCCGAAACTCGAGGCGCGCTGCGGGCTCCTCGGCGAGCGCATCGGGGCCTGCGTCGAGGGTGATGACGGCGGCGGGGCGGTGGCTGCACGCCGCGAGGAGCAACGCGAGCGCTGTGACGGGGCGGTGGCTCACGGGCGCAGGTCTCGCGGCGCGCGCCAGAGCACAAATGCGACGAAAAAGCCATAGTATAAGAGGTTTGGGACGATGCGCAGGAGGTACGCGAGGTCGATTCCCGAGAGGATCAGTACGTCCGCGGAGGCCCAGAGCGCGTACTGCGCGAGGCAGAAGGTCGCGACCGCGCGAGCGAGGGCGAGGGCGGGTGTGGGTCTGCGGCGCGCGAGGAGGCCGAAGCGCCAGAGGCCGAAAAGCGCTAGCGAGACGACCTCGTAGAAGAGGAAGACGTTACGGGTGGTGGCGAAGGTGGTGGGTGCGAGGCGCGTGGCGGCGGCGACGGCGAGGGAGGCGACGAGGCTCCAGCCGAGGGCGCGCGCCCAGGTGGATGACCACGGACGCGAGGGCGAGGCGAGGCGATCGAGGAGGAGATACGCGCGCAGGTCGCCGAGGATGACAAAGACGATGGAGGCGACGCGTTCGGCGTCGGGGTGTCCGTGGAGGGGCGTTGCGAAGCCCGTGAGCGAGGCGTCGAGGACGATTTCGAGGGCGCACCCGAGCAGCCAGACGCGGAGGAAGGGCGGCCAATGGTCGGGATGCCGGGAGCGCTGCTGCAGCACAATGGCGAGTGCCGCCAGGGCGATGGGTAACAGCAGTCCGGGGTGGTGCCAGGGGGAGGAGTAGATCTGTGCGGGGGACATCAATCGTGGGCTCTCCTTCGTAGGATGCCCCAAACGGGGATTATGGGCGGCGTCGGATTGCGCCGCTCTCCACAACCTCGAAGGCCGTGCCCGGGACGTCCTTCAGTTGGTCGAGGTCAGCGTCGTTCCACGACCGGCTGGCCTCGCCCGAGAGGTACCAATTTCCGCCCGTGTCGGCGTTGAACATCCCGTAGGTGCGCAGCGCTTCGAGGATCACCCGTGCGGCCCCGCGGTAGCTGCCGAGGTTGAACGATTGTTTCAGCCGCAGGCGCAGGCCCATCGGCGGGGCGTCGAGGTCACCGTCGCCGCCGGGGTGCGTGGCGGGGAGAATCCAGCCGTCCTGGGTGTGTTCGAAGGTGACGCGGAGCGCATGGCGGATGGCCCCGGCGCTGACCTCGTCAAAGCGCGCGAGGCCTGGGAAGATGGGCAGACCTGCCTGGTCGCAGGAGGTCCAGGTGTCTGGTCGCAGTCCGTTGGAGCGGAGGTCGAAGACGGCCCCGGCGCCGGCGACCCATCCGCCGCCGCTGCGCTCGGAGTGATAGAGCTCAAACAGTCGGCAGGTGCCCGATTGGATGGCGATGACGTGGTGGTCGCGGCCGCCTTCGACGGGTGCGTCGAGGGGAATCGGGTGGGGGCCCGGGTCGCTCTCGTCGCCGTATTCGTTGTAGGTGACGGCGACGCGAGGCTGCGATGCGGGCACGACCACATACGGGATTCCGTACTGCGGGTTGGACCCGAAATCGGGGTGCAGAAAGCCCGGGCCGTGGGCCTGGATGTTGGCGATGTAGCGGTCCGAGCGCGGGTCTACCGGGTCGCGGGAGACGTCGCGGTTCCATGCGTTATCGGGGGGAAAGATGGGGCAGCCTGCGGCGGAGGGTGGACCCACGGAGGTGGGAGTCGTCGGCACCGCCGTTACGCCGAGCGTAAGCCGCTGCGCCGCGCGAAACGATCGTTGCGGCGAGCAGCGGCACGACGCGCAGAAGGCCATCAGCAGGAGCAACCGGGGGGCGACAGATCGGAGCACGGGTCGGTCTACCATCGGCGCAAACGCATCCGCAACGCATCCCCCGGCGGGTGCTGGGCGAGCATTCGCGACGCTCACACCTGCTCAACGTGCATCGGAGCGGCTCCCCAGCAGGCGTTTCCGCAGTGCACGCATTGCCGCGCGCTCGTCCGGTGCCCGAAACACGAACACCGCCGCGAGCGCCGGATAGGCTGCGATGATGGTCGCGCGGAGTACGACGTTGAGCGCGCGAGACACGTCGAGGCCGTGGTAGCCGAGCACCCCGAGGAGGAGCGCGAGGCCAGCGAGTGTAGCGACGCGGCGGTACTCATAGGACACCGGGAGTACGCGGCGCACGGCGCGGTGCAGCGCGAGGGCGTAGAGGGCGAACACGAGGGGCGTGGCGACGATGGCGCCCGTGAGGCCGAAGCGCGAGACGAGCGCGACGCCGAGGGCGAGGTCGAGGAGTGCGAGGGCGGGCTCGATCCAGGCGACCGGGCGGGGGTTGCCGCCGAGAACCAGACCGTTGCGAAAGAACTCGGCGACCTCGCGCAGCGCGAACGCGGACGCCACCGAGGGGATGACAAGCGCGGCGCCAGCGAAGGTCGGCGGGGCGAGGATGGCGACGAGGTCCGGGGCGGCGACAGAAAGCGCGAGGGCGGCCCAGGCGAAGAGGCCGACGAAAATTGTGAAGGCCCGGACGAAGCGCGCATGTCCGTTGGGGCCGTCCCAGACGGCGTACATCTGTGCGGTCCAGGCGTTGCGAAGAGGGTTGCCGAGGACCTGCGAGAGCAACGCTCCAAACTTGAACCCGAGGGCCCAGCGGCCGACGTCCGCCAGGGAGCAGTAGTGGTTGAGCACATAGCTGCGACCGTGCTGTAGCGCGACGAGCGCGAGCGCTCCAGGAATGAGGGGCCACCCAAACGCGAGCATCCGACGCAGCGCCGGCGAATCGAATGCGATGCCGGTGCGGCGTAGCGTGAGGGCGCAGACCGCGGTCGCGGTGATGGCGGAGGCGAGAAGCGTGGAGAGCGCGAGGCCGCGGACGCCAAGGTCGAGCGCGGCAATGAAAGTGAGGTTGAGCGCAAGGCCCAGGGCGGTGCGCGCGAGGGTCCACGAGGCGAAGCGCAGCGGGTGGTCATCTGCGCGGAAGCGGGCGAGGGGAATCTCAAGCATCGCCTGAAACGCCACCGCGCCGAAGGTGAGTCGCAGCAGCGGTGCGCGGGCCGCGTCGCCGAGGAGCAGTGTCGCGAGGGCGGGCGAGGCGAAGGCACCGACGACGGCAATGAGGCCGCCGACCCCGGCGAGGAAGAGAATCGCAGTGGCGGTCACCCGGTCGCGGCCGCG
The DNA here is from genome assembly GCA_947477565.1 of Deltaproteobacteria bacterium. GTDB lineage: Bacteria > Myxococcota_A > Polyangia > Polyangiales > SCUS01. The sequence goes on from CANJUR010000020.1 coordinate 30,814, forward strand.
CGCATCGGGGGCGTCGTGCAGATGTCGGAGAAAAGGGTCTGCGATTGCAGAGGAAAAGAGCACGAGGGCGACGAGGTCAACGGTGTCGATCAACTCGACGAGGCCATAGTCGGCAGCCCCGAGATGGTGCGTGTAGACCGGCACCATCACGAACGACATCGCACGCGAGAGCAGCATCGTAAGGGCGTAGACCGACGACTGCCGCGCGAGGGCACCGAGTGCCGTTGGGAGGGACACGTCGCGCAGGATGCGCCGGGGGTGTGGCGTCGGGGAAGCGCTCCACCGCTGTGCTGACCTCGGCGTGGCCGGGCGCAACTCGGGATTGACCGGGGTGCGGAGGGGGGGCGAGACTCCGCAAACGGAATTGGAGGTTCATGTGATGGTTCGTTGGTGGCGGCTCCTTGCCGCAGGAGTCGCTCTGGGTGCCTTGGTGAGCTGTTCGTCCGAGAGCAGCGGAGGGCCGACCTGCAATCCACCCCAGACGGCGTGTGGTGCCGCGTGTGCGGACATCTCGTCTGATGTGCGCAACTGCGGCGCTTGCGGGACGTCGTGTGGTACCGGCGAGCGTTGCGTCTCGGGTCGGTGCCTCTCCCCGTGCGGCGACGACCAGACCTTCTGCGGCGGCCAGTGCGTTGACCTGCAGACCAGCCAGGCCCACTGCGGCGCCTGCGGGACGGCGTGTGCAGCGGGCACCCTCTGCTCCGAAGGCGCTTGCGTGCTCACGTGCCCGACGGGCGCCACTCGCTGCGAACTCCCGGCCGGCGCCGGGGCCGTCTGCGCCAGCGTGACCAACAATCGCCTGCACTGCGGTGGCTGCAACCGGCCCTGCGGCGCAGGCCAACTTTGCGTCGCAGGCGTCTGTCGCACCGGCTGCCCCATGGGTCAGTCCGCGTGCCTCGATCGCTGCGTCGATCTCTCCAATGACAACGCCAACTGCGGCGCGTGTCGGGCTACCTGCTCGCAGGGGTTCTCCTGCTCGGCAGGACGCTGCCGTCTCGCGGAGTGCCCGGCCGGCACGATGGCCTGTGGTACGCGCTGCGCCGACGTGCAGACCGACCGTGACAACTGCGGTCGTTGCGGCATGGCGTGCCCGCCGAGCAACGTCTGCAACGCCGGCGTGTGCGCCGCCGTCTGCGCGACCGGTCAGACCCGCTGCAGTGAAGACTGCGTCAACCTGCAGACCTCGACCGCCAACTGCGGCAGGTGCAACGCGGGTTGTCTCAATGGCCAGTTTTGTCGGGCTGGGATGTGCGTGCGCGAGTGCAGCCCGGGCCAGACGCTCTGCAGTGATCGTTGTGTAGACATCACCACCGATCGGGCACATTGCGGCGCGTGCGCGACCGCGTGCCCGGCGCTCCAGGTGTGCGCGGGCGGCGCGTGCGCGACCACTTGCGCCACGGGGCAGACTCTCTGCGGAAGTGTGTGCACTGTGACCGCTGCAGACCCCGCGAACTGCGGCGCCTGTGGCACTGCGTGTACCAGTAGCCAGGCGTGCGTGAGCGGGGTCTGCACTGCGGTGCTCTCGACGGATCCGTTCTGTCCGACGCCGAGCGTGCGGTGCGGTGCGGTCTGCACCGACGTGCGGAGCGACAACGCCAACTGCGGCATGTGCGGGATGGTCTGTGCGGCCAACCGATACTGCGCCGCGGGCGCGTGTGGTCCGCCCTGCGCGGCTGGGCAGGCCCGCTGCGGGGCGCTCTGCGTGGTGACCGCGACCAGTCGCGATAACTGCGGCGCTTGCGGCAACGCGTGCTCGGCGACGCAGACCTGCACTGCAGGAGCATGCGGTTGTCTGGTCGGGCAGACCGCGTGCGGGACGGCCTGCGCCAACCTCCAGACCGACCGACTCAACTGCTCGGCGTGCGGCATGGCCTGCGCCGCGGGGCTGTTCTGCGTGCGCGGCGCCTGCGGAACGATGCCGCCGCTCTACCACGGGTGGGCGTCGCCCATCGCCGACTGCACTACGGCTGGATACAACACGACGGCGGCCACCAACCTCGGCGGGACGTATCCCTTCAACACCGGCGACACCGCGGCGTGTCGCGCCTGGAAGCTCGCCGCCACGATCTGCACCACGGAGCCCGTGGCGTACTTCGGCAACGACAACTGGCAGTGCGCCGCCTCGGGTGGTTTTACCGACCCGGTATTCGGAACGTACTGCGCGGCTGCCAACCAGTTCTCCTGCTCGACCTGCCCTGCTGCCTGCAACGCGGGCGCTTGCCGTGGCGGTTCCAACACTCTCCGTAACTGCGGCGGCTCCGAGACCGCCCAACTGTGAACCGGAAGGCACCGACGGCGTCTCGGGCGGCCGCGACGAGGCCGCGTTCAGTTGCGACCCAACGCTCGACCGCTCCGTGCGCTTTGCGCTGTCACCCTGAGAAACCCGTGCAAGCGATGAACATCCCCATGCGAACTCAGCCTTTCCCGTCCGTTCAACGCGCCCTCGCGGCGTTGCTCTTCCTGGTGGTTGCGCAGGGCTGCGGCGACACCGAGACCCGCTTCACCGCTCAGCCCGACAGCGGCGTCACCACCGACATGGGCGGCCTCACCTGCAGCGATCCGCTCTTGCCGTGTCGCAACATGTGCCTCGATCTCGGGTCCGACCCGATGAACTGCGGTACCTGCGGCTTCGCGTGTGCGGGCGACCAGATGTGTGTGAGCGGTCGTTGCCTCGGCGCATGTCCGACCGGGCAGACCCGCTGCGGTCAGCGCTGCGTGAACCTGCAGACCGACCGCACCAACTGCGGCACCTGCGACCGCGCCTGCGGTACGGGCCTCACCTGCTCCGAGGGCGCGTGCGGCCTGGAGTGCGGACCGATGTATGCGCGCTGCGACCTCGTCGGCGATGCTGGCGTGTCTCTCGATGCGGGCGCCAACGCCGGCCGTACCTGCACCGACACCGCCATCGACGAGCGCAACTGTGGTGCCTGCGGCAACCGCTGCCCCACCGGTCAGGTCTGTGACACCGGCGCGTGTCGGCTGTTGTGCCCCACTGGGCAGACGACCTGCGGCAACGCCTGCGTCGATCTGGCGAACAGCAACGGCCACTGCGGAGCCTGCGGAAACGCCTGCCCGTCGGGGCAGCGTTGCACCACCGGAGCCTGCGCGCCGGTCGGTTGCCCGGCCACGTTTACGGTCTGCAGTGGCCGCTGCACCGACACGGCCAACGACACCACCAACTGCGGCACGTGCGGCAACGTGTGCCCGAATCCGGGTTCGTGCCGGATGGGGGTGTGCAGCATCGACTGCTCGACGGGACGTACCGCCTGCAGCGGTGTTTGCGTCGATATGGCGACCGACCGGGCCCACTGCGGAATGTGCGGTCAACCGTGCGCAGCGGGCCAGCTTTGCCAGCTTGGCGTCTGCCAACCAGTGTGCGCGACCGGAACCGTCCGCTGCGGCGCACTCTGCGTCGATACCAGCACCGATCGGCTCAACTGCGGCGCGTGCGGCACTGCGTGTCCGAGCGGCCAGGTGTGCACCGGCGGCGCTTGTGCCGGCGCCTGCACGGTGGCGCAGATCAACTGCTCTGGGCGCTGCGTGAACGCGCAGTACGACCCGGCAAACTGCGGCGCGTGTGGCGTCGCCTGCAGCGTGGGCTTCGCTTGTCAGACTGGTCGTTGTCGGCCGCTCGCGACCACCGACGCAGCGGTCTGCGGGTCGCCGAGCCTTCTCTGCTCGGGACTCTGCGTAGACCCGCGCACCGATAACGTGAACTGCGGGATGTGCGGCAGCGCCTGCGCCGCCGATCGCATCTGCGCATCAGGCACCTGCGCGCTGCCGTGCGCCACGGGCCAGCTTCGTTGCGGCGCGACCTGCGTGACCCCGACCAACGATCGCACCAACTGCGGCGCCTGCGGCAACGTGTGCCCGACGGGGCAGTCGTGCCTGGCGGGCCGCTGCGGCTGCGCGACCGGGCAGACCTACTGCGGTAGCGCTTGCGTCAACGTGCAGACCGCGGCGGCCAACTGCGGCGCCTGCGGGACGGTGTGCGCTGGGATGATCCCGTGTACGGCGGGCGTGTGCGCGTGCCCGGCGGGGCAGTCGAGTTGCAGTAACACCTGTGTCAATCGGCAGACCGATCGCACCAACTGCGGCGCCTGTGGTACCGCGTGCCCGGGTACGATTCCGTGCACGGCCGGGTCGTGCGCATGCCCGATGGGGCAGTCAAACTGCGGTAACGCCTGCTTGAACACGCAGACCGACCCGAGGAACTGCGGCGCCTGCGGTAACGCCTGCGCTGCGGGGCAGTACTGCGTGCGTGGCGTCTGCGGCACGATGCCGCCGCTCTATCACGGCTGGACCTCGCCCGTGGCCGGCTGCCTGACCACGGGATACACCACAACCGCGCCGACCAATCAGGGCGGGACGTATCCCTTCAACATGGGTGACTCCGACGCATGCCGCGCGTGGAAGCTCGCCGCAACGGTGTGCAGCACCATGCCTTTGCCGTACTCCGGCAACGAGAACTTCTCGTGTGTGAACGCCGGTGGATTCACCGACCCGGCCTTCGGGACGTACTGCGCGGTTGCCAATCAGTACTCGTGTTCATCCTGCCCGGGCGCGTGCAACGCGGGGTGCGTCTACACCCCGTTGTCGTTGCGTAACTGCACCGGCATGGAGACGACTCAACTTTGATCGGACGCTCCCGCGTGGCGCGCCGTCTCTTCCCCAACGCCGACCGCTGATCGGCGTCTCCACCCCCCCAAAAAAACCCAAGAGAAAACCCCTCCCCGCGTAGTGCGGGAAGGGGTCTTTCGGGTCGCTAGCTGATCAACGAACGGTCAGAGACCGGTCACCGCCGCGGGCGTCTCACCGTTGCCGCCGACGTTTCCGCGACCAAGTTGGCCGTTCATGTTGCTGCCCCAGCAGAGCACCTCGCCGGTGCCTCGGAGCGCGCAGGAGAAGCCGAAGCCCGTCACGATCGCGATGGCGCGATCGACCACTGAAACAGCCACGGGCGCGAGGCTGTTGGTGGTGGTGCCGTTGCCAAGCTGCCCCATGGCATTGTTGCCCCAGCAGCGCGCGGTGCCTGCGCGGAGCAGTACGCACGAGTGCTTCTCCCCAGCGCCGACACCCACGGCCGTCGAGATTCCCGGCACCGCGGTGGGCGTCGGCTGGTCGGTCATCGTCCCGTCGCCGACCTGACCGTCGGCGTTGGCGCCCCAGCAGAACACCGCGCCGGAGTTTCTCGCCACGCACGTGTGGCCGAGCCCCGTCGAGATCGCGAGCGCGTCGGCGATTCCCGTGGCTTCGACGGGCGTCGCGCTGGTCACCCGCATTCCGTTGCCAAGCTGCCCCTGGGTTCCGCGGCCCCAGCAGGCGACGCCGCCGTTCGAGCGAATGCCGCAAGTGTGGTTGGGACCGGCGTCGATCTGGAGAAAGTCAGACGGTCCCGACACGGTCACCGCGAAGGCGCGGTTGGAGTTGGTGCCGTCGCCGACCTGGCCGTCGGCGTTGGCGCCCCAGCACGAGGCCGAGCCGCTCCGGCGCACCACGCAGGAGTGCGCGTCGCCCACGGCCACGGAGACGGCGTCGGCCACGCCCAGCACCTGCACCGGCGTCGCTTGATCGACCATCAAGCCATTGCCTATCTGCCCGCTGCGGCCGATGCCCCAGCACCACGCAGTGCCGTCGGCCTTCACCGCGCACCCATGAAACCGACCCACCGCGACATCGACCACATCCGTCAGACCCATGATGTTGGTCGGGGTCGGGCGGGTCTCACGGGTTCCGTCGGCGATCATGCCGTTGTTGTTGGCTCCCCAGCACGCTGCCGTCCCGTTGCCGCGGCGCGCGCAGATCGTCTGCGATGTGGCCGCGAGGCGTAGCCCCATGCCGTCGCCGAAGTTGTTCATCCCGGTGTTCTGGTTGCAGTTGCCGGCCGGGGTAGGCGCGCTCGTGGCCGTGTAATTCACGACCGTCCCGTTGTCGCCCGCGGCCCAGATGTTGTTCGCGCTGAAGCCCCAGATCGCCCGCAGATCGCGCGTCGCCATCGAGGGGACGGCGCCCCAGGCCGCGCCGTTCCAGTGCACCGTGGTGCCGCCGCCGCCGACCGCCCAGACGTCCGTTGGGCTGCTGCCCCAGACCGCGCGCAACACGCCCGTGGTGCCCGTCAGCACCCGGTTGAACTGGCGTCCGTCCCAGTGCTGCGCTGCGCTCGTTCCGACCATCCAGACGTCGCTCGCGGAGGCTCCCCAGACGCCGTAGTAGTACGTTGATCCGCCGAGGGTCTGCTCGGTCCAGGTGGTGCCGTTGCCGCGGTAGACCTTTGCGCCGACGGCCCAGAGATCACCGGTGCCGAAGCCGTAGACGGCCTGCAGGTCGCTGCCCGCAGCGATGCCCATGGAACTGTTCGTCCAGATCGTGCCGTCCCAGTGCCAGGCCTGATCCGTGCCGACCGCCCACAGGTCGTTGGCGGCGGTTCCCCAGAACATCCGCAGTTCGGTCTGGCGGAGCGCCACGCGGAGTCCGGTCGACCGGGTGCCCATGAGCCGAAGCATGCAGCCCGTAGGCGAGTCGGCCGAGCCATCCGGAGGGATGGTCGCGCCCCCCAGGAACATGGTGTCCCCGAAGCCCCCGATGGACACGATCCGGAGAAGCGTCGGGCTCATCGCGTCGGAGCCGCCGCACTCGTCCGGGGCCATCGAGAGGTCGGGCACCGGGCCCGCGACCCACGCAGTACCGTTGTAGAGCCGGAGCGTCCCCTGTCCGAGCATGAACAACCGATTCGGGGCCGTCCCCCACAGCGACAGGATGTTGTCCGTCGTCCCGCTCGGGACTGTGCGCCAGGTGCCGGGCACCCTGCTCGCCAGGGCCGCGCAGTTGTTGCCGCCGCCGGTCGTCGGCGGCGTGGCGTCGTCACCGCATTGGGCGACGGCGAACGCTGCAAGACAGGCACACACCACAGGGGCGAGCTTCGATTGCTTCATCGAGGTTACATGGCTCCGACGTCGAGAGGTTATTACGAGATGAGGTAAAGAACGGCGGTCCAGCGATCAGGCAGCCCGGCGGCGGCGCCGACGAACTGCGATGACCGCGCCGAGAGCCATGGCCCCGAGGCCCCACGCCGGGTCGGCGGTGTTGTTCGCCGCGCGGCAGCTGCAGCCGCGCGTGGAGGGCGGGAGGTTGGGCGCGGCGCCGCTGTCGAGGGTTGGGTTCGCGTCCGCAGCTGGGCCCGCGTCGCGGCCCGCATCGCGGCCCGCATCACGGCCGACGTCGGTCGTGGTCGCAACATCGTTGGTCGCGCCGTCCGGGGTGCCCGCGTCGCGCATCGTCACGGGGCGGCTGCCCGGCACGCAGTTACCATCGCGGCAGACTTCGCCCGAGGGGCAGAGGACCACGTCCGGGGGCGCCTCGCAGGAGTCGCGACACATGCCGCGCTCGCAGTAGGTTCCGCTCGGGCAGGTGACGCCGGTGCAGAGGTCTTCGCTGCAGTAGCCGTCGGGTTGGCAGCTCGCGCCCTCGCCGCAGGGGCGGCACTGACATCCGGGAATGCACTGGCCGAAGGTCGCCGACGTCGGGGTGTTGTCGCAGATGTCGCGGCCGTCGCAAACAACTCCCTGGCAGGGGTTGAGGCAGCGGCCGGCGCGGCACACCTGGGAGTACGGGCAGGTGACACCGTCGCAGATGCCGATGCAGGTGCCGCCCGCGCAGCGCTCGCCGCTCGGGCAGGTCACGTCGATGCAGCTGGTCTCGACGCACGTGCCGCGGGTGGAGCAGGTCTGGCCGGTGAGGCAGCCAAGTTCGGGCTGGCATCGATCAACGCACTGGCCGCGGTCGCAGACCCGGTTGGATCCGCAGAGCTCGTTGCCCTCGTCGATCATGCCGTCGCAGTCGTTGTCGAAGCCGTTGCAGGCGCGCGGCCGGGGCTGGTTGATCTGCTGGCAGCTCGTTCCCATGCCGGCGCAGAAGGTCACGCCCATGCCGCAGGCGCCCATCTGGCCAGGCACCGTGCAAGCGAGGCCCGCGCCGGTGCAACCACCCGCGATGTCGCCGCCACGAATCTGAAACCGATAGAGACCGGGCGCTCCGCCAGGAACGTTGGAGGTGCGGCACACGTCGAGGATCGCCGCGGTGCGCGACATCGGGAGGGCCACGAAGTTCATCCGGTTGCCGGCATCGAAGCCGACCTGGGCGGGCGTGCCGCCCATGCCGTCCATGCCACCGGAGGCGTCGCCGGTGGTCCACTCGCAGCGGTTGTAGCGAAACTCCACGTCGAAGTCGCCGACGCGGGTGCAGGTGCCCGAGGTCGAGAGCACCATCTGGAAGTCGTTGAGGTGGTTGTTGTGTGAACTGTAATAGCCGACGTCGTGCCAGGTGACGACGATGCGGTTCGGCTCGATGTGAAAGCAGACTGAGTTGATGCTGGGCTGTCCCCCGCCGCGGGTGTCTACGTCGGCCCACCATGGCGCGATCATCGGCTGATCGGCGACCGGAAACGGCTGCGGGGTGAACTGTCCGAGCGCCGCGCGGAAGGTGATGTTGCCGTTGTTGTTGAGATAGAAGTTGTTGTAGGTGCGGCCGAAGAACGTGAGCCCCATCGGGAAGGCGGGTAGGAGGTCGATGGCCGTGCCGAAGGAGCCGTCGTCGTTGGGCGCCACGCAGTGGTCGACCGTGCCGAAGCCGGTCGGACCGCCGAACCCGTTGATGAGCGGGATTGCCTCCGCGGCACTCGCGACGAAGGTGGTCAAGGCCATCGCGGCGCACGCGTTGAGAAGGGTTCGGAGCTTGCCCGGGGCGGTCATGGACGATGCCTCACTTCTGCGTCAGAAAACGTCGCTCCCAGCGCAGGAGCGACGATCAAGGGAAGACAACGTCGGGGTCCAGGACGAGGGCGCCGCCGACGGGATTGCCGCGACCATAGCCCAGCGCCGCCAGTCTCGTCGAGAGAGTGAACGCGCTCCTACAAACCCCGATCAATACGGCGGTGCAGTGAGGGCAGAAAGCTGAGGGAGGGGGGCGAGGTACGGGGCGAACTAGCGGCGAGCGCGGCGGCGACGGCGCATCGCGAGGGCGGCGCCGAATGCCAGTGCCGCGAGCGCCCAGCGAGGACGGGCGTTGCTTGCGCCGACACGGCAACTGCAGCCAGTGGTGCCCTGCGTCCAGCGGAGGGAGTTGCCGCTGTCCCCACGAATGAGCGCGCCATCGGGGAGGCGACCCGTGTCCGTGAGACGGCCTGCATCGCGGCCGGTGTCCGTGGGGCGTCCCGTATCGATGGCGCCGCCCGCGTCCGTACGGCCCACACCGGCATCAATCGGGGCGTTGGCGCCGCTCACGCATTCGCCCAGACGGCAGACCTCGCCGTTGGGGCAAAGGCGCGTGTCTGGGCCGACCTCGCAGGAGTCACGGCAGACGCCGGCCTCGCAGTGCGCGCCCGTGGGACACGTGACGCCGGTGCACGCATCGACGGTGCAGTGTCCGTCAGGTTGGCAGGTTGAGCCGGCGGGGCACGGGCGGCACTGGCAGCCCGCCACGCACTGACCAAACGTCGTCGAACGGGGGTCGTCGTCGCACACGTCGCGGCCGTCGCAGACGAGTCCGTCGCAGGGGTTGACGCAGCGGCCCGCGCGGCAGCTCTGTGCCCACGGGCAGCTCACGCCGTCACACACGCCGATGCAGGTGCCGCCCGCGCAGCGCTGGCCCGCCATGCAGGTCACGTTGAGGCACGAGGTCTCGACGCAGGTGCCGCGGTCGGAGCACGATCGTCCGGTGAGGCAGCCAAGTTCGGGCTGGCAGCGCTCGACGCACTGACCGCGGTCGCACACCTGGTTGGTCGGGCAGAGCTCGTTGCCCTCGTCGACCATGCCGTCGCAGTCGTTGTCGAAGCCGTTGCAGGCGCGGGGGCGGGGGCGGTTGACCTGCGAGCACGTGGTGCCCATGCCCGCGCAGATGGTCACGCCCATTCCACACGCGCCCATCTGACCCGGGACGGTGCAAGGGAGACCCGCGCCGGTGCAGCCGCCGCCGACCACGCCACCGCGGATCTGGAAACGGAAGAGGCCCGGAGCACCGCCCATCACGTTGCTGGTGCGGCACACATTGATGATCGTGGCCATCCGCGACTCGGGCAGCGCCACGAAGTCGCGACGGTTGCCCGCGTCGAAGCCCACCTGCGCGGGCGTTCCGCCGAAGCCGCCCATGCCGCCGGAGGCGTCGCCGGTGATCCACTCGCAACGGTTGTAGCGAAACTCCACGTCGAAATCGCCACCCGTGGTGCAGGTACCCGACGTCGAGAGGATCATCTGGAAGTCGTTCAGACGATCGTTGTGCGAGCTGAAATACCCGACGTTGTGCCAGGTGATGACGATGCGGTTGGGCTCGATGTGAAAGCAAACGGAGTTGTTGGTCGGCTGGCCCCCGCCGCGGGTGTCCACGTCGGCCCACCACGGCGCGATCATCGGCTGGTCGGCCACCGGAAACGCGTTGGGGGTGTACGTAAACAGCGCCGCGTTAAAGGTGATGTTGCCGTTGTTGTTGAGATAGAAGTTGGTGAAGGTGCGGCCGAAGAACCCGAGGCCTTCCCGAAACGCCGGGCGCAGGTCGATGGGCACCGGGGCGCCCGTGCCGCCAGGGCCAGCATAGGAGCCGTCGTCGTTGGGGTGAACACAATGGTCCGCCGTGCCATAGCCGGTCGGGCCCCCGAAGCCGTTGAGCAGCGGGATGGCCTGCGCCTCCGGGGAGGCAGCGACGAGCACGGCGCCGAATGCGAAGACGGAGAGCGAAAGGCGCTGGAGTCGACCCAGTGCGATCATCGGTGGGGCCTCTTCGTGGTGGGTGATGGGACGCACAGAAAGATCTGCCGCCGCCGCGTGTCAACGTTAGTGCATTCCGACGTCGGCCGTCGAGTGGGAGGGTTACCGGGTGATCGGCGACACCGTCCGTGTCCGCGCATCAGCGTGGGAGGTCGTCCGGCGGGGCGGCGTCGCCCGTGGGGACGATCGCAGCGTCCGAGGTCCCAGAGTCCACGGGCTCCTCGCCGCGGCGGAGGATCCAGCCCCGCACGCAGGCGATCTCCTCCGGGCTGAACGCTGGTGTACCGAGGGGCATGCGATCACCACACGGCGGCGCTGCACGCAGTTTGAGCAGCAGCGAGCTGCGTTCGGGATCGTTGGGGTCGGCGAGCGTTCGCCCGCCGCACGCAGCGGAGCGCTGCCCGAGCACACGCGACGCGACACCGGGGGACTGGAGATCAAGGTTGATGAGCTGTGTCACGGCGTCGTGGCAACCGATGGTGGCGCAGCGCCGCGCGAAGAGATCGCGCACCGAGACGCCGTCCGGGCAGCGCGCCGGGGTGCTGGCATCAAGGCGCGCGACGATGAAGGGCGCGGGGTCGTCGATGGCTCCGGGACACCCCGCCAGAAGGAGCACGATGAAGGCGATGGGGGCGCGACAAATACTCATCGACGTAAAGCTACGCTGAGGCTGAGGGGGGCGAACTCGTCGAGCAGTCCGAGAACGATTCAACGATCGCCTGCGGAGGGGTTGAGCGCGAGAAAATAGCGGCGGTACGAGGCGACGGCGCGGAGTTCGAGGCACGCCATGAAGGCCCAGGCGACGCCCGCGCGCAGCTCCGCGGCGGCGCCGGTGACGTGGGGGAAGAGTCGATCTGCGAGGTGCTGAGCTGAAAGGGCAGCGCTGCGGAGGCGCCGACGAGAAGGGCGAGCCAGCCAGACGTGTGGTGCGCCGCGGGAAATCACTGGGCGTCGAGCGCGACCGGGCGGCGCGGTTGTGCCGAACCGACCGATGCGATCACCGATGCGAGCGCGAAGGCGGGAGATGCTCGGCGATGGAGGCGCGCGGTCACGTGGGTTCTGCGTCGAGCACCGTCGACCAGTCGAGGTGATCGCTGTCCCTGACTTTCGGGAAGCTCACTTGCAGCGCGCTGAGTAGCGCCGCGCGGGCCGACAGAATTTGCCTCGGATCGCAGCGCGCGGAGAGCCGCCAGGTGACCTTCTCGCCGTTGAAATCGAGCGGACCTTCGATCTCCACAGCGCCGCGCAGGTGGTACTTCGCGGGCGCGTCGGTGAGCGGCCGCATCGCCGATGCGAGGGCCGCGCGCGCTCGATCGACGGGGACGCTCCAGGGCGAGCTGACCTCCACGACGGCGCGCTGCCAGGAGTGGGTACGGTTGGTGACCGTTCCGATGCCGCCGTTGGGGATGAAGTGCAGCGGACCTGAGGCGTCGCGGAGCACCGTGACGCGCATCGTCATCTCCTCGACGGTGCCGGTGATGGCGCCGACCGAAATGATGTCGCCCACGGCGTACTGGTTCTCCATCAAGATGAAGAAGCCGCCGAAGAAGTCTTTCACCACGGTCTGCGCGCCGAAGCCGACGGCGACGCCCGCGATGCCCGCGCCGGCCAGCACCGGCGTCACGTCGAGTCCGACGCTTGCGAGCACGGTGATCGTCGCGACCGCGTAGACCAGCGCGCGGGCCACGGAGCCCGATACCCGCACGAGGGTCTCGACGCGCTGGTGGTCGTCGTCCATCGAGGCGGTCGCGAGGTTGTCCGCGACGGAGCGCGCGTTGGCCCGTCGCGTGATGAAGCGCTCGAGTCGCGGCACGAGTTTGAGCAGCGCGCGCGCCACCACGACCGTGAGCGTGATGCGAATCCCGGCGGCGAGAAACAAGCGCACGACGCTCGGCAGCGCCGCCCAGAACGGAATGAGCACGTCGCTCGCCTCCTGCACCGATCGCTGGTTGTGTTGCATGGCGGCGGAAGATACTTCGTCCCTCGGTCGCGCTGGTACACACTCCCGAGGGTGGAGTTGCTCATCACCGGGGCCACCGGATTCCTGGGGCGGACGATCGCGGCGCGTCTCGTTCGTGAGGGGCATCAGGTGCGGGCGCTGGTGCGCGCAGGGGCCGATGCTGCGGCGCGTTCGCGGCTGAAAGCGTTGGGTGTCGATGAGCGCATCGGAGCGGTGACCGATGAGCCGTCGGTGCGCGCCGCGATGGCGGGCGTGGCGGCGGTCGTGCACTGCGCGCAGGTCGGGTCGCGCTCGCCGCGTCCGTTGGCCGAGGCGGTGAACCTCGTCGGTGCGGAGAACGTTCTGGCCTCCGCGCGTGCGCTGGGAGTGCGGCGACTGGTCTTCCGCTCGAGCGAGACCGTCACCCGGGGAAGCATCGAGCGCAGCTACGTTGACGAAGATCACCCCGCCCCGCCGCGCTTCATCGACCGCTCGGCGGAGGCGCTCTCGCTCGCCGAAGACCTCGTCGCTGCGGCGAGCGATGATGCCCTCGCCACGGTGGTGATCCGCCCGGGCATCCTTTGGGGCGCGGACGACACCCGTTGGCTTCCAGACGTGCTCCGCCGCGTGCGCGCAGGGCGTTGGCGCTGGGTCGATGGTGGGCGTCCGATGCTGCCGACGAGCCATGTCGATAGCGTCGTGGACGCGATGGTTCGCGCGCTTACGATGCCGACCGCAGCGGGCCGCACCTACTACGTGACCGACGATGAGCGGGTGACGGCGCGAGAGTTCGTGACGCGCGCGGTGGCTGCGGCGGGCGGCGGAAAGGTCGCGGCAGGGAGCCTGCCTTACTGGGCAATGTATTCGCTGGGCTGGTGGGCAGAGCGCATCGGCGACCCGTTCGGCTGCAACCGTTCGGAGGTCTCGCGCCTCGGGCAGGTCGGGTATTTCAACGTGCAGCGCGCGCGAAAAGAACTCGGGTGGGTTCCATTGGTGAGCGTGGACGAGGGCATGAAGTCGCTCGCGTCCTGGGCCAGTGCACGCGGCGGCGTGGAGGTCGTCGCCCGCGGCGAAGTGGATCCCACCGTCTGCGGCTGAACGGGCGTCACCAGAGTTTGGAGATAGCCGTGGGTCTGTTTGGTGTCTTCCTGTCGCGGTCTGCAAGAGACCTTTGAGCGATCAGGGAATGTGCGGAAGGGAGAAGGTGGCCCGGCTGCACCGCGATCTACGCTGCCGTTGCTTCGTTTCCGACCTGGCGGGGTTCACGAGCCAAGGTCAGCCGGGCCATACAATCTTCAGGATCTCTCCCTCGGACGGCGCGGTCTTTAACCCAGGCTTCTCCGGGTGGCAACCAGAGAACTCAGGAATCATCCATCGTCGTGCGCTGGAGTCCGCGCCCCGATGGGGATACAAGCCGCTCATCATGGGTGAAATCGAGATTCGGGAGATTGCGGCGGGGAGCGATCCTCGAGAGTTCATCGACGCGTCGCATGCGGTGTTCAAGGGGGATTCGAACTTCATCGCGCCGCTGGAGATGTTTGACATCAAGCCGCGGCTCGACCCGAAGAAAAACCCGTTCTTCAAGCGCGGCGAGGCCGTGTACTTCGTCGCGCGCCGCGGGGGCGAACTCGTGGGCCGCATCTCGGCCTCCATCGATCACGAGCACAACCGCGTCTGGAAGGAGAAGACCGGTTTTTACGGGTTCTTCGACACCATCGACGACGACGCCGTCGGCGCCGTTCTGCTCGACCGCGCTGCTGCGTGGCTGAAGGCCAGGGGGATGGAGCGCATGAGCGGTCCGTACGGGCTCTATGCCAACGAGGAGATCGGGACGCTGATCGAGGGCTTCGAGACGCCGCCTGTGCTGATGATGGCGCACTCGCGGCCGTGGCAAGGGCGCGTCACCGAGGCGTGCGGGCTGGTCAAGGAGAAGGACCTCCTCGCGTGGCGCTACGAGGTGGGGGAATTCCCCAGGCGCGCGGAGAAGGCGTGGGCGGACATGATGGCCATGCCCGAACTCAAGCTGCGGTCGGTAAACACCTCGAAGATGCACGATGAACTCAAGATCATCATGGACATCTACAACGACGCCTGGGACGGCAAGTGGGGCTTCGTTCCGGCGCTTCCGGACGAGATCGAGAAGACCGCGGAAGACCTCAAGCTCATCATCGACTCGGACCTCGCGTACATCGCCGAGATCGATGGCAAGCCGATGGGGATGTGCATCCTGCTGCCCAACATGAACGAGTGCATCCGCGACATCGGCGGGAAGGAATTTCCCTTCGGCATCGTGAAGGCGCTCTGGCGGCTCAAGGTGTCTGGCCCTAAGTCGGCACGGCTCATGCTCCTCGGTATTCGAAAGGAGCTCCGGGGAGTGCGCAAGTACATGCCGCTCTCCGCGGCGATGTACGTCGAGGTCGCGAAGCGCGCCTCGGCCAAGGGCTACACCTGGGGTGAGCTCTCGTGGACCCGCGAGGACGACTCGCCCATCAACAGCGGCATCACCTCGATGGGCGCGAAGATCTACAAGCGCTACCGGGTCTACACGAAGAACATCTGACCGGCCCGCGAAGGCTCGGTTGCAACTCCGCGCGGGTTTGCTCCAGACTCGCGCAGTGCGCTCTTCCTGCATCGCTCTAGTGCTTTCTGTCGCCGTCGCTTCGTGCGCGAGCACCGTCGATGGCACCGCTGCGCGCGGGGCCGACGGGGGGCAGTGGAGGGACGTCCCGCCCGGGCTCAACCCCGATGGCCTCGATCCGTTTCGACCTGTCGAGGCAGGGGTCATCACCGCCGACGCCACCGCCCGGGACGCCGGCGAACTCATCTTTGCAGACGCGACGGTCTTCGATCAGCGCGCGGGCTCGCTCTTCATCGGCAGCAACTCCTCGGGCAGTGCCGAGAGCAGCTACGTGAGCGCGACGTTTCGGTACGTGCCGTACCCCGACGACCCACGTTGCTCCGATCGCTCCGCTGCATCCTGGGGCGTGTACGTGTGCGAAAATATCGGCCTGGGGCCGGTCGATTCGCACCCCCGCCCGTTTCCCAACGCCGGCGAGATTCGCGTCGGGGGAGGCCTCCGCGAGGTCGTGATTCGCCCGGAGGTGAGCGGCCAGTACACCCCGTTCTACCAGGGCGGGACGGAGTTTCCTGCGCTTCGCACCGTGCGGGTTCGCGCCGCCGGGACGCGCGATATTCCTGCGCTCGACCTCTCCTTCGTGGTGCCACCGACGGTGGTCGTGACCACGCCGACGGACGCCGCACCGCTCGTCATCGATCGCAGCCAGGATCTCGTCGTCGAGTGGGTGCCGATCGCGGCGCGCGAGGTCTGGGTGGTGCTCACGCTCGTGCAGACCGTTGAAGGCGTGAGGCGAAGCTACCGAGCCGCCGTGCAGGCCTACGGAGACGTCGGTCGGGCGGTGCTGCCGGCTCGCGCGCTGGCCGCGCTGCCGGTCGATTCGAGCATGGCGGCCGGGCTCACGGTGTTTCCCTACAACGTCAGCACCACGCGCGTCGGGGTGTGGCCCATCACCGCGACCGTCGTCGGCGAGGGCCGCCGGTACGCTGTCGTCCTCCAATGAACCGGTGTCGCCTGGTGGCGCTCGTCGCCGCTGCGCTGCCGCTGTCCGCCCGGGCTCAGCTCCGGCCCGCGGCGCGTCCCCGCTGCGTGGTGACCGCACACGCCGCTGTCGCCCTCGACGACGCCCTCGATCCGCGGACACCCCCGGCGGTGCTGTTGCTCGATACGGTCACTGTCCTCGCCTGGCGCGACCGCGCCGACGCCCTGCGCGTGCAGCGCTTCGCTCCTGACCTGCGGGCCCTCGAGGATCCCCGGATCATCGCGCAGCCCGTGCATATTTTTACCATGGCACGTACTCCGACGGGGTTCGCGCTGGCCTACGTCGAGCGCGACCACGACCTCGTCGTCGCGCGTCGTGCGGAGTCACTCGAGGCGCAAAACGTCCCCCGGGTGATCGAGTCATTGACGGCGCCCACGGCCGCGCTGGCGTTCGCCGCTTTCGCGGGAGGCTCCCTCGTGGCCTGGGCGACACCCACGGACGTGCGGGTGATGTCGCTCGATGCGCGTGGGGTCCCGCAGGGGGCGGCGAGCGTCGTGCTCGAACAGCCACGTTCTCGCGCGCTGAGCCTCGACCCGGGCGACCCGATCACGCTACGCGTTGACGTGTCCGATCCGGCGGTCGAGCCGTGGGTGTTCACGCTCCAACCCGATGGGGCGGTGGCCAGTCGGTCGCGCTGGCCGCTCGGCGCGCTCGGCCCGGTGCGCCTCGGCGACTCTGCTCTCACGGCGCAGATCAACCCACTGGGTAGCCCGATGCTCCTCCGGGGCAACGCGGTGGTGGCCCCCGCGGCCATCGCCGATCCGGCGGTCACGCCGCGGGCGCAACTCGACGCGCTTGCGGTTGACCGCGACCTCGCCATCGCCCTCGTGAGCGATTCCTCCGTGGGGCGGCAGTCACTCACGCGGCTCATGCCCGACGGCAGCGCGTCCTGGCTGGCCGGGGTGCGGGGCGTGATCCAGGGTCCGGCGACGTTCGCGGTGCAGGCTCCCGGGGTCGTCGCGCTGCTGACCCGGGATGGTGCGCATAGCCCGTCGCGCACGGTGCTTCAGCGCTACGCGTGCGTGTGGCCATGAGCCGTGCGGCTCAGTGCGGGCGGAAGTCGAGGGACACGGAGTTGATGCAGTAGCGCAGCCCGGTGGGGGCGGGGCCGTCGTCAAACACATGTCCGAGGTGCCCGTCGCAGCGCGCGCAATGGACCTCGTCGCGCTCCATGCCCATGGAGGTATCCACGGTGCGGGCGACGCGGCCAGGCGCGACTGGCTGCGTGAAGCTGGGCCACCCCGTGCCCGACTCGAACTTGTTCGTCGAGCGGAAGAGCGGCGCTTCGCACCCGGCGCAGCGGTAGAGCCCCTCCGCGTGATTGTCCCAGTACTGCCCTGAAAATGCGCGCTCGGTGCCCTGCTCGCGCATCACGTGAAAGCTCTCGGGCGACAGCCGTCGCCGCCACTCGTCGCTGGAGAGCGTGAGGCGCTCGCCAATCGGAGGGTCCGCGCCGCCGTCCACTGCGGGGGCGCGCACGGGCGTTCGCGGAGCGGCACCCGGCACGCGAGGCACCGCGCGACTGCACGCCGTCGCCGCCGCCACTCCCAGGAGCCCCTGCAACCATTCTCGTCGGTTCATGTTCGATAGCTACGTCGCCGCGGTGGCTTCGGATACATCGGCCATCAACGGTTGCGCCGACGCAGCCACCAGGCGCCCGCACCGACGGCCAGCACCGCGGGCGCAACTTTCCAGAGCCATGTCCAGTCTTCGGGAACCTCCGAGGTCGGGGCCAGGGAGGGCCTGCGCTCCGTCGGTGGCGGCGCGTGCGGCGCGCCGGTGGTGTCGGCCCATCCGTCGTGGCGAAGCGTCGCCCGATCAATGGTGCTCCCATCCGTGCGGAGCGCGGTGAACTCCACGTGGTCGCGATCGACCTCGACCCGGACGTAATGGTGCTCCGCCGCGAAAGCCCTGGTCATCGGGCGTTCGCCGCGTCGGCGGTAGAGCGGTGCGCCCCCGCCGCCGCTCACGATGTAGCGCAGCCCGTCGTCGTCGCCGCGCTCGTACGCGTGGTCGTGCCCGGAGATCACAAGATCGACGTGATTCCGCCGAAGAATCGCATCTACGCCGGCCTGCGCGACAAGCTCGTTGTCGCCGTGCGGACCGGACGACCGTGGCCCCCAGTGCATCACGACGAAGAGCCAGTCGTTGGGTCCCTCGCGGCGCGCGCGGGCAAGCTCGCGGTCGATCCAGTCGCGGGCGTCGCCGGACCAGTCATCGTATGAATTAGCTAGTAAGAACCGGGTGTTGCCGTAGCGCAGCGTGGAGTCGAGCTCTTCGCTGGGCCCGCCCGGCGCGACGTGGACGTAGCGGCGGTAGTTGTCGATGCCGTTGGAGTACGGCTGCGCGATCTCGTGGTTGCCGATGAC
This sequence comes from Deltaproteobacteria bacterium, assembly GCA_947477565.1. Classification (GTDB taxonomy): domain Bacteria; phylum Myxococcota_A; class Polyangia; order Polyangiales; genus SCUS01. The sequence goes on from CANJUR010000020.1 coordinate 49,493, forward strand.
CGGGACGAAGGGCGCGACCCGCAAAAGTGGTGCCTCGATGGCGAAGAACTGCTGCCAGTCGTTCTCGTCCCGGCCGTCTTCCACAAGGTCGCCGGTGTGAACGACGAACTCCGCGCCTTCCCGGCGTACGGCCTCGACCACGGCTGCGTGGGGCCGCGGCTGGCTGCGCGTGTCGCCGTAGATCACGAAGCGAAACGGAGTGGCCGCCGTGGGTGCGGTGGCGAAGGTTCCGGTGGCCATCTCGACGTCTGTGCCGGTGACCTCGTAGCGGTATCGGGTGCCCGGGCGAAGGCCGCTGAGAGTGAGTTCTTGCAGGGTTGCGTCTACGCCCGCCCGTGCGGTCACCTCGCCACCCGGCAGGTCGCCGCCCGGCCCCTGGGGGATGGCCCGAACCTCCAGCCGTCCCGGACGCCGCCGCTCGGCCATGACCACTACGCCGTCGGTGCGGAGGTCCATGAGCCACGGTCCCTTGCTGAGACGATCGATCGCCCAGGACGGAGCGGCGAGCGACCACGCCGTCACGAACCACACTGCTCCAGACAATCTCGACACAGATCGTGACACTAGCGTCATCGCCCGGGCGGCCTCTACCTCCTTCGCCACGAGAGGACGCCGCCCGCGGACCGTGGTAGCGAGGCCGCGGAACCCCCGATGGCAGTCCTCTCGCCCGCGGTCCGCCGCCGCCGCCTTCAGATTGATCGCGCTCTCGTCGCGGTCGCGGCCTTCCACCGCGGCTTCGATCCGCGCCGCGCGCTCGCCACGGACCCGCTCCGTTTCGCGCATCGGTACGCCGACCCCGATGACCGGGCGCTCATCGCGCTGCTCTCGGCGCTGATGGCCTTCGGTCGCATCGCCACCATCGGGCAGAAGCTCGAAGAACTTTGCGTCCGGCTCGGACCGTCGCCCGCCGATGTGCTTCGTCGCGAGTCCCCATCCGAGCTACGCGAGCGCCTTCGCGGCTTCAAGCACCGCACCTTTCGCGGAGCCGACGTCGCCGACCTGCTCTTCGCCCTCGGGGAAAACCTACGGCGCGATGGTCACGTCCTCGCGACCCTCGAGCGCGCGTGGGATACCCATCGCGACCTACGCCCCGCGCTCGCGGAGTGGGTTCATCAACTCCGCGCGATCGCCTGGCCGTGCGGCGCCGACCGCGCGCAGCAGCACCTTCTCCCGGACCCCACCGGGCCCAGCGCGTCGAAGCGGCTGATGTTGTTTCTGCGCTGGGTGGTGCGGCGATCGGGCGTCGATCTTGGGCTCTCGACCATCCCCGCGGCGGCGCTGCTGATGCCCGTGGATGTGCACGTCCACCGCATCGCTCGCAACCTCGGCTTCACCACGCGCACGGACGCATCCTGGCGGACCGCCGAGGAGATCACCGCAGCGCTTCGACTGCTCAGCGCGGATGATCCGGTGCAGTACGACTTCGCGCTCTGCCACCTCGGCATCAGCGGGCGCTGCCCGTCGAGCAGCAAACTCCCCGAGCGCTGCGTGGGCTGCGCTCTGCAGACAGTTTGCGTGCACTGGCGTTGAATCGCGTGACCTACAGTGGCAACGGAAGGGCACCATGATGGGGCTGGCTGAGCGTGTGATCATCGACCGTCTGCGCGAGGGCGCTCCCGCCCGTTGGACCGCGCGTGGGAGCAGCATGTGGCCCGCGATCCGGGACGGCGCGACGGTGTCGGTGGTCCCCGGCGAGGTCCGATCGTTGCGCGCGGGAGAGTTCGTAGCGTTCGTGCGTGGCGCGACGCTGGTCGTCCACCGCGTCGTGGCGGTGTCCGAGGGTGGCCTGCGCTGCCGCGGCGACGCGCTCGCACGGGAAGACGGCGTCGTCGCGTGGGCGGAGGTGCTGGGCCGCGCGACAGTGCTTACGCAGCCGTCGCTCGCGCTTCGATGGCCGCGGCCGCGCGAACTGCGGGCGCTGCTCCGGGCGGCGCTGGGCACCCTGCGGGCGGGGCTCGCGTGAGGCTCGATATCGCGGGGTTGCGCGTTCTCATCGCGGCGACCGGGCCGATCAACGACCGCAATTTTCAAGCGCGCTTCGGGCAGTACACGGCGCTCGACGATCAGCGCGCGGACGACCTTCGGCTCGACATCCGCGTCGATCCGGCGTGGGTGGCGCCGCGCCCGGTTCGCAACCGGTATCCCGGGGTCGATTTCCAGCGCGACCCGGACGGGGCGCTTCGCTTCCTTCGCCCGGACAGCGAGACGCGCATCTACCTGGGGCAGCACCGCGCAGAGTCGATCACGCGCCCCACGATGATCACCGACGATCCGATGGACGACATCACCCCGATCGACACGCCTCTGCGCCTCCAGCTTGCAAGTGAACTTCCGGCGCACGCCGGCGCGATGGTGCACGCCTGCGGCTACGCTGACGACCGCGGCGCGGTGCTCTTCATCGCGCGCTCGGGCGGCGGCAAGACCACCACCGCGCGCAAGCTCCCTCCGACACACGTACTCTCCGACGACCTCGTGGCCGTTCGGCACACTCCCGACGGCTGGGACGCCCACTCGCTGCCCTTCGTCGGCGAGTGGCGTCGCCCGACGGTTCCGCGGCGCGGGCGCTTACGGGCACTGGTATTCCTTCGCAAAGCCGACGATCTCGCCGTGTCCGTGTGTCCGCCAGCGCTGGCCTTCCCCGACATGCTCCAGGCGATGGTGTGGTTTGCGCAGGGAGATCCGGTCGCCGCGACGCTGCTCGACCACGCGCAGTCGCTCATCCGCACGGTCCCCTGCGTATCGCTCGCCCTGCCGCGCGATCAACCGGTGCTGCCGCTGCTCGATCGCTGGCTCGCATGAGCACCGTCTCGGGCCTGCGCTTCGGACGGCTCGCCCTGCGGGTGGAGGGCCCCGCGCTGCATCCTCTGCTCGACGCCTACCGCGCGCCCGTCGCCGCGGATGCCCGCAGGGTGTTGCTCTCGGTGGTCGCGTCGCTGCCGCCGGAAGCCCTCGCCGCGACGTCCTCCGTGGGCTTCGCGCTCACCGCGACCGCCGACCACGACGCCATCACGCTCGGCGGCGATGCGGCGCGGCCCACTCCCTGGCTCGCGGCCTTCTGCGAGTTGGTCGCCCGCGATGCCGCGACCCACGGGTGCCTGCTCGTACACGCGGGCGCGGTCACCGTCTCCGGGGGAGTTGCGCTGCTGGTGGCGCCGCCGGGCGTGGGCAAGACCACCGCGGTCCGTCACGCCGTAGACCGCGCCTTCGCCTCCAACGCCGTGCTCCTGGACCTGTCCGGTGGCACGGCGACGGTGCGAGCGATGCCGTTCACCCGCGAGCCGATGCCCGCGCTCGAGTCCGCGGCGACGCTGCCGCTGTCGGTTTTCGCGTTCGTCGAGCGGGCCTCGGAATCGACCGTTGAATGGATCGCGCCGTCGCTCGCAACCATGCGCCTGATGCCGCACGTCACGCGCCCTCGAGGGGCTGATCCCCACGCCCGCACCCGCACTGATCTCGCGCTGATGCTTGGCGGCAAGGCCCGCGCGCTGAGGCTGGGCTTGCCTTCGGGACCGGGCTATCTTGCCGCCCTCGACGCCGCCCTTCACACCACGACCAACCCAGTATGAACGCCCAACGTACGGTTCACCACGCCCCCGACGCTGTCTGGCGACGTTACGACGATCAGGTCGCCGTGATCTCCCTCGACGCCAACCGGGTCCGCCTCTTCAACGGCGTCGGGAGCTTCCTCTGGGAGCACTGCGATGGCACCACTCTCGAACAGATGGTCAGCGCGGTGTGCGCGCGCTTCGCAGTAGACGAGGTCACTGCACGGGCTGACGTGGAGGGATTCATCGACGACCTTGTGGCTCGCGGGCTGCTCCGACCGATCGCCACAGAGACATGAACGGCGCACAACTTCTCCGCTCCCTGGCGCTGCGGCATGGCCGACCGATGGGGGTCCACCTGCAGGTGGCCGATCGGTGCAACCACGTCTGTCAGCACTGCTACCAGGTGCAAGGAGAGAAGGGCGAACTGAGCTTCGAGAAGCTCTGCGAAGTCATCGATGGCATCGCCGACGCGGGGGTGTTTACCCTCAACGTAAGCGGCGGCGAGGCGACGCTCCGGCCCGACCTTCTTGAGATCCTTCGTTATGCGCGCGGCCGCGGTTTCGCAGTGCGCCTCTTTACGAACGGCTTCTTGATCGATGAGGTTTACGCGGACGCGCTTGCGGCCGTTGGTCTGCTCGAGGTTCACGTGAGCCTCTATTCGGGACTCGCGGAGGAGCACGACGCCGTGACCCGCGTGCCCAGGTCCTTCCATCGCACCGTGGCTGCCATCACGTCGCTCCGCCAGCGCGGCGTGCGCGTGGTGTTGAAGACCCCGGCGACGACGCTCTCCGTGCGCGGCGCTCAAAGTGTCGAGGCGCTTGCGCTGCGCCTCGGGTGCGAGCACCAGTCCTCCACCGAACTGACCATGCGCGAAGACGGAGCGGCTGATCCGTGGGCGGTTCGTGTGACGCCGGAAGACCTGCTGCGCGAGGGCATGCTGAGCGCATGGACGCCCGCGGCGGACGAAGCTGGCGAGCGCGCGGTGAAGCTCGCGACCTTCCCTTGCGGAGTCGGTCGATCGGGCCTCGTGGTGCTACCCGATGGCCGGCTGCAGGCGTGCACCGACACTCCCAACGTCCTCGCCGACCTCACGCAGCACTCACTGGCCGACGCCCTGCGAAGCGCGCCCGAGCGCGAACTCTTCGAGACGCTAAACTGGTCGCGGATTCACGGGTGCCGTGACTGCGATCTGCTGACCGCTTGCGCTCGTTGCCACGCGACGGCGCTACACGAAGGCGGTGATTACCTCGGGCCGTATGCCTCGGCCTGCGCGCGGGCCCGAGCGCGGTACAGCGCCGCCGCTGGATCGCTCGAGGTGACCACTCCGACCGCGGACTGTGAACCCGGTCGTGACCCGAGCGTCGGGCCGTATGCGATCGTGGCGGCGGGGGTCATCCAACCGCTGCGAGACGTGCGTACGGCTGATGATGACGCGATGGCGGCTCGATTTTCGTGGCTCCGTCGGGCGGTTGCGCGGCCCGCGGACACGGGTCTGGTATCGATTCGTCGCAAGCCCACAGTGGAGTCTTTACAGACCCCTATTGGGGAAACAGGCAGCCTGCCTCAGACCGGCATGGGTGTGATAAGCCCGCTTCGCCAACCGCTCTAAACAAACCATCTCGGGGATTAACCATGGCGCACCGCATTCGTATGGGCCTTCTGCTTCCGTTGCTCGCTACCGCGGCTGTCGGTTGTTCGGACAATCCGATCCCGCCGCCGCTCGACGCGGGCGGCGACGTTGCGGACGGTGCAGTCGATGGCGCAGTCGTCGATGCGGCAACCGACATCGGGACGGACGCGGGCCCTCGCTGCCCGACGGTTGAGTTCATCCGCCCGACCGCGACGGCGGTGTTGGGCGTCGCTGACGACGCCGACAACAACTGCAGCAACGGCTTCTCTTACAGCGTTCAGTTCGCCACCAACGCCCCGGTGGGCTCGCGTCTTGAGCTCTTCGTCAACGGCCGCAGCGTGGGCAACAACACCGTGAGCGGCGCGACGGTGCGCTTCGAGGGCGTGCAGTTCGACACCGGCGCGATGTCAACGCTGGAGGTTCGCCTGCCGGGCACAACTGTCGCGTGCGGCACCACCACGGTGACCATCGACTGCAACGTTCCGCGGTGCTCGATCACGGCCCCGACGGGCAGCACGCTCAACCTGACCGACAGCACTGCGGGCGCTGGGATGCCCTTCGCCACTTCATTTGCGGTGAGCACCAACATCGAAGACGGCCGCGAGGTCGAACTTTCCATCACGGGCACCGCGACGCCGCTGCGCGCTGCGGTGATGGCGGGCATCGCGCGCTTCGCCAACGTCGCACTGAATCCCGATGGTGAGTTCGTCACGCGGGCCACGTGCACCAATCGCGCGGGCAACGTCGGCCGCTCCGCGGAGAGCCGTTTCAACGTCGATTCGGTGGCACCCATCCTCACGGTGCAAAGCCCGATGGCCAGCAGCACCATCGGCCTCTCCGGGGACGTCAACGCCGCGATCGCCGGGGTGCAGTTCAATGTGTGCGCGCGCAGCGACGCCGCGGGCCGACGGGTGTGCGCCAACGTGATGGGCTCGACGCCGGCCGATCCGGCGGGTTGCGCCCAAGTCCCCGCTTCGGCGACCACCGACGCGTGCGTTCAGGTGACCTGCCCAGACGGCAACGCGCCCTTCTCAGTAGAGGTATCGACGCAGGACGCAGCGGGAAATATCGCCCGCAGCACCATCGCCAACGTGCGTTGCCAGTCGTCGCTCCCGTCGGTTCGCATCATCACTCCGGTCGCGTACGACTCCACTAACGCGGAGACGATCCTCAACGCCGCGCGCGATGCCAACCCCACCGCCCCGGGGATGCAGGTGGACGTCGTGGCGTGCACCGACCGGGCAGCGGGAAACGCTGTGCTTACGCGTGACACGGTCACGACGCCGATCGCGATGGCGGCGGTCGCGCCCACCGCGGCGGGCGACCCTTGCGCCGCGCTGGGCATGGGCTTCGTTGGCATCGCGCGATTTCCCGGCGTGACGCTGCCCGAGTCGTTTCCGTTGCGCACGGTTCCGACGGCGCCGGGCCCGACCAACCCCGCGCTCCAGGTGTCGGTCACCGATGGCGCGGGCGACCGTGGCTCATCTGCACCGACGCCGCTCTACGTGGACTCGGCGGTGCCTGGGCTCAACATCTTCAACTGCAACCGCATCGTTCGTCCGGGCACCGATGGCACCGGGCGCTCGAACGTCGTGATCAACAGCGATGCCTACCCGGTGACGCTGAGCATCACGCGCACAGGCGACATGCCCCGCACGCTCGACCTCGCGGCCCCGACGATGACGGGCGGTACGAGCACCTTCGAGAACATCCAGTTCTTCGCCGGGACCACCACGCTGCGCCTCGCGGCGACGGACCCGGCGGGCAACAGCGCCACGACCAACGGGATGTGCACCATCGATGTGGGCAATCCTCCGACGCTGGCGTTTACGAGCCCGACGCCGAGCGCGATCTTCACCTCGACTTCGACCACGGTGCGCCTCAGTACGGACGCTCCGAACGGAACTGTCGTGAGCCTCAGCATCAATGGCGGCACTGCCGTCACGGCGCCCACGACAGGCGGTGTCGTCACGTTTACCGGCGTTACGCTGCCGGACGGCGATGCGGTCAATCTCCTGGCGACCACAGCGGACGTCACCGGGCGCGGAGTCGGGACAGCCTCCGTCACGGTGGTCGTTGACTCGAGGCTCCCTTCGGCTCCGGGGAGTCTGGTCGCGGCGATCGAGACCATCCCGCGCTCGGCGCGACGCGCGGGCACCATCCACCTCACCTGGACCGACGGCTCGGACCCAGCTCCCTCGGGAATGGGTACCCGTGCGGTTCAGCGCTACGAGCTGCGCACGGCCAACGTCCCACTCACGGCGACCAACTTCAGCGGCGGCACCGTCGCGGTGTCTACGGCCACCCCCGGGATGCCCGGCGCGGCCAACAGCGTAGACCTCAACGGGTTCCAGCTTGGCCGACCGTATTACGTCGGTATCCGTTCGTTCGATGTCGGCGGTAACGCGAGTCCGACCGTGGTCTCGGCGGGTCCGGTGACACCGGATATCGTCGTCGATCAGATTCTCAACGCGATTCCTCCGCTCGGTAACAGCGTGTCCGGCGGACAGGACTTCGACAGCGACGGTTTCGCCGACATCCTGGTGGGCTCGGGCACCTCTGCATCCGGTGCGGGCGGCTTCGCGCGCATTTACTTCGGCTCCGCGACGGGCGTCTCGGGCACGAACTTCACGGAGTTTCGCGGCGGCGCATCCGACGGTCGCTTCGGTAACGTCGTAGCGGCGCTCGGAGACGTAAACGCCGACGGCGTGGCCGATCTCGCGATTGCGGAGCCTGGACCGACCACGACGGGCATGACTCGCGCGGGCACGGTGTATCTGTTCTTCGGACGCCCGACGTCCGCGTGGCGTCACGGCGCGGCGGTCTACCTGCCGCCGGACGCGGACGTTGTCATCGGTGGTGGCACCGTGGACTTCGCGACGGCGCGCCTCGGCCAGTCGCTCGCGCGCGTCGGCGACTTCGACGGTGACGGCATCAACGACGTGGCGATCGGCGCCCCCACCGCGCTCAACGGTGGCGCGGTGGTCGTGTTTCGCGGTCGCGCCGTCTGGCCCGCAACGATCTCGCCCAACGCGGCCGAACTGATCATCCGTAACAACGGCACGACAAGTTCGTTCGGCTTCTCGATCGCCGGGGTCGGTCGGGTGATGGGCGGCGATGCCCTGGAAGACCTGGCCATCGGCGGAGGGTTTTCGTCCACGCCTGGCGCTGCGTATATCTTCGCGGGCCGCTCTCTCGCGACGCCGCTCGCTCTCAGTGTGACCGCTGCCAACTTCACCCGCACGGGTGTGGTGGCGGGCAGCGCCGGAAGCGCGACGGGTTCGACGGCCGCGAGCGGTCAGTCGATCGTGGGCGGCGTCGGTGACATCAACGGCGACGGTCGCAGTGACGTGGCGATCGGTACGCTCGGCGGCCTCGGTGCTGCCGGTGAGGTGTTTCTGTACCTTGGCTCGGCGGACGGCAACCTCGCAGCGGGCCCAAGCATCCGCGCGTCCGCGCAGGGTGGGGCCAACGACATCTTCGGGCGCTCGATCGCGTCGATCTACGACCCCACGCAGATTCGCCCGTCGCTGCTCCAGGCCGGGGCCCCCTCCGCGGACCTGCTCGTCGGCAGCCAGGCGCACGAGGTCAGCAACCCGCCGCGCATGTACGTCTATCGCGGGCGCGATACGACCGCCTGGGTCGGCGCCACGACCGCCACTGCCAATCGCTTCGTGGCCACCACCGGAAGCGGCACCAGCCTCTCGATCACGAGTATGAACTGGGTGGGCGACACCGACGGCGACGGTGCGGTAGACGCGGCCTTCGCCCAGTTTGGAACCGGAACGCTGTTCATCGTGCGGTGAGCGGTCGATACAACGCTGAAGAGGAGTCCACTATGTCCCCCGAGAATCAGATCCTGAACCCCCCGGCGCTGCTCCCCTACGAGGCGCCGCGCGTCGTCGAAGACCTCCCCCTCGAGACCTACAGCCTCGCCTGCGACAGCGGCTCAGGTGGGAAGAACCCCGGCGCCTGCGACACTGAGGGCGGCATCGCCAACACCTGATCGACGCGCTCAGCGCAGCACGCGGTCGAGCGCACGCAAGGCCGCATACCGCAGCGCCCACCCGGGCAATCCTCCCCACCGATCACTCAAGACCGGCCGCTCGAGCAACACCCCCGAGCGGCGGCCCATCGGCCGTCGCCGACCGAGCGACGAGCCCACATCGATCCAACGCCCGATGATCCGGCGACGAAGCTGCATCCATGGTTGGAGCTCCCAGGGAGTTGGGGGCACGTCGATGCCCCACGCGCGGAGGTGTTCGAGGAAGATCTGTAGCGCCAGGCGCATGCCGCCCCGCGACGCTTCTCGAAACACCAGCGGCCAGTCGAGGGTCTCCCGCGCGAGCAGGCGAATCACATCGTCGGCGTGGCGGGCGTCGATCTCGTACAGGTGATTGGCGTAGTGGAGCGCGGCGTAGAGGAGTTGGTCCTCCGTGCCGAGCGAGCGAATCGTCTCGTCCCCAGCGGGCCAGTCGCGGGCGCGGGAAAACACCGCCGCGGGATCGAGGTCGAACCATGGGGCTTCGGCGAGCGCGCGGTGCAGATCGACGGGAATCCACGGGCCGGGATGCGAGTAGGTCCACTCCTTGGAGCCCCACTCGATGGTCGCGCGATGCGTGGCAGGCTCGTAGCGGCGGAAGCCACGCTGCTCAAGCGCGGCAGCGAAGGCCTCAAAGCGGCCAGGGCTGATCAGGACATCGAGGTCGCTTCCAGTGCGCGCGCCGTGCGCCCCGAAGAGCACCGCGTCGGACCACGCCGCCTTGAGAAACAGAACGTCCGCGCCGACCTCGCGACCGATCTCCCGGAGCAGCGCGCGCTGTCGATGAAACAGCAGCGCTTGCACCCTTCCTGCGTTCAGTCGGGTCGCCATCGCGTGCGTTGGTTGATCTGGAGTCGTCGCCGTTCAGGCGCTGTTGGCCTTGTCGAGCGCGGCGCGGTCGTCGAGGCAACCCACCAACCACCAGCGGCGCGTCTGCTCCCAGCGCGAGAAGGCCATGTCGGCCTCCGCGAGCGTGTCGAGGTCGCGGTCGCTGATGAGGTAATGGGTGCCTGCGGTGCTGAGTCCCTCGTCCTGATCGTCGTCGTGCATGGCGTCGTCCCTTCTCACTAGGCTTTCCCCTTCGCAGGGGCCGTTGGCAACGCTGTGATTCTGCTCAGTACTGAACGTATGACTCAATTCCTGACGGACAGGATATGTCACGGCTTCAGAATCCCCATGAATTCATGCACGCACTGCTGTGTGCGGCCGAGCGCCGCCGCGGTCGGGAGCAGGTCGGCCACGCCGCTGAATGTCGCCCCGAGGTACTCCACCGGGGCTGCCACGGGGTCAACGCCCGCACGCCGAAACTCCCGTAGCGATCGCGGTATGTGCAGGGCGCTCGTCACCACCACGAAGCGGGTGATGCCCCGCGCGCGCCCGAGTTCGACGCTGTAGCGAGCGTTTTCCCGGGTGTTCGTGGCGCGCGGCTCCAGCCATACGCGCTCCCGAGGAACCCCGGCGGCCACGAGGGCGTCGGCCATCGCTTCGACGGATCCGTTTGGATCTGCGGCGGGGCCGATGCCCGAGACGATCACCGCGGCGGGCAACGCCTGTTGGAACCAACGCGCCGCACCCTGCGTGCGCGCCCTCGCCGCGCTGTCGAGGCGCTCGCGCGGCGGGATTCCGGGCATCGCCGGGGCTACCGTCGATCCCAGCACCACCAGCGCCGTTTGCGCGCGCAGCCCCGCAGGAACCACCGATTCGGTCGTCGGAACCACAGGTTCGAGGGAGCGCACGAGCGCGGCGGAAATTGCCGGGGTGGCGGAGAGCCAGAGCAGCGCCCAGCAGCCGAAACCCAGACGCAATGCCCAGCGCGCGCGCCGCGAAGGAATCAGGAGCTCTCGCTGGAGGACGGCCAGCGAGGCGCCGAGGAGAATCAGAAGGATGAGTCCGTGATCGAGCAGCCGCGCGAGTGGCACCGCGCTCAGGCCGGGTGGCGCTCTTCGTGGAAGCGGATTCCGAGAGACTCAAGCTCGTCGAGAATCGGGTTGTAGACCTCCGGCGTGACCGGCACGACCACGCCGCGGTCGCGGATGGTGCCGTCGAGGATGCGCAGCACGCCGATGGCCGCGGGAAGACCCACGGTGCGCGACATCGCGCTCGCGCCGCCGGGCACGCCGAAGTCCACCAGCGTCGAGCGCAGCATCTCCCGGCGGTCGCCGTACTCCGCGATGAACTCATGCTGCAGCGCAATCATGTCGCGCTCGCCGGGCTTGTACTGAAGCCGCTCGAGCATCCGGCTCACCAGCGCGTCGAGGGGTGAAGTGCCCTCCGCCGGCAGCGGCGCTCCATCGAACATACCCAGCCATGTAAGCTTCTGCATGGGTGCGCTGTCCCGTGCGACGCGCGCCTTCGCCGCGACCGCGCCTTCGACGTCGCCCTCGACGGTGACGCCGGCCAGAGCAGCGAGCACGCCGCGGTACGTCTCGACGTCGTACCGGCGTCCGGCGTCGTCGAAGAGCCCGATGTCTGCCATGGCCTTCCAGGTCTCGCAGTGGCCCAGGTTGCGGAGCGTTCCGCGAAACATGGTCTTGACCCCGGTGAGATCATACACGTTCACGTAAGCCGTGGAGTCTCGGTTGGGGTAGCCCTCGAAGACCCCGGCGCCTTCGACAGTGACGCGCTCGGGGTGGGCGAAGAGGTCTGGCCCGGGGACCACCACCTCGACGCCGTCGCGGAGGTACTTCGCTGCGTTGCGGGCGGCGAGCACCACGCCGCGGGGCGACCACGAGAACTTGTATCCGAAGGGGTTGTCGTTGGACTCCGGCGCCGGGAGGCCGCCGCAGTACGAGCGAAACGAGGTGATGGTTCCGCCCGCGGCGCGCACGCCGTGGATGATCTTCATCGCGGACATGTGGTCGATGCCGGGGTCGAGCCCGAGTTCGTTGAGCAGCACCACGCCGGCGGCGGCGGCGCGGTCGTGCAGCGTGCGCATCGCCGGGGAGACGTAGGACGTCGTCACGAGGTGGTGACCGTGCGCGATGCACGCCTCGGCGACCTTCACGTGGTGCAGGTACGGGAGCATCGACACCAGCACGTCGCTCTTCGCGGCGAGGCCGTCGAGCGCGGCGGCGTTGTCGATGTCAAACACCACGGCGCTGCCGCGGGGGTGACCTCCCACCAGCTCGTTGGCGCGGTCGATGGACCGGGCTGCCACGGTGACGGTGTGCGAAGACGCTTCGAGAATGTGCCGGACTACGGGACCTGCCACGAGTCCGGCGCCCAAGACGGTGACGTGCGCCATAGGCCGGTCGGTCTACTCCAGCACCGGGTTCGATGGGAAGCCGTCGAAGCACGACACGCCGACGCGGCGTCCGTCGGGGTCGCGAACGTAAACCGTGAAGCCCGTTCGGTGCTCGATCGCCACGCCCAGTCGCGCGCAGCGTTCGACGAAGGCGTCGCGTCCCGCGGCGGTGACGCCCAGCGCGAAGAACTCCATCGACCCGTGCGGCACTCGCGGCTCCGATGGGTTCGCGCGCTCGATCATCAGCGCGGCGTCGTCGAGGCCGAGCCACACGGACCCACCCGCCTGCTCGCGCCACACCGGGAGCGCGAAAAGCGACGCGTACCAGCGCGCGAGGGCCGCAGGGTCGTCGGTGCGAAGCGCCAGATGGTGCAGCCTCATCGGAGCCCCTCAAGCAAATCCAGATCAACGCTATCTATTCGTATTCCATGGATCAATCGGCAGGTATCCGGTGGCGTGGCACCGTGCTCGTCATGACCTGCGAGGCGATTTTCTCCTTCGAACTCAGCCACGCAAAGCTCCATGGGCCCCTGAATCTTCTGCGCAACCGATGCTGGTTCGCTTTCGGCCTCGTGATTCTCTAGCAGCACTCGCGCTTCGGGCGCATCGCTCCGGTGCTCCGGTGGCTGCGGCGTTGGTCCGTTGACGATCCCCGGCCTCGCTTATTTCCATTCTCTTCCAGGGCAGTATTCGCCTTCGATGACATCGGTTTCGCGTGCTGCGCGAGCATCGACCGCGAGCGTTCGTTGACCGTCAACCCTCGCGCCCCATAGCATTCGCGGCGATGTCTACCCGCCTCCGGGTCTCCTTCGTCGCGGTGCTCGCCCTCGGTCTCGCTAGCCCCGCTGCGGCCCTTGCGCAGTCCGGCAGCAACGTCGTTCTCATCACCACGGGGAGGCAACAGTTCGATGACCTCCGCTACGAGGAGGCTGTGCAGACGCTCTCCGCGGCGCTGCTTCGTCGCGGCAACACGCCGACGCAGGAGGTCACCATCTACGAACTTCTCGCGCTCTCCTATCTCGCGCTCAACCGCGACGAGGAGAGCGAAGGGGGGTTTCGATTGATGCTCGCGCGAGACCCTGGCCACGCGCTCGACGCAGGTCAGGCGCCGCGCGTCCGTGACTTCTTCCGGCGTGCGTCTGAGCGATGGGTGCGCGACGGTCGGCCGGGCGTCGCCCGCGCAAGTGAGGGCGCTCCGGTCGAGCGGCCCGTCGGCATTGATCACCGCTCGCCGGCGCAGCAGACCCGGGGCGTGCTGCTCACGCTCACTGCGCAGATCACCGATCCCGATCGGCGCTCGGAGGCGCTCGTGCTGGCCTATCGGCCGGGCTCACGCGGGCTCTTTCGTCGCGTGCGAACCAACCGCAGCGCGGGGGTCTTCTCCGCGTCGATTCCCTCGGAGGAAGTGCGGCCGCCGGTGGTCGAGTACTACTTCGAAGCAGTCGATTCGAGCGGCATCGCGGTGGCGTCGCGCGGGGACGCGTTTGCGCCGCTGCGGGTCGTGGTGCCGCAGGCCGAGGCGACTCCCATCACCTCGCGATGGTGGTTCTGGACCGGCGCCGCGGCGGTGCTCACCGGGGTGGCGGTGGGGACGTACTTCGCCGTCTCGGGCTCGTCCGAGCCTGCGCCCGCGAGATTGACCATCACCGTTCGCGGTGATTGAAGGTCTTTCCTCGCGGCTTGCGCCGTGGGATGAACAACGCCCCATGAGCGACGCACCCAAGCACGGCGCAGCCGAATCGACCCCCATCGATATCCATGAGCGGGGAGCCCCGAAGGACGGCGTTCCGCAGGAGAGCGATCGGCGACTGTTTATGCAGTTGCTGGTCTTCGAGCACCTCACCAACTTCGACGCGGCGGTTCGTTTGCTCAAGGCGCGTCTGGAGCAGGGGCGCATTCCTTCGGTGCTCTACGCCGACGTCAACCACCCGCAGGGCCTCGGGCTGCTCACCTTCAGCGAAGACCCGGCGCACTTCGTCACTCGTGTCGCCGACGCCGTGCGCGAGTGCAACCGCTCCACAGAACTCGCCCCGTGGCGCACCCGGCCGGAGTTCTCCATGCTCGGCCGCACCTACAGCACCGGGTTCGAGAGCGACCTCAAGCACTGGCTCCTCGATCGCCCGCGCGACACGGTAATGCACGACGGCTGGGACTGGTCGATCTGGTATCCTCTCAAGCGAATCGGGGCCTTCAATCGGCTCGATCCGAAGGAGCAGGGCGCGATTCTCCGCGAGCACGGCACCATCGGGCGACAGTACGGCGCGCAAGGCCTCGCGCACGACATCCGGCTGGCCTGCCACGGCCTCGACAGCAACGACAACGACTTCGTCATCGGGCTCATCGGCGAGACCCTCTACCCCCTCTCGCATGTCGTCCAAACCATGCGAAAGACCCGGCAGACCGGCGAATTCATGGACCACATGGGGCCGTTCTTCGTCGGTCGCGTGATCGCTCGCGTCCAGGGCTGACGCCCGGCATTCTCTTACCGTCCCTCCAACGATCTCGCCCACGCGTCGGCGTCGGCCCTTGCCCGTGCGTCGGGGTGCCTTCGCGCTACCCAACGGAGCACCGGCATGGCGCGCGCGCTGCCCATTGCAGCCGCGCGCGTGGCGTGAAACCGCGCGCCCTCGAAGTCTCCGAGGGTCGCTAGAATCGCCGCGAGGTCAGCCCGCAGGGGCCCCGGCGAGGAGTCGTCCAGGGACTCCACCGCAGCGGCCAGGAGTGCGCGCAGGTCCGCAGTGCGACCCGCCCTCTGGAGCGCGGGCGCAAGCTCGGCGACAACATCCAGTCGGCCTTCGATGCCGAGCGCGAGGGCGTCCGCGAGGGCGTCGTCGAGCCTCCCCTGGCGCATCGCCACGCGCGCGCGCATCGAACGCACCCAGCCCGCCACTGGGCGCGTTCCCGCGGCAGATGTGAGCAGCGGGACGACCGCGGCATCGATGGGCCCACCGCAGGAGAGCGCGACCGCGGTGTGAAGCACCAGCGCTTCGTCGGGCGGCAGCCGCGTGACCTGCGCAGCCGCCTCGCGCATGGTCTCGGCGGAGCACGCGTCGCGCACCCACCGAGGACCGCACGGGGACAGCGCTGCGAGGGTCGGCCCACCGGAGGCAGAGTCCGCGCGCACGAAGACGCTCCACGCGCCCGCGAGTTGCACCGTCCGCCACCGCGCATCGCGTGCAAACCAATCGCAAAGGGCGGAATCACGCGCGACCACCGCAGCGCCGACGCCGTACCTTCGCAGCCCGATGGAGGGATCAACCGCTCGCTGCAGGTCGCGGCTGACCGCAAACTGGAGGTCGTCGAAGTGCATCGGCGTGCGGCTGTCTACGAGCGTGCGTGCGTGCCCGTCGAGCGCGTATCCGAGGGCCGCGGAGGCATCCATGGAGGCGAGCACCGCGACGCCCCGGGGGAGGGCGCGCAGCGTCGGGACTGCCCCCAGTGGTTGCGAGAGAGGAGGCACGCCGATCTCGCCGATGGGCCCCTGGCGGGCCTCGAACCACAGGGCGCCGCGGAAGAAGAGCGCGAGCGCGAGCGCTGTGACGGCAAGGGTCGCGCGCCCCGAGCGGAGGGCATGGAGGGGAGCCCACAGGGCGGCGGTGCCGGCGGAGGCGATGGGGAGTACGAGCAGGGCTCCCGGGGCGAAGCCGCGCACCGCGGTCGCGGCGAGGAGGCAGCCGAGCGCCGCGTAGCCGAGGCGACGGGGCCAGCAGCGCCCCGCGTAGATCATGCCGCCGACGCCCAACGCGAGCAGCGCGACGAAGGCCGGGCCCATCACCGCGACGGTCGGATCAAAGGACTCCCAGAGCGGACGGTGCATGTCCGCGAGGTGCGCGACGGCGTCGCCCCCGGCGTGCGCACGCAGCGCGAGGAGTGCGGCCGGTCCGTGCGCGCCGGTGAGGCACGCGATGCTGACGCCCACGAGGAGCGAGATGGATTCGCGGTCGAGGGTGCGCCGACGCAGACCCATGAGAAGAGCCGGAGCGATGGAGACGGCGGTCATCGCCGCGAGCAGCGGCGCCGTGCCGTGCACCTGCGCCCAGAGAACGCCCACCGCGCCGAGCGCGAAACCCGTGCGCACGCGCATCGCAGGCTGCGCGGCCCATCGGCGGAGCAGCAAAAGCGACCCCAGGAGCAGGGCGAGCGCGACGACCTCCGGACGCTCCCGAACGCGACCCAGGAGAGCCGGCAGCGCGAGGACGAAGCAGAGCACCGCGGGAGCCAGCGGTACCTCACCGTCGTGGCCGCGCAGAACGCGCCAGCCCAGGGAGGTGATGAGCGCTCCGAAGAGCGCGAGGACGAGCGTGAGGGCGAGGGCGCCGCCGTGGATCCAGAGGAAGTAGCAGGCGACGTCCCAGAGCCACTCGGGCACCGCGCGGGTGGAGCCGAGCGCGTCGATGGACATGGGCTCCGGGACGATGCGGCGGCCAGCGCGCAGGACGGCGCGGCCCAGAGCGAGGTGCCAGAAGAGGTCGGACTCGCGCATCGGCTTGAGGGCCGCGAGGGCCCCGAGGACGCCAGCGATCCAGGCCAGGAGGCGTCGGGTGCTCGACTCGCTCACGGGGGTGTTCGATTACCTGGGGAAGTAAGCGCGGGTGTTGGGGTGTACCGTCGCGTCGTCGCGGAGGGCCTCCGGGGAGAGCCATTTCCAGCGGGCGTGCTGTGCGCCGGGGAGGGCGGCGAGGTCGAGGTCGAGCGCGAGGCGGTGCGCGATGACCACGTAGTGGGTGGTGATGTCCGGGACGCCGGCGAAGTTGTCTTCGTAGAGGTGCTCGTAGACTCCGAGCGGTGCGGCGTCGATGAGCCCGCAGGGGTGGCCGAGCTCTTCTGCGGTAAGGCGACGGAAGGCGTGGTCGAGGCGTTCGTCCTTCTGAATGCGCCCGCCAGGGACGAACCAGAAGCCCTCCGCTGGGCGGTTGGTGCGCAGGCCCAGGAGCACCTCCCCGCGGGGATTGATCACCACGATGTCGAGGGACACCAGCGGCGCGAGGCGCACCACGGAGAGGAAGTCCGGCGTCGAGAGGCGATGGCTGCTCATGGGGTGGGGTTCTCTTCGTCAGCCCGGCGTGGCGCTCGGGCGCAGGAGGATGTCGCCGTGGTCTTCGCGGAGCTTCGTCTTGAGAAACTTCCCCGTGGAGGTGCGCGGAATCTGCGCCAGCACCACGTAGGCGTCGGGCAGCCAGAACTTCGCGAAGCGCCCCTCGAGGTGCGCGCGTAGCTCTTCCGGCGTCGCAGTCTGCCCGGGTTTAAAGGTCACCGCGGCGACCGGGCGCTCGGTCCAGGTCGGGTGCTGCGCGGCAAAGACGGCGGCCTCCAGCACCGCGGGGTGACTCATCAAGGCGTTCTCGAGGGCGACGCTGCTGATCCACTCGCCGCCGGACTTGATGACGTCCTTCGCGCGGTCGGTGATGCGCATGTAGCCCTCCGCATCGAGCGTCACCACGTCGCCGGTCTTGAACCACCCGTCGGCGGTAAAGCGGTCTGCGCCGTCGCCGCTGTAGTAGCTCGCGGCGACCCACGGGCCGCGCACCTCCAGTTCGCCGAACGTGTGTCCATCGCGAGGCAGCGCGAGGCCCGGATCGTTGACGTGGCGGGTCTCCACGAAGGGCACGGCGTACCCCTGGCTTGCGCGTAGATGAAGTTGTTCCTCGGGGCTGCGCCCGGCGAGCGAGTGCTTCACGTTGGCGACGGTGCCGAGCGGGTTGGTTTCGGTCATTCCCCACGCGTGCGTCACCTCGAGGTGATGGCGCGTGGCGAAGCCTTCGATCATCGATGCCGGCGCAGCGGACCCGCCGATGATCATCGAGCGGACGGAGGCGAGGTTCCAGCGGGTGGGCGCGGCGTCGAGGGCGGCGAGGATGCCCAGCCAGAGGGTCGGAACGCCCGCGGCGACGGTGACCTTTTCCGTCTCCATCAGGTCGAGCAGGGAGATCGCGTCGAGGTGCGGTCCGGGCATCACCAGCTTCGCTCCCGCGAGCACAGCGCTGTACGGCAACCCCCACGCAGACGCATGAAACATCGGAACCACCGGGAGCACCGTGTCGCTCTGTCGCAGGCTGAGCGTATCGGTCATGCAACTCACGAGGGCGTGGAGCACCGTCGAGCGGTGCGAGTACAGCACCCCCTTCGGGTTGCCCGTCGTGCCGGACGTGTAGCAGAGCATCGCAGCGGTGTTCTCCTCGAGCGCGGGCCACGGGTACTCCGCGGACTCGGCCGCGAGGAGGCTCTCGTAGTCGAGCGTCTCCCCGGGGGCGGGGCCCGTGTCGGGCACCACGATGACGTGCCGAAGACTCTCCACCTGCGGCCCGAAGGCTTCGTAGAGCTTCCAGAGCGAGCGATCCACGATGAGCACCGTGTCCGCCGCGCTGCGCGCGATGTAGAGCAACTCGCTCGGGTGCAGCCGAAGGTTGAGCGTATGCACGACGGCGCCCATCATCGGAACGGCGTAGTAGGCCTCGAGGTGTTGCCGATGGTTCCAGCAGAGGGTGGCGACGCGGTCGCCGGGGCCGACGCCGAGGCGCGTGAGTGCGTGGGCAAGGCGGGCCGTGCGCGCGGCGAAATCTGCGTAGGTCTGCCGGTGCAGGCTCTTGTCCGGCAGACGAGAAACCACCTCCTGCTGCGAGAAGAATTCCCGCGCGCGCTGCCACAGGTGCGTGATCGTGAGCGGGAAGGCCATCATCTGTCCGGTCAACATCGGCGCTGTCTCCCTCGTGCGGTTGCGAGCGGAGGGAGATGGTGCCGGGTTGCCGACGGGCCGCAAAGGGCCTTCGTACCGCATTTCAGGTGGGGTTGAGCGCGTCGAACGGCGCTTCAAACGTCGTGACGGCAAGCGACGCGCACGTGCTCGCAGCGACCGTCGGGCGCGAAGTCGCCGTCGGTGGGACACGCGGCTGGGTTGCCGCTGCAGTGGTCCGCCACGTCGCAGGGGCGCCGCTGCCGGACGGCACACCGTCGACCGCGGAAGGAAATGATCTTGCCCGCGGCACTCCCCGTCGTGGCCGTCTCAACTCTCGGCGACGTCGCACGGATCCACCGCGGGGCGATACACCGTGCTCGCCGCGCTCACGCCGTCCGCAGCGCACGGGGTGCCACCGCCGTCGCAGCTGTCCGCCGCGTCGCACCGACCGACCGCTGCAAGGCACAAGGTGTCCACGGCCACGGGGCTCCGGCGGTCCGAGTCCGTCGCGGGGGCGGCGCACCCCTGGCAGATGTTGTCCGGGGTGATCGCGCCGTCGGCGATGCAGCGGCGGCCGATGTGGCCGGATCCCTCATCGACGAAGCCGTAGCGGGTGCGGTTGGTGAAAGTGGACGGCGAGCTTGGCCGGTTGGGGTGGCGGATAGGACATCCAACGGTCCAGGGCGTGAGGAGTCCCCGCCGATCGCCGCCCAGGCGGACGTCGTCGCGGCCCCGTCGGCGGTGCGATCAGCGGGTCCACGGATGACTACTTCGCGTTATAATAATCTCGTAAAATCAAATACTTAGACAGGATGAAGGCCATGGGGAGTGGGAGAGGGGGTTGGGGGTGAGGTCTCGCAAGGTGGATCGATCCTTCGGGGGCCTGTACTTACCGCTCCAGCGGGTCGTTGCTTCCATGCCGGGGGTGTACCTCTCGTACTTCCTGCGGCGCGGCATCGCCGAGGCGGACAACAACCACGAAGGCGCCGTGCGGGCGGGCGGGCTCACAGACTACCTCCACCGGCAGTTCGCGCAGAACCTCCCGTAGATGCAGACCCAGGACGGCCAGGACGTAGATACCTGGCAGCACCTCGTCATCAAGCGCTCGGTCGTGGCGCTCGACGACCCGCCCTGGCGCTTTCCGCTTGTGGCCGGTCTCGCGCCCTCAGCCGTGACCCGCTACGACGCGGCCTCGGCGAAGATCGCGCGAACGTCGGCGACCGTCGCGGCTCGCGCCATCCAGCGCATGAGGGTCTCGACCTCGGTCTCGGCGACGACGCGCGCGTGGAGGTCGTCGCTCAGCGCGAGGCCGCGAGCAGCGCAGAGCGCCAGCAGGCCATGCGCGAGGCCGATCTGCGCACGGGAGAGACGGCCGAGGGCGTCGTCGCGCTCCTGGGCGGCGCGGTCGCGCTCCTGGGCGGCGTCCTCGACCGAGATCTGTTGCTGCGCGACGAGGGTCTGTAGCCGCGCAGCGAGTTCACGCTGGTTGGGGACGAGGGCCTGGTTGATCAAGAAGCGCAACCGACCATCGACCACGCTGAGCTCGAGCCCCAGCACCCCGGAGGGGAAGTAGCCCCCCTGCGGGACGATCGGCTGGTAGGTGCGAGCGTTCGGGTCGGCGAGCCGCCAGCCGCGGAGGATGTTGCGACGGCAATCGAAGCTGAAGTACTCGGGAATACGCCGCCGCGCGTAGTCGCGCACGTTCTCGACCACGTCCTTGTGCTTGCGTCCGAGGTTGCGCACCTCGATCACCAGATCGATGCCCCGCCGCTGGTCTGGCACCACCCACGTCTCGGGCTCGATGTCCGGGTCGCAGTCCATCACGGCCAGGATGTCGGGCACGATCACGGGCTCTCGGGGGTACAGCACCGCGAGCTCGCAGGCCACGAACACCGCCCTCCCCGCGCGGCGAAAGTGCGCATCGAGGTCGGCGGCGGCCCCGGACTTGCGGCGGTAGTGGCGCACCCCCTCGGACATCGCCTCGCGGTGCTCCTCGAGCACGCAGAGGATGCGGTCGATGACCGCCTCGCGCTCCGTCGGGGAGAGCTGCGCCCATGTCTCTTCGTCGGGAAACACCACCCGCGGGTCGTCCCAAACGCGCGCCGTCGTCGAGAGCTTCGTAGAGGACATCACCGCGACGCTACCACGGCGAATGTGGCGCATCCGACGGCTGACGGACGGCGACACGGCTGCGGTAGGCTCCAGTCCCTCAACGGACCGCGAGGAGAGGAAGCACCATGGCAGCGACGAAGGGTTCGGGCGGCGGGTCGGAGCTCATCAGGGCGACGAAGAAGGAAGCGCTGGTGGCGCGCCGAAAGAAGCTGAAGACACTGGAAGCGTTGATCCGACGGCGGCTCGGGACGGTCGTCGAGAGCTTCTACGACATCGGCGTGGCGCTGACGGCGATCGTGAAGGGCAAGCTCTACGCGACGGGTGGGTACACCAGCCTGGAGGCGTACCTCACGGCGACGAAGTTGATCGGCGGATAGGACATCCAACGGTCCAGGGCGTGAGGAGTCCCCGCTGGTCGCCGCCCAGGCGGACGTCGTCGCGGCCCCGTCGGCGGTGCGATCAGCGGGTCCACGGATGACTACTTCGCGTAATAATCATCTTGTAAACTCGCATACTTAGACAGGATGAAGGCCAAGGGGAGGACGGTTCGGACGCTGGATGGCGTCGAGGCCTCCCATCGTCCGCGCCGTGCACGATGCGGCTTAAGGCGACTGCGCGAGCAGCGCATCGAGAGCGAGGGCGTCTGGCGCGATGCCGTAGCCCGCGAGCGTGGGAACGATGTCCTTGGTCACGACCTGGCGAGCGAGCGGAACCATTTTCTCGGACTCGAGCCACCCGAGCGCGTGGATGTCGTCGACCTTCCAGCCTTCCTCGGTCACGCCGGCGGTCGTCTTGCTGATGCGGCGCTGCCAGAACGGCTTCAGGTGCCCGAGGGTGTCGAGCGCCACGTCCGCGAGGCGCGCGCGCTCGGCGTCGTCGATGCGGTCGGAGAGCCAGTCGAGAAACAGCGGTCCGAGGCGGGTGTGGCGAGACTCGTCCGCGAGGATGCGCTCGTGCACCGCCCGCGATAGCGGATGCGACGCCGCGCGCAGGCTTCCGACCGCGGTGGCCGCGCTGAACGCCTCCGACACGCAGCTCACGCGCACCACCCAGTCGCTCGCGCGTTGCAGGTGCGACAGGCCCTCCGCGATGGGGAACCGCGCGAAGGTGTCCATGTTAACCGTGAGCGGAGCGGCACCCCCCAACTCCATACACATGCGACCGGCGAGCTCCACGTGCGCAGCTTCGTCCGCGACGAACGCGGCGCCCATCCCGAGCAGATCCAGCGGCACACGAGCGAGCGCCATCGCCTCGAGCACGCGCGCGAACGCCACGTACGCGCGGTACTCGGCGATCGTCACTTCGGTCCACGCGCGGCGCGCCGCGTCCACGAGCGCCGACGGATAGAGCCCGACATCGATGGTGCCCCACGGCAGCTCCTCGATCCCGGGGCACGCCTTGCGATGGTGGTGCTCGGCAGCACCTCCCGACCAGTCGAGCTCGAAGAGCGGATCTCGCACGTCAGCCCTTTGCGGCCGCATCCCCCGGTGCCCCGGCGTCGGCAGCGTCGCTCGCCGCGTCGTCGCTCGCATCGCCGCCGTCCACCGGCGCCGGCGGGACGCCGATGGGATTGACGTCGGCTCCGCCGTCGCGTGAACAGCTGGCGCTCCCGTCGATGCACATCCCGACATAGACGGGGAGTGACGCACCCGGTAGCCCGTTGCTGCACGACTCCGCGGCGAGCGAGGCGCCGACTCCGGAGGCGAGGACGGCGACCATGAATTTGCGGGGCTTCGGTCGAGGATTCATTGGCGGAAGGCTCTCTTTCTCTCTTCAACCATCGCAGCGCCTCGTCGCGCGTGCAAGCGGGTCCTCACAAACCCAAACACAACGTGCCGAGCGGCGAAGGCGGATAGGACATCCAACGGCCCAGGGCGTGAGGAGTCCCCGCCGATCGCCGCCCAGGCGGACGTCGTCGCGGCCCCGTCGGCGGTGCGATCAGCGGGTCCACGGATGACTACTTCGCGTAAGAGATAGCGATTTGGCGAAGCGCCACCGCGGACGATTGACAGTCAACCAAGCGGCATCAGGCGCTTCGCCAAGTCGCGGTTGAACGAAGCCGCGGAGCCACCGGCACGCCGTCAG
>CANJUR010000021.1 GCA_947477565.1 Deltaproteobacteria bacterium
CCCGCAGCGGGCTCCATCCCGGGTCCCACGGGGCAGCGCTTCTCCATCGGGACATCGTAGGAGCCCGGGTCTGCCCCGGGCTTCCACACCGTGCCGTGTGCTTCAGCACGCGGCACAGCGGGCCGAGGCGACGTACTCCGAACCTCAGGGCCGCTCTGCCGCTCTCCCTCCTGGGACGGATGGTTGACTCATCTTCGGGGGGAAGGGAGCGCCCCGCCTTCGCGGGACTTCCTGAAGGCGCATCGAGCGCGGGGGCGCTCGATGAGACGACATCGGTGCTCGCCCTCCGCAGGAGAACGATCCGCTCATCGTCTTGTCGAGTGACCTCGCGAAGGCCGACGACCTCCCGACGGTTGCCCCAGCAACCGGCGCTCCTGCAGCAAGTCCCGCGCAGGCGGGACGCTCAATCCCAGGCTCCCACTTCAGCAGTTGCAGGCCCGCGTGCGGGCCGTCCGCAACCGCGGAGTGGGCGCTCCCCTCCCGAAAAGATGAGGTCCACCATCCACTCCCGGGAGCGGGGGCCACGCGGCAGCGCGGGGGGAGGTCGCGCGGGCTTCGACGCATCGCCAGAAAATCGAAGGCCCCGGACATTTCCCTCCGAAACGCCGTCGGTCTAGCGAGGGAGCAGCACCTGCGGGATGCCGCACCAGGAGGGCGCGAACGCGGGGAGACCCGCGGTGATCCAGGGCGAGGTGGCGGGCGCGAGGCCGTAGGGGTGGTCGGAGTAGAAGCGCCAGACAAACACGAACTTCGACTCCTCCGGGGTGGGCGCTTCGATGGGAGGCAGCGCGTGCCCGCGGTCGTGCGTGCAGGTGACGACGAAGTGGCCGTCGTCGAGGAGCGCGTCTCGCAGGCGCTGCGAGGCGTCCTCGAAGTTCACGATGAGCCGATCGGTGGGGCCGCCCCAGAGCACCAGCGACGGAAACTTGTTGGGCTCCGGCGTGTACTCCATGCGCAGCACGCTGGGCACGTACCCGAGGCCGCCGGAGAGCACCGCCACGGAGGCGAAGTACTCCGCCCGCGGCGTGCTCGTGAGCGCCGTGAGCCAGAGCGCGCCCGCGCTGACACCCATCCCGTGCACCCGCGCCGAATCGACGCGCAACTGACCCGAGACGCACGCGAGGAGGTCGTCGAAGAAGAGCTGCTCTGGCCGCGGGTCGCTCGACAACAGAAACGGCCAGGTGAAGGTGTTGACCGCGCGATCGCTGGCGTCGCGCTGCTGGTCAGGCACCACCACGAGAAAGCGGTACCGCTCGGCGGAGCGCTCGAGGTCAGCCTCGCGCACCATCTGCTCGCCGGTTCCGGCGAGCCAGTGCCAGGCGAAGACGAGGGGCCAGCGGTCGCTTCCTGCGGGGTCGTAGTTGCGGGGAACCAGCAGCCGGAATTGCCGACGCGAGGTGCCCGTCGGGAAGTCCGCGTTGAGCGCCGTGGCGGAGTCCGGTCCGGTGCGCAGCACGGGGCAGCGACCGAGCGAGTACGGCGGCGGCGAAGGCGGCGTGCGCGGCCACTCCGTGGGCACCACGCGACCGCGGTCGGCGGGGACATCGGCCTCCGCAGCGGGCGCATCGAGGGCGGCGTCCGCGGTCACCGCGGGGGCTTCGGTGCAGCCGGAGCAGAGGGTGAGCAGCACCGTGGAGAGGGAGAGAGTGGCGAGGGGGCGCATCGGTGGGGGACCACGGTAGCGCAACCCCTCACGGCGGCGCTTGCGGCCGCGGGGAAATGGTCACCCGTCCGTCGCGGTCGAAGTCGAAGTACCGCAGGCTGGTGAAGCCGACGGCCCGTGCTTGTGGGTACGGCACCACGTCGGGCAACGGGGCGTCGGCGTCGGCCCATGCGGTCACCACGGCGTCGTGGTCGAGACGCAGCACCGCGGTGGTCTCGAAGCGCACGCCGTCGGTCAGGCGCGCGTTCACCGCCCAGCGCTGCGCCACCACGTCGTCGTGCCACAACTCCACGTGCTCGACCGGAACCCACGCCGGCGCCGTCACCGTGATGTGCACCGCGAGCACGCCATCGAGGGCGTTGCTCACGAACTCCAGGGCCACCAGCGGGCCCGAACTCGCGGTGGTGTCGCCCCGCGCGATCGCTGCGAACACCCGCGCGCCCAGCGTCGCCCGATTGCCCGGCGCGACGTGCACCCACGTCCGGGGGTAGCCCGCTTCTTCGTAGACAAGGCGGTGCGAGTCGCTGTTGCCCGTCGCGGTGACGCGCAGCCCGCGGCGCGCGAGCCCGACGAGGTCGATGGCGCCCTCGCGCACCTTCTCGGGGGACTGCAACCAGAGGCCGTTGAAGGCTTCCACCGCGTCGAAGCCGTCGGCGAAGGTGTCCCGCGCATGGCCCGTCGCCGCGTCGAATCCCGTCAGGTCGAAGTATCCGAGGCTCGGCGGCATGCGGGGGTGGTTCACTTGAATGATCGTCGCGCCCGCGGTGCGCGCCGCCGCGAAGAGGGCGCGCGGGTCGCGGTCGTAGTAGGCCGGGACGGCGTCTTCCGGGGCCTCGCCGACGCCCGAAGCCCGGAGCGGGAAGGCGTTGAAGTGGCCCCAGAGAGTCGGCCCGGCGGAGGTGACCTCGTCGCCGATCACAGTGACCAGCGCGTCGTCGAGCCCGGCGGCGTGGACGGTGGGCGCGAGGTCGGTGATGCGGTTGTGATCCGTCGCAACGGCGAACCCGATGCCGTTGCAGACGAGCGACCCGACACGCTCGGCGAGCGTCACCCGCGAGTCCGGCGACGGGGAGGAGTGGAGGTGGAGGTCCGCGGCGATCCAGTCGGGCGGGAGCACCGGACGCAGCGCGGCGCGCACCTCGACGACGCTCGCCGGGTCGAGGGTGACGGTGGATTGATGGAGGGTCCAGCCGGTGCCGTGCGAGGCCGTGACGCGGTACTCGCCGGGCGGGAGCGACACGTCCCCGTGGCCGTCGAGAAGGTACACTGAGCGCCCGGAGGCAAACCCGCGGGCGCGAGCGTCGAGCGTCGGCAACGGGTCCGCTCCGCCAGCGCGGGCGAACATCACATGCACCGGAACGTCCCCGCCCTGCCGGTCGTTGAAGGCGAGGCGCAGCGTGGCGTGTTCGACCCTCGGGGCCGCGGCGACCGGGTCTGCGGGACGCACGGTGAGGGTGCGCTCGCTCGTCGCGCCGGGCGCGAGCCAGGTGATCGCCGCGGGGAAGGTCTCCCCGGCGATGTGTACGAGGCTGCGCCGCGCGTCCGCGGTCGTCGCGGTCTCGAAGCGCAGGGTGGTGCCGTGCTCGGTGAGTTCGATCCAGCCGGTGCGGGCGGTGCCCTCCCAGGCCTCGTCGCGCCCCTCGACGCGCACTGCGGCGCTGCCCGGGTTGATGTCGTCCGCGAGCGTCGCGTCCGCCGGGAGGTCGCGCGCCGTCGTGTGTACGCGAAAGCTCCCGGGGCCGATCGCGCAGACCTGGCTGCGGAG
Organism: Deltaproteobacteria bacterium; assembly: GCA_947477565.1. Lineage (GTDB taxonomy): Bacteria > Myxococcota_A > Polyangia > Polyangiales > SCUS01. The sequence goes on from CANJUR010000021.1 coordinate 3,429, forward strand.
CGTGACGCCGTCGATGGTGGCGGTGCGCACGACGCCGTCGCTGCGATCGGGGCAGGGCGCGATGTCTACGACGGCGGCGACCATCGGGTGCGGGTTCTGCGCGCCGTCGATCCATGTGGGACGCCACCAGAGGAGCGGGTCGGGCTGGTCGTCGGGCCCGCGGTTCGCGTCCACGATGGCGCCCATCAGCGGTCGGTGGCCGGGCGTGTCGGGGCGGGCGGCGATGGTGAGCGCGACGTCGCCGACGACGAGGCGCAGGTCGCCGACGCGGCCGTAGGCGTGGTCGGCGAGGCGCGGGCGGTCGAGCACTTCGAGGCGGGCAGCGATGCTCGGAGTGCGCGGGCGGACGGCGATGCTCGGAGGTCGGGGGAGGTGAGGGCTGCGATGCTTACGGCAGCCCAGCGAGGAGTAGATCGCAAGCACCACGAAGAGAGACGCGAGACGCATAACCGTGATGCTTGGCGGGAAGCGCCACGACGGACAAGCGGAACCGACGTGACTGAGATTCGGACCCGTCGGTGGCGTCACCTGGAGGAAGCGCCGGTTGCGCGTTGGCGGACGTGCCTTCGGCCCATTGCTTACGCTGAAGCCGTCGCTTCTTCCTTCAGTCCCCACGTTTCGCAGGAGCGCCGCGTGCGCCTCGGCGAGAGGGTGCGCGCCATCGACGTGGACGTGTCCCGCGCAGCGACGCCCGTGACGCCCGCGCCCGCAGTCCCGTGAAGGGGGATTGAATCGAGAGGGGTCCGCGCTGAACTCATCGTCGTTCGCTCGCCTCCGAGCGGTGACGGCCGCCCGGCTCGGGGAGTCTCGCGGCGGAGAGCGGGTCGCGGCAGGCGCAGATGCGACGAGCGGGGGTTTGGCCCTGCGGACGGCCGCCGAGAGCGAGAGCGGGAGCAAGCGAGTGGCGTACACGGCAGCCGCGAACGCGACCGAGGACGAAGTTGACTACATTTGGGGAGATGTAGGCAGGCGAGCGCTCCGAAGGGAGGTCGGCCCGTGCCACGGGACGGTTGCCATCGTGGCGGCGCGATTTGATAGTCCGCCGCATGCGCGCTGTTCAGCTCACGGCCATCCAGCAACTCACCGTCGCCGACGTCCCCACCCCGCCTCCCGCCGCGGGTGAGGCGCTCGTTCGCCTCCGCGCCGCCGCGCTCAACCACCGCGACGTCTGGATCAAGCAAGGCCAATACGCCGGGCTGAAGTTTCCGTGCATCCCCGGATCCGATGGCTGCGGCGTCGTGGCGGCGCTCGGCGAGGGCGTCGACCCGGCCTGGATCGGCGTCGAGGTGATCGTCAACCCGAGCTTCGCCTGGGGCGACGACCCTGCTGCCCAGGGCGTCGGCTTCAACATCCTTGGCCTGCCTCGCGACGGCACCCTCGCCGAGTACGTCACGGTCCCCGCGGCGCAACTTGCACGCAAGCCCGCGCACCTCTCCGCCGCCGCCGCTGCCGCGCTCCCGCTGGCGGGGCTCACGGCTTATCGTGCTGTGTATTCCAGGGCTCGCGTGCAGCCCGGCGAGCGCGTGCTCGTCACGGGCATCGGCGGCGGCGTCGCGCTCTTTGCGATGCAGTTTGCGCTCGCGGCGGGCGCGGAGGTCTGGGTCACCTCCAGCCGCGACGAAAAGATCGCCCGCGCGGTCGCTCTCGGCGCGCGCGGCGGCCATCGATACACCGACCCCCGATGGACCACCGCGGCGAAGTCCGTCGGCGGCTTCCACGTCATCGTGGACAGCGCGGGCGGCGACGATTTCGAGTCGCTCCTCGACCTCGCTGCGCCGGGCGGGCGCGTCGTCTTCTTCGGCGCCACGCGCGGCAACCCGCCGGTTCTGCCGATGCGCAAGATCTTCTGGCGACAGCTCTCCCTCCTCGGAACCACCATGGGCAGCCCCGCCGACTGGGCCGCCATGGTGGCCCTGGTAGAGCACCACGCCATGCAGCCGGTGGTGAGCGATGAGTATCCGTTGGCGCGCGCCGCGGAGGCCTTCGCCCGCATGGAGCAGGGCGATCAGTTCGGGAAGATCGTCGTGACGATGTGACGGCGGTTCAGGGCGTGGAGGTCAGAGCGGGCGCCGGTTGTAACTGCCCACGGATCTCCCCTCCGGTGTTCGTCATCGAGTGCACGTTGGCGTAGACGGTCCCTGCGGTGAGGCCCGTGAGAAGCGGAACGCCCGCGTCGCCCGTCGCCGTCAGCGTCGCAGTTCCCCGGAGCGCACCGCCAACCATCATCAGCGGAGCGACCACATCACCGATCACTCCGACCCCGCCCGCGTGCAGGTGCGCCGACGTCGGGGTCATTCCCGTCACCGCGCCCTCGTAGGTGATGCGGTCGCGATCGGCCCCGACGATCACCCCGAGCGCCCCCGTTGCCATCGTCACCACCGGCGGAACCTCCTGCGCCCCGGTCATTCGCGCGAGGAAGAGCCGCTCGCCCGGCCGCAAGATCTGTCCGCGAATCTCCCCCGCCGGCATCGCCGCGCTGTGCGTGTTGACATACCAGCGCCCTGCTTCGAGGTCGGCGACGGTCTCCGCGGTGATCGGGCGCGTCCCGAGGAAGTCAGTGGCGAGCGAGCTTCCGCCCTCCGCGAGGTCGATGAGCACTGCACCGTTGGTACCCGCCGCGCCCGTGTGGATGTGCGCGCCTGTGGGGGGCACGGTCATCCCTCGCGTGTGCACCACAAACCGCATCCGCCGGGCCGCCGGGTCCACGAGAAACTCCGCCACTCCGCTGCTTTTAAGGGTGTTTGGGGGGTTCTCTTGATCGGCGGAGAGGCGCGCCGTGTACACGGCCTCGCCGGGCTGAACGATCTGCCCGCGAAGCTCTCCCATGGGAAAAGACGAACTGGTGATGTTGACGTAGGTGCGGCCCTCCACGATGGCCCGCGCCTGCTCGGACGTGAGCCCGGTGGTGCCGATGGTGAGCCCGCCGCTGTTGGTCATCGGGAGCAGCATCGTCCCGGCCTCTCCCGCGAGCCCGAGGTGAAGTTGCGTGGAGAGCGGCAGCAGAATCGTGTGCGTCACCATGTACGACAGCAGCGTGCGGTCGGGGCTGAGCGTGAAGGTCACCGTCCCGGTCGCGGCGGTGGTGTACGCCGGCGGCACTGCCTGACGCCCGGAGAGCGTCGCTGTCAGCAACAGGGCGGATCCCGCGTCCACCCGCGGGACATCCGTCGGCGCCACGGGCACGTCGATCACGTCGGCCGCGCCGCTGTCGATCGCCCCGCCATCCGCGGGCGAAGCGCTCGTCCCGCAGCCCAGGAGTCCAAACGATACCGAGGCGAGCACCCGCAGAATCGGCTGTTGAATGCGCATGATCGGAGACTGTACCAGCCACGGGTGGGCAGCGGCCCGTCGGGGTTATGCTCCTGCGCGATGTTGACTCACGCGGTATTTTTCAAGCTCATCGATTGCTCCCCGGAAGGCGCCGCGGAGGTGCGCGATCGCATCCTTGCGCTGCGCGATCAGATTCCGCAGCTGCGGCACCTGGAGGCAGGCGTGGACGTGGTGCGCTCCGAGCGCTCCTGGGACGTCGCGCTGCTCGCCCGCTTCGACGGCCGCGCGGATCTCGACGCCTATGCTGTACACCCGGCGCACGTCGCCTTCGCCGCGTGGCTAGGGCCGCGCCGGGAGCGCTCCTGCGTGGTTGATTACGAGACGACCTGAACCCCGCGGGGGGCGATCGTGAGCGCGGTCAGCCTCTGACATCCTGACACCGCCGATCGCAACGGCTTGGTTTCCCCACGAATGGAGCGTCAGGGCGGTGTCGATTCGAGGGAATCCGATTGGGCTTTCCGGCGGGGAGGCCGATGGAAAGCATAGGGGAACTCCTGAGACATCCCCTCGTTTTTCATCGAGGAGCGTCGGTGTTTGCACGAGCCCCCTTCCCCGCTGCCGCGCGCCCTACCCCCACAAGTGGGGGCATGGCTCCCACGTCTGCAGTGCGATCGCGAACCTGTCAGCACCCTGAGCCCTGCCCCCGCTGCGCGGGGGTAGGGCGCGCGGCAGCGGGGAAGGGGGCTCGTGCAAACACCGACGCTCCTCGATGAAAAACGAGGGGACTCCTCAGGGGGAACTCTGCCGTGCAAGACCCTCCGTGCCCCTCTCCGATTGCACTCGCGACAACGAGGGTGTCAGGAGGTCAGAGCCTCGGACTACTGCGCCTCGCCGCGGGCGAAGAGGCCGGCCTGGCGCAGCGTCGCGATCACATTCCCGGTCACATTACCGGTCACGCTTTCGCGGCGCTGAAGAGCCAATTCGTGGAGCACCTCGCAGGTGCCACTGGCGGTGCACAGCGCGGGGTGTCCATCGAGCACCGACACCCGGCTGTACATCGCGGGCGCACCTTGCTGGGCCGCGCCGATGGTCAAGCGACGCCACCCGGCCGACGCAGTGACGAGCATCCAGATCTCGCCCTGGTGCCACTGCGTGCCGTCCACGCTCCACGATCGCTCGACCCCGAGAACAGCGTCAAAGCCCTGCACTTGCGTGGATCCGACCAGCCGTGAGTGTGCGCCTTGGAGACAGCCATCGACCTCCGCTGCGCCCGGCCCCATCCCGCGGATACAACTGCCCCCGTTGGAGAACTCCAGCCGACCTGCCACCTCGCCGGTGCCCATGGTCTGTTCGCACTGCCCGTGGCTGCACAGTGGCCCGCACGTCACGAGCGCGCCTTGCAGTTCGTCATCGCTCGCTGCGCCGCTTGCCACGCGGCCCACGAAGCCGCCGCCGCAGCGGGCCAGCACCTCGCGCGAAGCTCCGTGCAGCAGGTCGATCGGCGCCGCGAAGCGCATCCCCTCCAGTCGCAGCCCGGGGTGGGTGGTCAGCAGCCGATGCCCGCCGGCCTCGGCCACCGCCAGCATCGCCACCGCGTCGATGGTGCGCTGGTGGTAGATCTGCGCCGACAGGTCGATGCTGCCCTCGAGGTGCCACCGTCCGCCGACGCGCGCGCAGCGAACCGCCGCGCCCTGCGCCTCACCGCAGGACAGTTGAACGGTGCGGCCGTGGTTGCCATCCAGACTGCGCATCCGGCCGGTGCCGGTGCCGACGTCCGCGAGGGACACCGTCACCGTGGGCGCGGCCCCTTCGCCGGTGAGCAGGTCGCCCGCCACCAGGAGGCGATCGCCGCTCTGGGCCATCCAGAGAGAGCCGTGCTCGCTGGTCGCGATGGGCAGGGACGTGGACCACTCGGTGAGCTGCCCGTCGGTGTGCGCGCCGGTCAATGCGGCGAGCACTCGCGAAGACACAAGGCCCGGCGTGGGCGCGAGGGGCTCGGTCACGCGCTGCGCAGCGAAGCGATCGCCGACGCGGTGGTAACGCACCAGCGACGACTGTTCGAGCGGCAGCCGTGGGTCGATGATGCGTACGTGAAACTCCGCGAAGTGCCGCCCCGACTCGACCACGTCGATGATGCGCGCGCGCACCGCGGCGCTGTTGCGATGGCCGCTCCCCGTCGGGGCGATGAGGCAACGGTCGAGGATCTCGTGGGCCATCTCCACCCAGTGGCCATCGAGGAAGCCCCAGACAGCGACGCGCTCGGGGGCGACGCCGCAGGGGGTGGTCTGCTCCGTGGCCCGCGCCCGAATCACCGCAAAGTCTTCGGTGCCCACGCGCGTGCGCTCGACGTTGAACACCACCGTACCCGTCGGCCCCACCGGGACCTGCATCCCTGTGAGGGCCACCATCACGTCCTCCGCTGCGGCGACGGAGGGGATGCAGAGCGAGAGACACAGGGCGCCGACGGTCGAGATACGCATGAGAAAACTCCAGGACAAATGGGTACGAAGCGCGTGCGTCTGGCTCTTCCCGTGAGGTCGAGCGCCGCGCTGCTTCAACCGTGATTCATCGGACCGCCCCCATGTCGCAAGAGGGTGGGGCGCGATTTCGGTGCGTCCAACGGCGCCAACGGCGGTGCGCGTGCTGCGATGTGCGCACGGGTGACCGCGTGCGGCCCGTTGCGATAGCTTGCGCGCCCCATGCGCATCGACCCCCACTCGTACACCGACGACCGCCACGCCCACGTTCGCTCGCTTGCGTGGGAGGCGCGCGTGGACTTCGCGACCAGCACCCTCCACGCCACCGCGACGCTCCAGTTCGATGCGCCGTCCGCGGGGCCGCTCGACCTCGACACCCGCGGCCTCGACGTCGCCACCGTGACCGACGACCGCGGGCGCACGGTGGCGTTCGTGGTGCACCCCGTGGATGCCATCCTCGGGTCGCGGCTCGCGCTCGTTCTGGGTGAAGGCACCCGCGCCGTCATCATCGCGTACCGCACCGCCGCGGACGCAAGCGCGCTGCAGTGGCTCGACCCCGCGCAGACCGCGGGCGGGGCGCACCCGTACTTGTTCTCGCAGTGCCAGGCCATCCACGCGCGCTCGGTGGTGCCGCTGCAGGACACGCCCCAGCGGCGTATCACCTTCACCGCCGCGCTCACCGTGCCGACCGCCCTGCGGGGGCTCATGGCCGCGGCGTTTGATGGCCGCGAGGAGCGCGGCGACGTCGCGGTGGAGCGCTGGCACATGCCGCAGCCGATCGCGCCGTACCTCTTCGCGTTCGCCGTCGGAGAGCTTGCTTCGCGTGAACTGGGCGCTCGCTCGCGAGTGTGGGCCGAGCCGTCGGTGGTGGATGGTGCGGCGTGGGAGTTCGCCGAGGTCGATGGAATGCTCGCCGCGGGAGAGTCCCTCTTCGGTCCGTACGCATGGGATCGATTCGACATCCTCGTCATGCCACCGTCGTTTCCGTACGGAGGAATGGAGAACCCGCGGCTGACCTTCGTGACCCCGACACTGCTCGCAGGTGATCGATCGCAAGTGCGCGTGATCGCACACGAGTTGGCCCACGCCTGGAGCGGCAACCTCGTCACCAACGCCCACGCCGAGCACTTCTGGCTCAACGAGGGCTGGACCCGCTACGCCGAGCTTCGGATGGTCGAGGTGCTCGAGGGCCCGGACACCGCCGCGCTCGTCGCCGCCATCTGCCGCAAGGACCTCGACGAGACCATCGCGCGCTTCATCGCCGAGGGCCACGGAGGCCTCACGCGGCTGCACACGCACCTCGAAGGCATCGACCCGGACGAGGCCTTCAGTGTGGTTCCGTACGACAAGGGAGAACTCTTCCTGCGGACCATCGAGGGGGCCGTCGGACGCGAGCGCTTCGACGGATTCGCGCGGCGCTACCTGGAGACGTTTCGCTTCGGTGCGGTGACCACCGAAGGCTTTCTGGAGTTTACCGAGCGCGAACTTCCGGGCGTCCTCGCGAGCATCGACGCGCCGCGCTGGATCGACGGCGAGGGCCTTCCCGGCAACGCGCCGGTGGCCCACGCCGCGCGCCTCGATGCTGTCATCGCGCTGGGCGCCGCGCTCCCCGCAGCCGACACGAACCTCTCCACCACGGAGTGGAACCTCTGGCTCGAACGCCTCGCGCGACCGCAACCCGCGGCCTTCTGCGAAGCCCTCGACGAGCGCTTCGGCTTTACATCAACAGGTAACATCGAGGTGAAGGTCGCGTGGCTGCGCCTGGCGCTGGCGAGCGCCTACGATGCGGTGCTGCCAGAGGTCGTGCGGGTGCTCGGGGCGGTCGGTCGAATGAAGTACGTGGTGCCGCTCTACAGCGCCCTGCTGGCTCGGCCGGAGACGCGCAACCTTGCGCGGGAGGCCTTCGCGAGCAACGCCGCAGGGTATCACCCCATCGCACGCGCCGTGGTGCGCGGACGCATCGAGCGCGCCTCGGCCGTCACGGAGTGAGGCCCGCCTCGGCCTTCACTGAGTGAGGCCCGCATCCCGAAAATGTCACACGCAGACGGTTGACGTCGGATGCACTGGCAAGCGATGGATGATTTCACAAAACGCAAGTCGCGCAGCTCCGCGCGATCGTCAGGAGGTACGCAGTGAGATGGTTTCACGCGATGAGCGCCGCGGCCCTGGTACTGGGGGTTTCGACGGTCGGCAGGTCCGCCGAGGCGTCACCGACGCGCGAGCAGTACCGTCTTTTTCGCGCGCTCTCCATCGACCTCCAGGGGCGCATCCCGCTGGCCGAGGAGATCACTGCGTTTGAGCAGCCGGGCTTCGTCCTCGACGCCTGGATCGACCAGCACCTCCAGGGCCCCGCCTACGCCGAGCGCCTGCGCCGCGTGTACCTCGACGCGCTGCGCCTCGAGGTCGGGTCGATGTTCAACTTCGTGAGCAACCCGCTGGTGCTTCGGCGCGTGGCCGTGCTCGACCCTGACGGCGTGCCGACGTACGTGTATTCGCGCCGCGGACAGCGCCGCGACCGCGTCGAGTCCGACCTCGACTTCTGCCTCTCCCCGGACGAGACCGGCTTTACCATCAACGGTAACGGCACGCTCACCGGCGTCAGCCGCCCCGTGGACCGCGCCGTCTGGAACCAGCGCACCGTGGAGGTGCGCCCCTGGTGGCTCTACCGCGACTATCGCAGCGCCTCGCCCTCGCAGCGCATCACCCCGGGCGACGGATCCGCGATGCAGCTTTCGCCAGTGGCGAGCCTGATGCTCAACGCCGACAACGTCACCCCGACGACCACCATCCGAGTGTGCCGCGAGGAGGCGCAGACCGCGGACCGCGGGCAGGTGTACCTCTCCGGTCGCCTCACCGCGCTGCCCCGCACCGAGCCGTACCCCGGCGGGAGAACCAGCGCCCCGCCGACGGACTCCGCCTACGCCCGCGCGCACGCCACGGACATGGTCTCGTGCACCAGCGGCGCAGGAGTGGGACTCAGCGACGACTGCGGCTGCGGTATCGGCCTCGAGCGCTGCATGCCAGGCAATTCACTCACCAACGATCCGGCGGCGTTCAACATCCCGGATAATGTTCCGCTTGGGGCTGAGCAGCCGCTCGACAGCCGCTCGCAGACGCAGGGCGACTGGGTGCGGTTCTGGTGGGCGCAGGAGGCGGTGCACTTCCTTGACGACCTCTTCGTTCGCGACCGCGACGTGCGCGGCCTGCTCACCGACCGCGGCACCATGGTCAACGGCGCAACGGCCCAATTCCACCGGAGTTTCGCGGCCTCCACATGCTGCGGCAACGGCACGGCTTTCAACTACCTCGAGCCCGTTGCGCTCTTCGATCCGGCGCGCGTCCCGGCGGACCTCACCCCGCACGACCTCGCCTCCTGGCGGCGCATCGAAGACCGCGGCCCGCAGGCAGCTGGGCTGCTCACCACACCGATTTTCCTCGCCAAGTACGGCACCCGCCGGGCGCGCGCGCACATCGTCTACAACGCCTTTCTCTGCCGGCAGTTTGTCGCCGAAAATGTCGCACTCACCCCGTCGACGGATCCCAACCTCATGACCCGCTCGGGCTGCGCGGCGTGCCACGCCTCGCTCGAACCCCTCGCCGCGTACTTCACCCGCGTGTCCGAGTCGGGGTGGACCTTCCTCCCCGCGGACCGCTTCCCCGCGTTCAACCCCGCCTGCGCCCCCCGCGCGGGCGCCTCGCCCAACGGCAACTGCACGCCTTTCTATGACCCCGCGTTTGGCACCGCGACGGAAGGCATGCTGCGCGGTGCCTACGGCTCGCCCGCGCACGCCGACGAGGGCCCCGCCGGGCTCGCCCGCAGCATCGTCGCCGCGCCAGAGTTCGCATCCTGTGTCGCGCAAAACGTGAGCGAGTCCTTCCTCGGCCGCTCGCTCACCGCGGAAGATCAGCCCCTCCAGGAGAGCCTCGTGACGGCCCTGCAGGGCAACGGTTTCCGCATGCGGGCGCTGGTGCGCACGCTGGTTCGCGCGGACGCCTACCGCAACGCAAACAACCTCGCCTCGGGCGCCTGGCGCGCTGGAGTCACGCCGTGAAGACCACCCTCCAGCGAGCCGCAACCGCCCTGCTTCTTACCCTCGGATGTAATAGCACTCCCGCTCCGCCGTTGGCCGTCTCCCCGACGGACGCCGGATCGGTGACGTCGCGGCCGACGCAGATCACCCCGACGCCGGTGACGCAGATTCCCGGGCACGAGCTCATCGCGCAGGACCGCGCGCCGAAGGAGCCGCCGCGCCTCATGCCCGCGGAGACGCTCATCCGCAGCTACATCGCACTCTTCGGTGGCCTGAGCCCGCAGGCGCTCCAGACGCGCCTCCGCGGGACCACCAGCGACAATCTCTTCGACACCTGGGCGGACTACCTCTCGGCGCTGGGCGTTCCAGACTACGCGGTGGATATCCCCCGTGCGCCGCAGACCAACGCCCTCATGCTGGCGGCCTTCGAGCGCATCGGCGTGGCCCTCTGCGAGCGCGCCGTACAGAACGACCTCCGCGGCGCACTCGCCGCCGACCGTGTGCTCTTCCGCTTCGACCTGCCAACACCCACCCGGGCGCTCACGGACGACGAGTTCGGCGCGCGCTTCGATGTGCTCCACCGGCGGGTGCTGGGGTATCCCGCGGCGCTCGCGCCGGAGGGGCGCATCCCGCGATTCCGCACGCTCTACCGCGACGCCGTGACCCGGCACGCGGACGCCGGCGCGCGCATGTTCAACGGCCCCGAGGCGGGCTGGGCGAGCGTGTGCGAAGGCCTCGTGCGCCACCCCGAATTCCACCTCTACTAAGAAGGAAACGGACCCATGGACAGCCGTAGACGTACGTTCCTGAAGGTGCTCGGTGGGACCGCCGCGGCGGGCTTCGCGAGCCAGCCACTGCTGCGCGCATTCGCCGATCCGCCGGTGGCGAGCGATGAGTTCTTCGTTCTGATTCACGCCGCCGGTGGCTGGGACGTGACCCTCTCGCTCGATCCGCGCAACGAGCGCCGCGGAATCATCGAGCCGGGCAGCACGGACACCATCGACACGGCCCCGATTCGTCTCTGGCGCAACGCTCCCCTCGATGCGGACACCAACACCTTCGAGATGGTTCGTCCGGCGGGCTCGTCGCTGCGGCTCGGGCCCGCCATCGGCAACCTCGCGGACATCGCCGACCGGCTCACCATCATCAACGGCCTCGCGATGAACACCGTCAGCCACGCCGACGGCACCTTCTTCGCGGCCACCGGGCGTCACCTCGCGGGCGGCAAGCCCGTCGCGGCCAGCATCGACACCATGCTCGCCAACGAGTTTGGGCGCGAGAGCCTGCTCCCGACGGTGTCCGTGGGTTACCCGTCTACGTATGTCGGCAACGAGCTCGACGCGCGCGTCTCGCCGCTGCGGGTGAGCTCCGTCGATACGCTCTCGAAGATGCTCGCCCGCAGCAACGTGAACACCACCATCGCCGATCGGCAGGCGGTCACCGCGCTGCTCTCCGAGGAGTCCCGCGAACTCGCCGAGAACTCCTGGTACCGCGACGAAATCGAGGGCTTCGGGCTGCAGTTTCAGGCGCTGCCGCGGATGCTCTCGCCGGATGTTCAGTCGATCTTCAACGCCGGGGCGCTCGCGATGGCGCAGCCGGGCTTGTTTCCCTCCCCGGGGTTGCGCTTTCAGGGCCGCGCGGGGGTCAACTGCGCCTTCGCCGTAGAGGCGATGAAGCGCAACCTCGTGCGCTGCGTGAGCTTCTCCAGCAACTCGCACGACACGCACACCAACAACTACCGCAGCCAGCCCCTCATCCAGCAGGAGCTGTTCGACACCATCGCCTCGTTGGTGCGCGCCCTCGACGCGGCACCGCACCCGACGCGCGTCGGCCGACGCCTCGCAGACCACACGCACATCCTTGTGGTGAGCGACTTCTGCCGCACGCCGCAGATCAACCTCACCATGGGCCGCGACCACTACCCCAATGGCTCGGCGCTGGTGATCTCGCCGAAGTTCGTGGGCAACACCTCCTTCGGGCGCGCCGACGACGATCAGCTTCTCCCCGCGATCGCCGGTACCTTCGCCGATGGCACCCGCGCGGTAGCCCCGCCGGACCTCCTCGCGACCTTCGTGGCTGCCTTTGGTGTCAACCCGCGGAAGTACCTCCGCGACGGCGACGTGATCCGCTCTCTCCTTCGCGCATGAACAACACCGCCGCCCGCTGGACCCTCCTTGCCGCCGTCGCGACCCTTCTCGGTTGCGGTGACGACGCCTCCCTGAACCCGCCTACGGATGCCTCGCGGGCGGTCGAAGACGTCGCGCCGGAGCCGATCACGGCGCAGGTTCTCAGCTGGAACGCCGCGATGGCCGACCTCGGGATGATCACCGCGGTGGCGGAGTCCGGCGACGACGTTGTGGTGTTTGGCGAGCGGGGAATGCAGTGGCTGTCGGGCGGTGCGGTGAGCGCGCGCGACATGCGGGTGATGATGTGGAGAGACGCGGCGAGCGTTCCGTCGGGCGACGGGAGCGCTGGGCGCTGGGTGATCGCCGTGGACGGCGCGGGGCATATCTGGCGCGTGCGCGACCGGATGATCCTGGAGGACGTCACCGCGCGGTACGGGCTGAGCGACCAGAGGGTGCGTTCGGTGGCGGTGCTGGACGAGACACGCACGGTGTTTGGCACCGACGAGGGCTTCGCAGTGGCCGACGGGCGGCGCGTTCTGCGCTGGAACGACCCGAGCTTCGCGACGCTGGTGGCGGGCGGTGGGAGGATTGCGGCGCTCACTGCCGCCGGGGCTCGGGTCTTCGACGTGATGAGCCAGCGCTTCCTCGATTACGCCGTCGAGGGCGCGACCGCGGTGGCGATGGACGCCGACGGCAAGCTGGTCGTGGGCACCGCCACAGGATCGCTCTGGCGCGAGCAGACCAACGGATCTCTCGTCCCCGGCGCGCCGACCACGATGGGCGCGGTGCGGTCGATCGCGCGCGCTGGGACGGCGCTATGGGTGGTCGTGGGCGGCGGCCTCGGAGTGTTCGACGCGACGGAGGGCGTGCGGTTGGCGGGAGGCATCACGGTGTCCGCGGACGCGCGCCTGGTGGGATCGAACAACGGGAGCGTGTGGGTGCTCGGCGATGGAAGGCTGGCGCGCTACACGCTGACCGTCGATCCGCGGGTGCAGCAGTGGCAGGAGGAGGTTCGGCCGGTGTTCGCGCGGCGGTGCACGCCGTGTCACCTGCCTGGCGGGACGGCAAACATCAACCTGTCGCGGTACCAGTTCTGGGTCGACGAGACGGCGGTCATCGAGCGCGCGGTGGTGATGCAGCGCATGCCGCCGCCGCCCGCCACGCTGACCGACGACGAGCGCGCCGCGCTCATGCGATGGCTGAACCCGCCGCCGGACGCAGGTACGGACGCAGGCGCTGACGCCAACACGGACGCCGGGACGAGCGTCGATGCGAGCGGAATGGATGCCTCCATGGACGGTGGTTTGCTGGATGGCGGCCCGCGCGATGCGGTCGTGACGGACACAGGCCCACGCGATGCAGTCGTGACGGACACGGGACCGCGCGATGCGGTCGTGACGGACACGGGTCCGCGCGATGCGGTCGTGACGGACACGGGTCCGCGCGATGTGGGCGTGACGGACACGGGTCCGCGCGATGTGGGCGTGACGGACACGGGTCCGCGCGATGTGGGCGTGACGGACACGGGTCCGCGCGATGGCGGAAGCGGATTTGCGACGGTGTATCCGATCATCCAGCGGGCGTGCGTGTCGTGCCATGGCACCTCTGGGGCGCTCAACATGTCTACGGAGGCGCTGGCCTACACCAACCTGGTCGGCGTCGCTGCGATGGGCGGGTCGTGCGCCGCCAGCGGGCTCACCAGGGTGACGCCTGGCAACGCGCTGACCAGCCAGCTGTACCAGAAGATCAACGGCACCACGCCCTCCTGCGGGAGCGCAATGCCGCGCGGGGCCGCGACGCTCCCCGCGGGAGACATCGCCGCCGTGCGCGCGTGGATCGAGGCGGGCGCGGCGCGCTGATCGGATGCCTCCGCGGTCAGGGTTGCGCGCACTCGCAGCGCGCGGTCGGGCCGACCAGAGCGCAGACCTGGTTGGGTCCGCACACGGGTTCGACGCCGCACCGGCAGGTCGTCACATCGTGCGGATCATCGCAGTGATCGGCCTTCGCGCAGCCTGCGGGTAACGAGAGGCACTGCGCCGTCACGTTGCTTCGTCCCCCGGCGATGCCTTGTGCCCACATCTCGCACGCGATGCGCCCCCGGCCGTCGCAGACGCCCATCGGCGACGGTGGTTCGGTCACGGCACTGCACGCCGTCGCCGCGCACGCGCCGCGCACGCACACCTGCCCGGCGGCGCAGGCGAGGTTGCAGCGGCCGCAGTGCTGGGCGCTGGTGGAGGTGTCCACGCAGATCGGACAGGTGGCCCCGGAGGGGGCGCACACGGTCTGTCCCGCTGGGCATCCGGTGACGCAACTACCATCGGCGCAGGCCTGCCCAGAACAGCAGGCGCGACCGCAGACGCCGCAGTTCTGCGGGTCGAACTGGAGGTTCGCGCACAGGATCGTCGTCCCAGAGACGCAACCGATCTCCGCCGTGCCGCAACGCACCCCGGCATCGACGGGGACGGACGTCACGTCCGTCGCGTCCGTGACGTCCGTCGCGTCCCTCGCCGTCATCGCATCGACCACGTCGATGGCGTTGCCCGCATCGACCACGTCGATGGCGTTGCCCGCATCGACCACGTCGATGGCGTTGCCCGCATCGACCACGTCGATGGCGTTGCCCGCATCGACCGCTGTCATCGTCGATGTCTCGCTGCACGCCACCAGCAGGCCCAGCATTCCCACGAAACCGATCGGTGACTTCATCGCGCGTCTCCCACGGTACGCAGCATCGCCCGGGACGGCACGCCTGGGCAATGCTGCAAAATTGGCCGTGAAGGCATCGCCGTAACACGACTTTGAGCCTCTGCATCGATGAGATGCCGGAGGGCTTCGCGGCGTGCTTGATCCGTCCCGGCATCGCTCGTGCGGGCGTGTCATCGTCACGGCGATGGTTCGACTCCCGCGCTCCCCGTGGCTGCTCGCGTCGATCCTCGGTCACGCCCTCGTCGTCGCTCTGCTGGTCGCGCTGCCGCACCCTCCGTCCACCACCGCCGTCGCCCCGGTGCTGCGCGTCACCGAGTTCGCGATCGAAGCGCCGCCCGATCGGCCGGACACACACCAAACTCCCCCGGGCACCCGCCAAACTCCCCCGGACACCCGCCAAACTCCCCCGGGCACCCGCCAAACTCCCCCGGGCACCCGCCAAACTCCCCCGGGCACCCGCCAAACTCCCCCGGTCGCCCACCAAACTCCCCCGGTCCCGGTCGCGTCGCCGCCGCTCCCGCCCCCGCCTGTGCTGCACGCCGCGGACCTCTTCCGTCCCAGTGCGGAAGTCCTTGCGCTATCGCGTTCCAGTGGCATCGAAGCGCCCATCGGATCCGGTCGCGCGGCCTTCTTTCCGGGCTCCGTCGGGACCGCCGAGGAGCGCGCGCGGGACGCAACGCAGAGCTTCGTTCGCGATGCGCTGGGCGCAACGATGGTGCGCGAGGCCCCGGGGGTGCGCACGTACCTCTGGAACATCCGTCGCCGCGTCGCGGAGGCGTGGCGCCCGGGGGTGGTGCGCGTGCCCAACCTCGCGGACACCCTCATGGCGGGTTTCATCGCGCCCGAGCAGGCCATCCGGATCTTCGGCGACCGGATGATTCGTCGGCAGCGGCAGGTGCTGGAGGCCCCTGCGCCGCGCCTGGGCGGGGCCGCGGAGGCGATCGAGGCCATCGGTGGAGCCGCAGGGCAGGGGCTCAACAGCAACCGCCGGGCGCTGCCTGCCAACGCGAGCGACGAGTCGTGGCGACGCAACGTTCGGACGACGCGCGCGGAGGTGCAGGTCGATCAGGATGCGACCGGCCGCGTGCTTGACGTGCGACTTCTGCACCCATCGGGCATCCCGGGGTTCGACCGCGCGGCCCTCGAGGCGGTACGCCGTGGCCTCGACGAGCAAGATCCGACTGCTCTCCCCGGCGGACGGCGCTCGCGCTGGAGCTTCACTGTGGTGGCCACGCGTCGGCTCTTCGCGCCGAGCGTCGGCGGGGCCTTCGACGAGAGCCGCGGGTGGTTTCGCCTGGAGGTTCCCGGGCAGGTCACGCTGCGCTCGCGGGTGCAGATGGAGACGAGCACCCCGTTGCCCGCCGACGTTCCGTAAGCGCTCTTACGGGGTCTGCAGAACCATCATTCCGAAGAGGTCGCTCACGGACTCCGCCACGAAGCGGAGTGAGCGCGTCGTGGTCTCCAGACGCACCTCGCCGCTCGGGCACGCCACGGTCAGGATGCGCCCGTCCATGAAGGCTCCAACCGGAACAGTGTCATCGGCGTTGCGCGCCCGCCGCGCCGCAACGTGGCTCGCCCAGCGATTCGCCACGATGCGCTCATCGTCCGGCCCGGTGATGCCCAGCAGCACCATCGGGTCGTTGAAGAGCGTCGCCTCGATGGGCAGGCACCACCACGCCCCCAACCAGTCTCGCAGCGAGTCCGGGAGCACCACGTCGGCCTCGCGCTGCAGCATCGCCAGGTCAGACCGCGGCTTTCGCTGCACGGGTCGCCAGGACACCGTGCCGTCGGCGTCCGGAGCGCCAAGCTCGCAGGGCGAGTACACCGCGGCGTCGTGTTCGGTGATCGGCAGCGACCCGGACACCTCTTGAATCGACGTCAGGTAGCGCTCGAACAGCTGCCGCAATGCACGCGATGTGTCGGGGTTGGACATGACTGCGGACCATAGCAGTCGCCACGGCGCGCGCGATGTCTGCAACGACAGCGCGAGCGCTCCGAAGCGAGCTACGTCGATGCGGGATCAGCACCCTCGGGCCGGTTGATCCACCGGGCGGAGCGCAGAGGTCAGGGTGCGGCGTTGGCAGAGTGCGCGGCGGTGATGGCGGCGACGACCCGGGCCACCCCTGCGGCGTCCACGTCGGCGTGGAGGCTCTCGACCACGCGCCCCGATGGGTCGAGCACAAAGACCCAGGGAATCTCGCTCTCCGGGAGACCGAGTTGCCCGGCAAACGATCCGTCTCGAGAGAACCAGACGGTGTGCCACCGCGAGCGCGGCGTCGCCTCGCGGGCCTGGGAGACCACCGTCGCCGTCGGAACCAGCGCGAAGAGGTCGAGCGCCACAAAGGTCAACAAGCGCGTGCTGGGCGGCACGCGGCCCTCGATCTGGCGCCACCACGCGGTGACGTTGGCGCCGACGTCCTTGTCGGTCATGGCGAAAGCGACGGTCCATTGACCGGTGAGATCGCGCTCGGTGTGGCGGGTTCCGGCGAGGTCGGTGACGGACACCGCAGGGAGCGCGCGACCAGGCTGGGGGACGGCCCACGCAACGGCGGCGATCGAGAGAGCAAACGCCATCACGAGAGAGGGGACCTTCATGGACACTTCAAGCGCCATCGGTGGATCTGTCCCGCGGGGACGGCGATCAGCCGCCGGGGGTGAGGTCGGCGAGGGTTCGCGGGATGAGCTTCGGGCCGTAGAAGTACGACACCACGCCGACGACGCGCGCCCATCGGGTGCCCGCCACCACGCCGGGGATGTTGACCATCTGCAAAGCCAGCTTGGGGCCGTTGCGATCGGCGGTGATCTGGATCTCCCCACGGCGATCGGCAGGGCCGATGGCGGTCACGTTGGCGACCTCGACGAGCACGCCGATGAGGGCGGCGTTGTGGACGGTGAGGTCTTGCACGGTGACGACCACCGGCGTCGGCAGCGGGGCCACGCCGGCGCTACGGATGGTGGGCGATCGCACCTGCGGGAGAAAGCGCCCATCGGGGAAGGGCTGCGGAGGCGAGCCGCACACGCCGGAGCAGTCGAACTCGTCGTAGGAACCGCCGGACATATCGACGAGGTCGCCGACCCTGGGGCGATAGGCGAGCGGACTGAAGGTGGTGTTGAAGGTCGAGATGCCGCAGACGCGAGCCATGCGATTGGGAAGCAGCGGGCACGGCAAGAACGCGTCGGCCGTGTTGCCCGCGGGGATGGTCTCCTGGACATAGACGGTGCCGACGTTGCCGCCCATGGTCTCGTCGTACTCGTCAAAGGCGGTGACCTGGAGGTTGCGCGCATCGACCGGCGTGCCTACGGCAACACGGCGCGCGGGGTCGGGGTTGCGCAGCGCGCTGATCGGCGTGGTGCTGCGGAGAAACGGCCGATTGCACGAGTTGTCAGGCTCGTCGCACCGTTGGGCGCCAGGCATGTCGGAGCACCCGAGGGCGCTCAAGACCAGGGCGGACGAGAGGGCGGTAAGACGGTGGCTGCGCACGGCGCGCACCCTACCAGAGCGACTGGGGGATCGCGACTCAGTCGCGGCGGTACATCGTCACGACGCACGCCCCGCCGAGGCCGAGGTTGTGCTGAAGCGCGACGCGGGCGTTGGGCACCTGGCGCTTGTCGGCGCGGCCCCGAAGCTGCCAGACGAGTTCGGTGCACTGCGCGAGGCCGGTGGCGCCGAGGGGGTGGCCCTTGGAGAGCAGTCCGCCCGACGGGTTGACGACAAACTTCCCGCCGAAGGTGTTGTCGCCCTCCTCAATGAACTTCTCCGCGCCGCCCTCTTCACAGAGGCCGAGCGCCTCGTAGGTGATGAGTTCGTTGGCGGTGAAGCAGTCGTGCAGTTCGACCACCTGAACGTCGCTCGGGCCGAGGCCGGCCTGCGCGTAGACCTTGTCCGCGGCGGCCCTGGACATGTCGTAGCCGACCATCTTCATCATGGAGTCGGCGAAGCTCGAGCTGTAGTCCGTGGTCATGGCCTGACCCGCGATGTACACGGGGTTGGCGATGCCGTGCCGGCGCGCGAAGTCCTCGGAGCACAGCACCGCCGCGGCGGCCCCGCAGGTGGGAGGGCAGCACTGGAAGCGCGTGAGGGGATCAAACACCTCCGGGGCGTTCATGATTTCCTCGAGGGTGAGCGTGTCGCTGAAGAGCGCGTAGGGATTGCGATTGGCGTGCTGCCGGGCCTTCCAGGCGATCTTGCCGAAGGTCTCCTTCTTCGTGCCGTAGCGCCAGCGGTACTCGCGGCCCGCGCCGCCGAACATCTGCGCAGCGAAGGGCGCCTGGTTGACGCCTTGCGCGTCGTTCATCACCCCGACGTGCTTGTCGAGGGGGTTGGTGCGGTCGGTCCACTTGGCCTGCAGTGCGCCCTTTTCCATCTGCTCGAAGCCGACGGCGATGGCGCACTCCACCACGCCGCCCTCGATGGCCTGTTTGGCCAGCATCAGCGCGCTCGACCCGGTGGAGCAGTTGTTGTTCACATTGAACACTGGAATGCCCGTCAGCCCGACTTCGTACATCGCGCGTTGCCCGCAGGTGCTGTCTCCATAGACATACCCCGCATACGCCTGCTCGACCTCGCCGTACGGAATCCCCGCGTCGGCCAGCGCCTCGCGCGCCGCCTTCGAGGCCATCACGTTGTATTCCTCGCTCGCGCCGGGCTTGGCGAACTTCACCATGCCGACACCGATGACATTTACGCGTCGTCCCATAGTCTTCTACCTCACTCCGTTCTTTGTAGTTGGCATTCGCCCGATCACGAGTTCTTCAGCAATCCGAGCCGGTGCGCCACCCGCACGTCGCCGTCCACCCGCAACTTGCCGTGCTGGAAGAGGGTCTTCACATCCGTGGTGCCCGCCGCCAGCGCCGCGAGGTCGTCATCGGACACCGTCAGAAACGCCGTCGCCGCGCTGTTGCGCCCGGCGGCCACCGTGGCCCCGTCGATCACCCACTGCCCATCGGGGCCCGTCACATTGAACTGCACGACTGCTCCAAGTTCGCTCGCCAACGCCGGGCTCGCCGCCAGCCGCGCCGCGATCGACTGGAAGATCCCCGGGGCCACTGCCGCCGCCGGTGCGGCCGTCGGTGCCGCTACCGCTTCCGGCGCTGCGACCACTACTCCGGCCGCCGCGGCCTCCATCGCCTTGCGGTCGATCTTCGTGAGGAAATCGAGCTTCTGCGAAGCCATCACGTTGCCCGAGATCTTCAGCTTTCCAGTGGTGAAGAGCTTCATCGGGTTGGCCTTGCCCTCGGTCATGGCCATGAAGTCCGCGTCGGTGAGTTCGAGCGTGCACTCGGGCACCGCAGTCTCGCCGCGCGCCACCTGGTTGAGCTTGAGATCCAGCGTCCACTGCGACGTCGGATCGGTCAGCTTGAACTGGAACACCGTCCCGACCTTCGCGGCCACATCGGCGTTCTTCGTGAGGTAGGCGCCGATCGCCTCGAACACGAGGCCGCTGGTGATCTTGCCCGTCGCCGCTGCCGCTGCCGCCACCGGGGCTGCGCTCGTCGCCTTCGCCGACGGCGCGCTCGCCTTCTTCTGCGGAACCTCGGTGTAAAGCTCCATTGCCGCGTTGGAGATCACGACCTTGTCGCGCTCCTTCACCTTGCAGCGGAAGACCACTCGTGTCTCCGACTCCTTCCACATCTCCGTGACGATGGTTTCGCCTGGAAACACGGTGTCCGCGAAGCGCACCTTGATGGACTTGAAGCGCCGCGTGTCGCCGTCGGTGAAGGCCTTGAGCACGTGCCGCCCGGCGTACCCGAACGAACACAGCCCATGCAGGATGGGCTTCGCATATCCGAAAGCGCCCGCGAACCCGGGGTCGGCATGGAGGGGGTTCCAGTCCCCGGAGAGGCGGTAGAGCAGCGCCTGCGAGTCGCTGGTCTTGTCTTCGATGACAGCGTCCGGCGCGCGATCGGGCGGAACATTGACGTCCGCGCTCGGCCCGCGCTCGCCGCCCCAGCCCCCGGCGCCACGCACAAAGGTCGCCAATTCATTGATGGCCAGCAGATCGCCCTGCTCGTCGTAGGTCCTGGTCTCATTGACGACCACGGCCCCTTTGCCCTTGTCGTAGATGGCCTTCACCCTCGAGCGGTGCGTGAGCTTCTGATTCGTCGGCAGCGGGCGCAGCACCTCGGTGTACTGCTCGCCGTGCAGGATGCGATCGAGCCCGAAGTTGAGCCCCGGCGCGGTCTCCCCGCGACGCCCCATGTCCAGGATGCCATTCACTGCCGGCACCACCGCGTACGTGGGTAGCGCCTGGAAGCCTTCGCTCAGCTCGTAGACGTAGTTGAGATCGGTCGCGTCGAGGGGGTTACGGCTCGCGCCGACGCCCAGTGCGTAGAGCGCCAGGTCGCGCTCGTCATACCGGCTGGTGTATTCGGGAAACTGGTAGCCGAGCGCCAGATCGACGTCGATAAACTCGTTGCCGCCCCTGGACGGACCTGCCTCCACGTTGGCCATGATCGGGCCCATGGACTCGGTGACGGACGCCGGGTGCTCGCTCCTGGCGAAGTCCGTGATCTCTCCCCAGTGGGCCTTCACCTGCTCTGGGCCGAAGCCGCGCCCGAGGCGAAAGGTTGCGCCGCGCGTGCGCTCCCAACGGAGCTTGCCCATGAACCCGCCGCCTACCTCGAAGAGGCCGCCGGTGTCGGTGTTGCTCTCGTGGCTGAGCCACGCGACGAGCGGCGAGACAAACTCCGGCTTGAGGCTCTCGAGCATCTCCTTCGGAAGCACCGTCTCGGTCATGCGCGAGCCCGCGATGGGGGCGATGGTGTTGACCGCCACGTTGTTCTTCTTGCCC
Source organism: Deltaproteobacteria bacterium (assembly GCA_947477565.1). GTDB lineage: Bacteria > Myxococcota_A > Polyangia > Polyangiales > SCUS01. The sequence continues at coordinate 24,830 of CANJUR010000021.1, forward strand.
TCGAGGGCGAGGGTGCTGGCAAACCCGACGAGCCCAAGCTTCGCCATCGAGTAGTTGGCCTGGCCGAAGTTGCCGTAGATGCCCGCCGCCGACGAGGTGAACACCACGCGTCCGTACTTCTGCTCGCGCAGGTGCGGCCACGCCGCGGCGGTCACCCGGTACGCCCCGAGGACGTGCACGCGGTACACGAGATCCCAGTCGTCCGCGGTCATCTTCTGGAAGGAGACGTCGCGCAGGATGCCCGCATTGTTGACCACAATGTCGATGCGCCCGAAGGCGTCGAGCGCGCTCTGCACGATGGCCGCGCCGTCTTCCACCGAGTCGTAGTTGGCCACAGCCTCGCCGCCGCCCGCGCGAATCTCCGCCACCACTGCATCCGCTGCAGCGCTGCTCTTGCCGCCGCCGGTGTGCGAGCCGCCCAGATCGTTGATGACCACCTTCGCGCCGCGCCGCGCCAACAGCAACGCATGCGAGCGACCGAGCCCGTTGCCCGCGCCCGTGACGATCGCTACACGCCCGTCAAACCGAAGTTCGTCTGCCATTTGATTGCCCGCTCCTGTGGATTCACTGAATCGCCATTCAGTCAGGCGCGGGACGCTAGCGCCAGACCCACAACGGGGGAAGGGGGCAGCGCGGCGGCGGGATCAGCGCCAGAGGTCGGCGCCGACGGTGTACGTCTCGACGCCCGGCGTGCCGTTGAGCGCGCTGAGGGTCTGACCCTCGAAGGCCATCAGACGCCCGTCGAGCAGGGTGACGAAGCCGAAGTACGAACGCGCCGATCCCATCGAGGCGAGCGCGGTGTAGACGCCCGTCGCGGGGTCCAGCGCGACCGCCGAGGCAAGGAAGCTGTTACCTGTGCCGGTAAAGCCACCGGCGATGTAGATGCGACCATCGGGGCCGCGAGTGACGCCTGGGCCCGAGCGTCCAACGGACATCGCCGGACCCATCACCCAGGTGTTCGTTGCGGGGGTGTAGATCTGCACGGAGGGCGAACGGACGCTCCCCTCGATGCCCCCGACGACGAAGATGCGACCGTCGCGCGCTGCCGCCGCGCCTGGTCCGCGGCGGGCCAGTGGCATCGGGGCGAGGGTCGTCCAGCGGTTGGTCGCAGCGTCGTAGGCCTCCGCCATCGTGGACGTCGTCGTGTTGTCGCCACCACCAAACGCGTAGATGCGACCGTCGATGCCGCGCACCGCAGCGATGGACCATCGCGCCTGGCCGACTGACGCCACGGTGCTCCAGGTGTTGGTCGATGGCGTAAACGCGTACACCGTCGCGACCGGGGTTCCGAACTGGGTCTCGCCGCCGATCGCGTACACACGGTTGTCGCTTCCGGCCGCCCCGGCGGGGGACCAGAGCGCCGCCGGGAGCGGGCCTCGCGTCGTCCATGCGTTGGTCGCCGGGTCGTACATCTCCGTGGTGGTCAACGTCACACCGCCGCCGGAGCCGCCAAACGCGTACACGCGACCCTCGGGGGTGATCGCGACGCCCATTCCGTAGCGTGCGGTGAGGGTGGCCGGAGCGATGTTGATCGTCGCGCACGCGCCCGCCACGCACGACTGCCCCGCCGCGCAGGCACGACCACAGGTGGCACAGTTGCTCGCATCGCTCGAAAGCGCGGCCTCGCATCCGTTGGCGGCGTTGGCGTCGCAGTCGGCGAACCCCGTGGGGCAGGCGATCTGGCAGGCTCCGGCCGCGCATGACGCCGTCGCGTTGGCGCCGGTGGTACAGCGGCGACCGCACGCGCCGCAGTGGGCGGTGGTGTTGGCGAGGGAGGTCTCGCAGCCAGTGCCGATCGCGAGGTCGCAGTCGCCGAAGCCCGTGTCGCAGACGAGGCCACACACTCCGCCGCTGCACGTCGCGACGGAAGCGTGCAGGCCGACAGCGCAGGGCGCGGCGGTGGTGCCGAGGCCGTCGGCGTTGCACACCGCGCGGTTGGCGCCGGTGCCACACGTCGATGTCCCTGGGGTGCACGTCCACGCGACGCATGCGCCACCCACGCAGCCCTGACGGGCCGCGCACGGGACGTTGCTGCGCCCGAGGCCTCCGGCGTCGCATACCCGGCGGGTAAGCCCGTCGAAGCACTCCGCGGTGCCAGGCATGCAGCTTTGCGACTCGCACGTCCCGGCGCGGCACGACGTCCCGACGCCGCACGTCGTCATGGTGTAGCCCAGCCCGTCGGCGTTGCAGGTCTGCCGTACCGTGCTCGATACGCAGCCCGCCGCGGCCGGAACACACACCTGCGCCTGGCAGCGCCCCATCGCGCAAGAGGTGCCGGTCACGCAGGGCTGTTCGACCCACGCGGTGCCGCGGGAGTCACAGGTTCGCGCGCGCCGGAGGTCGATGCACTCCGCGGCACCGGCGGTGCACACGCGCCGCGTGCAGAGCTGATCGGCGGCGCAGAACTGGGTCGCCGCGCAGTCCTGATCGGCGAGGCAGTCCACGCAGACCGAGCGAGCCGTGTCGCAGACCTGCTCGGAGGCGCTGCACTCGCGGGACGAACGACACGCCGTCGGGGTCGGAAGACAATTGCCCCGTCGGCACACGCCTCCGCCGGTGCAATCGACGTCCGTGAGGCACTCCACGCAGCGGCTCGCGACCACGTCACAGACCCGGCCCGTACAGGTGCGCGAAGACACGCACGCAGTGCCTGCGACGCAGCGGTTCAACTCGCAGATCGGGGTGGCGGCGGCGCAGTCGGCGCCGGTCACGCACGCGACGCAGACGTGCCGCGCATGGTCACAGACCCCACCGGGACAGTCCGTGCTGACGCGGCAGCTCCCGGTGACATCGACCGCCGGGACATCGGCCATCGAGACATCGCGGGCGGCGTCCCGCGCGGCATCGGGAGCGGCGTCGAGAGAGGCCTCCGGGGTTACGACGGCGGTCGCATCAACGACGACGCCCATGTCCATTGCGGCAGCGTCGGACACGGTGACGTCCGAGGTGGCGGCTCCGTCGATGGGGTACTGCCCGACGGCGGCGGGCGCACAAGCGAGGAGCAAAACCACTACACAGAGGCCCGAGGCACGCATCGCAATCTCCTTCACCATCGACGGTTCCTGAAGTGCGCGGCATGTAGCACCGCGACTTCCACGCCCACAAGCGCGGGGATTTCCTTCGTCACCACGGCCTCCCGACGGTTGTGTTTTGCGCTCCTTGGCGCGCTCGACACATGGGTACTCTCGCCGGCTGAAGCTCGACGCCCTCCGATGGTTCTCTGCTGCGCTGTTGATACTCGGATGTGATGCCGCGACGGCGAAAACGACGGACGCAGCCGCCAACGACCTCGGCGTCGGGCCCCATCGACCCTTCGCGCTGGCCCGTCGATCAACCGGGGCCCTTTCGCATGGGCTTTCGCTCGATGATGCACACGTACACGCCGCCCCGGACCACACCGGCAACACCCACACGGACACCCCTGTACCGCCGCTGCCGATTCAGATTTATCACTGGCGCTCGGCGTCGTCGGATCACTCCCCGCAGGCGATTCCCTCGCCGGGCGCGTGGACGCGCGCACCGCGGTGCTCTCGGGTCACTCTTTCGGAAGGCACACCACCTGGGCGACCACGGTGCAGTTCGACACCACGAGCGGCGCGGACGTCACCTGGATCGACGTGGGCGGCGGCTGTCACCAGTTTTTCGGGTTGGAGCATTGCCCTGAGATCGACGACTCGATCCAGGGAGCCATCGTCGGCACCTGTTGGGGGACACCGATTCGACCATCGCCGCCATGCTCGACGGCAGCCGCCCGGTGCACGAGCGCGTGGCCTTCCGGCGTCACGACGCGGGGCTCTGACGGCCACCGCGTCGAGAGGAAGAGTCTCAGCCTTCCTGCACCGTCACGCGGATCATCGTCACCGGCGTGATCGGCCGATCTTTGCCGTCGGTCTTGGTCTTCTCGATCATCTTCACGACGTCCATGCCCTCGAGCACCTTGCCGAACACCGGGTGCTTCGACGCGCCGGGGGAAAACCAGTCGAGGAAGGCGTTGTGCACCGTGTTGATGAAGAACTGGCTCGATCCGCTGTTGGGCGAGCCGGTGTTTGCCATGGAGAGCGTGCCGGGCTCGTTGGAGAGCCGCGCCGCAAACTCATCCTTGATGGTTCCGTCGGGGCCGTTGCCGGTGCCGGCGCGGCCGCTGTTCGGGTCCTTGCTGTGGGGACAACCGAACTGGAGCATGAAGTTGTTGATCACCCGGTGGAAGTGCAGGCCATCGTAGAAGCCGCTCTTGGCGAGATTCACGAAGTTGCCCGCCGTGATGGGCATCTGATCGACAAAAAGCTCAATCGTGATGGTTCCGAGGGAGGTTTCCAGAAGTGCCGTGGGGTTCGTCATGGCGCGGGAACCTACCAAAGGATTCTCCCCGATGCTCCAATCGTCTTCAGCCTCGACTGCAACGGTCGTCTCTCCCGGGGACGACGGTTGTCCATGCCGATGGCATGGTCGTCCATCCGAGGAGGCATGGTCCTCCATCCCGACGGCATGGTCGTCCAACCCAGGAGGCATGGTCGTCCATCCCGACGGCATGGTCGTCCATCCTGACGGCATGGTCGTCCATCCCTGGAGGCATGGTCGTGAGGCCATGCCATGCGAGAAAACAAGCTCCGCGCACACCGAGCGCGTCGTCTACTGTTTTCTCGCAGATGCGCGAAGCGCCGCGACGGTTGTTCAGGGCCCTGCTTCGACGCCGATACGACGCCCGCCGTGCTCGTGCCGATCGATCGCCTCGAGCTTATCCCGCGCATACGCGGCGTAGTTTCCGGCGGTGATCGCGGCGCGCGCCTCGGCCATCAGCGACTGGTAGTGCGTGAGGTTGTGCATCGAGAGCAGCCGCGCCCCGAGCGGCTCACCGCACTTGAAGAGATGGTGCAGGTACGACCGGCTGAAGGTCTTGCAGGTGGCGCACGGGCACGTCGCGTCGAGGGCGCGGTCGTCGTTGGCGTGCGCCCCACGGGTGAGCTTCACCCGGCCCGTGGAGGTAAACGCCGTGGCCTGCCACCCGAGGTTGGTCGGCAGGATGCAGTCAAACATGTCCACCCCGCCCAGCATCGCGTGCAGGAGATCGGGCGGGGTGCCGACGCCCATCAGGTAGCGCGGGCGATCGGGCGGGAGCAGGTCCGCGGCGAAGTGGGTGATGTCCTCGCGCTGCGCACGGGTGTCGCCCACCGCGAGCCCGCCGATGGCGAAGCCGTCAAAGGGATGCTCCGTCAGAAAGCGCGCGGAGTCCTTGCGAAGCTCAGGAAACAAGCCCCCCTGCATGATGGCGAAGAGCGCCTGCGGGGAGTCCGTGCGGGCCTTCAGGCTGCGCAGCGCCCAGCGGTGCGTGCGCTCCATCGCGGCGCGCGTGGTGGCCTCGTCCGAGCGCGCGTCCACGCACACGTCGAGCACCATCATGATGTCCGCGCCGATGGCCGTCTGAAGCTCGATGGAGCGCTCGGGAGACAGCAGGTGGAAGCTCTGGTCGATGTAGCTGCGGAAGCGAGCGCCGCGCTCGTTGATGGTGCGATCGCCCGGCAGCGAGAAGATCTGGTAACCGCCAGAGTCGGTGAGCATCGGGCCGTCCCAGCCCATGAAGCGATGGATGCCGCCGACGCGCCGAAAGAGCTCGATGCCCGGGCGGAGCATCAGGTGATAGGTGTTGCCGAGCACCACCTGCGCGCCCACCTCGCGGAGATCGGCCGGGGTGAGTCCGGTGACCGTGGCGCGGGTTCCGACGGTCATGAAGGCGGGCGTCTCGGCCCGGCCATGCGGGGTGATGATCGCGCCGCGGCGCGCTCGCGAACCCGGATCGACGGCGCTCACGGAGAAGCTGAAGGACATCGTCGGCGCAGTGTATCCGACGACTCCTCACCCGCCGCGCAGCATCTCCAGGTGGGGGATGTCGTCTTCCAGGTACGGCGCCGACACCACCCGAAACCCGAAGCCCTCGTAGAAGCGCTGCAGGTACGACTGCGCAGAGATGCGCACGACCTCCACCGCGCCGCCCGAGGCGGCATCCATCCGCCGCAACACCTCGGTCATCAGCGCGCGCCCCGCACCCGTGCCCCGCGCTGCGCCCGCGCTCACCACGCGCCCGATGCACGCCTCGGGGTACTTCACGCCCGCAGCGAAGATGCGGCAATACACGACAGGGTATTCGCCGCCCGGTGCGGTCGCCCAGAGATGCGTGGCGTGCAGGTCGAGGCCGTCGGCGTCGAGGTAGGCACAGCGCTGCTCCACTACGAAGACCTGCTGCCGCAGCGCCATCAACGCGTAGAGCTCGTCGCGGCTCAATGCCTCCCAGGTGCGATGGTGAAACGTCAGTGTGTCCAATGTGGTTACCCGTAGCCCCAGCAGCACCCCCGGGGCGGGGCGCTTGTCAATATACCTACATGGTGTTACATGTACGGCATGGGTGATTTCAAGCGGTTTGGTGCGTGTGCGCTGACGGCGATGGGTCTGCTCGTGGGGGGCTGTACCGCGGACGACGAGACGTACTCGGAGAGCAACGGCACCGACGACGTCGACCTGGGCGAGGTGGTGAGCGAGGAGACCGCCCGCGACCCCCGCACCTGGCAAAACGCACTGCAATGCAAGCCGATTCCGGACGTGACGGCGCTCACGCGGCCGGAGATCATCATCTCGCTCGACGGCCTCACGCTGCACCTGCGCGACCGCGCGGGCGGCTATGACCGGGTCTTCCCGATTGGCCCGGGAGCGCTCGAAAACGGTCGCTCGCTCACTCCTACCAGCGACACGGCGCCCAACGGCGTCTTCTACACCGGCACGAACACCACCGAGAGCGCTGACAGCGGGTGGTCGTACTACTACCCCTGCCGCATCTGGCACGACGACCGCGGCGTGCGCACGCCGGTCTTCGCGGGCCTGCCCTTCATCCGCCTCGCGGGCCCGCCGACGGCCGGGTACGGCATCCACGGACCGATCGACAACTTCACCGCGCCCAACGGCGGCAACCTCCGCCGCGGGTTCGTCTCGCACGGCTGCACTCGCATGAGCGCCGACGACATCGTCGAGGTCTTCGCCCGGGTCCGCGGCCGTGCACGCACGCCGGTGAAGATTCAGCAGGCGGTCGAGCGCGCCAACGACGGTAGCGCCATCGACATTCCGCAGCGGTGGGTGGGCGCCGAGTGCGCTGCCAGCAGCGACTGCAACTTCACCAACGGCGTGTGCCGCATCCCCGCTGGTCAGATCCGCGGGACGTGCACCTTGCCCTGTACCGCCTCGTGCCCTGACCGCGTCGGCGAGGCGACCACCTTCTGCGCGCCTGATCCCGCCAGCACCACCATGAGCGCGGGCATCTGCGTGCCGACCGCGTCGCCGACCTTCAACCGCACCTGCGATCGCTACGGCGCGCGCCTCACCCTCGGCCGCGGCGTCCAGCGGCCGGACCGCAGCGCCCGCGCCGACGTCTGCCGCCCCGCCACCTGATCATCCGCGCCAGCGATCGGGCAGCATCGCGTACACCGCGTGGTCTACCCAACGCTCGTGCAGCCACTCGGCTCCCTTCGCGACACCCTCCTGGGCAAACCCCAATCGCTCGGCTACGGCGCGGGACTTTACGTTTTCCGTCGCCGCGTGAATCTCCAGCCGATGCAACCCGAGGGAGACGAACGCGTGCGTGGTGAGCGCGCGCACCGCCCGGGTCATCAGCCCCTTTCCCTGGTGCCCCTGGGCCAGCCAGTACCCGATGCCGGTGCGACGGTTGTTCCAGTCGATGAGGTGGAAGCCGCACATGCCTGCGAGGGCGTTGTCGCTGAAGATGCCCACCTGCAGGGACTGCGTACGCGAGAACTGCTCCAGCGACGTGGTGATGTACTGCATCGAGTCCTGCACCGCGCGGGTGCCGTCCACCCACGGGAGATAGCGCCGGAGATACGCGCGGTTGTCGTCGACGAGCGAGTACAGCATCACCGCGTGGCGGGGCTCGAGCAGCACGAGGTCGAGCGTCGCATCGACGGGCATCCGGAACATTCCACGGACTATCCACTCTTCCCCCCGCGCGGCACAATGCAGCCTTCATGGAGACCTTCGACCTCGTAGGGGTTCGCTTCAGCTCCGCCCGCCCGCCCAACCCCACGCACATCGCCTGGGGCAGCGACCGCGGCGGCGCACTCGTCGTTGATGGCATCGACCGCGTCGGCGCCACCTTCCCCGAGCGCCTCGCCCGCGGTGCCCCGCGCGTGCTCGCCGTGGATGTCCCGCTCGGCGTCCCGGCCGCTCTCGCCCGCGACCTCGTCGGCATGGCGCTCAACGGCTCGCAGGTGCTCCACCAGCTTGCCACCGCGGCCCCGTCGCTCATCGACGCCCGCTGGGCCGGCTTCGCAGCCGCGCACCCCGGCGCACTGCGCCACACCGAGGCCATCACCCACGGCGCGGCGTCCATCACCGCACCGCGACCGCCCTCCTGGCGTGCCCTCGGGGCGTTCGCCCGCGCGCTCGCCCCCATCCGCAACCAGGTCACCGTGCTGCCCTTCGACGCGCTGGAGTTCACCCCCGGACGTCCGGTGGTCATCGAGGTGCTCCCCGCGGCGATGCTGCGCCTGCTGGGCCTACCGTACACCCTGCACCGCGCCATCCCGGCGGAAGGCGGTGCAACCCTTACCGAGGTGACCGCCGAGCGATACACGGTGATTCGCGCGCTTCCCGACGCCATCAGCGCGCTCGGACTGCGACTCGATCTGCCAGCGCCAGTGGCCAACGCATGCGCCCAGGACGCCAACGGCGACGCCCTCGACGCAGTGCTCTCCCTCGTCGCCGCGCACCTCGGGACGCGGGGCTTCTGGACCCCACCGCCGCTCACCGGTCCCACCGCCGCCAGGGTGCTCATCGAGGGATGGATCGTCCGCCCTGGCTAATGGGGTATTGAGTGACCAATAGCATGGCCACTTTCGATCTACGAAATGGAAGTATTTCGGACACTCTGGCCCGATATCCTATCGACGGACAACGATGTCAGAGCGTCGGACCTCCATTCGAGTTAATCGTCGATTGCAGGACTGACGAGGATACGCAAAACAGCGCAGTGGGGACTGCCTGGAGGTGCCTTGCGGTGGAGCGGGGGAAAATCAGTGACCGGGCGGGGGAGGCGGAGGCGCGGCGACGGCGGCATCACCGGCGCCTTCGGGGGCGGGCGGCGCCACGATGCCGATGAGCTCGATCTCGAAGTTGAGCGTCGCTCCCGGGGGGATGCCGCGCTGACCGCGGTCGCCGTAGGCGATGTCCGCCGGGCACACGAGGCGCGCCTTTCCGCCGACGCGGATGCGCTGGACGCCTTCGGTCCAGCAGGGGACGACGCCGTTGAGGGGAAACTCCACCGGCTCGCCGCGGGTGTACGAACTATCGAACTCCGTGCCGTCGATGAGCGTGCCGCGGTAGTTTACGCGCACCGTGTTGGCCGGCGTCGGCGTCGGGCCGTTGCCCTCGCGCAGCGTGCGAAACACCAGCCCCGACGGCAGCCGCTCAGCACCCGTCTCGTGCGCTGCCGTGTCTGCGAAGGCACGCCCGCGGACCTTCTCCTGCTCCGAGCGACCCACCTGACGCGCCTGCGCCATCGTGTTGATGCGCGGGCCCCACTGGTTGAGCTCCACCAGCGGGTGCGCGCCGGTCACCTTGTCGGCGATGCCGCGCTGAACGACGGCCAACTCGGCGGGCGTCAGGCTGAAGTCGTCCATGCGCTGGCCCATCACCAGGCCGAGCGCGTAGAGGGTCTTCTGGTCATCGGTGGTCAGCGGGGCATTGGCCGCCGGGGCGGGCGCAGTGACCTTGGGCTTGCAGGCGCCGAGCACCAGCATCGTGCAGAGAATCCATCGTCGCATTGTCTTACACCTCTCCGTAATTACCCGAGACAGCCGTGGTCGGCGAACGGGCGGCGCGGGGGAGTACCACAACGCCCGGCGATCAGCCCACCCCCGGTGCGACGTGGCCCGACTCGGCCACGTACTCCGAATACCCACCGCCGTAAGCGCGAACGCCCTCGGCGGTCACCTCAAGCACGCGGTTGGAGATGGCGCCCAGGAAGTGCCGATCGTGCGAGACGAAGAGCATCGTCCCCTCGAACTCCGTCAGCACCCTCGTGAGCATCGCCTTCGTGTCCAGGTCGAGGTGGTTGGTCGGCTCGTCGAGCACCAGGAAGTTGGGCGGATCAAACATCATCCGCGCCAGCACCAGGCGCGCCTGCTCGCCACCGGAGAGCACCTTGCAGCGCTTCTCGACGTCGTCGCCGGAGAACCCGAAGCACCCGAGCAGCGTGCGGAGCGATGCGATGGAGGCCTTCGGGTAGGCCGCCTCGAGGGCCTCCTGCACCGTGCGCCCTGGGTCGAGGATGTCCATCGCGTGCTGCGAGAAGTACCCCAGCTTCACGCTCGCCCCGATGGTCACCAGGCCCGCGTCGGGCTGCGACTCCCGGGCGATCAACTTCAACAACGTGCTCTTGCCCGCGCCGTTGACGCCCATTACGCACCAGCGCTCCTTGCGGCGGATGAGCAGGTCGAGACTGTCGTAGATCTTCCGCTTGCCCCAGCCCTTGGAGACCCCGGTGAGCTTCACCACGTCGTCGCCCGAGCGCGGCGGCTTCGGAAACTCGAACTCCACCACCCGACGGCGCTTCGGGGCCTCGACCTTCTCGATCTTCTCGAGCTTCTTTACGCGCGACTGCACCTGCGACGCGTGGCTCGCGCGGGCCTTGAAGCGGTCGATGAACGCCTGCTCCTTGGCCAGCATCGCCTGCTGCCGCGCGTAGTGAGCCTCGTGGTGCGCCTCGGCCAGCGCGCGTTGCTGCATGTAGAAGTTGTAGTCGCCCGTGTAGGTGGTGATCTCGCCGCCGTCGATGTCGACGATCTTGTTGACCAGGCGGTTCATGAACTCGCGGTCGTGCGAGGTCATGATGAGGCCGCCCTCGAAGTTGCGGAGAAACCCCTCCAGCCAGACGATGGACTCGATATCAAGGTGGTTGGTCGGCTCGTCCAACAGCAGCGCATCCGGGCGCATCAGGAGGATGCGGGCCAGGGCCACGCGCATCTTCCAGCCGCCGGAGAGCTTGCCCACGTCGTCGTCGAGGGTCTCCGGGGCGAAGCTCAGCCCGGCCAGAATCTCCCGCGCCCGCGCCTCGAGCGCGTAGCCGTCGAGGGCGTCGAAGCGCGACTGCACCTCGCCGAAGCGCTCGATGATGGTGTCCATCTCGTCGGCCCGCTCGGGGTCGCCCATCGCCTGCTCGAGCAGGTGGAGTTCGTGAGCGATGTCGGCCACCTCGCCGGCGCCCGCCATGGTCTCCTCGACCACGGTGCGGCCGTTCATGTCGCCCACCGTCTGGCTGAAGTAGCCGATGGTCACGCCCTTATCGACCACCACGTTGCCGCCGTCAGGCTGGTCTTCCCCCACGATGAGCCTGAAAATCGAGCTCTTCCCGGAGCCGTTGGGGCCCACCAGGCCCACCCGCTCGCCGCGAAACACACTCATCGACGCGTCGAGGAAGAGAATCTGTCGGCCGTGCTGTCGGGTCACTGAATCAAGTCGAATCATAATGGGGGCGCGCACATAGCGTTCCCATCGCCCCCAGCGCAAGCGCGGCGCCCCGCGACGTCAACCAACCCCGAGCGGGCGGGATGACGCATCGGGTGCGACTGTCCGAGCGCAGGTCCCGACACCCGGAAACTATTGTCCAGTGGGAGGATCCTATGTAGCATCGCGGGGTCAATGCCTCAGGGGTTCCGTTTGAAACGAGGGTCGTCCGTACCCCCTCGTGCGTCGGTGAGTCGACGCGCCCGTTGAGAGGGATCCGGTCACGGTTGGAGGAATGCGAATGGCGAAACAAAAATGGCTCGGCGGGCTCGTGGTCGGGGTTTCATTGGGGGTGCTGGGTTGTGGGGACGATCCCGCGCCGCCGGTCGACAGCGGCACCGACCTCGGCGCGGCGGACTCGGGCGCAGTGGACGCAGGCACGACTGATGTGGGCCGGGTCGACACTGGGGCCGTGGACACTGGGGCCGTGGACACTGGGGCCGTGGACACTGGCGCCGTAGACACTGGCGCCGTGGACACTGGCGCCGTGGACGCGGGCAATCCCGACACTGGGGCCGTGGACGCGGGCACCCCCGACAGCGGGACTCCCGCCACCGCGCGCAGCACCCCGACCAACGGATCGGCGGTTGTGCTCACGCGCGACGACGCGATCACCGTGGCGACCAACCGCACGGCCAACACCATCTCGATCTTCTCCAACACCCTCGGCGGCGCGACGCCCGCCGCGACCCGCACCGCGGTGATCCCCGCCGCCGCCACCGAGGCCGAGCCCTGGGCCGCGGTCATCGGCAACGACGACAACACGGCGTACGTGATCCTGCGCCGCACGCAGGAGCTCGTCCGCGTGAGCAGCCTGCGCTCGGTGCCCACCATCACCGCCCGCATCAATGTGGGCTCCGAGCCCACCGGCCTCGCCATGTCGCCGATGGGCGGCCACGTCTACGTCGCCAACTGGGCCGACGGCACCGTCTCCGACGTCAACGTCACCGGCGCCACGATGACCGTCGCGCGCACCATCAACCTCAACCCCGCCCTCGGCGGCGCCGGCTCGCTGGGCCCGACGGTCACCGGCACCACCACCCGGCCGGGCCTCGCACACCCGCGCGCCATCGTCATCACCAACGACAACGACACCGACGAGAGTGACGAGACCGTGTACGTCACGGAGTTCTTCGCGCAGCGCGTGCAGGCCGGGGTCACCCCCCCCCTCCCGTCGGACATCAGCCGCACGGACATCGACCACCGCGGCCTCGTCTACCACTTCAGCGTCGGCACACCGACGGTGAACACCATCACCCTGCCGCCCTTCACCACGACGGGCTTCGGCGCCTCGGGCTGCTTTCCCACGCAGCTCTACGCCGCCGCACTCAAGGGCCCGCGGCTCTTCGTGACCTCGGTGTGCGAGTCGCCCCGCGGAGCGGTCAACGCGCAAGAGAACCTCTTCGCCGCCATCATGGTGGTCAACACCACCAGCAACGAGCCCGAGACGGCCAACCACGTCCTGCTCACCCGGCGGTTCCAGGATCGCTACGACGGCCCCACCCCGGCGACTCCGGTGGTGCCGGACAACGCGGCCCGGCGCTTCCCGCTCGTCCCGAACGACATCTCCTTCGTGCCCAGCAGCAGCGTCGCTTACGTGTCCTCGTATGGCTCCGACGCGATCTTCCGCGTTCAGTTCGCCGCCGATGGCTCGCTCGTCGCCGTCGGCCAGGGGCCTGCGCAGCACTTCATCGACCTCGGCGGCGCCGCCGCCCCGGCGGGCCCCGGCCGCCTGCCCATCGGTATCGCCGTGGCCAACACCACCGCGGGCCGCGCCGTCGCCCTCAACGAGAACACCCGCAACCTCTCCCTCATCGACCTCGGGACGCAGGTCTCCGCGGCCGTCGTCGCGTCGGCCGATCCCCCTGCGGCCGGGCGCGCCACCAACAACAACCTCGGCCGCCGCTTCTTCGTGACGGGCCTCGGTCGCTGGTCGCGCAACGGCCAGGGCTGGGGCTCCTGCGAGGGCTGCCATCCCGACGGGCTCACGGACAACGTGACCTGGAGCTTCGCCGCCGGGCCGCGCCAGACCACCTCGCTCGACGGCACCTTCGACCGCAGCGGCGACCACCAGCGCATCCTCAACTGGACGGGCATCTTCGACGAGGTGCACGACTTCGAGGGCAACACCCGCGGCGCCTCCGGCGGCGTCGGCGCGCTCGTGCACCGCAACAACGACGGCGCCACCCCGCCCGTCGTCAGCAACGCCGACCGGATCATCAACGACGGCAGCGCCGTCACCGCCCCGCAGGTCGCCACCGCGACCCCGCAGGCGGGCCTGAACGGCTCGACCCGCTCCATCACGGCGGGCACGCCCGGCATGGCGCCGGTGCGCTCGACCCTCGAGGACTGGGAGCAGATCGACCTCTACGTCCGCACCATCCGCCCGCCGCGCGCGCCGAGCACCCTCGTCGCTGACGACGTCACCGCGGGGCGCACGCTCTTCACCAACAACTGCGCCGGCTGCCACGGCTCGCCCGCGGGCTCCAACCTCTGGACCATCGCGCGGCGCTTCTATGAGCCCAACGAGGCCCGCAACAACCCGGTCACGGGCACCCTGCGAACCACCACGTACACGGGCTTCCCGACGGCCTTCGCGGCCCTCAACCAGCCCTCGGCCAACGGCGTCGGCGCCATCCCGGGCACGGCCCCCTTCCGCATCCTGGGCGCGACCATCACGGCCCAGGGCGCCGGCGGCGGCGACCAGATCAGCTGCATCCTCCGCTCCGTGGGCACCATCGGCGGCACCACCACGGCCCCGACCCCGGTGGCGCCCGCGGGCGTTCCCGTCTTCGAGGTGCGCGCCAACGGCATGGCGGCGATGGGCGTGACGGGCTTCAACCCCCCGGCCCTCGTCGGCATGGGCTCGGGCGCGCCCTTCTTCCACGGCGGCAACGCTCGCACGCTGGAGGAGGCGCTCAACGACGTGTTCCGCTCGCATCACCAGGCGATGGCGGCAAACTTCCTCGACACCACGGACATCAACCGCGACCGCGACGTCCGTCAGCTCGTGGCCTTCCTGCTCTCCATCGACGACGACACCATGCCCGTCGCCCTGCCGGCCAACATCGCGGGCGTCGGCAACCCCGACCTCTGCCGTACCTTTACGCCGTGACGTAATCCCCCGCGCCGCTCACTCCACCCCGCGCTGCTTCCAGAGCAGCTCGTCCCACTCCCGCCCCGGATCGCTATCCCACACGATGCCCCCGCCCACCCCGTAGTGGGCGCCGGCCGCGTCCGTCACGAGCGTGCGAATCGCCACGGTCAGCTCCACCCGTCCGTCTGCGAAGACCAGGCCATACACCCCGGTGTAAAGCCCGCGCCGCTCGGCCTCGAGCGCGGCGATGGTGGCCATCGCGGCCAGCTTGGGCGCGCCGGTGACCGACCCGACGGGCAGCATCGCAGACAGCATCGCGCGCGCGGGTAGCCCGGCGTCTACCTCTGCGCGCACCGTCGATACGAGGTGGTGCACGTACCGATGCGCCTCCACCCCACAGAGCACCGGGACGGTCACACCGCCGACGTTCGCGACGCGCCCGAGGTCATTGCGGTGGACGTCGACGGCCATGGCGTTCTCGGCGCGCTCCTTCTCGTCGATGGCGAGCGCGGCGGCCTCGCGGGCGTCCTCCGTCGGGTCCGCGCGGCGCGGTCGCGTGCCTTTGATGGGGCGCGAAAAGGCGATGCCGGCGCGGCGGTCCCAGGAGAGGGCCAATTCCATGGACATGGCAGCCACGCAGACGTCGCCGATGTTCACGACCATCGCGCGCGGGGCGTCGGAGCGGTGCACCCGATGAGCGATCGCCTCGGCGGACATCGTGGGCCGATGGATCATCCGTGCGGCGTTGACCAGGTACACCTCGCCGTCGCGAATGCGCTCGCGCACGGCACCGACCATGGCGGCGTGCGCAGTCTGATCGGTGGCGCTGGTGAAGGGCACAAGCGGAGGGTCATCGGACGACAGGTCCGCCGTCGGCGCGGGTTGCACCGTCACGCGCACGAGCAGCACCGACGGACAGCGGTCGCCCGCCGGTCGCACGTCGATGACAGGCACCGGCGAGGCGGCGTGCCAGGCGGCGTCGTAGGTCGCCCAGACGACCGCGACGGGCGTATGCGAATCACCGTCGGGCGCGAGCGTGGCGTGCAGCGCGTCGAGGGCGTCACCGAGTGCTTCGAGGGCGCCCGCGGGGCGGTCACACGCCACGCGAAGGAGGGTCTCGGTGAGGGCGAGCGACCAGGCGCGGTCGTCGATGCGCACGGCGGCGGTGCGTTGCGTTCGGGCGGCATGGAGCCACCTCGCGAGGGCAAAGGATGAGCGGTCCAACGGGAGCGAACCCTGGCACGAATCGCCGAGAGCGGTGCATCGGGTCGATTCGCCCCAGGGACGCACCGAAGTACGAATTGGACGTTTGCGTCCTGAACTGCTCCCTCGCCGTTCTGTCGTGTGCAGCGAATCCGCGCAGTGATGGCGGGAGGTGGGTCGTTGGATGCCCTGTGTTCAGAGATCCTGACCTGCGATCGAATTCTCTAGCGATTTCGATACGTCCGGAAGCGGCATCGCGCATTCGATGGGATGCCATTTCCGGCCATGCATCGAAGCCCGCGCGACCTCACCCCGCGCTACCGCGCGCCCCCTCATCCCCGGAGCTGATGCTTGACCCCATCTTCGGGGTTCGTTCGGCCGCCGCCCGCGGGCTGAATCACCGGTGCTTCCGAACCTCCCTCGATGCCACGTCCATCCATCTCGACGGCCGACAACATCACCCCACCCGCTCACTCCAGATTCAAGAACGTCCGGATGCGCTGGAAGAGGTCGCCCTCGTCGCCCTCCTGCCCTTTGTGGGCGGCCTCGGCGTCGAGGCCATCGCGTGCCGTCTGCAGCTCCGCTGCGCGCGTCGCGAGCACCTCCGCGAAGTGCGTCACAAGCTCCGGCCGCCGCGCCAGTACCCGCTGAAACGCCGAGCTGTCCAGGCGGAAGCACTCCACGTCCGTCGCCGCCGTCACCGTCGCCGCCCGCGGCGCGCCGGTGAGCAGCGACATCTCGCCGAACAGCGTCGGCGACACCAGTCGCGTCACTTCACGCACGTTCGTGCCCTCGCGAATCTGCACCGCCACGGTGCCCTCCTCTACGAGGTACAGCCAGTGCGCCGTGGCACCCTGCCGGGTGATCACCTCGCCCGCGGTGAAAGGCGCGTACCGCAGCGCGCGGGCCAGTTCGTCAAACTCTGCTTCCTCCAGCGTGTTGAAGAACCCGACGGACTTGAGCGCCTCCTTGCGCCGCTCGGCCTGCCGCGCGGTCTTCACCAACGGCGCATCCGGCGCCTCCTGCGCCACGGTCAGCGAGTGCGACGGCGTCGCCAGTTTGATGTCCGCCCGCTGGAGCGCGAAGTAGATCCGCGTGCGCACATCCGAGTCCGTGCCGTCGTCCGCGGCGAGGTCCGTCAGCCAATAGCGGAGCGCGTATTTGCCGTAGGTGTCGGTCATGTCCATCAGCACGCAGTTCGGCGTCGGCTCCGTCGCCACGCGCGCTAGCTCGGCCCCGCGCATCGCCGTCTGCACCACCTCGATGACGTCCGATGGCTGGTGTTGCCAATCGACGTTGAAGTACACCCAGCGACGCCAAAGCTGCGGCTGTCCCCCGCGGCGTCCCAGCACCGTCACCGGGTTGCGAAGCAACATCAGGTTGGGCACCAGGATCGTCTCCCAGTTGCGCGTCTCGATCGCCGTGTAGCGCCAGCTCACCTCGACGACGCGCCCGATGAGGTCGTTGACGCGAATCCAGTCGCCGACGTTGATGGAGGTGTCCACCTGCAGCGAGAGTCCGCTGGCGATGTTGCCGATCACGTCCTGCAGCGAGAACCCGAGCACCGCCGTGATCACCGCGCTGGTCGCGATGAGGCCCGAAAGGTTTGCCCCCGCGCGGCTGGCGACGGTCACCGCGGCGAGCACCGAGATCAGCCCCACGAGCACGTCCTCGACGATGCGCGGAACCGTCATCCGCATCCTCCCGAGCACGCCGTGGAAGACCACGGACATCCCCGCGCCGACGGCGGTCACCGCGCCGAACACCCACGACACGGTGCGAAACTCGTTGTGAATGTCAGGCTCGTGGGTGTGCAGCGCAGCGTCGATGACGAGCGACACAAGGTGCCCGACGAGCCAGAACGACAGCATCCGCATCCGTCGGGGGTGCGTCCCGCCGCGCCGCGTGAGCACCGCCAGCGCGAACGCCCCGAGCAGCCATGCCGTGTGCGCCGAAAGCGCTCCCTGCCACAACACCGAGAAGAAGCTCATCGACGCGCACGCTACCGTGGCCCGCGCGTCGGCGTTGCCCTCGACCGCGGTTGCCCTGCATCCTCCGCGGCCGCCAACGCCATGAGTGAACCCACTGTTTTGACGCCCGATCCGACCGCCGGGGCTGTCCCCGAGATCGCCCTGCGCGATGTTCGAAAGCGCTATCCGGGCGGGCGCGCGGCGCTCGACGGCGTGTCGCTCGCCATCGCCCCGGGGGAGCTTGTCGCCGTCACCGGGCGATCGGGGTCGGGCAAGAGCACGCTGCTCCACGTGGCAGGCGCCCTCGACCGTGACTTCGAGGGCGAGGTTCGGGTGCTCGGGCGCTCGCTCTCGACGCTCTCCGACGCCGAGGCCGCGGCGCTGCGTCACGCCTCCATCGGGTACGTCTTCCAGGCGTTTCACCTTGTCGCTGCGTGGACCGTGCGGCAAAACGTCGCTCTGCCCGCAAGCTTCGCCCCAGCTCCGGTGCCCGACCTCGCGGCGCGGGTCGATCGCTGGCTCGAGCGCGTCGGTCTTGCGGGCCGCGGCGACGACCTGCCGACGGCACTCTCCGGCGGCCAGCGGCAGCGGGTGGCCATCGCGCGCGCACTGCTGATGGAGCCGCGCATTCTGCTCTGCGACGAGCCCACCGGGAGCCTCGACGCGGAGACCGGCGCGTCCATCCTGGGGTTGTTTCAATCGTTGCACGAGGAGCGGTCGATGACGGTGCTGCTGGTGACTCACGAGGCCCGCGCGACGGCCATCGCGACGCGGGTGCTCACGCTCGCGGACGGCAAACTGGTCGACGACGTGGTGCAGTCGCGGGGCGCAGCGTGAGAACCCGCGCGCTGCTCTCCCTCGTCGGCCGTGACCTTCGGCGCTCGATGCGAACGTTCTGGGTCGCGGCGCTGGGCATCGCCGCGGGGGTTGCGACGCTGACGTTTTTCCTCGCGCTGGCGTCGGGGATGCGTGCGGTGGTGTTCGGAAAGATTCTCCCGCTCGACCAGGTGGAGGTGATTCCGCCCGAGAGCAGCGTCGGGTCGGTGTTTTCGATGCTGGGCGCGCGCCCGCCGGGCATCGACGAGGCCCAGGCCCAGGCGCTGCGCCGCGCAGATGGGGTGCGCCTCGCGCTGCCGCGGCTCCGGCTGGCGTTTCCGACCTCCGGGCGCGGCGGGCGCGCGATGTTTGGGCGCGATGTCGGCGCGGGGGAAATTCCCGCCGATGGGGTAGACCCGTCGATGGTGCGCGCCGATCTGCGCGCGGGGACGGCCTTCGATGATCCAAGCGCTCGCGCGAGCCATCGGGCGTGCGCGACGGATGCCGACTGCGGCGTCGCGAGCGGGGAGTACTGCGACCTCGTGGCGCTGCCGCAATCGGGGCAGCCGCGGCCTGCGGGGGAGTGCTCACCGCCCATCCCCGCGGTCGTGTCACCGTACCTGGTGGAGGTCTTCAACGGGGCGATCGCGCCGGCGCACGGACTGCCACGCCTCGGGGAGATGCTGCTCCGGCAGGCCGAGGGGTTGATCCTGGAGTGGGACCTCGGGCGCGCAGGCCTCGGGGCAGCGCGGCAGGGGACGCCGCGGAGGGTGCACGCAAAGCTGGTGGGCGTATCGCCCCGGGCGATGGACCTCGGGGTGACGATTCCGATGTCGGTCGCGCGGAGGCTCAACCGCGAGTACGCGGGCGAAGACGCGGCGACGCGGTACTCGTCGGTGGTGGTGTACCTCCGCGACCCGTCGTGGATGACGGAGGTCGCCGCGCGGGTGCGGGCCGAGGGCCTGGAGGTGCGCACGCGCGGGGCCGAGCAGATGGGGCTCCTGGCGACGGCGGTGACGGTGATCCTGTCGCTGGCGAGCGTGGTGACGGTGCTGGTGGCGGCGCTCAACATCGCGCACGGGTTTGCGGCGATGATCAGCGAGCGGCAGGGGGAGTTGGGGCTCCTTCGGGCGCTGGGCGCGACGCGGCGCGACGTGCGCTGGTTGCTGGTGTTGGAAGCCGCGGCGATCGGCGCGGGCGCGGCTTCGCTGGGCGTCGGGCTGGCGCGGCTCGGGGGGTGGGCCTGCGATCTCGTGGCGCGCACGCGGCTGCCGGATTTCCCCTTCAAGCCCGACACATGGTTCGTGTTTGGGTGGAGGTCCGTGCTCGGGGTGCTGCTCTTCGGGGTGGCGGCGTGCGTGCTGGCGGCGCTGCGTCCGGCGTGGCGTGCTGCGAAGATCGACCCCGCGGCGGCGCTCTCTGGCGGCGTGGGCTAAGCCGGGATGCGGGGAAACGGCGATGCGTCGAAGCCCGCGCGACCTCACCCCGCGCCGCCGCGCGCACCCTATCCCAGGAGCTTGAAGACCTCCTTCAACAAGCTCATGCCAGCCGTTGGGGCTGGCACCGCAGACTTGCAGGCGTCCGTCGCATCCGGGGTTGATCTCGACACGATCGTTCGTTGTCCCGCATGGTGCGTGGGCGACGAAGCCCGAGACGGAGGAGGGACCACGGATGGCAAAGGCGAAGAGTTCGGACGGTCGGTCGAAGCTGATCATCGCGACGCAGCAGCAGGCGCTGGCGAAGAACCGGGGGCGGCTGAGAGCGCTGGAGGGGTTGATTCGCCGACGGCTCGCGACGGTGGTGGAGAGCTTCTATGACATCGGCGAGGCGCTCGCGGAGATACTGCACAAGAAGCTCTACGCAGTGGATGGGCACGCGAGCCTGGATGCGTACCTGACGGCGAAGAAGCTCGTCTCAAGGGCGCAGGCGATGAAGCTCATCGCGATCGTGAGGGAGGTTCCGCGCGAGTCGGCTCTGGCGGCGGGGCCTGAGCGTTCGTACGCGCTCATCGGGCTCGCGAAGGCGACCGAGGAGCCCGACAGCGCGTCGCAACTCATCGCGAGCGGAACAGTGTCGGGTCAGCCCGCGGCGAAGGCGTCGGTGCGGGCGATCGTCGCGGCGGCGAAGGCCGAGCGGGCGAAGCGGCCGAAGACGGCGGCGGCGAAGGAGCGGGAGAAGGCCGACGCGGTGCTCGTGAAGGGCATCCGCGCGCGGCTGAAGGCGGTCGGGTTCGGCGTCGCGACGGCGAGCGTCACGGGCGACGAGGTGCGGGTGGCGCTGACGCGAGCGCAGGCGGAGCGGATCATCGCGCGCGGCGGTTGAAGTCCAGACGTCTGGAGTCGCAGGTCCAGACGTCTGGAGTTGCAGGTCCAGACGTCTGGAGTCGGCGGCCGTCGTGGGCGAAGTGGAGCGCCGCGTTGCTTCCGCCCGTGTCGTCACGCGGTCCTACTACTCGTCCGCCCCCGTTGTTCGACCGCGCGCACTCTCCATACAAAATCTCGAGGCTCCACGTGCCGTCCCGTGGAGCGCGCCCGCATCACTCCGATGGGTCGAAATGGGCAGGACCCATGCTCCGACAGCCTCGCAGGCGGGTAGCGGGTGTTACCGCGGGTGCAGCGCGTCGAACAGTCGCCCCGCGGCCTCGCCAGCGTGTGGCCCCGGACGCAGCATCCCATCGGGCTGCAACGCGATCACTCGTCGCGTCACGAGCCCGGGGATGAGCGCCTCGATCCCCTGGCCCGCACCGGGCGTCAGGTCGATGATCACGTCTGGTGCCCACGCCACGATCATCTCTGCCCCCACGATGGGAAATAGGTTGGTGTTGGCCGCTGCGTTACGCCCGCCCGCCGCAGCCAACAACTCGTCGGCGAACCCGTTGGGCCCTGCCACCACCATCGGTTCGCGGTGGAGCAGCAGCACCACCTTCGGACGCGCATCCCCGACCACCCGCTGCCGCACCGCCGCCATCTCGCGGTCGATGCGCGCGAGCAGCGCCGGGCCCGCCGCGGGTCGCCCGATTCGCCTGGCCAGCATGGTCACCGTCTCTGCGTAGCGCGCACGCCCCTCGAAGGACGCCGACTCGACCACGAGCCCCGCTGCCCGTCGGTCGATCAGCCCGGTGCCCACCGGACCCTCGCTCACAAGCACCAGATCGGGGTGCGCCGCCTCGATCGCGGCCATGTCCGGCGCTACCTGAGAGCCCATGCGCACGACGCCAGTGAGTTCGGGCCTCGCGGACTCCATGGACGACACCCCGACGAGCCGAGGGCCCCCGCCGAGCGCGAGGAGGGTCTCGGTGACGTCGGGCGTCAGGGAGACCACCCGCCGAGCTTCGACCAGCGCGCCCACGTCCGTCGGCAGCACGAACCGCCGCGCGTCGCCCGCCGTCGCATCCGCTGCGGCCCCGGTCGGCGTATTCCGATGACACGCCGCGATCGCCAACACCACGGCCAGAGCCCGTGACGCACCCCACAAACCTGCTAGACGACGCGATCCCACCCGGCGTCCGTTACACCGAATGCAACACTCCGCGCAATCCATCGCTTTTGCACTGTTTGCCGCCGCGCTCTTCGTCACGGCGCCTGCCAGCGCGCACCAGAACTCCCTGACTCCCGTGGCCCTTCGCGTCGCCGGTCGTGCAGTCACGGTCAGCGCGCGCATCGACGAACTCGACCTCAATGAGGCCCTCGGTGTGCGCCTGGGTGCGCTGCTCACTCGCCGCGAGGCTCTCGCGGGCGTCGCGCAGGGCGGTCGCTACCTCGCCTCTCGACTACACCTCACGCATGCCGGGGTTCCCTGTGCCGCGGGTGCGGCGACCGGGGTCGTCGTCGAGCGCCCGGATGGGTGGTCGCTCGCGCTGACCGTCCCGTATGGGTGCGTGCATCGCGTGGAGACGCTTACCGTGGACTACGGTCTCTTCTTCGACGTAGACCCGCAGCACCGCGGGCTGGCCACCGTCGAAGGCCTCGGGTCTGCGAGCCAATTCGTCTTCCAGACCGACCGCCGCCGCTGGACCATCGACGCCGCCGTTCCCGTGCGCACCCAGTTGGCCCAGTACCTTCGCCTCGGTGTGGAGCACATCTTCACCGGCTACGACCACGTCGCCTTCGTGGTCGCGCTTCTCGTTCTCGCCGGGGCGCTTCGTCCGCGCGTCGGCCTCCGCCACGTGCTCGCCGTCGTCACGTCCTTCACGGTCGCGCACTCCCTCACGCTCGTCTCCGCGGCCCTCGGCTGGGTCGTCGCGCCTGCCCGACTCGTCGAGCCCGTCATCGCGCTCTCCATTCTCCACGTCGCTGCGAGCAACCTGCCTGGGCGAGGCCCGCCGCCGCGCTCACGTCCGCTGACCACCTTCGTGTTCGGGCTCGTTCACGGCCTCGGCTTCGCGGATGTGCTCCGCGAACTCGGCCTCCCGGCGCGCGCCACCATCCCCTCGCTGCTCGCCTTCAACGCTGGAGTCGAACTCGGCCAACTTGCCGTCGTCGTTGCGCTGCTCCCGCTTCTTTACGCCATGGCTGCGCGCCGCTCTCTCGCCGTACAGCTTGCGTGGTCACTCTCCATCGGCGCCCTCGCCGTCGCACTGCTCCCCCGCCTCGGACCGCCGCGTGCCACCGTCCTGGCTCTCGCCCTCGTGGTCGTCGTCGCCGTCATCGCAGTGCGTTACTACAACTACGACCGCGTCATCCGTCAGGGACTCTCCGCCCTCCTCGCCCTCCTCGCCCTCCTCTGGACCCTCGAACGTCTCTCTGGAAATACCTTGTTTCAAGGTATTTTAGGGTGATCACCCCCGGCCGCGCTGCGCACCGGTTTCCGTAGAACCTTCGATCGACGACGCAGATTGTCCTGCGGCACGAAATCCGGACCGGGTTGGTTGTCGTTCTCCGTTTTCATGGTATCGAAGTCGGCATTGGCGGGCAGGCTGCCTTCGGCCCAGCGGGTTCGGAGCATCGAAGACAAGAGGATGGAATGCGTCGAGTGAATTCGTTGCGAAACTTGGGATGTGTTTTGGCGCTCGTGGGCGTGGCGGGTTGCTCTGATAGCCCGGCTCCGGTCGTGACGGACAGCGGACAGACCGCGGACTCCGGTCTTGTTCCTGACGCCGGAGCGTTGACGGATGTGCCGGTCGCGGCGGCGCCGACGATCGCGGTGACGGCGCCGGCGTCCGGGGCCAACGTACCCATCGGCGCAGCCACGCAGCTCACGCTCGCGATTGGCAACTTCACCCTCACCAACTTCATGGGCGCCATGGGCAACCAGCCTGGGCGCGGTCACCTGCATGTCTACCTCGACGCCAACGACAACGCCGACTACCTCCTCGCGGACTACATCGATCGGCCGCGCGTCGTGGTCCCCGCGGGCACCAGCGTAGGCCCACACATGCTTCGCGTGTCGCTGCGAAACAACGACCACACCGCGCTCACCCCGCCGGTTGAAGTGCGACTGCCCTTCGTTGCCGTCGCCAATACCCTGCCTTCGGTGACCGTCAACTCGCCCGCGGACAACACCACCGTGGCGGCCGGCGCAGACATCACGATGATGCTGTCGTTCATGAATTTCGCGTCGCGAGACTTCATGGGTCAAATGGGCATCACGCCGCCCAATGGTCACTTTCACGTGTATCTCGATGGCGCGAGCGGCAGCGACTACCTGATCGCGACGCATCTGCCCAACCCGGTGGTGCGCATCCCTACGGCGACGACCGCGGGACCCCACCGGCTGACGGTGTCCCTCCGAAACGACGACCACAGTGAGATCGTCGGCGCGGGCTCTGACCTGCGCATCAACGTGACGCGCTGAATTGAGTAACGATGTTGTATCCAATCGATCGAGTGAAAGAAGGGCGGAGAAACTGATGAGTATAGGAACCCAGAGGATCGGCGCGATCACCGCGTTGATCCTGGCGGGAGCAGTCGCCGGCTGTGGCAGCGACCCGGCGCCGACCGACGCGGGCACCGATGTCGGCACGACGGAGGTCGGAGCCGACGCGGGCGCGGATGTCCCCGTCGCCCGTGACGTGACGGACGCGGGAACAGCAACGGACATCCCGGTAGGAATGGACGTCCCCGGCACGGATGTCCCGGTCGCGACGGATGTACCCGCGGCGACGGATGTACCCGTGACGGATGTTCCGGCTTCGACGATTCCGGGGATGCCCGCGGTGCTCACGCGCAACGCGTCGTTTTCGACGCCGCTGACGGTTGTGCTCACGGCCTCGGGCGTCACTTCGTACTTCACGGCTCGCACGCCCGGAGGCGAGGCGACACTGTTTCGGAGCGCGGCCGGCGGTGCGGCGCCGACGACGGTGGCCGTCACGGGAGTGTCGCTGGTATTTCCCACGGGTCTGGCGATCGCAGGGGATGACAGCCGACTGTACATCGCCGATCAGGCCGCCAATCGCGGGATGACAGGCATGGGAATCGGGGAGGGCGCTCTGTTGTCGGTGGCCGCGGAAGGCGGCACCGCGACGGCGCTCGACATCGGCATGCTGCGCAGACCGCGCGCAGTGGCAGCGCACGGCAGTCCCGAGCAGCTGACCTTCATCGCAATTCAGGATGACGGCACTCCGGTGGTGGCCCGCATTGCTGCGACGGGCGGCTCGGTGACAGTGATCGCCATGGGCGGCGCGCTGCGCGACCCGTCGGCGGTGGCAGTGGCGGCGGACGGCACGGCGTACGTGACGGACGGACGGGCCGACAGCGGCCTCGGGGCGGTCTTCCGGATTCCCACGGGTGGCACCCCGGCGCGGATCGTAGGTCGGCTGCGAATGGGCCTCCCGGCGGGTATTGCGCTGTCGCGAGACGAGCGGCGTCTGCTGGTGGCGGGCTGGGACGTGGAGACGGGTCCGGGTCGGCTGACCTGGGTGGGCGTCGATGGGATGGGCGCGATGTCGCCGATGTCCCTTGGGGCGCCGCTGACTTCGCCGGTGGGCCTGAGCCGCGCGCGCAACGCGGACATTTACGGCATCGCCGATGACACGGCCACGGACACGGCAGCGACCTCCTGGGGCGCCGTGTTCACGGTCCGCTGAGCCGACTGATGATTTTTCAAACGACAACGAAGAAGCGATTCGAAAGTAGAGCAAGGAAGATGACGATGAAGACGAAGCTCGGCGCCGCGCTGCTGCTGACCATGGCCGCGACGGGGTTCATACCGCAGACGGCGGACGCCTCCAGCCACCGCGAGGCGCCGCTCATCGCGGAGGACGCGGTTGCGGACAACACCGACCTCTGGGCCTTCACGTCGCCGGAGAACAACGGCACCGTGACCATCATCGCGGGCTACATCGGCTTCGAAGATCCGGCCGGCGGCCCCAACTGGATGAACTTCTCGGACGACGTGCTCTACGAGATCAAGATCGACAACAACGGCGATGGCAACGCCAACGACGTCGTTTATCAGATCAGGTTTTCGACCTCGACCAACAACGCGCTCGCCTCCGGCGCCGCGGGAACGTTCTTCAACAACGTCGGTCAGTACGCCGCGCTCCCCACCGTCGCTGCTCCGGGCCCGGCGCTGCGCGTGCAGACCTACACCGTGACCCGCATCGCCAACGGCATGTCGACCGTCGTCGGCGCGGACATTCCCGTCGCCCCGACCTATGCCGGTCGCTTCGCCTTCGGCACCGGCGGGCAGCCCGCGACCAGCGACGCCCCGTACGCCATGATCGCCAATCAGGCGGTGACCAACCTCACCGGCGGCGTCTCGGCTACGGGCGCGGGTCGTGCGTTTGCGGGACCGCGCGATGACCCCTTCTTCGCCGACCTCGGCGCCATCTTCGACGACGCCACCTTCCAGCCGGGCTTCGGCTCTCGCGGCGGCGGCACCGACACCCTCACGGGCTACAACTTCCACATGATCGGGCTCCAGCTTCCGCTGGCGCAGGTTGTTCGGGAAGGGACGCCCGCCGACGCGACCAACGCCGGCAACGTGATTGGCGTCTACGCGACCGCCAGCCGCCCGCGGGTGACCATCCGCCGCGATTGCAACAGCACCCTCCGCGGCCGGATGCGTCCGCTGCCGCAGCGCTTCGTGCAGCGCTGCCTCGACGACAACCAGGGCCAGTGGGTTCAGGTTTCGCGTCTGGGCATCCCGCTGGTCAACGAGGTGCTCATCCCCCTCGCCGAGAAGGACTTCTGGAACCGCGCGCCCGCCACCGACGACGTCGCGAACTTCGGCGGCTTCCTCCTGGTGCCGTCGCTCCCGACCTACGCCCAGGTGCTCTACGGCGCGATGGGTCTCCGGGCCGCAGCTGGCTACGTCGCCCCGGCCCGCAGCGCCACTAACCCGGCCAACGACATGCTCGCGCTCGTCACCGGCGCTCCCGGTCTCATCCGTGGCGTGCCGATGGCCGGGCTCGCGCCGGCCGACCTGCTGCGCCTCAACGTGCGCACGACCCCGTCGTCGCTGCCGGCCACCGGCGGTCGCCCGACGGGCCTCGGTATGGGCGTAAGCGCCCTCGGCGCCGCCGGCGGCGACCTCAACGGCTTCCCCAACGGGCGTCGCCTCTTCGACGACGTTGTCGACATCGAGCTTCGCTACGTGCTCAACAGCCTGGGCAGCATCAACGCCATCCCCTTCGGCGACGGCGTCGATGGCAATGACGTCGGCTTCACCAACACCTTCCCGTACGTGGCGATTCCGCGCCCCGGCAGCGAGAGCCCGCGCGCCCAGCGCACCGAGCCCCTCCGCCCCGCCACGCTCTGACCCGATCGGAGGGGGGCGCTCCCTCGCGGACGCCCTCCCCCGCCTCCCTTTCCTTCAGACATCCCATTTCGTCCCTTCGCGATCAGCGTGCTGGAATCAGCCGCCGGTCATTCTCCGAATGTACCCTCCACCCCCCATGACCCATCGCCCCGCCCTGCTCGCCCTTCTCGTCGCAGCGCTGCTGCCCGCCTGCCGCGATCCCGCGCCACCGCGCGCCGCGCGCCCCGCGGCCGCGCCCGACGCCGGCCCCGCGCTCGACGACGCCACCGGCGCCATGGCCCCGGTCGCGGGTGACCAGCCCGTGGACGCGCTCATCCGCACCGCGCAGCGCGCCGTGCGCGGCAATCCCCGGCGCACCCGTCCCCTCCTCGAACTCGCCCAGGCCTTCATCCGAAAGGCCCGCGAGCGCTCTGATCCCAGCTGGTACGAGCTTGCCCGCGATGCCGTCGATCGTGCCTTGCGCATCGATCGCGACGACGCCACGGCGCTTCAACTCCAGGCCCATCTCTTCATGCAAGACCATCGATTCCGCGAGGCCCGTGAGGCCGCCCAGCGGATCATCGCGCGGCACCCGAACAACTCCGCGACGTACGGAATCCTCGGCGATGCGGAGATGGAAGTGGGTCACTACGCGGCCGCCGAGCAGGCCTATCAGCGCATGAACGACATGCGCCCCAACCTCGCTTCGTACGCCCGCGCGTCGTGGATGCGCTGGCTCCTCGGCGACATCGAAGGTGCCATCGAGGTCGGTCAGCGCGCCATCGGCGCCGGTTCACCCCGTAGCCCCGAAGAGGTCGCCTGGACCACTGCCCAACTGGGTCAACTCTACTTCGCCGTAGACGACCTCGATCAGGCTGCCCAGCAGTTCAACCAGGCAATGCGCCTCTTTCCCGATCACCCGCCCGCACACCTCGGGCTCGGGCGCATCGCAGAGGCCCGCGGCGATCTCGACGGCGCCATTGTCCACTACCAGGCCGCCGTACGCGGCAGCTCGATTACCGAGCACCTCGCCGCCCTCGCCGATGCCTTCGAAGCGGCTGGGCGAACCGCCGAAGCTCGCGAAATCACGGCACAACTCGAGCGCGCCGGACGCCGCTCTGATCCGCGCACCCTCGCGCTCTTCTACGCCGATCGAAACACGGAGCCCGCAGCTGCGTTGGCGCTCGTGCGCCGTGAGCTCAGCAACCGTGACGAGGACGTCTACACGCAGGACGCGCTCGCCTGGGCACTGCTCCGCGCAGGCAACCTCGAGGAGGCGCAGGCCATGTCCGTCCGCGCGCGGCGGCTCAATACGCCAGAGGCACGGTTTCTCTTCCACGGCGGAATGATCGCCCTCGCGCGCGCAGACCGCGCCGAGGCCCGCACGCTGCTCACCGAGGCGCTGCAACTCAACTCCCACTTCGGCCGCCTTGGGGTCGCCGAGGCCCGCCGCGCACTCGCCACCCTCGGCGTCGATACCGACGCTTCCACCCCGCGGCCAACCCGATGAATTGCCACCTCCGTATTCTCGTTCTCTCCCTCGCCGTTGGCTGCTCGAGCACTCCCGATCCGTTGTCCACGGACGCTGGAATCGATGCGGCGATGGATGTCGCAATGGATGTTTCCGCGGACTCCCCGCTGGACAGGCCCGCCCGCCTCGACGCCCCGCGGCCCGCGGACGCCGCGGCGGTGATCACTCTCGCGGACATCGAGGAGCGGGTGCTTCGCCCGCACTGCGCGATTCCGAGCTGCCACGCGAGCGCCGAGCCCACCGGGCGGATGCGTCTCGACGAGGACTTTCCCCGCGCCACCCTGCGCGACGTCGCCGCGATGGGGGTCGCGTGCCGCGATCAGGGCCTCGTTCGCGTCGTCCCCGGCGACCCCGCGCGAAGTCTGCTCTACCGGAAGATCTCCGAAGATGCGCCGCCGTGCGGCTCTCGCATGCCGCAAGCGGCCCCGCCGCTGCCCCCAGAACTCATCGCCCTCGTCCGCGACTGGATCGCCGCGGGCGCTCCCTGACGAGCCCGCATCCCTGCTCAGGGACCCGTGCCCTCGTGAACCAGCGCGCGCCGCACCACCCGCCGCGATCGCTCCTGCCAGCGCCACAAGAGCCCCGCCGCGGTCGCCGCGAGCCCGGTGGCCAGACCCACCCACAATCCTACGGCGCCCCAGCCGAGCCCGAACGCCAGCGCGCACCCGACGGGTAATCCCACCACCCAGTGGCCCACCATGTTGGCCACCAGCGTGCTCACCGTGTCGCCCAGTCCGCGCAGCACGCCCGCCAGCGTCACCTGGGCCCCATCGAACAACTGGAAAAACGCCGCCACCAGCAGAAGTTGCCGCGCCAGCGCGGTCACCTCCGGGTCTAGCTGGAAGACCCCGAGAATCAGCCGCCACGCAAGCATCATCGCCACCGCCGATGTGGCCACGAAGCCCACGCCGAGGCCCACCGCGCTCCACCCAGCCCGCCGCGCACCCTCCGGATCGCCGCGCCCGAGAGCCTGCCCCACGCGCACCGTCCCGGCCGCCGAGATGCCCATCGGCACCATGAACGCAAAGCTCG
Source organism: Deltaproteobacteria bacterium (assembly GCA_947477565.1). Lineage (GTDB taxonomy): Bacteria > Myxococcota_A > Polyangia > Polyangiales > SCUS01. The sequence continues at coordinate 54,717 of CANJUR010000021.1, forward strand.
CGATCTGCAGCACCACCTGGTGAGCCGCCGCGGGCACCGCACCCAGGCGCGCGGCCAGCACCGTCGCCAGCGAGAACACCCCGCCCTCGAACAACAGATGCAGCCCCGCCGGGATGCCCAGGCGCGCGAGGCCCCGCAGGCTCGGCCCGTGCGGCGCAAACGAGCGCCACCAGCGCGGGTGCGCAACCACCGTCCAGATCAACAGCGTCAACAACATGAAGAGGCGGGAGAGGTTGGTCGCCCACGCGGATCCGACGATGCCCAGCGCCGGAGCGCCGAGCCGCCCCTGGATCAACGCATAGCAGCCGAGCGCGTTGATGCCGTTGGCGACGAGCAGCACCACGGTGCCCGGCACCGTCGCACCGACAGCCTGGAGGGTCTGCCGAAGGGCGATGAAGAGCAGCGCCGGCGGAAGGCCCCAGGCCACCGTCTTCAGGTACCGCCCCGCCAGCGGAACAAGCTCCGGAGCAGCCCCAAGACGGTGCATCTGCCCGCTCGCGAAGAGCAGCGAAGCCGTCAGCGGGATGGAGATCACCGTGGCCATCCAGAGGCCCTGCACGGCGTAGCGGGCGACGTCCTCCTCGCGCTGCGCTCCGTGCGCGACGGACACCTCGTGGTCGAGCCCCATCAGAAGACCAATGCCGGTGAGAAACACCAACGAGAACAACGACGATCCGAGGCCGACCGCGCCGACGGCGTTGCGACCGAGCGCGCCCACCATCGCGGTATCGACGAGGGACATCAGCATCACCCCGAGCTGCCCGAGAGCCACCGGCCAGGCCAGGCGGAAGGTCGGTCGCCAGTGGGCCCGAAGATCACGAAAGCGTAGCGGCGCGATGGGTGTCACGGCACGCCTGGGAGAGCTCCCGCGATGGGGGCGCGGCGTGTCGTCGGCGTCGATGTCCCTGACGCTGCGGAGTGAACGAGCGCGGCGGCGGCGGCGGCGAGTACCCGCTCGGCGCGGGCGCGCGAGAGCCCCTGGGCGCCGCGCAGGCGGTCCCAGGCCTCGAAGGAGAGCACCAGGTCGAGCGCCTCGAGCGTGTCGGCGTGCTCGGGCGCGAGGTGCGGCGCAACCACCGCCTCGATCATCACTCGCAGCACCTCGTTGAGGGCGCTCTCCTGCGTGCGAAGCGACGACGACCGATGCCGCACGATGCGCCCAGATCGCCGAAACGGGATGATGTACTCGAACACCCGCGCGCGCCGCGCCACCACCGTGCGCAGGTCCGTCGCGAGTTCGCCGGTCGGCGGGCTCAGCTGGGCCAGGCGCAGCACGTCGGCGCGCACCCGATCGCCCATCGCCTGGTAGAGCGCCTCCATGTCGTCAAACTGCCGAAACACCGTGCGAACCCCGACCCCCGCGCGCTCCGCCACGGCCTCCGCCGACGGCTCCAGCTCGCCATCACGCACGATCTCGTAGAGCGCCTCGACGATCGCCCGTCGGCTGCGATCACCCCGCAGCACGCGCCCGTCGAGCTCTCCTTCGTCTTCCGGCTCCCTGCGCTTCGTCACCATGAGAAACTAAGTACCTCTGGAAAAGTGACAGCGAGCGTACCACTACTTTTCCCTCCCGCGGGTCGCGGCGACGAAGGAAGACCATCGAAATGACGAAGTGGCAATGGTGGATTCCATTTGGAGCGCTGCTCGCGGGCTGTGGCGACGCGGCGGTGGTGGTCGCCGATGCAGGCGCAGTCAGGGATGCTTCGCGCGCTGCCTGCGTGCCCGACCGAGCGCAGTGGACATCGACGGTGCGCCCACAGGTTGAGCGCCAGTGCGGCGCCTGCCACGGGGAGACCCCGCAGTTTGGATCGCCGTTTTCGCTGCTCGATTACGACGCCATCGTGGCCGGCGTCGGGGGTGCTCGCCGCGTGGACCAGATGGTGACCCGCATGGTGGCCGGCACGATGCCCCCCGCCGGCACGCCCGCGCCGACGGACGAAGTGGCCCGTTCCATCGTGCAGTGGGCGAGTTGCGGCGTTACCACTCCCCCGGCGGGCGTCGGGGTTCGCTCGAGCGCGCCGGTCTTCCGGTCGCCCACCGCCGCGCCCGCGGGGATGCCCTCTTTTGAGCTGCGCGCCGACCGCTTCGCCATCACGCGCGCGCTCACCGAGCGCTACCAGTGCTACTCGTTCGATGTTCCGGTCACCGCGGCCCGCTTCGCGCGGCGCTTCGAGATCGCGCTCGACAACACCCAGATGGTGCATCACGTCGTGCTGCTGCGCGACCCCGCGCACACCGCGCCGCGCGAGCCCTTCGAGTGCGAGAGCATGCCCGACGGGACGCAGTTTCTCTACGCCTGGGCGCCGGGGCAGGACTCGCTGCAGTTTCCCGACGGCGGCCTCCGCATGGTGCCGGGCGACCGCTTCGTGCTGCAGGTTCACTACAACAACGGCTCGGGCCTCGACGGCCTCAGTGACAGCTCTGGCGTGCGCATCTTCCACGACGCCCCCACGGGTACCGAGTACGGCATGATAGCCCTCGGGCCGACGGCGTTCTCCATCCCGGCGCGGCGCACGGGCAGCGTCGAGAGCGCCTGCACCCTCGCGCCGGGCTCGCGCATGCTCGCGGGGATGCCGCACATGCATGGCATCGGCGCGGCCTTGTCGCAGCGCGTGCTGCGCGCGGGCGGAGCGATCGACCCGGTGATCTCCCTCGAGGGCTGGCGCTTCGACACGCAGCTCTTCTACGACCTGCCGGTGACCTTCGCGGCGGGCGATCGCATCGTGACGCACTGCGATTACAACAACACTCGCGACACTGTGACGCGCTCGGGCCCGCACACCGACGACGAGATGTGCTTCAACTTCGCGTACGTCACGCCGCCGCCGACGGCGCGCCTCTGTGACGAGGCGATCACCCCGCGGCCAGTGACGACCTACACGCCGGGCGCGTGCGCGCCGCCGGGGTCGAGCAGCGACCTCCCGCTCGTCATGGGGAGCATCGTGGTGGGCGTCGCGCCGGAGTCCACGGGAGGGGTCATTCCCGCGGGGCGATGGGTGCTCGAGGGCGTGCGCTACTACCTCTCCACGGCCATGAGCGCGGCGGGCGCAGTGGACCTCACGATGAGCAGCATCGAGTCCCGCGGCCAGGCCTGGACCGGCGCCGGCACCGTGGTCATGGACCTCAACTCGACGCTCACGCTCACGCTCTCCGGCGGCATTCGTTTCGCTCGCCCGGTGCCGCTCTCTTTCGCCGCGACGTTTACCGACGCGACCTCGCCGCTCGCGCTCACCACCACGTGTCCGACGGACCCGGCCGCGATGGTTCCTCGCTCGCTGAACTACACCGTGACGGGCGATACGCTTGTCATGGGCTCCAACGGGCAGAGTACGGCGGGCATCACGATCACTCCGCGGTTCACCTTCCGCCGCGCGCCGTAGGCCTCGTCGCCCCTTTGGGGGCGCTTCGCTCAGAACTTCCCCTGCACGCACGGTTCGCGTCTTCGCCCCGAAGATCAGCGCGCCGTGGCCTTCGGCAAGCACCGCGATCTCTCCCTGCGCGACGGGCAACGGTCCGACGAGGGCGCCCGTGTGCTCTGCCGGTGGCTCGTAGGCCCAGCGCTCGCCCGGGGCGAAGGGTGACGGCGAAGCGCCCGAGGATCACCCGCGCCGGCCCCCACCGCAGCGCAACTCATCGCGATCGGAACACTGGCAGGTCAGCCCGCGGCGGGTGAACTCCAGACGTCTGGACCTGCAGCTCCAGACGTCTGGACTTGCAGCTACAGACGTCTGGAGTCGGTGGCCCGCGAAAAAGGTCGAGCCTGATTCGTCAACGGCGCAGGAAGATCACATCGCTGCGGGGAAGTCGGGCGGAAACCGCGCTTCCAGCGCTACAAGCACACCCTCAATGAAGACCGAGACCGATTCAAGGTTTGCGCGCTGCCTCGTGTACGGAGCGTCTGGATACACCGGGCAACTGATCGCCGAGCGCGCGGCGGAGCGTGGGTGGAGGCCCATCCTGGCGGGGCGTTCGGAGGCGAAGCTGCGACCGATCGCCGAGCGGCTCGGGATGCCGATGCGGGTCTTCGGACTCGACGACCCCGGTGCGCTCGATCGCGGGCTCGCGGACGTGGACGTGGTGATCCACGCGGCGGGGCCGTTCTCGCGCACGTCGCGGCCGATGGTCGATGCGTGCCTGCGGGCGCGGGTCCATTACCTCGACATCACTGGTGAAATCGCGGTCTTCGAGGCCTGTGCGGCGCGCGATCGCGAGGCGCAGGACGCGGGCGTGATGCTCATGCCGGGCACGGGCTTCGACGTGGTGCCGTCGGACTGCCTTGCGAAGCACGTGGCGCAGCGGATGCCGGACGCGACGCACCTCGCGCTGGCGTTTCACAGCGTCGGCGGTGGCCCGTCGCACGGCACCGCGGCGACGATGGTCGAGGGGCTGCACCTCCCCAACCTGGTGCGGCGCGACGGGAAGATCGTGGAGGTCCCGAGCGGTCGCCTGTCGCGAGACATCGACTTTGGGCGCGGTTCTCGCGCGGCCCTGGGCATCCCCTGGGGCGACGTCGCGACGGCCTGGTACTCGACGTCGATTCCGAGCATCGAGGTCTACATGGCCATGCCGCGGGCCGCGGTCTGGGGCGCGAAGGCGCTTCGCTTCGCCGCTCCGGTGCTCGGAGCGCCGTGGGTGCAGCGCGCGCTGCAGTCGCGCATCGGTGCGGGTGGGCCGAGCCCCGAGGCGCGTGCGAGGTCGTACAGCGTGCTGTGGGCGGAGGCCCGGCGGGGCGACCAGCGTGCGGTCTCGCGGTTGCGCGTGCCGGAGGGCTATACGCTCACGGCGTGGGCCTCGGTGGCGATCGCCGAGCGGGTGCTCGATGGGGCATCGCAGCCCGGGTTTCGAACGCCCTCGATGGCCTTCGGCGCGGACTTCATTCTCGGGTTTGATGGCGTCACGCGCACGGACGAAGCCGCGTAGCACAGGGGAATTGAGAACGCCGCGGACACCGGCTGGAGGACGGTCTCCCGCGGGGTAGGTAGTACCGCCGCACTTCGTTGGGACTATTCATGCGGGGTGCGAGCGGCGCGGCTGGGGCTGGTCGCGTCTCGCGCCTGAACCCTGAAAGTCCAGGGGGACGCTCCCGGACATCCATCACCGGGAGGTGACGCCCATCGTGCGCGCAAGAGCAGTGCGCAACACGATGCCCATCGGGGCGGAGACGGCGAGCGCCACGGCGGGCGTGCTGGAGTGCGAGCACCCGTCGCTGCTGCACGTTGCGCGAGGGTTGATGGGGGTATTCGACACCGACCTGAAGCTCGTGGCGCGGGTGTATCTCCATCGGGTGGAGATCGTTCGCGTCGGCTGATCGCCGAGCCGATCGGCGCTTGTGACCCTACCCGGGGTGGAGTAGTCGTCTCCGCCCGATGACCCCTACAGACCTCCGTACGATCGCGCCGCCCCCTCCTGCGCCGGGGGTGAAGTACCGGCGAATCCTCCTGAAGATGTCGGGAGAAGCGCTGTGCTCGCAGGAGGGGGGCTTCGGGCTCGATCCGGAGGCCATCGGGCTGCTGGCCGACGAGATCGCGCACGTCCGGCGCTCCCTCGGTGTGCAGCTCGCGCTGGTGGTCGGCGGCGGCAACATCTTCCGTGGACTGCGCGGCAGCGCCTCGGGGATGGATCGCTCCACCGCCGACTCCATGGGCATGCTGGCGACGGTGATGAACGCCCTCGCGCTGCAAGATGCGCTGGAGAAGCGGGGTGTCCCGACGCGGGTACAGACGGCGATCGAGATGCCCAAGGTGGCCGAGCCGTACATCCGCCGCCGGGCGATCCGGCACCTGGAGAAGGGCCGCGTGGTGATCTTCGCGGCAGGCACGGGCAACCCGTACTTTTCCACGGACACTGCGGCGGCGCTGCGGGCGATGGAGATCCACGCCGACGCGCTCTGCAAGGCCACCAAGGTTGACGGCGTCTACGACAGCGATCCGAAGAAGAACCCCGCGGCGACTTTCTTCCCGCGAATGACCTTCGATGAATTCATCACGCAGAAGATCGGCGTGATGGACACGACGGCGGTCACGCTTTGCCGGGACAACAAGCTCCCGATTCGGGTGTTCAAGCTGGCCGAGCACGGCAACATCGAGCGCGTGCTACGCGGCGAAGACGTCGGAACCGTCATCCAGCACGGCTGAGCGAAGCTCCGTCGCGCTGGTCGTCGCACACCCCGACGTCGCAGTGCCCGCACCCCGACGTCGCAGTGCCGCCGCCACCCCGCCGCCACCCCGCCGCCATCCCATCGGCGCTTCTTTTCTCGATGAATTCGCGCGGCACGCCTACTGCTGTGGTTCTGCGCGATGTCCTCTTCGACCGCGCACGAGTCGGTGCTTCTCTGGTTGCGCGATGATCCGTCGTGGCTGTGCGCGCTGCTCAAACTCACCGGCCACGCGCCGTGCTCGGCCACGCTCGCGGTGCAGGACTCCGCGCTGCGTGAGGCCTTCCCTCTGGAGGTGACGCCAGACCTGGTGCTGCGCGACGGGGCGCGCTGGATGGTGGTGGAGATTCAACGGCGGCGTGATCCGGAGAAGGCGCGGCGGTGGCCGCTGGCGATGGCCGCG
>CANJUR010000022.1 GCA_947477565.1 Deltaproteobacteria bacterium
CCAGCGGGAGGGCCGGGGCCGAGACGTTGTCGAACGACACCCACAAACACGGGAACCCCGAGGCGGGAGCCCTGCCTCTTCGCTCGGGGGTCCTGGGGGCAGAGCCCCCGGGCGACATGCGCATTTCCCCGTGAAAGAGCGGCGCTCGCCCGTCAGGGTCAAATTCATGCGGAAGTGGCTGGCCGTCTACATCTGGCGCTTGTCGCGGGGCTTCTGCGAGATCTTGCCGCCGGGGCGGACGCGATGGCCACGCTTCCAAGCCTCGATCACCTTTCTCAGCTAGCCAACCGTCCGCTCCAGCTCTGTAATCCGCGCATCGCGTTGGCGCAGAGTCTCCTACAGCTTGTCTATGAGCTCGGCGTCGGTCACGCGGCTAGTAGAGCTCTTGTCCCGCCGAAGAAAAAATGCCTTCGTGCGCGACCCCCCAACGGGCTCACAGACGCCGGTCCGACCGCCCGGCTCATTGAGCTAAGTAGGTGCCTTCAGCAGATGCTTTTGAATGGCAAGCGCCTCAGCCCACTTCGTCTACTCCACGAGTACGAGGCCCAGGTTCGCAAGACCACAAAGGTACGGGCGGTTCTCGAGGAACCCCCAATGGACCTCGGTGCCGTCGCGTTCGAGGTGACGCTGGCCACCGTCGATGGCCGCATGAAAGTGCTGCTCGGCGGCCTTTAGCTTCCTCGCTTCCAAGCTGAAGATGCCGAGGTGGTTGTGGGCGTCGGCGTGTCGAGGGTCGAACTCGAGCACGCGTCGGAACAACCTAGCGGCGCAGCGTCGATCACCAGCCCACCAGCGCTCCATCCCTTCCTCGAAGGACTCGTCGGCTGCGTGGTCTGTGACGGCTGGCAGTTGGATCACGGGGGTCTCCCTGGCGGTTGGCTGAGTCTCTGGCTTGTGCGAGGCGGGAAGCAGTCGGGCGATTGAGTCGCGGAGCGCCAGGAACTAGAGACGCGCGCGATCGATGACGGCAACGTCAGAAGTCTTCGCGACAGAAAGTGGTGCAAGTTCGACGACGAGCTCCGATGCCAGGCGCTCGATCTTCTGGTCCCGCCGATGCTTCGCCCCGCTGGGAGCGGCGCTCCACGCCGCGATCTCCTCGACCAGGCGTTCGCGCATCTCGGGCCAATCGAACTCGAGCTCGTTCTCTCTCCTGGCAATGGTGCGCGTCCATCGCTCCCACCCCGCCGGCGTGAGGACGACCTCGATCTCCGATGGCGAGGCGAAGCGATGAAGCAACCGCTGCCGCACGCAAGCGGAGCCGGCATCGTGCTCGTTGTGGACCAGCAGCAGCTGACCGCACTTTCGTCGAACGAAACTCATAGCCTGATGCTCATATCTAACGATGAGCACCACACGATCAAGCCTCTCGCGACGCAGGTGACCTAAGAGCCTACGCAACTCGCTCTCGGTAAGCGTTTCGCGCCACCTGTTCATTGCTCTAGGCTTGTCTCTCCCCGGCGGACGCAGAGAGAGGCCAGAAGCTGTCCGCGGCGGCGACGGCGCTCGCGAGGGCGCTCTCTCTGTTCCGCGAAGCGCCGTCCGTGCGCGCGCCCGGCGTGTGCGCGAGGGTCGCGTAAACAAGCGCAGAAAAGAGGAAGCCCCCACGGATTTCTCCATGGGGGCTTCTGTTTACCGACCTTCGCCTCTTGTTGGCGACGAGGGACAAATGGCTCCGACTGCTGGACTCGAACCAGCGACCCGGCGGTTAACAGCCGCCTGCTCTACCAACTGAGCTAAGTCGGATCGATTAAGGGAGCGCTCTTCTACACCATCGATTGGGGGTGTCAACAACCTTTCTTGGTGGCAACGAACAGCGCTCGCATTTCCCTGAAACCTGTGGCATCCAACGGGCGCCTCAGAACTGCCGTCGCCAAATTGAAGCGCGCGACGGCGAACGCACGGAGACCATTCATGAGCCACAACGGCACGAGCACCGCGCAGGGTGAGGCCGATCCGAACACCGATCCCACCAGCACGATGCCGCCCGAAGAGGTGGACGACAACATCGGCAACCGTATCGGACCGCCTCCCTCACGACCTGCAGACATCGACGATGACGAGCAGCCGACGGAAGACGGTCCGGTAGAAGCGGGTGCCAGTGAAGGCAGCGAAGCCGATGAAGTCGGCGAAGCAGCCGGTGCAGAGCCCGATCCGGGCAACGCGCTGAACGACCCCACTAAGAGGAAGCGTCGTCGCAAGAAAGGTCGCGGCGCGGGACAGTCCGCGGAGGGCGTTGGCAACAACGCACCGCAGAACCAGAGCAGCAGCCACAACAACGGCCCGGCACATCGGGCCTTCAAGATCGGAGACAAGGTTCGGGCGCGGGTGCTCACGCTCGGTACCGGCGGCGTGCTCTGCGACCTCTGGGGCAAGGAGAAGGGCGTTTTAGACCTCCGAGAGCTCCTGGCGGACAACGCCGAGCCCAAGGCGGGCGACGCCGTCGAAGTGATCGTTCTTCAGGATGGTGCCCGGGGCGGGTTCCTGGTGGTCACGCGCGATCTCGCTCGGGCCGAGCGTGGCCGCGAAATGGCCGCCCAAGCGTACAACGCTAACGAGCCCGTCGAGGGACTCGTCACGGGCCTGAACAAAGGCGGCCTCGAGGTTGACATCAGCGGAGTGCGCGCTTTCTGCCCGAGTTCGCAGGTTGACGTCCGGTTGCCGTCGTTGGTCGAGATGCAGGCGATGGTTCTGTCTCGTGAACTGTTCCGCGTGACTTCGATTCTTGAGGGCGGGCGCGAACTCGTCGTTTCCCGGCGCGCGCTGCGCGAGGGCGAGGTTCGGGAGCGCGCAGAGCAGGCCGCGGCAAACCTCAAGGTCGGTGATCGGGTCAAGGGCGTCGTAGTTTCCGTGCGCGATCACGGTATCTACGTCGATCTCGGCGGGATTGAGGGCCGAATCCAGCTGCAGGAGATCTCGCACGACCGGGGCGCGCGTCCACACGACGTGGCCCGGGTCGGCGATGAGATTGAAGCTCAGGTGCTTCGCATCGACATCCCCGCGCCGAGCACCGCACCAAAGGCCGACGAGGCGGAGACGCCGGCAGAGGCTACGACGGCGGAGGGCAGCGACGCTTCGACGGAGGCCGCCGCGGACGGGGCTACTGAGGGCACGGACGGGTCGCGGGATCGTGATCGTGACCGGAAGAAGGCACGGTTTTCACGGCGTCCCGAGGGCACTCCGAGGGTTGAACTGTCGCGGCGCGCGATCGAGGTCGATCCGTGGAGCGACGTGCACAAGCGCTTTCCTATCGGCAGTGTTCACCACGGCAAGGTCGTGCGGATGCAGCCGTTTGGTGCCTTCGTGGAGCTCGAAAAGGGGCTCGACGGACTGCTGCATGTGAGCGAGATCGGCGACCGCCGAATCGAGCACCCGAACGAGGTGCTGAAGGACGCACAGGCGGTCACCGTTCGCGTGACCAAGATTGACCGGCAGGCGCGACGCATCGGCCTCGCGCTCCTACCGGAGGGCGTTACTGAGGAGCAGCTGAAGCAGTCGGTCCAGCCGCGGGCTGGTACGATCACCACGGCGAAGATCGTCGAACACGAGTCGTTCGGAGTCTTCGCACAACTCGACAACACTGTTGGCAAGGTCGGCCGTGGGCTGATCATGCCCCAGGACAGCAACGTGCCTCGCGGCGGCGACCTTAAGAAGGCGCTCCCGATCGGCATGGAGGTCAAGGTGAAGATCGTCGAGATCGAGCGCGGTCGGTTGAAGTTGTCGATCCGGGCGGCGATCCACGACGAGGAGCGGCAGGCGTACCGCGCCTATCAGCAGCAGGCGAATTCCACCACGGTGGGCGTCTCACTTGCGGACAAGCTCCGCAAGCTCAACCTCGTACGCTGACCCCTCGCGCGCTGTCCGTGACGCGCGCATCTACCCTCATCTCATTCACCCTCCTGATCGCGGCCTCGTGTCGGCGCCACTCCGGCGCCGCACGCGGTGTCGCGCGGCGTATTGCGCCCGACCTCACGGCCCGTGCAGAGCCAACATCACCGCCTACCCGATGGTGCTTTGAAACTCGGGAAAGAGTCGATGTTCGCGCGATCGATGACGAGGGCTGGGTGTGGAAGCTGCGCGGCTCGACCCTCGCGCGCGAAGGCGACGCCCTCCCAACTCCACTCGCTGACGAACTCCCCTGCCCCTCGGCCGGGACCTACGCACTTGAGTTCATGCGCGGCGGCGCAGCGGTGGCGGTCGTCAATGGTCGCTTCTACGTGCGCTCGACCCGCGAAGGGCCATTCGTCGTCACGCCGGTATGCACCGACCTTGCGGCAGCACCCTGGTCTCCGCGAATGCACGGCGGGTGGAGCGCCATCGCGAACGCCTTGCGATCCATCGGCCCGGGACTGCTGGTCACACGCGAAGCCAACGCTGCGACCGGCTGGTACGCGGTCACCGCGCTCGACCGGAGCATCACCGCGGCGGTACTCGATGAGCACCAGTCTTTACTCTCTCTGGTAAATGAAGGTCGCCTGATTCTGGTAGACCAGCAGCAGACCGTGGCCGGCGAATTGCTCGCCGCGCAAGGGGAGTCATTCACGACGCTCGCACGCTCCGCAGCGGGCGTGGTCGCAGCCCACGACAGCGGCAACGCGCGCCGGGTTCTAGTCACGGCGCGCTCGCTCGCGGAGCCCTTCGTGCGGATCGAATCCCAGCGCGATCAGACAGCTTTGACGCGCGCGGTGGTGGCGGTCGATCTGGCGCGTTTCGTCGCAATCACCGACGACTCGGTCGAGCTCAGCGTCGATCGAGGGCAGACGTTTCGAACGACACTGCGGCGGCCCGGGTCGGATGGAGGTGCGGGCTCGCTCGAACGTCCGCAGGTCGGTCGTCTCCGCGACGGTCGCCTCGCGGTCGCCACGCGTGACGGACTTGCGGTGGAGCGATGTCCGTAAGGGTTCGGGGCGGGCTGCGGTATCGTTTCCCACGAACTCCCGATGGACCCTAAACGATGCGATGTCCTGGTGCTGGGTGGCGGGCCGGCCGGTGCCGTCACCGCGGCGCTTCTCGCGCGCGACGGGGTTGACGTCACGCTGCTTGAGCGGGCGCGGTTTCCGCGGTTTCACCTGGGCGAGTCACTGGCCCCGGCAGCAACGGCGGTGCTCGACGACCTCGGGCTGCGAGACACGATCGACGGACGCTACCTTCGTAAACACGGCGTCGCCGTCCAATGCGCGCGCACCGGCCGACAGCAACGCTTCCGCTACGACGAAGCGTATGAGCCGGGCGCGGCGCTCGCGTGGCAGGTACCGCGGGCGGACTTCGACGATCTCCTCCTCCGATGTGCACGCACGCACGGCGCCGAGGTGCTCGAAGGCCACTCGGCGGACGACGTCATTTTCGAGGACGGCTGCGCGCGAGGCGTGATCGCCCTGCGTGAAGAGGGTCAACGCATCGAAGTGCGCGCGCGACTCATCGTCGACGCCACCGGCCAGGACGCGCTGCTCGCTGGGCGGCGCGGCGACCGACATCCCGTCGCCGGAATGGAGCGGACAGCGCTCTCCGCCCACTTCCGAGACGTCGCCCGCACCCGGGGCGAGACCGAGGGAGATCTGAGCCTGATCCTCTTTCCCCATGGCTGGATCTGGAACATCCCCTTCCTCGGCGAGGTCAGCTCCGTCGGGGCCCTTTGCGCCAATAGTTGGATGCGCGCGCGTCAGCCAGCCGAGGCCCTTGAGTCGTTCTTCGATCGAACGATCGAGGACGCATCCTTCGCGCGCGAGGCGCTCGCGAACGCCACGCGACTCACGCCCGTACTCGCCAACGCGGGCCTCTCCTGGCGGGCCAACCGCCGCGTCGGCGAAGGCTGGATCACCGTCGGCGATGCCGGCGGCTTCACCGACCCGCTGCTCTGCGCCGGCACCACGCTGGCCATCGTGGGTGCCGCCCGGGCCGCGTCCGCGATCCGCGACGCCCTCGACCACGGGGACGTCTCCGCTGCGCGATTTGCCCCATTTGCCCGTGCCCTGGACGACGCGAGCGACCTTTTTCTCGGCACTACCCGATCGCTCTACGCCGACGAGTTGAGCGAGGTACTTCTCGGCGGTGGCGCGCGCGGCGACCGGCGGGCATTCTCGTCAATTCTCGCGGGCGATGTCTTCGGCGACGACCCACCCTGGCGGGCGGCGTGGCGAGAGCGCTTCCACCACGGCGGCGATTACCAGATCAGGTAATCCCTCGCACGTCACCGGATGTCCATCATCTCGACGCGTTCGCCCCGCAGCACGCGAGCGATCGGCCAACGCGCCAAAGTGTCCGCCGTCACTGGTACACAAGCGCTCGCGCCAAGGGCCCGGGCAACGTCTTCGTTGGCTGATACCACCAGCGTCACCGACGCGCCGCCGCCGTACACCAGGATCGCCTCCATCAGCGTGACCCGCTCACCCTGCCAGGTGATGCGCCGCACCGGGGAAGAGTCTGCGCTCTCGGGGCAGTCCCAGAAGCCCGTCGGGTTGCCGTAGCGCGCGCGCAGCGCCTCGAAGTGCCCCCGCAGCGCGGCGACCTGCTCAAGGCGCGATAGCACCTGCAACTTCACCAGCACCGGCGCGCGCGGCGCCACCTGCGCGACCACCCTCGCCCCGCTCGCGAGCGTCTCTTCCCAGAGCGGCGCATCCGCCCGGCTGCCCCGACCCTCGTGCATCCCCGGCCGGGTTGCGCGCAGCGCCGCGACGGTCATCCCAAGGTAGACCCCGTGGAGTTCGTCGGGCATCCAGCGCACAGACTCGGTCGCGATTTCAGTCAGCGCAACGCGCGCAGACGAGACGGACGAACCCGCAGACGGAAGGGTTCCCGGTGCGACGGACGCAGGGGCGGAAGCGCGCCAGGCGATGAGCCCCACAACGAGGGCAATGACGGCGAAGCCGATGACAAGAGAGGTCCACGGTCGGAGCACTGCGCGAGAGCTTCGCACGGCCCCGGCGGCGCGGTCAGTGGAAGGCGAGGCGCATCAAGGTGAACAACGTGCCCGCGAGCAACATCGTCACCGGGACCGTGAGCAGCCACGCGATACCAATGTTGCGCACCGTACTCCGCTGGATGCCACTACCGTTGGCCACCATCGTCCCTGCGATGCCTGACGAGAGAACGTGCGTCGTACTCACGGGTAGTCCGGTGGCACTCGCGACGCTGATGGTGCTGGCAGCAATGATCTCGGCACATGCGCCCTGCGCGTAGGTCAGGTGCGCCTTGCCGATTTTCTCTCCCACGGTCACGACGATGCGCCGCCATCCCACCATGGTGCCGAGACCGAGCGAGAGGGCGATGGCGATGAGAACCCACGAAGGCGCGTAATCCGTCATGCGCCGAAGCGACGTGCGGTCGCTCTTCAGCGTGCTCGACTCCGAACTCGACAGACCGAGTCCGCCAGACTTCACCAGTGACTCCAACGACTTGTCCGCAACCAGGATCTCCTGGCGAACCGCGAAGCGCTCGGAACGCGGGATCTCGACGACGCTGTGACGTCCGGCGAGGTGTGCGCGCACGCTTGCGAACTGCGTTTGAACTACCGCGGCGTCGGCGGACCCAGCCCGATCGGCGTGCCGCTGAATCGTCTGCTCGATCGCGTCCACGGCGCGCAGGGTGCGCTGGATGTCCGCCTGCGTGGCGCCCGCATCGAGCGCGAAGCCCGCCGGCACGATCGCGATGAGGATCAGCATCACGAGGCCGACGCCCTTCTGTCCGTCATTCGAGCCGTGCGCGAGGCTCACCCCCGAACACGTCGCGATGAGCAATCCGCGAATGAACGGCGGCGGCGGAACATCCCTGGCGGGAGCCTCGTCCATCGCGTGGGTGTGCCCAAACATGCGCTTGGCGAGCAGCATCAGCAGGCCCGCAGCGAGGAACCCGAAGAGCGGCGAGATGACCAGCGAGAGCATCGTCTCGGCGACCTTGGCGAGGTTGATCCCGTGGCCAAATGCGTGCCCCGGGCGCATCGAATTGGCGAGGCCCACGCCGATGATCGAACCGATGAGAGTGTGCGAACTCGAGGCCGGGATGCCGACGTACCAGGTGCCGAGATTCCAGATGATGGCGGACAGCAGCAGAGCCAGAACTGTCGCGATGCCCGTGCCCGATCCGCCCGCGACCACGAGGTCGAGAGGGAGCAGTTTGATGATGCCCATCGCAACGGAGATGCCGCCGATGAGCACGCCGCTGAAGTTGAAGAACGCCGAGAGCACCACCGCCGTCGTCGGCTTGAGCGCGTTCGTGTAGATCACCGTCGCGACCGCGTTGGCCGTGTCGTGAAACCCGTTGACGAACTCGAATCCCAGAGCGATCGCGAGGCAGACGAAGAGCAACATGGCGCTTCCGCTGCTGAGTCCATGGTCGAAAAGTAGGTTCATCCGGGCGTCTGCCTCGATACTTTCCCCGAGCGCCGCGACCACGATCCGTAGCCGCGCTACCGGAGTCGGCGGCCGCAGCATAAGTGGGTCTCATGGCGGGACGGTGACAACTTCGCCGAGCTTGAGGATCAGCCGTTCACCGGCAGGTGTGCGGGTGGCAGCCCGCCGGGTCTCCCGCCGCCCGGGCCGACAGCCGATAGACCCCGATGACATCGCAGGCCCAGAACGCGGGCGCCGCTTCGCTCCGGGGTGCGACGTTTCGGTGCATCCCGCATGCACATGTGCCGTCGCGACGCTGGTAGCAAAGCTCGATATCCGCTGGGGTCGCACAGTTATTCCGAACACGAACCTCCACGCTATCAACGTCCCCGCAGTGGGTGCCTCGAGCGCCGGAGACCACCTCGACGCATCCCTCGAGATTGGTGCACGCCGTCCGCAGGGTGGACCCACACTTCGATCGGTCGAGCGTACAGACCCTCGCCCCTCCCGTAGTCAGCGCACAGCAGGTGCCTCCGCACTCTTCGTCGCCAGCGCAGGTGGGGCGGCACTGCGGCGCGGCGCCGATCCAGACGCAGCCTTCGGCGGCGGAGCATTCCGGGCTGCAAGTTCGACCCGCCGAGCCGCCGACCAGACAGGTGTACCGCTCCGTCGGCGCGCAAACCGAGCGGGTCCCGCCCGCGACACGGTCCACGATTTCAATGCAGCACCCCGACGCGCATTCGAGGTTCGTAGAGCAAGGCGCGGCGCACCGTACGCCGTCGGCACCCCAATCGACGCACGCGTTGTCCAGCGCGCACGCCTCGCGGCCGCACTGCAACGTCCCGCCCGGTCCGACGAGCCAGGACGCTTCAACGCAAGCGCCCTCTGTTCCTCCGAGCGCGACGGCACAGACCTGAAGGCCGGCGTCCATCACCGGACATCGGGTGCCCGACGAACACCCCGCGCCGCAACGGCACTCGTTCGCCGCCCGGCACACCCGTCGCTCACCGTCCGGGCACGCCGCGACGCTCGGGTCTCCCGCGCACCCCATGAGCATCCACGCCATCACCATCACTGCTTGCCAGGGCACCATTCGCTGCGAAGAAGGAATGGCACATCACCGCGGCGTGTCGAGCCCGACGAGCCGCTGATAGAGTCACCATCGTGCCGAGCGCTGCCGAATCCTCGCGCCTTTGGATCACCGCAGTCGCAGCAGTGCTGGTCGCCACCGCGCTGACTTTCGCGCCGTCGCTGTCGGGTGGATTCGTCTGGGACGACCAACTGCTCATCGTCGCCAATGAGCGCGTTCGCGACCTCGCCAACCTCCCGCATGTCTTCGGGCGCAGCTTCTGGGACGTCTCCATGGCCAGCGCCGACGTCTCCGGCGGTGCCTACTACCGCCCGCTCATCGCCGCGGCTTTTTCTCTGGAGTTTCAGCTATTTGGACTGGGCGCTCCTGGCTACCACGCGGTCAACGTCGCGCTCCATCTCGCCTGCACCGCGCTGGTCGCGCAGTGGCTACGGATGCGCCAGGGCGAAACCGATCGCGCCGCACCGGCAGCCATCGCCGCAGCCGCGCTCGGCGCAGCGCTCTTCGCGCTCCACCCTTCCCGCGTCGAATCCGTCGCCTGGATCTCCGGCGGCACCGACCTCTGGGCCACACTGTTCGCCCTCTTCGCGCTCGTCTCCTGGCGACGTGTCGCCGGTTTGCGCGGCGTCGCGCTGGTCACCATCGCCACCCTCGCTGCGGCCCTCTGCAAAGAGTCCGTGCTGGTGCTCCCGGCGCTGCTCGCGATCGAGCGGGGACGACGCCCCTGGAGCCACCTCGCGGCCCCCGTCGCCGCCGTCGCCGTCGTCATCGCCGCACGCTCATTTTTACTGGGCTTTGTATTCCAACGATCGAGCGAGACCGTCCTCATCGCCACAGTGCGCGTGTTTTCGTCCGTCGGTCATCTCCTCCGTCTCGTCGTGGCTCCGTGGCCGCCGACGGTCATGCCTGCGTTTGTCCGCTTCGACGCCGCGGGAGCCGTCCACTACGACGCCTGGTCTGTCGCCCTCGGCGCATTGGCCACCCTCGGCGCGTTGGGGTTCTTCGTCGCCGCCGCACGCCGCACCTCGCTGCGTCCGTGGGCGTGCGACCTCGGACTCTTCGCCGTCGCCCTGCTCCCCGCGATCAACATTGCGCCGCTGCGCCTCCAATCGCTCGTCTCGCCGCGCTTTCTCTACCTGCCCCTCCTCGGTCTGACGGCGCTTCTCGCTCGAGCACTCGCTCGCGTTTCGCGCCCACAGGTGCGCACCGCCACGCTCGCTTGCAGCGCTGCGCTCCTTCTCGGTGCGTCCCTCGTCGTGCGCCACACCGCCGCGTTCGCATCGACTGCCGACCTGTGGGCCTCGGAGGTGGAGCACAACCCCGAAAACCACTTCGCTCTCAAGGCGCTGGCCATCGCCCGTACCCGCGAGCACCGGCCGTTCGACGCACTCCAACTCTCGCTCCGCGCCTTCGAAGCCGCGGGCAGAGCACACGCCCGAGACGCGCAGGCCGATCGCGCTCTCGACGTCGCGAGCCGCGTGAGTGACCTCACCCCGGAGGCCGACCAGGAAACACTCACCGCCGTTCGATCATTCTTCGAAGCATTTGCGCCCGGCCATGATGGCCCCGCGGTGCTCGCGACCCGCGCAGTGCGGCTCCGACTCCCACTCGGCGTCGCCGACCGCGACGGGCGCATTCGCCACGCCTGGCGCATCCCCTATGCCATCGCGCTCGCACGAACGCTCCGCTACGCCGAGTCTGAGTCCGTGCTTCGAATCATCCTGCGCGAGCAGTCCCGCGACGCACTCGCGTGGCGCAATCTCCTCCTCGTCACCGCCTCTCAAGAGCACTGGACCGACGCCCTCGCGGCCTGCGCTCCCGCGCTGCGCGCCAACCCGACCGATGCCACAGCGGAGCACCTGTGTGAGGCCATCGCGCGAGCGGCGAACGCGACCCGAACTCCCCCGGCCGACCCCATCGATGCGCTCGTACTTCGCGGCAACCTGCTGCTCTCCATCGGCGCACGCGAGCGGGTCCGCCGCATGATCGCCCCGGCAGCCAGTGCTCACCCCGAGCGTCGAGACCTGGCCATGCTCCTGCTCCGGGCCGACCTCGCGGATGGGGTGCTCGACCGCGCCCGCGCTCGCCTCGACGCACTGCGCACCCTCGGGGTTACGCCCGACCTGGATGCAATCGGGCAGGCGCTCGAACGCCGACAGTCACGCTGAGACGACATCGCGGATACATTCGTCGGGTGAAGACCCTTCTGGCCTCCGCGATGCTCGTCTCCCTTGCGCTCCAGGGCTGTGATGACCCGTCGCCCTCGAACACCGATGCCGCCTCCGTGGACGCGGCCATCGGCAACGACCTCGGCGCACTCGCCGACGATCGTACGTCCCCCAACGATCGCCCTGTCGATCCGCCGCGCGACGTACTACCGCCCATCGATCTCGGTAGCGCGCCGCTCGACCCCGCCAGTTGGCCCGTCGATCACCTCGGGCCTTACCGAGTCGGCTACCGCACGTTTCGCCACACCTACACCCCGCGCGGAAGCTCTGTACCCCGCACCATCCCGCTGCACATCTGGTATCCGACACTCGTCGCGGAGGGCCCCCATCCGACCTACGCGCTGATCTTTCCTGATCGGCAGTCGTACATCGACGCGCCGCCCGCGCCGCCCGCCTACCCGCGCGGCTACCCCGTGCACGTGTACTCCCACGGCCACCGTGGCTTTGGCCCAACCAGCAATTTCCTGATGCGCTACTTCGCCTCCCACGGCTGGATCAGCGTTGCGCCAGACCACACGGGCAACACCCTGCTTGAGTCGCCAGAACCCCGCCCTGCGCATCTCTACTACTGGCGCTCTCTCGACGTGAGCGCAGCGCTCGACGCGGTCTCGCGCCTCGACGCGAGCGACCCGCTCGCTGGGCATCTCGACACCCGCGCCGCCGTCCTCTCGGGGCATTCGTTTGGCACGCATACCGTCTGGGCGAGCGCCGGCGCGACCTTTGACATCGACGCCCTCCGACCAAACTGCACCCCTGCAACCAGTTGTGGCGCAGACGATATCGCCGAGTTTCAGCGGGGTGTCGGCGACCCGCGCTTCGTCGCCGTGATGCCCCTCGCAGGCGCCATCTCCCGCGACTGGTTCGGGCCCGGAGGGCATCGATCGGTACACGTTCCGGTCTTCGCGATGAGTGGCAGCGATGACCCGGTCGGCGCCGACGTGCAGTTTGCAACCACCGCGGGAATCGACGTCACCTGGATCGAAGTCCGTGGCGCGTGCCACCAATTCTTCGCCCTCGGCCGCTGCTCCATGATCGACGACAGCCTCCAATCGCCCATCGTCGGGACGTACGCACTCGCCTTCGCGCGGCGATATCTACTCGGAGACACAGGCTCGACCGTGCAGACGATCCTCGACGGCACCCGCGCTGTCGATGATCGCGTGACCTACCACCATCACGCCGCCACGCCTTGAGTCTGACTCCCGAAGTTCGCAATCCCGTGTATTGATTCAGACCATTCCACAGACCGGAGATTTCCCTTTGCACGCAACGTCTGCCTCTCGCTGGTCGTTGGCGCTCGCACCGATTCTCGCGGTTGCTTGCAGCGACGCCACCCCGCCGACGGTCACGCCCGATGCCGGCGTGACACCACCTCCATCCACCGTAACTTTCAACCCACCCGAACCGGTGCTGCGCCGACTTACGCAGGCGCAGTACGTCAACGCCATCCACGACCTCCTGGGCGACGACCTCCTCGTCTCGCGACCGATGGAGCCCGACGTCTCGCTCGGCGGATCGATCTCGGTCGGCGCGGCCGGCACGAGCATCTCCCCACGTGGCGTCGAGCAGTATGAAGCCCTCGCGTACGATCTGGCCGAGCAGCTTCTTCGCACCGGGGCACGGCGCGCTCGCGCGGTGTCGTGCACCCCGATGGCAATCGTGGACGCGACCTGTGCGGAGACGTTTGTTCGCGCCACGGGCCGGCGACTGTGGCGTCGCCCCCTGACGGACGCCGAGTCCACCGCTTTGGTTACCCTGGCAGGTAATGCAGCGATGACGCTCAACGACTTCCATCGGGGCCTTGAGTACGCGCTCTCAGCGATGCTTCAGTCGCCGTTGTTTTTGTTTCGCGTCGAGATCGCGGAGCCCGCGACCGGCGCGGACGTCGCTCGCTTCAGCCCCTACTCGCTCGCCGCGCGCCTCGCGTTCTTCCTCTGGAACGGCCCCGCCGATGACGACCTGCTCGCCGCCGCCGCAGACGGGCGCTTGAGCACTGACGAGGGCGTCAGCGCTGAAGTCACGCGCATGGTCGCCTCGCCGAAACTGAACCGCGGCCTCCGCGCGTTCGTCACCGAATGGCTGGGGCTCCAGCGACTCGACGCCGTCACCAAAGACCCGATGGTCTACACGTCGTTCAGTAGCGATGTTCCGGCCGCAGCGCGCGAGGAGACCCTCTCGCTAGCGGAGCACCTCGCGGTGACCCGCGACGCCGACTTCCGCGACATCATCACGACGCGCGAAATCTTCGTAAATCGTCGGCTCGCTTCGATCTACAACGTTCGCGCGCCATCCCAGATGCGGCCCGACGGGTTCGGCCTCACGACGCTGCCGGAAGACTCGCCCCGCCGCGGTCTTCTCGGCCACGTGAGCATGCTTGCCCTCGCTGCGCACCCGGTCTCGACCTCCCCGACGCTGCGAGGAAAGTTCATCCGGGAGTCACTTCTCTGCAACGAGGTTCCGATGCCGCCAGTGAACGTCAACACCGCCCTCCCGGAGCCCACCACCGGGCTTAGGACCATGCGCGAGCGACTGCTGCGCCACCAGGTCGATCCGACGTGCCGCTCGTGTCACGCGCTGCTCGATCCCATCGGACTGGCACTCGAAAATTTCGACGGCATCGGGGCGTACCGCACCAACGACCACGGCGCCGCCATCGACGCGAGCGGCAACCTCGACGGCGTTGCGTACGGCGACTCGCGCGGGCTCACTCAGACGCTCCACGACTCGCCTGCATTTCCGCGCTGCATCTCGACCCGGCTGTACCGATTTGCGTACGGTCGGCACGAGAGCGACGGCGAGGAGGCAGAGGTGGGCCGACTCGCGCAGGACTTCGCATACGGCGGCTACCGATTGCGCCGATTGATGTCATCCATCGCCGTGAGCCCGGCATTTCGCCGCGCCGACAGCACCGCCGGGAGGCAGCCGTGAAGCACAGCATCAACCGACGAACGCTCCTCAAGGGTCTACTTGGCGGCGCAGCGATTTCCATCGGGCTGCCTCCGCTTGAGTGCTTCATCAACGCCAACGGCACCGCCTACGCGGGCGGAGGGACAAGCTTTCCAAAGCGCTTCGGAGTCTTCTTCTGGGGCAACGGCGTGCTGCCCGCGCGGTGGGATCCGACCACCGAGGGCACCGGCTATGCTTTGAGCCCGCAACTCATGCCGCTGGCCGCGCTGAAGCCCGACATGACGATCATCTCGGCGTCGCGCGTGCTCACGACCAACTCGTCGCCGCACCTCTCTGGCCCAGCGGGTCTCCTCACCGGCGACGCGCTCAGCGGCGGAACCGTCACCCGACCCAGCATCGATCAAGTGCTCGCACAGGAGATCGGCGGCGAGACCCGTTTCCGCTCGCTGGAAATCGGCGTTCAGCGCTCGGACAACAGCTACTCGTTTAGCGGTCCCAACCAGATCAACCCACCGGAGACGTCGCCTCGGGCGTTTTTCAACCGGCTCTTCGGGGACGGGTTTCGCATGCCTGGCGAGATGACCACAGCAGACCCGCGGGTTCGGCTGCGCCGCAGCGTTCTCGACGCCGTCGGCGGCCAGGCGGGCGACCTGCGCAACCGCCTCGGCAGCGCGGACCGCATCCGTCTCGACCAACACCTCGAAGGGATTCGCGGCCTCGAGCGACAGATCGCCCGCCTCGAAGAGAACCCACCGAGCCTCGCCGCGTGTCGGCGGCCCGACATGCCGCCGGAGGCATACGCAGACATCGACGGACGACCTCAGATGTCCGCGATCTCCCATGCGATGGCCGACCTCATGGCCATGGCCCTCGCTTGCGATCAGACCCGCGTGTTTTTCAACATGTACTCGCAGTCAGTCAACAACACGCTCTTCCCAGGAGCTCCTGCGGGACACCATCAGCTTACCCACGATGAGCCCGGCGAGCAGCCGATGGTGGATGCCATCGTCCGCCTGATCATGAGTGACCTCGCATACTTCCTCAGTGCGCTCCGTGGCGTGCCGGAGGGCGACGGCAACCTCCTTCAGCACTCCATCGTCCTCTGCACCACGGACTGCTCGTATGGGAAGTCACACTCCATCGACGACTATCCGATGATCCTCGCGGGCAGCGCAGGCGGGGCGCTCGCGACCGGAAGACACATCGCCGCCCGCGGAGAGAATTCCAGCAAGGTGATGCTCTCGATTCTGCGCGCGATGGGCGTGCGAGCGACGGATTTCGGAGTCGGTGCGGGTCGCACCATGGACGGCCTCTCGGCTCTCTCGCCCTGAAGATCACGGGCAGGCATACACTCCGCTAGACGGTGTTCTTCGGGCTGATTGCAGCCTCGATCGGCTGCTCAGACGGCGGAGAGATGGACCCATTCGCGGGGCCAGCGCCAGAGCAGTGCCCATCGGGCGCGACAGAGCAGTCGATGGTTCTCAACACGCTGGTACTGCTGCAACAGAGTTCTCCTGGCGTGTCTCCGGGCTTCAACCTCGACGGACGCGTAAGCGGAGCCGACGACGCGCTCCGGTCGGCGCCGCGACCTCACCGCCCCAGACGGAACAGTCGGCGTCGATAACCAGTTTTCGCTACTCGTACCGGCGTTGGACACCGTGACTGCGGGCGCTCTCGATGCAGCCATCCAGGGCGCGATCAACAACGGTTAACTCATGGTCGCGGTGACCATCGAGGGCCTCGACAACCGGCTCAACGACCCATGCCTCAGCCTCGTGTTTCGCCGGGTGCAGGCGCGTCCGGTCGTCGGTAGTGATTCGCGCATCGACCCGGGGCAGACGTTCGATACGATCCGCGATGAGCCGGTCAGCCGCGTGACCTGCAGGACGCGCGGGTGCGCATCCGGTGGCGGGCCGACGACACCTTCGAGGGGCTCATCGGCGGGGGAATCCCTGCGGCGCAAATGATCGCAACCGCCCAGACTTTGACCATCGGATCGGACCTGATGGGCGTGGTGCGGCGGCTGATCCTCTCCATCACCGACATGGATCCGGACGCCGACGGCAACTGCCGTTCGTTTTCCGCGGCGGTGTCCTTCGAAGGCCGCGCCGCCTTCGTCAATCCATAGTTCAGGCCGCCACGGCTCGACTCCGCGATCGGTTGGCGAGCCGCTCCGCAGCGACCCACGCGAGCGCCATGATCGAGTGCTGGGGGTTCACCCCGAGGTTCGTAGGAAACACGCTCGCATCCATCACGTGGAGCCCATGAACGCCGTGCACGGCGAGGTTTTCGTCCACCACGCTTGTGCTCGAATCGCGGCCCGCGCACGCCGTCCCGAAAAGGTGCGAAGCGACCATGTTGAGTTGGTGCGGACGAAGCGTGGCCCGCTCGATCGTTTCGACCTCCGCGGCGCTCTTGAACACCGCAGGAAGCCCAGCGATCCCAGGGAAGACCTCCCGCGCCCCGGCCGCGAACATCATCCGACACAGAATCGCGAGGCCCTCTCGAACCCGATCCATGTCTCGCGCCGTCGGCGTGTAATGCACCGCCGCGCCGCTGCCGCCGCCAAAAAGCGCTGGGCGCACCCTCCCGTGGGCCTCCATCCGGCAGATGAAGCTCCACTGGGCATAGTGGTCCATCTCGGTGAGTCGGCGCTGCCACATCGCTCCGGCCCCGGGGAGTCTGGGAGCCAAGAGCTCTGGTGGAAGTGAGAGCGTTTCGAGCTTCAGGCGCTTGTCACGCAGCGGCACTTCGTAGCCCTGCGTAGCGCCGCGGCTCATGGTGACAGCCTCGTCGAAGCGCCCGACGACCGCGCAGCCCGGGTGCGCCTGAAACCGCTCTCCGACCATGCCGCGCAGGCCGCTCCGCCGCAGGATGACCGGGGTCTGCACCGCGCTCGCGCTGACGATGACGGCCTCTCGCGCCATCACGCGAAGCTGCGCCACGGGTCGGCGCGTGACCGGATCGACCAGCACCCCTTGGACCCCCACGGCGCGGCCCCACTCCATCAGGACGCGGTCGATGCGCGCCAACGTGAGCAGCCGCGCGCCGTCGCGCTGAGCCCGCGGAACATACGAGACATCCATGCTCTGCCTAGCCTCGCCGGGGCATCCCTGGAGGCATCGTGCGGTGCCCTGACATCGGGCCGCGTTGCGCGTCATCGGCTGCCCAGGGAGCCCCAGAGCGCGACACGCCTCCGCCATGCGCTCGGCGTTTCCGCCGAAGAGCTTGCTGCTGGTTTCAGCGACTTCGAGTTCACGCTCGATATTTTCGAAGGCGTCGTCGAGGGCGCGACGCTCCACGAGGTGGGCGAGACCATGTCGCGCGATCCACTCGGCGCGGACGTCTTCGGGCAGACGCCAGATGATGCCCGAGTTGATCGCAGTGGCCCCGCCTACGCAGCGCCCCTGGAGGAGCGGCAGCGGGTATGCGCCTCGGGTGGTTGCCGTCGCGAAGTCCCGGAAGGCCATCGCCATGGCATCGAGCACTTCACCGGGCCTCTCGGCGGTGCGCAGCAAGGGGCCTTCTTCGACCATCAACACGTCGTGGCCCGCCCCGGCCAGAACCCGGGCCGCCGTTGCGCCGCCCGCGCCGGTGCCGACGATGACGAAGTCGGCTACGTCGTCGATGACGCGCATCACAGTGCCTCCGCAGACGGAATCAGCAGCAGCGGGAGCGCCACGCGCAGTCGCGTCGGTGGCGCGCCGGTAGGGGAGTCGTGGTTGGTTCGAGCACGCACGCTGCCGACGCGAAACATCGCCATCGACGCGGCCAGCTTGAGCCACACGCCGATGCCCCGCAGCACAAACAGTCGGTGACCGCAGATGCGAGCCAGCACGGCGGAGCGCTCGGTCGGGTCGAGCCGCGCAAACGATGTGAGGCGTCCGACGATGAAGAGCGGCGAAAGCATCACGGTGAGCAGGGCGACGCGCATGCCGAGACGCGCGGGTGGACTCGACGCGGCGTAGATGGTCAGCGCCCCGTCGACGAAATCGACCTCGCCGGGCTCAAGCCCAAGGCCTCCGGCGGAAGGGTCCAGAAAAGAGGGAAGAACAACGGAGATCCATCGGCGCTCGACTCCGGTCATGGTCATGGGTGCATCTCCGGCGTGGGTGTGGCGTGGCCGAGCCGCGCGCGCAGTTGCGCGAGCATGTGTCGGTCGAGACGCTCGATGAGAATCCGCGCGAACCGCCGAGCGGTGTTGGCGTCGCGGCGCTCGATGAGTTCGAGCAGGCGGTCGTAGAAGCGCAGGGTGGCGTCGGCCTGCACGAGAAACGCGAGCTCGAGCCCCGGCTGGCGATCGAGCATCCGCACGAGCGTGTTGGCCACGAGGACGAGCGCGAGGTTGTGCGTAGCGCCCGCGAATCGCCTCGCCAATGCGAGGTCCGAGGCGACGTAACGATCGGGCTCTCCGCGCAGTCCGCGCTGCACATCCACGTGTGAGCGCAGCGCCAGGAGTTCGTCCTCGGTACAACGCTCCGCTGCGAGCCCGATGGCTTCGATCGCCAGCGTCCGCCGCAGCTCCAACAGATCAGCGAGGAGCGCCGCCGGGTCGCCGGACGTCAAGGTCCCCACCGCGGCCATGTACCCCATCATCTCGATGCCGCCCGTCTCCCGGACGTCCAGCACGAGGGTCCCAGAACCATGGACCGCCCGAAGCAAACCCTCCCCCTGAAGCCGCGTGATGGCCGCTCTCAGCGTCGCGCGGCTCACTCCAAGCTGGGCCGACAACTCTCGCTCCCCGGGCAGCTTCGATCCAACCGCGTGGTCGCCCCGCAAGATCGCGCCTCGCAGCGCGGCGGCGGCGAGCGTATCGGCCCGAGAGGTGGCTACGTCGTGGATCATTGCACTTCCCTTACTGGTCTGACCAGTTACGAGCCAGTGCGTAGCATGCGTAGCACCACCCATGCAAACCACTACTAAAGCGGTGCCACCATTCCGTGGCACCCCTCTCGCTGAACCGCTGTCGCGTGGGTCAGATCAGGATGGACGGACCGGAGTCCACATAGGGAACCCCCGGTGATCCTGGGGCTTCGAAGTGGTGCCAGATGCCGCCGATGCGGCGTTGGTGGGGGTAGTACTCGGCTTTATAGTTGAGGTGCGCGCAGGCCTCGACATACAAGCCAAGGTAATACCACTCCATGCCGAGTTCCCGGCAGAGCTCGATCTCACGGAGCACGGAGAAGACGCCCATCGAGCGCCAGGACTCATCGGGATCGAAGTAGTGATAGACGCTCGAGATCGCCCGTTGACCGAAGTCGAGAATGCTCACCGCGAGGAGCCGACCTTCCTGGAGATAGCGGAGTTCCCAACTATCGACCGAGGTCTCGACGAGGAAGAAACGGTAGTCGGTCTCGGTGGCAAGTTGCTCACGGAGGGAAAGCCCGCGCTCGCGAGAGTGGCGGTTGTAGAGCCGGAGGTGGTCGGCGCTCACCGATGGGCGCGCCCGATGGACCGTCAGGTCAACGTTGCGCCGAGCGGCGCGGCGCTGTGAACGCGTGGGCTGGAAGGTCGGAACATGGACCCGAATGGCCTCGCATGCGGTGCACGCCGGGCAGGTCGGTCGATAAAGAAGTGGACCCGAGCGACGATCACCCTGGTCGAGGAGCTGGTCGAAGAGATCGGGGGGCAGGCGAGCTGTCGGCATCCGCAACGGGAGCCGCATCGTCGCGTCAGGAAGGTAGGGGCAGGGTTCAGTATCGTTGGCGACTACGAAGAACCGCACCGGTTGCTTCTTCATCACCACACCGTTGACTCTACCCCTCGCCAGCGCGAGGGCGAACCTTCAGCTGTAGTCCTTCTCCGCACGCTCCTGATCTTCCTTGCAGCGGATGCAGAGGTTGGTCTCGGGCCTGGCTTCTAGGCGCTTGATGGCGATCTCTTCGCCGCACTCCTCGCAGAGACCGAAGTCGTTGCCCTCGATCTTCACCAGCGCACGGTCGATCTTCTCGAGGAAGATCTTCTCCCGTCCGCGGAGGCGGAACGTGAACGACTGCAGGTACTCGCTCGACGCCAGATCCATCTCGTCTGGGAGGTCGTTGGTGTCGAGTGCCATGTCCTCGGTGAGTGTGCTCTGGGCGTTCTGCAGAATCTGCGAACGCTTCTCCTGGAGAAGCGTCTTGAAACGCTGCAACTCGGATTTAGGAAACGTCATGATACCAAACCCCTTCCTACCGCCGATCAGGGCCAGAAAGAATATGGACGCGCCCAATAGTGTCAAGCGAAACGATTGAACGTCCGACGGTTGTGTCATCACTTTGCACCGATGCGACTCCCCCTCGTCCCGGATGACCCCCGCGCACACCGCTTCGCCACGCAGACCGCACAAATACTGGGCGAAGACCTCCGCGCCGAGGCGCTTCAAACCCTTCAGATAAACCTCGGAAAACGCTGCAATCAGGCCTGTCGCCACTGCCACGTAGACGCCGGCCCGGCCCGCACCGAGTCCATGTCCGATGTCTCCGTCGAGCGAGTAAAAGCCATTCTTACTGAGTACCGTATGCCGGTGCTCGACATCACCGGCGGCGCCCCAGAACTGCACCCGCGCTTTCGCGAACTCGTGCGCCACGGCCGGGGGCTGGGAATCACGACGATCGTGCGCCACAACTTCACGGTGATGTTCGAGCCTGGGCAGGAAGACCTGCCGGAGTTCTTCGCGGAGCAGGGCGTCACGCTCTTCTGTTCGTTGCCCCACTACACCGAGGACGGCAACGACCGGCAGCGCGGCGGCGGCGTCTTCGCCGCGTCCATTCGCGCGCTGCGCCGCCTCAACGACGTCGGCTACGGTACTGGCCGCGCGGACCGCTCGCTCACCCTCGTGCACAACCCTCTTGGGGCCTTCCTGCCCGGATCCCAGCGTGACCTCGAGCGAGACTTCCGCGACGCACTCGGGCGCGAACACGGTGTCACCTTCGATCGACTCGTCACGCTCGCCAACATGCCCATCGCCCGCTTTGCCGCATGGCTCGATCGCAGCGGGCAACTCACGAACTACCTCGATCGACTGGAGCAACGCTTCAACCCGGCGACGCTCCCGGGCCTGATGTGCCGTGGAATGGTCAGCGTCTCGTGGGACGGTAGGCTGTTCGACTGTGACTTTAACCAGATGCTCGACCTGCCGGTCCGCATCGCCGACCACTCTCTCATGGGCCTCTCACCGGAGGCCCTGCGTGGCCGCTCGATCGTAACCGGCGCGCACTGTTTCGGATGCACCGCGGGCAGCGGAAGTTCGTGCGGTGGGGCGCTCACGGAATGACCCACTAGATCCCTCCGCGCGACCGCATGGGGGGCTTCAACGCAGGGCACCACCGAAGGTACATTCGAGGGCATGTCCTCCCTGATCTTCGTAGCCGCGCTCGTCGGCACCCACGGCGGCGCTCGCGTCTTCAAACATCGGGGCCAGCTCCTCGCCGCGGACTTTCTCCGCTGCAATCGAGAGCTTTCGTGAGGGTTCTGCTCACCGGTGCGGCCGGGTTCATCGGCAGCCACACCGCCGAGGCGCTGCTCGCCCGAGGCGATGAGGTCATCGGTTTCGACAATTTCAACGCGTTCTATGATCCGGCGATCAAGCGCCGAAACGCGGCTTCCCTGGGCTTGCAGCGGGGCTTCACGATGGTTGAAGGCGACCTCTGCGACGAGCAGGCACTGGCCGCGCTCTTCGGCCGTGAGCGCTTCGACGCCGTGGTGCACCTCGCGGCCTGGGCAGGGGTGCGACCGTCCATCGACGCGCCCGGGATCTACATCGACGCGAACATCCGCGGGCTGACCAACGTGCTCGAACGGATCCGCCACGCGTCGATTTCGAAGTTGGTCTTCGCGTCTTCGTCGTCGGTGTACGGCGGGAGAACGACCGTTCCATTTCGCGAGACCGACCCGGTCGATCGGCCCATCTCGCCGTATGCTGCGACCAAGAAGGCTGGTGAGGTGCTCTGCGCCACCTGGAACCACCTCTACGGTACCCACGTTGCAGCCCTCCGTTACTTCACCGTGTATGGCCCGCGACAGCGTCCGGAGATGGCGTTTCACAAGTTCGCCACGATGATGTCCCGCGGTCGCTCGATCCCTATCTACGGCGACGGCAGCAGCGCTCGCGATTACACGTACATCGCCGACATCGTTCAGGGCACCGTCGCAGCGCTCGATCACTGCGAGGGCTACGAGATCTACAACCTCGGCGAGTCCCACACGACCCGTCTCGACGCGCTCGTTGGCAAGCTTGGCCACGCGCTCGGCATCACGCCGAAGACACACCACGAACCCGACCAGCCGGGGGATGTCCCGATCACCTTCGCGGACATCACCCACGCTCGCAACAAGCTCGGCTACGCCCCGACCACGCTCATCGACGAAGGCCTCGCGCATTTCGCCGATTGGTTTCACCGCGAAGGCGTCCATTGAGATGACATCGTCGGCGCTCGCTCGCGTCGACCCGTGGCTGCGCGGCGGGGCGCTCGCCCTTTTGCTCGGCGCGCTGATCGCGCCGATGCCGACCGCGCTGCTCGATAGTCTGCTCGTCGCCAACCTCGCGGCATCACTGGTCGTGCTGTTGAGTAGTGCGGCCGCACGCCCACCCCGTATCGTGGCGGCCCTCCCCGCGGTGCTCCTTATCGGCGCCGTCGTGCGTTTGGCGCTCGAACTCGCCGCCTCGCGCGCCATCCTCGCCGGCGCAAGCCCGGGCGCCGTGATCACCGCCTTTGGGTCCGTTGCGACGCGCGGCGACGCGGTGGTCGGCACAGCGGTCTTTGTGATCCTCACGGTTGTGCAGTGGATCGTCGTCGTGCAGGGCGGCGAGCGTGTGGCGGAGGTCGCGGCGCGCTTCGCCCTCGACGCGATGCCGGGCCAGCAGCTTGCCATCGACGCCTCCGCGCGGGGCGGCAGCATCGACGCGCGTCAGGCGAAACGTCAGCGGGCAGCGCTGGAGCGGCAGGCACAGCGCGCGGGTGCAATGGACGGCGCGATGCGATTCGTGAAGGGAGATGCCATCGCGGGCGTGGTGATCGTCCTCGTAAACGTCGTTGTCGGCACCCTACTCGGTGTCTCCCGTGACGGCCTCGCCGCCGCCGCCGCCGCGCAGCGATACGCGACCCTCGCGATCGGCCAGGGACTGCTCGCACAGGTGCCCTCGATGCTCCTCGCGGTAGCCGCGGCGCTGTCCGTCAGCCGCGCTCACGGTAGCCCGGACGACCCGCACCTCGTCGCGCCCACGACGTTGCGAGTGATCGCCGGCGTGCTGCTCCTGGTGGGCGTGTCGCCGGGGTTTCCTCTCTGGCCCTTCGCATTGGTGGCTGCAGGGCTCGCAGCGCTCTCGCTGTTTCCTCATCCTTCGTCGGCCCGACCTCTGGGGCAGCCGGAGGCGAACGACCCGTTGGACGTCGATGACACCGAGCGCCGACTCGACCTGCTCTCGATCGATGCCCCAGCGCTTGTGCGTGCGACCTCACCGACTTTAATTTCCGCGGCGCAACTGACGGCGCTGCGCCGATGGCTGTCCGAAGAGGAAGTCCCAGCCGACGATCTCCGCGCGCTGCTCGAAGCGGTGTTGCGCGCCGGGGTATTCGACGACGCACAGGAGCGCTGGCGCTCAAAGGTGCGGGTGTCGCTAGGTCCTCTAGTCGCTTCGCGCTTCGCGCAAGACGGAACGATTTCGGTGTGGATGGTTGGTCCGTCCGTAGAGGGCGCGATGCGGGACGAGCTCGCGCGCCGACCGACGCTCGGGCCGGCGCTCGCCGACGATCTGCGAACGATGGTCGAGAGCGGCTGCCGAGGAGAGGACACGGTGGTGTTGCTCGCGGCGCAGCCCGTCCGACGGGCACTCTGGGAGAGTCTGCGTGGAGGCCGAGCGCGATGCACCGTTCTGTCGCCAGAAGAGTTGGGCGACGCCGTGAAGATCACGGTGCGCGGTGTGCTAGATCCGATGGGTTGAAGATTACGAAGGAAGGTAAAGGCTGGAAAGAATCAGTAGCCGCGGCGCATGACGACCGGAGCGCCGATCTCGAGTTCACGGCTGCTGAGTGTGACGAGGCAGACGGCCGTACGTGGGTGCACGGCGACGACGATGAGTTCGCCCGCGACCTCGACCGGGAGGTCTTCGTTGTCGCGGAAAGACTCTGCATCCGGGGCGTGATCGATGCGACCGTCACCGTCGCGATCGATTTCCTGGATGCGAATGCCGCGGCTGTAGCCAGCGACGGACTGACGCCACGGGTCGCCGCGCTGCGTGAGGAAGAGCCGGTTGCCGAGCCTTAGGCCGTCCTGCGAGCCGCGGTCGATGATGACCACGAAGTTGCTTCCCACGATGACCCGCGGGGTCGGCATGGCCACGACGTGCGCGGTCAGGTCACGGTCGTTGGGCACCGGCGGAACCGGGAGAAACTGCCGCTGGATGACAGCGACCCGCTCGCCACGCTCGATGGGTTCAAGGGACTCGGTGATGCGCACGGTGGCGATGTGCCGACGCCCGTCCCAGGCATCGACCACGAGAGTGCCGAGCACCCGCACGACGCGACCGGAATCTCGATCCGACGCGGCGGTCGCCTGTGCCGACGAGTAGATGGTGTAGCTCTCGCCGACGTTGGGGGCGCGGCGCGGAAACTCCACGTACGCCTGGTCTCCTTCGGAGAGCAGCATGTTGTCTTCGGGCGCACCGGTGATCGAGCCCGATGTCGTGATCTCCTCCGCCGTCGCCCATGCGGACTCGCGTAGGAAGACCGTGCCGCGAGGGTATCGGGGCGCCCCGCGGGTGACCCGTAGCCCGGTTGGCGTCTGGACCATCGAGGCCGCGGGTGTCGCGACGGACACCTCACTGGCCAGCAGAAGCCGCACCTGATCGCCCGGGAAGATCCAGTGCGGGTTGGTGATCTGCGGGTTGCGCGCCCACACCCGCGGCCAGTACCAGGGGTTTTCGAAGTAGTACCCAGAGATATCCCAGAGAGTGTCGCCGGTATTCACCGTGTGAAACTCCGGAACGAGCCCTCCCGAACTGTGCTGCGTCGCACCGGGTGTCCCGGCCGAGAGGGTGATGGTCGAGCGCGGGCGCGCCACCACCGATGCAGGCGTCGCCTCGTCGTTTACCGTCACCTGTGCGTTCGCGAGCGCTGGCACTGCCAGAGCGGTCGCGACCCACGGCCATCGCCAGAAGAACCTCATCGCCGTCTACCTCTCGTCGCGAAGCCGACGCGCGGCCTCGGAATCTGGATGCTCGATCAGAAGTCGCTGCCCCGCTCGCCCGGCGGCCGCTGAATCACCGGTCCGCAGTAGCGCAGTGCGCAGGGTAAAGAGCGCATCCGGGACTTTGTTGCCCAGCGGAAAGCGCTCGACTAACCCCTGCAATTCGCGCACACCGCGCGGGGCGTTGCCGGAGCGCAAGAAACACTCGGCCCGCCAATACATAGCGTTGTCGCTGTGCGGATGAGCGGGCCAGCGGACGAGGAAGCCCGCGAAGGCCTCGACGGCGTCTGCGCAGTGGCCACCTCGCGCGAGGGCGAGGGCATCGTCGTAAGCCGTGGCGGCCCGCGGGTCGAGAGCACCCGCAGCGCGTTCGTCGAGTTGAATCACCGCGTGACTATTACGTGGAGGAGTAATCTCTGCGGGAGGCAGTGTGGGAGTGGGCACCACGGGACGGGGTTGCGCTGCAGGCACGGGGGCGACCGGCACCACCGGCAGGCGCTCATTGGCGTGCACCACAAACGGCTCTCGCTCCGGGATTCGCTCATTGCGGGAGATTCGAACCGCCGGAAGGTTAGCTTCGTCGGGCCCTTCAACGTCAGGCTCTTCGCCGCGTGTGGCGCGCACCGACGAACTATCGACCCGAATCGGCTCCGTTCGCGTCGCCTCGACGCCCAATCGAATTGTCGCTCGGTGAGCATCCGTCGCAGTCAAGGCGCGTCGGGCCTCCCGTGCGGCGTCCTCGGTCAGCACCAAGCGATGCGCGAGCAGGTCGATTTGCGACGTCTGCCTCTCCTGCTCACTGCGCATCCGTCGCATCTCGGTTTCCATGCGCGCCAGCGTCGCGCTGGTGTTGGCGCTGCAGCCCCAACCGACGAGCGTGAGAGAGAGCACGAGTGCTTTGAGGCGCATGATCTGCTGGAGCGTAGAGCGTCGGGCCTCGCCTCGCCAAGAAAGTGCTGCACGCAACCGAGATGGTTTTCCAGAACGACAAACCGTTCATGGAAGACATTCTCCCCTATGGCCCGCTCTCCATCCCCATCGCCGGTCGAATCGATGCCCGCTGGGATCCGCTCTGGATCCACGGCGACCCGTCGGCCCTCACCGCCCCGGTGGTGGCCATCATCGGCACCAGGATGCCCGACCCCGCGGCGCGCGCCCTCGCCCACAACCTCGCACGCGACCTCGCGCAACGCGGCGTGCGGGTGCTCTCCGGCGGGGCACTGGGCATCGACGCTGCGGCACACCAGGGCGCCCTCGACGGGGGTGGTCGAACGGCGGTGGTGCTCCCGTGCGGGCTTCAGCATTGCTATCCCCGACGCCACGGCAACCTCTATCGAGCGATCATCGAGAGCGGCGGGGCGCTCGTCTCACAGTTTCCTCCGGAGACTCCGCCGACCCAGTGGACCTTCCCCCGACGCAACGAGTTGGTCGCGGCGCTCGCCGATGTGCTGGTCGTGGTGCAGGCGCCCGATCCGTCCGGGGCACTCATCGCAGCGGACGCAGCGCGGCGGGCTGGCCGACGACTGATGGCGGTGCCGGCTTCTCCCTTCGACCGACGCTTCCGTGGAAATGTCAGGCTGTTGCGGGCGGGAGCGCGCTCGTGCGTCAACGCCGACGACGTGATGGCTTTCCTGCAAGAGACCGACGGCGCGCTCTTCGCTCGGGACGCCACGCACGCACCCGTGAGTGCGCGGGCCTCGCGCTCGCGGGCACTCACCGTACGCGCTCCCTCGCGCGCTCGAGGGCCGGACCCTCTCACGCTGGACGAGGCCGGATCGGTCGTGTACGAAGCGCTCGCCGTAGGGCCACGGCACATCGAAGAGGTGGCTCGCGCGTCGGCCCTGTCGACCTCTCGAGCGCAGCAGGTTCTCTTGACGCTCGTACTGGCAGGATTCATCGAAGATCGCGGCGGAGGGATGTTTACCCGCGCAAATGCGTAATGGGTTCTCCCCCCTCCACCGTCGTAAGGAGCAGCGATGTCGAAGGCACTGATCATCGTAGAGTCACCGGCGAAGGCCAAGACGATCCAGAAGTACCTGGGGAAGGACTACGAGGTTCTCGCAAGCAAGGGGCACATCCGCGACCTCCCGAAGTCAGGCTTGCAGGTCGATGTCGATAAGGGATACGCCCCGCACTACGAGGTGCTCGAGGACCACAAGTCGGTCGTGACGGACATGCGTCGCGCCGCGAAGGAAGCCGACGTGATCTACCTCGCGCCGGACCCCGACCGCGAAGGAGAGGCCATCGCGTGGCACATCGCGCACGAGTTGCGTTCGGCGAAGAAGCCGATGCATCGCGTGGAGTTCCACGAGATTACGAAGAAGGGCGTACAGCTCGGTCTTTCCACCCCGCACGAGGTCAACCAGAACCGCTTCAACGCCCAGCAAGCGCGGCGCATCCTGGATCGGCTGATCGGCTACGAACTCTCGCCGGTGCTGTGGAAGCGGCTTTGTCGCCAGGTCAACGGCCACTACCTCTCCGCGGGACGCGTGCAGTCCTCCGCGCTGCGGCTGATCGTCGATCGCGAAGACGAGATTATTGCCTTCAAGCCCCAGGAGTTCTGGCCCGTCTCGGTCGAGCTGCTCGGCAAAAACCGCCCGACCTTTCGCGCGAGCCTCATCGAAAGCGATGGCCGCAAGCTCGTCACGCCGACGCGCGAGCGCGTGCCCAAGGCGGGCGATTACGTGCTCGGTCATGAAGCCGACGCCGCCGCGGTCACCGCTGACCTGCGAGGCGCTCGCTTCAAGGTAGCGACCGTCGAACGCAAGGAACGACGACGACGCGCGCCGCCGCCGTACATCACCTCTTCGCTCCAGCGGGACGCATCGAGTCGGCTCGGGTTCTCGGCGTCGCGAACGATGCAGGTCGCGCAGCGGCTCTACGAGGGCATCGACGTCGGCGCCGAGGGTGCCGTCGGGCTCATTACGTATATGCGTACGGACTCGACCCGAATGAGCGCCGAGGCGGTCGATGGAGCGCGGACCTACGTCGACCAACGCTTCGGGAAAGAGTTCGTCCCGGAGAAGCCCAACTTCTTCAAGACCCGCGGCAACGCGCAGGACGCCCACGAGGCCATCCGGCCGACCTCGATGGAGATGCATCCAGATGCGATCAAGAAGTTCCTGAAGTCGGATGAGTTCAAGGTGTATCGGCTCATCTGGGAGCGCTTCGTGGCGTGTCAGATGTCCGAGGCGCTCTACGACCAGACGACAGTGACCATCGAGGCACAAGGCGCGAAGAAGCACCTGCTGCGCGCATCGGGTCAGGTGCTGAAGTTCGCGGGATGGCTCGAGGCACAAGGTGCCGGTGAGCGGGCGGAAGAGGTCGCAGGCGAAGAGTCCGTACGCGACGGTGCGACGGCGGCAGAGGGCGGCGACGAGGAGAAGACGCTCCCGGCGCTCACCGAGGGTGAACCTCTCGCGGTGGTCGATCCGCCGGGCGTGCTCACGGAGCAGAAGTTTACTCAGCCGTCCGCGCGCTACAACGAAGGCTCGCTGGTCAAGGCTCTGGAAGACCTCGGCATCGGCCGACCGAGTACGTACGCCGAGATCGTGAGCAAGGTGCTCTCGCGCGACTACGTTCAGAAGGTCGATAAGCAGCTTGTCCCCACCAAGTTGGGCACGACGAAGACCCACGGGCTGCAGGCGCGCTTCCCCACGGTGGTGGACTACGAGTTCACCGCGAAAATCGAGAAGGATCTCGACGCGGTGGAGTCCGGAGAGGCCGACTGGGTCAAGCTGGTTGACGCGATCTACAAGCCTTTCAAGGAGATTGTGGTCGCGGAAATGAGCGCGAAGGAGCCCGGCGAGGGCTGGCCGCGCGCGGAACCATCGGACCGAATCTGCGAGAAGTGCAGCTCGCCGATGGTCAAACGCTGGGGACCGAACAGCAATTTCTTCGCCTGCACCGCGTACCCGAAGTGCAAGAACATCGTCGATGAGAACCCGGCACCGCCGGCAGAGGTCTACGCCGATCGGAAGTGTCCGAAGTGCGGCCGCGACCTCCTCGTGAAGACGCGCCGGGGCACCGATGAGAGGTTCTTGTCATGCAGTGGCTGGCGCAAGAAGGAGCCGCTCTGCGACTACACCGCGCCGATGCCGATCGGCATCCGGTGCCCGAAGTGCTCGGACGGCGAGGTCATCAAGGTTGGCGCCGCCAAGGGCCGCCGCCCCTTCTGGGGCTGCAGTAACTATGCGACGGACCTGAAATGCGACTTCCGGCTCTTCCAGCCCCCGGCCAAGGAGTCGTGCCCGCAGTGCAACGCGACCTTCCTGGTGCAGGCGGGGGGCAAGACCCGACCGGTGCTCAAGTGCGTCACCGACGGCTGCGGCTACGATCGTCCGCTCGCGACTGGCGGCGACGGCGACGGCGACGCTGACGGCGAGGAAGCTCCGGCGCCGAAGTTCCACGGCGGCGCGAAAAAGGGCGCGAAGAAAGGTGCCGCATAGGCATCGAACTGACTTCCTACCCGACGAAAATACTCAACGACCAAGGACCTAAGCGATGACGGACCCGAGCGCGGTTACGGTGGTCGGTGGTGGCCTCGCCGGGTGCGAGGTTGCGTGGCAGTTGGCGTGTCGCGGCGTCGTAGTGACGCTCATCGAACAGAAACCGCTTCGACGCACCGCCGCGCAGACGGGTGACAGTCTCTGTGAGTTGGTGTGCTCGAACTCGCTCCGCGGGGCGGCGCTCTCCAACGCTGTCGGGCTACTCAAGGAAGAACTGCGACGGGCAGGATCGCTGATCCTGGCTGCAGCGGACCTGACGTCGGTGC
The DNA here is from genome assembly GCA_947477565.1 of Deltaproteobacteria bacterium. Taxonomy (GTDB): domain Bacteria; phylum Myxococcota_A; class Polyangia; order Polyangiales; genus SCUS01. Next base: position 30,487 of record CANJUR010000022.1, read on the forward strand.
CCGCGGGTGGAGCTCTCGCGGTCGATCGCGAGCGCTTCAGTGCGACCATCACCGCGGCCATCGATGGGCACCCGTTGATCACTCGAATCGCTGCGGAAGTGACGGAGATTCCTGCGGCGCGGCCGGTAGTTCTAGCGACGGGTCCCCTCACCGGCGACGCCCTCGCGAAGGACCTCGTCCGCGCCATCGGCGAGGATCAACTCGCCTACTACGACGCCATCGCGCCGATCGTGTCGGCGGAGTCCATCGATCCGACGAAGACCTTCCGGCAGTCGCGCTACGACAAGGGCGGCGACGACGCGTACATCAACTGCCCGATGAACGCGGAGGAGTATTACGCCTTCATCGACGCGCTGGTCGCGTCAGAGAAGGTCGCTCCGCGGGCCTTCGAAGAAGCGCGTTATTTCGAAGGCTGCCTGCCCGTCGAGGTGATGGCAGCGCGAGGCAAGGACACCCTCGCGTATGGCCCGATGAAGCCGGTCGGCCTCACTGATCCGCGCACAGGCAAGACGCCCTACGGAGTGGTGCAACTTCGTCAGGAAGACTTCGCGGCGACGGCGTACAACCTCGTCGGATTCCAGACGCGAATGACCTACGGGGCGCAAGCGCGAGTGTTCCGGATGATTCCGGGGCTGGAGAACGCGGACTTCGTGCGCTTCGGCTCGGTGCACCGCAATACATTCGTGAACGCACCGCGGATGCTCACTCCTGCGATGGAGTTGAAGACCCTCCCCGGTGTGTTTCTCGCGGGGCAGATCACTGGCGTCGAAGGCTACGTCGAGAGTGCCGGCGGAGGCTTTCTCTGCGCCCTCCTGCTGGCTCAGAGCCTCCGCGGAGTGCCCCTCGCACCGCCGCCGCCGACCACGGCCCTGGGCGGGCTTCTGACGCACCTCCAGACCCCGCGGGAAGACTTTCAACCGAGCAACCTGACCTGGGCGTTGCTCCCTCCGGTCGTCGATCCGAAGGTGCGCAAGTTGCCCAAGCACGTGCGATTGGAGCGCGGGGCGCAGCGGGCACTCGAAGCCCTCGAAGCATGGCTCCCCACCGTCGCCGAAGGCTTCGTGCCCAGGGCCATCGTGGCAGCGGAGCCGGGAGCGCCGACCGTCGCGGCATCGACCTGCGCCGGCGAGGACTGAATCGCTTTCGCTCCTTCGGGGCGTCTCCGTCGCGCGGGCGTTACCAACATTGCTGCGGGCACCCACCGGGGCACATCGATCGGTTCGCCAAGAACTGTCGCAGCAGCTTCGGCGGTGACGTTAACCCGCGCGCTGTGCACGCCGAGCGATCAGCCCGCGAGAGCGCGCAATGCCGGAGACCAGAGCCAGAGTGACGGGAGCGCGAGCGCGAGGCTGCTCATCACGATTGCGGCTGCGAGACGGTCATCGCAGTGCTCCTGCGTGGCGATGGCAGCCGCGATGAAGGCCGCGGGCATCGACGACTGGAGAACCGACACCGCGATGGGCGCACCGTGCAGCGAGAACGCGTGAGCCACGACGAGCGCAAGGGCTGGAGCCAGTGCCAACTTGATGACAAGAGCCAGGAGCAACGGAGCACGCTGGCCGCGGAGCGCCGAAAGATCCAGACGCATCCCAAGCGCGAGAAAGACCAGCACCGGCGTGGATGCGCCGACCAACTCAAGCAGCGTCAGTACCGCGGACGGAACGGCGACGCCGCGAAGGTTGAGCGTGAGACCGAAAAGCACCGCGAGGGTGGCCGGTCGGAAAAGCACGGCGTGGAGGAGAGGAGGGCGTCCACCGACACGGTGATCGCCGAAAGCGTGGGCGATGGCGACGCCGACGGTCCAGAGAAGGGCGGTGGTGTCGATGGTGTCGATGAGCACCGCAGCCTGCGCAGCATCGGTACTCTCGGGAAATAGTGCGCGGGTGATCGGGACGCCCAGAAAACCAGTGTTGCTGAAGGCCGCGCAGATCATCACGGTGCCGCGCACCGGGCGCGACCACCCGGCAAGGGTAGAGATTCCGTAGCCCGCGGCGAGGCACGCGAAGAGGGATACAGTGCTCGGTAAGAGCGACCAGGCCACGCTGGCAGTGAGGTGCCGGCGGAGAAGTACGTCGAGCGTGAGGGCCGGGAGCGTGACGTCGATGACCAGCGCGGTGAGGACGCCCGCCGCTTGCTCGGCGGGGATGCCCAGTCGTCCCGAACGGCCGAGCACGAGGCCCACGCAGACCAGAAGGAACAATCCAATCAGCGTGGGAAAGAGGGCAGCTACGGACACGCGGACTCAGTGGCTCAGCGCTGTCGGGCGTCCACGTAAAACATGTACCCGATCACACAGGAAAGGCAGACGAGGGCGATGCCAAGGATGATCGCCGTGAGCACGAGAGCGATGCGCCACCCCGTTGGAGGAACGGGTCGAGGGGTCGCGGAGGGGGTGGGATCGTCGGGGAGGTCGCTCACCGCCGGAGGTATAGGTCCGACGAAGGGCGCGCGGCTAGCGGTCGCAACCCCACCGGCGGCGCGGCGGCCGAAACGACGGCGGACGGACGAAGGGGTGAGGCTGCAGCGGCGGCTCGAAGCACCGGATGCGTCGGAACACCGTCGGCTCGTCGATCTGCGCGCCCCCGTCGTTGTTGACCGACTGAAACTCCTGCAGCGCGGTGTCGATGACGCCGCGGAAGTTGTCGAGGTTGTATCCGAAGGGGCGAGGCCCGCAGAACACCTGCCGGACCGCCCAGCGCGTCCCGTGCATGTTGAGACGGAGCCCGTCGAGGGTGCCCTCGGCGGTCTGCGTGACAACCCAGTGGGAGAGCCCAGGGACGCACGCGCCCGGTTCGCTGACGTTGGGTGGCGTGTCCCAGGAGTAGGCGTCGATCTGCCCCGTCAGTCGATCGCCGTTCTGGTGGATCTCCAGCACAAACGAATACCAGGACTCGTTGCCCGGATACCATCGCAGGGACTTCCACACGCCCTCGACGGGGTTGGCGCACTGCGCTCGGTCGGCCGGAGGCGGGAGGCGGGCGCGTTGCTCCTCGACCGTGGCGGGCGCGAGCGAAGGCAGGAGCACCAAGGCGCCGAGCAGCGCGACCATGCCGCCGAGAACCACGCGCCGACGCTGACGCGGGCTCATCGCGCGCATCCCGAACGCGGCGGCGGGCGGAATGCCGGTGGAGCGACGACCGGGTGCTGCACCACCGTCGGCTCATAGCAGCGCACGCGACGAAACACCGTGGGGTCGTTGACCGCCCTGCCGCCGTCGTTGTTCACCGATTGAAACTCCTGGATGGACGGGTCGATCACTCCGGTGAAGTGATCGAGGTTGTAGCCAAACGAGCGCGGTCCGCACCAGACGTTCTGCACCGCCCATCGGGTGCCCCATAGTTCGATGCGGCCACCGTCAGCGAAGCCCTCGGCGGACATACCTACCTCCCAGTGATGGATGCCCGGCGCACAAGCGGGCGGCGCTGATCCCTGCGGACCTGAGCCAAACCAGGCGCGCGCCGTGATGCGACCGACGATCGGTGTGCGTCCGACCACGCCCAGCACCGTGGGCGACGCCGCGCCGCGCGGGTCACGACGCAGGTCGAGGGTGAAGATCATCCACTCGTCATACGGGGACTCGTATTTGTGTGAGACCCAGACGCCCTCCAATGGGTCGGCGCAGACCGCCGGGGGGGGGAGCCGCGCGCGCTGCTCCTCCACCGTCGCGGGTGCGAGCGAAGGCAGGAGCACCATCGCAAAGCCGACCCCGAGCAACCCGCAGGTGAGCCCACGCCGCCGGACGCGACTCACGGGGACGACTCCGGCCCAGTGATGTCGTGCAGCACACCATTCATTTGCTCGCGCGCCGCTGCGTCGTTGGCCGTCGTCGTGCCGTCGAGCGAACGCACGTCCGTGGTCGAGAGGCCGACCCGCGTCGCGAACGCCTCGGTGTGGAAGGCCTGCACCGCCCGCGCGGCGAACGCCTCGGAGGACTCCTCGCGCGCCCGTGTCGCCTCTGCACAGGTCAACTGCGTCGCAAGCGGCGAGCGGAGGCAGAGGCGCAGCGCGGCTTCTGTTCCAGTGACAAGAACCTCGAATCCACGGTCGTCTGAGCGCAGCCGCGGCGAGCGACCAAGCAAGGCCCCAACGCGCTCCACCGCCGCACCGTTGCCCGCCGCCCGAACGTGCGCAGGCAGCGCCAGCCCCATGCGCCGAAGGGTGCCCGCATCCTTCTGCATCGCCCGCTCGTAGTACCCATACGATGCCGCGTCGCGGCCCAGCGCGTGCGCCGCTTCCGCCGCCACCGCTGCCACCCTCGCCTGCAGCAGCACCTCCGCCGACGGAAGCGCCGCGAGCGACCGCTCGGCCAGCGAGAGGGCCTGTGCCTCGTCGCCCTGCGCCAGCCGCAACTCCGCCTCCAGCGCGTCGTGCAGCGGGCGAATCGAAGGAAACGCCGCCTCCTCCCGTCGCGCGTCCCGCAGCGCTACGGCCACCACGCCAGGCCCGAGCACGCGCACGAGGTCGCCCACCAACCACGTCGGCACAGGCTCGATGCCGCGACGCACGTACATGCGCAGTGTCGCGTCGAGGCGAAGTTCATCGGTCAGAGCGTTGGTGACTCGCTCGTCGTCGGGCCAGGCGCGGGCCCGCGTCACAAGGCTCCCGGCGCTGCCGCTTACCCGTCCCGTAAAACCCGAGGCGCTCGCCTGCTCGGCCTCAAGCTCGGACTGCAACGTCCGCAGCGCGCGCCGCAGGAGAGCGTGCGCACCAAGGGCCTGCTCCTGATCGCTGGCGACAAGGCCTCGGCGGTCCGGACGCTCAATCGCGCGGTCGATGAAGCGCAATCCAGCGGTCCCCTCGCCCGCCACCAACAGCACGGTGGCCACGGCGACGTCGGTCTCGGCGCGATCCTGGTCGCGCAGGTTGGCGGGCTGCCGGACACGCCAGCGCTGCATCTCGCGGAGCGAGTCCACAGCCTGCACCGTGCGGCCCGTGTCGAGGTAGAGCCGCGCAAGCAGGCGCCACGGGTTGGCAGTCGTGAACTCAAGGCGATGCGTCCCTTCGATGAGCATCCGCTCGGCCTCATCGAAACGGAGCACCGCGAGGGCGCCGAGGGCCGCGTTGTACGCGTGAACGGTGACGTGAGGCGACGTCGCGGGGTTGGTATCGGTGCTTCCCTGAGCGCGTCGAACGGCACTCTGGAAGGCGTCGAGGCAAGCCTGATACTGGGGCTGACGCGCACGCGCCGCACCCTCGACGGCGCAGAGTGCGTTGCGTCCGAGCGACTGCTGCCAGGGGTCGCTCGTCCGCACGGCACGCTGCGCAAAATCCCGAGCTTCGTTGAGGCGATTGAGGTGCACGAGCGGCCATGCGTGCTCGGCCAGCAGGTCGGGATCGTAGAGAAAATCGTGAAACTCCAGAACGTGGAGTTGGTACTCGTACTCCTCCATTTCGCCCGCCAGCGCCTGCGTCGCGAAGAGAATGTCCCGGTGGATCTGCCACGGAGCGCCCGCCACGCGCGTGCTGCCATAGCGCGTCTCGTAAACCTCGCGGGCATGACCGAGGTGAAACATCGCCCGCGAGAGCGATCCCTCCGCCTCGCGCAGCACGCAGCCCAGCACGTAGTTGCCGACGATGGAGTCCGGATCTACCCGCAGCACCGACTCTGCCTTCGCGCGGGCGGTGACGAGATGATTGTCGTTGTAGAGCCGCAGCGCCTCCTGCTCCAGGGTGGAGGCCTGCGCGGGCGCCTGTTGCGCCATGCTGGCGCGGCCGCCGGACAACGCCAGCGCTCCGGACAGGAGCAGCCAGAGCCCCCGTCGCAGCCGTCGTCCGCGGGGGAGCGTCATCGCCGCATCGTGCTCCGGGCGAGACGTTCGAGCGGCTCGGAGAGGCACTCGCGCAGTACGGATTCGACGTTGTCAGTGCCCGGCGCAAGCTCAAGACGATGGCCGAAGATGAACGGAGAGAGCCCCTCGACGTCCTCCGCGTTTACGTAGTCACGTATGCGGGTGAGTGCGCGCGCCTGCAGCGCCGGGATCATCAGTACGAGCGAGCGGGTAGACGCCCCCTGGAGGATGCGAGGGTCCGAGCGGGTGCGGCCGGCGATGTCTACGAGGCACTCGCGCACCTCCGGGGCGACGTGGATCTGGTTCTCAACCACCGCGCGGGCATCGACGATCTCCGTGCGGGTGACTCGTGGGAGTTCGCTTCCGGCGCCGGCGCGACGGGCCTTGAAGCTCGCGAGCACCTCAAGCTCCGCCTCGCGATTGATGTGGTGCATTTTCACCTTGAAGAGAAACCGGTCGAGTTGCGCGGATGGGAGGGGAAACGTGCCCGCGAGGTCGAGGGGGTTCTGCGTCGCGACGACGAAGAAAAGTTCGTCGAGCTTGCGAGTGCGGTTGTCGATGGTGGTCTGCTTCTCGGCCATCGCCTCGAGCATCGCGGACTGCACCTTCGGGGAGGTGCGGTTGATCTCGTCGGCCAGAACCACGTGCGCGAAAATCGGCCCCGCGCGGAAGAAGAACTTGTTGGTGTTGGGGTCGAAAATTGTCGTCCCGGTCACGTCGCTCGGCAGCAGGTCGGGCGTGAACTGGATGCGCCGGAACGTCGAGATATCGTCGTCGGGCTTGTCGTCGATGATGCAGTCGCCGAGAGCCTTGGCGAGCGTCGTCTTTCCCGACCCCGGGTAGTCCTCGAGCAGCATGTGGCCGTCCGCAAGGAGGGCGATGACGAGCAGCTCGATCACTTCGTCGCGCCCACGAACGGCCGCCTGCAGCCGACTCCGCAGGCGCTGCACCACGCTGTAAGCGCCGTTGAGATCAGTGATGGCGGGCGCCGGCGTGTGCGTGACGTGCTCGCTCTGAATGAAATCGCTGTCCATAAGGTCTGTTTAGTCTCCTGTGTTCATCGTGCGTCGAGCCACGACGCCGGGTTGAGCAAACCTAGCGCCCGACGCCAACGCTTCGTCCCCGTGCGCAGTTCGCGGCGCAGCGCGCGCAGCCCTTCTTGCCACTGTTTCCGCGATAACGCTGCGGTTCCCGGACCCAGCCGAGCCGGGTCGCCGAGCCGAGCCGCGAGGTGCATCTCTGTCAGCTTCGTAAACGTCGGAGCCACCGCCGCGACGCGTGTAGCGAAACGTTCGCGAGGCTCGCCGTACTCGCGCGCGAGGCCCGCCTCGGCCAGGACGTCGAGCGCCTTTCGGTAGCCCACCCGAGGCAGAACGCGCGCAGTCGAAAGCACCACGCGAGCCCTGCGCCAGAACTTGACCAGGTAAAGCGACGCGAGCGCGACACCGAGCAGCCCGAGAACGCCATATCCAAAGTCCCGGCCATAATGGTGCTGCGGCGGACGATCGCGCGGTCGTGGCTGCTCCGGATCGGCCGGCTGCTGCCGCGCCATCTCACCAAGGATGCGCTGAAGGTCTTCATCAGTACCCTGCCCCGGAGGGTCGAGATTGCGTTCCGCAGCGATGTCCAGGACGATCCAACCATACCCGGTCACGTAAAGCTCGGGCCACGCGTGGGCGTCGCCACCGCGCAGGAGAATGGTCGATCCGCCGCGACGGTTGCTCTCGTCGGAGTGGTATCCCGCGCTGATGCGCGAAGGGATCCCCAGCGAGCGCCAAAGAAACACTGCGCTGTGCGCGAAATGCACGCAGTACCCGGTGCGGTTGCCGAAGAGGAAATCCGAGGTCGGATCGGGCACTCCCGCGTGCCGAGAGCGCGTCGAATAGATCAACTCATGATCGAGGTAGAGCTTGATCGCGAGGGCCTGCGCGAACGGATCGCTTCGCAGCCGCGGCGGCAATCGCTGGTTGACGATGCGCTGCGCGAGCTCGTGGTACCGAGGGTCTATCGGCGGCTGCGTGTAGTAGGTGCGCACCTCCGGGGTCCACCGAGGGTCGCCTGCTCCCTGCCCTGTGAGCCGCCGATACTCGATGCTCTGCGCCAGAGATTCGAAGCGCCACGCACGCAGAAAGCGCTGCGGATTGGGATTGGCCGCAGGGAGGTACCGCACCGGCGACTCCAACGCGAATGGGTATGTGTGCTGGGCGAGCACTGCGATGAGCCCGTGCACCCGGGCGCGCCCGTTCGGCGTGACCTGATCGCGAACGCGCAGCTCCATCGCAGGGAAGTCATCGACCACGTCGCCATCGACGTCGGTGCGAGTGGTGCGCACCAGACGGGCGCCGCCAAACTGACTCCAGACCTCCTGGCGGAAGTAGTACGCACCGGACGGCGGCGAGTAGTCGTCGTCCAGAATGACCACCGCCATCGGCGTCGGGGAGTTGCTCGGCGATTGGTCATCGTCGAGGCGCTCGCTCGCCGACGGGGGTGTCGGCCGACCTCCGTCGTGCGCCCCGGAGCCACCGCCGCCATCGATGTCGATGAGGTTGGGCATCGGTACGTCGCCCGCGTCCGCCCCCGCGCCGCTCGCTCCGCCGTCGCCGCCGTCGCTCGCACCGCCCGAGGAGCCGCCGTCGCTCGCGTCGCCGCCCGCGCTCGATCCACCATCTCCGGCGTCGCCGCCGCCGCGGTTGCCGCCCGCATCGCCCGCGTCGGGACCGCCCCCGCCCCCGCCCCCGTCGGGACCGCGGTTGGGCCCATGACCGCCGCCCGCGTCAGGCGTCGGCCTCGGGGCCTGCCCCATTCCTGCGTCGGTGAGGCCCAATTCGCTCATCGACTGCGGCATCGGGGCGCCGACCACCTGGATGACTCCAACCGCCGATAGCGCCAGGAGAACCAGCAACACCAGCGACGAGAGGGCCCTTCCGCTCCGCGTCTCTGCCACCAGGAGCAGCGCCAGCAAGGTGACCGCGGCACCGCCGATGGCCAACAGCGCCTGCGCGGGATCGATGCCCTGCTGCCACGCCCAGTCGGAGAGCCAAAGCGGTCGCGCGATGACCCCTTCGCGGTGCGAGGCGAAGACGGAAGTGAACGCCACCGTGACCAGCCCCAACTCCAGCGCCATCGCCGAAGGACGGCGCACCGCGAGTAACCGCAGCCCCGCGACGGTGGAGAAAGAGAGAGATCCAAAGCGAAGCACGCTCGCCGTGACCAGCGCGTTTGCCGGGCCGACCGCCGCAGCCAGTGCCTCGGTGCCGACGGACAGCGCGGCGACACGCCATAATACAATGGCAAGTAAGGTGAGGCCGCCAAGCCCGACCGCCGGGCGCACCCGGGAGCGTCCCAGCAACTCCCCCACAGCGACGCCGAGGATGGCGCCCAGCATCGCCGCTGCGAGGGCCTCCCCGAGGGCCACGCCCCAACTCAAGGAGAAGGCCGCGAGCGCCATCGCGAGGGCGCGCAGCGGGTGACGCCATCCGGCGAGCGCGCGACGAAGGAGGCTCACGCGGCCTCGAGCGAGCGGTGGTGGCCGCCGGGGTACACGCGGCCGCTTACGCGGTCGATCAGGGTGACCGGCGCACGGGTGGTTGCCAGCGCCCGCAGCACCGCGGCGACGTCAGCACCGGGCGCCGGCGTGACCGGGCCAGGAGCGGGATCAGGACGCATCTGGAGCGCAAGGCGCGACCACCATGTGGTCTTGACGATGGGCACGATGCCGTCGGTGCACACGACAAACTCCACAGGCGAATGCATCTGGTTGGGGGCGGTCTTCGCACGGACGGTCGCGATCACCCGGTCGAGCCACGGGCCTGGGCGTCCCGGGACGAAGACCACAGCGCGGGCCAGACCGCCGGGGGTGGCCCGGGCGAGAAAATCGGCGAGGCCCGCGCCGCCCAGTTCGGTCGGCGTGGACGCGGAGCGGGCCAGCACCTCGAGGGCCTGCACTGCAGACTTCGCGTAGGTGTCGTTTCCATCGGCGCCGAGCACCCATTCGGCCCCGAGCGCGCCGGTGTCTACGGCTACTCGCGCGGCCCCGGCGGCAGACTCGTCGCCGACGCCCGTCACAAGGTACGCCACGGTCTGACGGGTTGGTGCGATCGCCTTCTCGGGGGTGCGCACCACGAGTTGGCGCGAGCGAGCGAAGACCTTCCAGAGCACGAACTTGATCGGGTCACCGGGGGCGTAGTGGCGAATATCGACCCGCTCGCCATCGGGCGGGCCTGCGGGGCTGGAGATCTCGTCGCCACCGGCGATGGAACGCACCACCCGCATCTGCCGGAGCGCGCCCATCGAGGGGACGAAACGGACGACGCGCTGCTGCCGCAGGGTGAAGGTCAGTCGGGTGAGACCGAAGGAGTCACTCACCTCGACGCGGCGGACGATGTTCTCGTGCAACCCCCGACGCATCGGCGTGACCTCCTCGTGCAGTCGCCGCTTGAGCGGAACCAAACGGACCGATGCCTCGGGGGCTTCCCAGTTCCAGCGGACGCGCACGAACGGGACAAACCATAGATTCGACATGGAGAAGCCGGTGCGTGCAGGGTAGCCGCACTCCAGGCGAAGAGCTTCGTCAGCGCGCGCGCCCCGCCCCTGGTAGCAAAGCACCAGCGCAGTCAGGGCGGTACTGAGCATCGCGGCTACGCCCAGCGCCAGACCAACCGCGCCTACCACGAGCAGCAGCAGGTCGATGTGGCGGATTCCGTAGCGGACCAGCGACCACCCACAGCCAGCGACCACCAGCAGACCGAGCCCCGTGAACGGAAATGTATCAATCGCTCGCCCCGCAAGCGCGGAGGCGCGACGGAGTGCTGGGGTCACGGCTCGTCGGAGGGTCACGGGAGACATCTGGTCAACGGCGGCTCAGTCCAACAACCGTGGTTTTGCAAGCATGGCACAGCGTAACCCTCTCCTCGGTGATGTTGATCCCGCTTCGCTGTCAGTGCCCGCGACGGCGTAGCGATTCACTCAAGCGTCGCGAATGCGCTGCGCCAATTGGACGACTCGGAGGCGCGCAATGCGATCACCGCGCCGTGTGCAAGGGCGCCCGCCAGTGTCGCATCGAACTGCGACACCGCCATGATCGGGACGATCCCCAGCACGGCGTGGGCGCGGAGCGATTTGAGGATTGCCAGTGGGTTGAGCCCCAGGAGGTCGAGATCAACCACGATGGCCGCGGGCGGGTGGAGCCCGACCGTGAGAAGGTCGTCGTAGAGGCCACGGTGCGGCACCAACTTCCAAAGCGGCGGGAGGATGTCGCCGAAGCGACGGTGAACCTCGGCGTGTTCGGTGAGCACGACCAGAGCGCGGGGCTCGGCCGGAGCGGCGTGGGACAGGGTGAGCGAGATGCCCCGGGACAAAAGAAACGCCGCCGCATCCGACAGCGCGATGCGGACGCTACGGCCCACGGTCCGCGAGGCCTTGATCTCGCCGCGACGCACGGCCTGAAGCACCGTCGTCTTGTGCAACCCGGCGAGGCGCGCCACCTCCCCGGCGTGGAGGAGTTTCGGGATTCCAACCACGGCCGCGGGAGCAGCCACGGGTGCCCGATTCTTCAGCATCTCGACCAGTGATAGCCCGAGGTCGGCTTTCGATGCCAACGGCCGCTCGGTCCGAGCGCCGGAAAGTTGTACGCGCGGCGCTGCCTCGCCCAGAGAAGTCAGCCCATGGGAATGATCGTCGTCGCGCTTGTCATCGGCCTCGTGGCGTCGGACCTGTTCGGGTTGCTTCAGCGCGCGAGGCCGTGATCGATGGTTTCTTCTATCGAGGGGATGCACGACGGTGGGAATGCGGATGAATGTCCTCGGCCTGCAATGCACCAGTCGCTCGATAAACCCCGATGGCGACCATGGTACCCACTCTCGCTCAGCCCATTCGCATCGTGGATCTTCGCGTGAGTCGTGACGACGACAGCACCCCCGCTTACGTCCAGCGCGCCCGGGAAGGCGATGCGCGGGCGTTCGAGGAGATCTACCGCAACCATCGGCGCGATGTAGCCCGCCTCGTCGGCCGTCTGCTGGGCCCACGTCCGGAGGTCGAAGACGTCCTGCAGGAGGTCTTCATCCAGGTGTTTCGCTCGCTGCCCAACTTTCGCGGGGAGTCTCGCTTCACCACCTGGCTGCATCGCGTCACCGTCAACGTCACCCTGATGCATCTGCGCGCCGCACGGAGCCGACCGCGCCTCGGCAACGAACTACTCAACGAACCCGCCGCTCCGGAGGGCGACTCCCCGGTGGACCAGGCCGCCCGCAACGAACGACTGCGCGCCCTCTACAAGATCCTCGACACGCTCTCGGACAAGAAGCGTGCGGTGTTTATCCTGCACGACCTCGATGGAGTCCCCGCGGCGCAAATCGCGGCCATGGTCGACAGCCCGGTGCTGACCGTGCGCACCCGGCTCTTCTACGCACGCCGGGAGGTCTATGCCGCGATGGCCGCCGACCCGACTTTGGAATCCATCGCCCGCGACCTCGCGGCAGGCAGTCCCAGCCTGGAGATCGTGAGCCCGCGATGAGCGACCATCCCTCCCTCGACGCACTGCAGGCGCACCTCGCGGTGCCCGCTCCCGCGTTGCAGATGCACCTCGATGGCTGCGCTGACTGCGCCCATCGGTCCAAGCGTCTCGCAGGCGGCCTCGCGGCGCTCGATGAGGCCCGCCGCCACTCCCCCGCCACACCGCCCTGGGAGCGCCTCGACGAGGCGATCGCCCGTGAAGCGCAGAGCATCGCCCAGGAGATTCGCGCGGGTCGCCTTCGACCAGCGCCGCGCGTCCCGTCGTGGGCTGCAACCGGCCTCGCGATGGCCGCAGGTTTGGGCCTGCTGCTCGGCGGACGGGCGCTTTTGCGGTCGCGCGAGGCTCCGGCAGAGGCCCCGATCGCCGTGCGTCGGACACCTGATGCGCCTGCGGTCCCGACGCTCACACCGTACGAAGGTGTAGTGCTGCTGGCGGCCGGCGGAGCGCGCTACCTCGCACCTGGCGACAACTCCGGCGCGCTGCTCTCCCACACGACGGGGCTGCACGAAGGTGCCAGCGTAGAGACGCCGACGGACGCCCGCGCGGTCTTCACGGTGCGCGCAGGATGGACCGCGGACGTCCGCGGAGGCTCAGCACTCAAGCTCTCGCTGCTACGAACCGAACAGACCACCGTCACGCTGGATCGGGGAGAGATCTCGCTGGTTCCGGCAGCCGGAGAGACGCTGCCCGTGCGGGTTCTGCACGGCGAATGGTCGGTCGAATCGCACGGCCCGGCGCTCGCTCGCATCGAGTCCACGGTGCTGCGGGTGGTCGTGCTCGCGGGTCGCGTCGAGATCCGCCGCGGCGAGATGGCACCACTGAACGTCACCGGTCCGCTCGTCATCGACCTTCCCCTGGATGGCGGCGATCCGATCCGATCGACGATGGCCGCGACGGACCCGACCCCCATCGACCTCGGCGCGCTCTCTGCGGAAGGCACCTGGTTCGAGATTCCCACCCTCGATCGCTCGGCGACGCTCTCGCTGCTCAACCACGGTGTCCTACCCACGGCGCTGGAGTCGGTACGCCTCGCGGGTCCCGGGACGATCCAGGCGCGCGTCGGTCGCTCGGAGATGCGACTCGATCTCGGCGTCGGCAGCACCCCACACTGGTCGACATTTCGCAGCCCCACCGCACCCGTGGTTGCGCTCAATCGCATCTCCCCGATCGCGCCGGTCGTGGCTCCGCCGGCAGAGGTGGCACCGGGCCTGAGCTCGGCGGCCTTGCGAGCGGTGTCCAACAGCACCGCCCGACGCATCCAGCACTGTTTCCAGCGCTGCATTGAGACCAACGCGTGTCGTGAGCCCATGGGCGGCGGAGTGACCTTCGGGGTCTCGGAAGCCGGGCGAGCCACGGTGTCATCGCTCGATTCCTCGCTTGAGGGCGCCCGGCGGTGCCTCGTCAACGACGCCCAGTTTCTCCCCGTGCCCCGCACCGGCAGCCCGTACGACCTACGCGTCGGTGTCGGTACCAGCGGGCACTGATCGAAACGATCTTTACCTTACCTCGTAAACAAGTCCCGCAAACACAGCCCTGCCCGGCAGCGGGTATCCTAGAAAGTCCTGGATCGGCGCAGTGATGGCAGCAGCATCACCGATCGGGTTGCAGAGGGCCTGACTCGCCGTGCGCTGGTCGAGGAGGTTGGTCACCTCCAGCGTGACGCCCCACCCCGCAAACACCCGCGGGGACCAACCCAGCCGCAGGTCGGCCAGCGCGCGCGCAGGGATGGCCGTGCAGTTCGACCGGTCGAGCCATGCCGATGAAACCGCGGACACCGAGATCGCCGCGCGAGCGCCTCCGAGCCGCCCCTCCAGGCTCACGGACAGATCCGCCCACGGGACGCCCGGGACGTTGCGACCGCGCTCGACGCCGTCGCCGACGAGCGCGGGATCGAGCACTGCGCCCGCGACGGTCAACGTCACGTGGTCGCGCCAGCGAACGCGCGCCCCCAACTCGGCGCCGGTGATCGACACCCGTCCGAAGTTCTCCGGGCGAAACCTTCCGGGCCCGACCTGCACCAGGGCGATGAGATCAGTCGCGTCGCGAAGATAGCCGCCGAGGTCAGCGCTGACCGTCCACGAACCGCGCCGGGTCGCTACCACCAGCGACGCATCGACGAAGCGCGAGCGCTCCGCTCGCAGCCCAGCATTGCCCACGATCACCCCGCGATCGCCGAAGCGCTCTGGCAGCGTCGGCGCTCGCGCCGCAAGGCCGCCGTGGAGTCGCAGTTCGAGCCAGGGCGCGAGCGACAAGTGCACACCCACGCGAGGGCTGAGCAGGTTGATCGACTCGCGCTGCGCAGGCGTCTCGTCGGCGATCGCCTCTGCGACGAGGCCAGCGGAGAACCGCAGCGCCCCGAGCGCGAGCGTTGACTCCAGGCCCGCGGTGAACGCCCGCCGCGACGCGTCTACGAGAGTCGAACCCGCCCCCGGCACGAAGCCCTCGGCGCGCCCGCGAAGCAGCACCTCGAGGGAGAGACGTTCGCCCCGGCGTCGCGCCCGCACCTCCCCCTGTGCGCGCCACGAGTCGCTCGTCGCGCGGTAGCCGGTAATCGACACGCCACCCACGGCGCCGCGACCGTCGAAGAGGTCGCCGCGCATGAGGGCGGTGGTCGAGACCTCGACGTTCCAGACGTCGCGACGCCACGCCCAGGAGCCCCGCGCCAGAAGCCGTCGCTGCTCCTGAAACGGACCCACGACGGCGCTCTCTCCCGGTCCCGCGACACCGCGGTGGAGCCAGCCGCCGAGCATCAGGAGGCAGCCCATGGAGCGTGACTCGGGGCCGCCCAGGCAGACGCGATAGAGCGCGTCGAGAGCGTCGCCGCCGTTGTTCACGCGGTCGGTCACACGCCCGGCGGAGAGGCTTCGATTACCGGGCTCGTAATAGGGAAAGTTGCCATCAGTGCCGCGGTAGTTCGCCGCGAAGAGCATTCGCAGCAGTCCAACGCCCGCACCCGCGCCCGCGGAGACGCGCCTCGCACCAAAGGACCCGACGCCCGCCGCGGCCCACGCAACCGGGCGCTCGCCAACGTCCCGCAGGCGCAGGTCGATCGCACCGCCCAGGGACCCGACGCCGAGGCGCACGGGCACCACCCCGCGGTACACGTCCGCTCGCGCGAGCAGCGCTGGAGGAATGATTGCGAGGTCAACGCCATCGCTCGCCGCGTCGTTGAGCACCACCCCGTCGAGCGCCACCGTGAGGTGCGCCGCCGAGGCGCCGCGCAACACCAGCGCCTCCGTCGCCAGGTCACCGCCGTTGCGCCGCACGTGCAACCCAGGCGCCTCTTCGATGAGCGAACCGACCCCCGCCGCGAGACGTCCACGCTCGGTTAGATCGATGGAAGTACTTGCGCCCAGCGTGTCCGAGGGGTCGTCCCCCGATGGACGCCGCCGAGCCCGGACCGTCGCCGTGGGGACAGTGGTCTGCGCCCACGCACCCGAAGCGAGCAGCGTTCCAACGAGCAGCGTTCGTGCAGAGAATCTCAACAAGACCGACGAACCGCGGTGTACCCCGAGACGATCGCGAATGGACCCCCCGCTCGCGATCTCCTGACTCAGGCGCACACAGAAATTTTTACTGACCCGGCGGCTTTACCAACGCCGTAAACCGTGTGCGCCACCGAGTAGATAGGCTTTGAAGCAAACGGGTCGAAGTCACTCCGTCAGGACAAACGTAAAACAGAACTGCCGCGCCCCAGCGTCGGGTGTGGTCACCGTCATCGTCGCTTCGCCGCGCGCGTGGGGCAGTTCGAAGCGGTAACCCACGACGCCCTTCCGGTTGACCGCGCGCACGTCCCGCGTGATCTCGGGCTGACCGGCAAGGCGCATCGCGAGGTGAGCGGTCACCACCGCGCCCGTGGGAAACCACCCCGCGTCGTCGATGCCGACCGCACCGACGAGCGCCCGTGCGGGCGGCAAATCGGTGAACCGAAACGTCAGCGCCCCATCGGACTGCGGGTGCGCGTAGATGCACCGAAGCTCTGCACCATCGAAGCGGTGGGGCTCTGCGCGGACACGGTTCCACTCGGGGCCGTGACAGCCAAGGACGGCGCCCTCGAGCGGGCACGGGCCGTTGTCCGCGCCACCGACACGCTCCGCCGTCACCCGGGTACCGAGTTCGTTCGAGGCGTCGAACACCACCCTGGCGAGGTGGTGCTCCATGACGTCCCAGCGCACCGCGCGACCCTCGCGATCGACCGGCGCACCAAGCCCGAATCGGCCCAGCAGCGGCGCGAGCCCAGGAGCCTGCGGCGCAACCCCGTAGAGCCGACGCACGCCGTGGAGGTCGTCCATCTGCGGTAGCCCCCATAGCGCCGGAACAGGCGCCGCCATCGCAACCAACTCAGGCGCCTCGTCGGTCACCACCACGAGGTCGTGCGCACCCGCATCGCGGCGAATCATTCGCACCACGGCCCGCCGCGGATCGCTCTTCTCTCTCGCCCGTTCGAGGATCCAGAAGGCACCGCCAAGCGCGAGCGCGCCGACGAGCACCCCGACGGCGTCCCTCGCGAGTGACCTCACGCGGCCTCCAGCCAGCGCCGACGCCAGTGCTCGAGCACGAGCAGGGAGTAGAGCAGCTTGCGGTGATCCCTCTCGCCAGCGAGGTGCTCGCGCATCGCCCGCTCCACCACCGCGGGATCAAACCACCCGGTCGCCCGCAGCCGCGCGGGAGTGAGTGTGTCCTGCATGAGTTCTCGCAGCGGACCCCGCAGCCAGCGCCCCACCGGCGCGCCGAATCCCTTCTTCGGGCGCTCGAGAATGGACTTCGGCACCCTTGCGCCCAGTGCCTTGCGCAGCAGGTACTTCGTCGTCGTCCCGCGCAGCCGCAGGCGCTCCGGCAGCGCCAGGCAGAAGGTCACCACCTCCGTGTCGAGCAGCGGCGCGCGAGCCTCCAGCGAGACCCGCATCGTCGCGCGGTCAACCTTCTGCAACACGCCCTCGGAGAGATACACCCCCAGGTAAAATGCCGTCGCCGCGTCGAAGTCCGTGGCCGCCCCGAAGCCCGATGACCGCGCCGCGTCGAGGCCATGCGCAGCAGCTCCCCGCAGTGCCGGTCCGAGTAGCGTCGGCAGCGTGTCCGGGTCCACCGGCGCGAGCCATCGGGCGTGGCGTTCGGCCCCGTGGGAGCGCATCCCGTTTGCCATCTGCTGGAGCTTGAACGCCGTAGAGAAGTTCGTGTCCGTGGGAGGGAAGAGACCCGCAAGCGTTCGAAGCAGACGCCCCGCAGCGGCGCTCGCAGGCAGCCGGGAGAGCACCTGATCGACCACGAAGGTGGGGTAGCCCGCGAGGATCTCGTCGCCGCCATCACCACCGAGCGCCACGGTGACGTCTCGCCGCGCGAGCCTCGCGAGCATCGTCGTCGGGAGGATCGAACTGTCCGCGTGGGGTTCATCCATCGCGTCGAGGGTCGGTGGTACCAGGTCGAGCAGCGCGCGCTCGGTGAGCACCTCGGTGACGTGGTCGGTACCCAGGAAGCGGGCGACCTCCTCGGCGTGGGCACTCTCGTCAAAGGTCGGGTCGTCGAAGCCGATGGCGAAGGTCTTCACTCGCGGATGCGAGGCCGCCGCGCACGCCGCCACGAAGCTCGAATCGAGCCCGCCACTCAAAAACACCCCCACGGGAACGTCAGCCACGAGCCGTCGGGAGACCGCTCGCTCGATCCGCCGCGAGAGCTCTTGCGTGAGCTCGCGCTCATCGCCGCGAAGTCGCACCCCTGTGCGTGGCGTCCACCAGCGATCGAGGACGAGGCCGTTTCGGGCGCTCCAGCGGAGGCGCTCACCGGGGCCGAGTTTGCGCACTTGCGCGAGGATGGAGCGCGGCTGCGGGACAAACTCATGCACCAGGTACTGCGCCACCGCCGCCGGATCGACCTCCCGGCGCGCGTGCACCTCCGGATGGACGAGCAGCGCGGCGAGTTCGCTGCCGAAGGCCACTCCCCCGCGGGCGGCGTCGTCACCGAGCGGAGCGTAGTAGAGCGGCTTCTTGCCAAAGCGGTCGCGCACGAGGGTGAGCGTGCGATCCGGGGCGCTCCAGTGGCCAAACGCGAACATCCCGTGCACCCGATCGAGCGCGGCGTCGCCCCACGCATCGAGCGCGTGCAGCAGCACCTCGGTGTCCGAGCGCGAGCGGAAGACATACCCGAGGGCGACGAGGTCTTCGCGCAGCGCGGCGAAGTCGTAGATTTCGCCGTTGAAGGTGAGCATCGCGGACTCGTCCGGCGAGCGCATCGGCTGCGCGGCGAGCGGCGAGAGATCCACGATGGAGAGGCGTCGATGGCCGAAGGTGCAGCCGGGCATCGCGTGCACGCCGTGGCCGTCGGGTCCGCGGTGCGCGAGGCGGTCCGCCATCGCGCGCACGAGGCTCGCGTCGGGCAGCAGGTCGTCAGGGAGCGCGAGGCCGGCAATGCCGCACATGGGACGAAGTGCCTCTACGGCGCGGGCTTGCTGATCGGGTCGAAGTTGACAGTCTCGCCCACGAGGTAGGTCTTCTTGCCCTGGGACTCGTGGTAGGTGCGAATGAGAATCTCGCCGAGCAGTCCCATCAGCAGAAACTGCACTCCGAGCGAGAACAAGAACACCGCGAGCAGCAGCAGCGTCACGGGTTGGAGCCACTCGCCGGGCCGGTGCAGCACGTGCTCCTTGATGAACTGCGCAACGAAGATGATCGCGGAGAGCGTTCCGGTGGCGCAGAGAGCGAAGGCGGGTCGCCCGAAGAAGTAGATCGGCTTGGTGGAGTAGCCACCGAGGAAGGTGACTGTCAGCAGGTCGAGCAGCACCTTGAAGACCCGACCGAGGCCGTACTTGCTGACGCCCGCGCGGCGCGGGTGGTGCGTGACCTCCATCTCCGTGACGCGTGCGCCCGCCCACGATGCGTAGATGGGAATAAACCGATGCATCTCGCCATAGAGCCCGTAGGGCTCGAGCACCCAGCGGCGGTACGCCTTGAGGGTGCAGCCATAGTCGTGGATGCGCACCCCCGTGACCCACCCGATGAGCCAGTTGGCAATGACGCTCGGGAGGCGGCGGGTGATGGCCTTGTCCTGACGATTCTTGCGCCAGCCAGACACCACCTCGAAGCCCTGGTCGAGGCGCTCGAGCAGCTTCGGGATGTCCCTGGGATCGTTTTGCAGGTCGGCGTCGAGGGCCACGATGATCGGGCCGCGCGAGTGGTCGATGCCCGCGGCAATGGCGGCGGTCTGGCCGAAGTTTCGGCGGAAGCGCACAACCCGTAGCCACGGGCGCAACGCGGCTGCAGCAGTCATCAGGGCGAAGGAGCCGTCGCGTGATCCGTCATCGACGAGCACGGCCTCCGCGGGCTGCGGCAGCGTCGGCATCGCGGCGTCTAGCGCCTCGAACAGCGCCGGCAGCGACTCTTCTTCATTGAAAACGGGAATGACCAGACTGAGGGCTGGGGTGCTTGGGGAGACCATCGACACTGGCGCGGTCTATCACAAAACACATCGGGGCCGCGAAGGGACTGTTGATCCCGACGCGACCCCGATGCACCGAGCGAGCGCTCGATTAGTCGCGCGTGCCGACGTCGGTCGTCGGGGTGGTGCCCGCGTCGCCGGTCGTACTGGGCGCGCCACCGCAGACACCCGAGGGCGCCGTGGCGACGGTCGCCGGGGCGATCTGGGCGATCTTCGTAGCGAAGCCGAGGCCCACGCCGATGCCGCCGAGCGGCGAATCGCAAGAGGCGGTCGGGGTGCCCGTGGCGATGTCCACGAAGCCCTGGATGAGCGGGCCCGCGGCGTCACGGAAGGCCATCAGCGCCGGGATGGTGGTGAGGGCGGTGATGAGGTCGGTCTGCCGGAGGTAGCCGCCGAGGTTACCGTTGACGCCTTCGGTGGCGCCCGGGGTGACGCGAAGCTGCGTCTGGAAGAGGTCAAGCTGGAGCATCTGGCCCATGAGCGGGAGCGGCAGCGAGAAGTTGGGCGCGGTCGCGTTGGCGGCCGGCGGGTTCACGCGCAGGCGGCCGTTGACGATGCTGCCCTCGAACTGGAGCTTCGCGGAGTTGAGGTCGCCCGCCGTGTTGAGCGAGCGGTTGTCCACCGAGTACATCTGCGCGCCCATCTGGATGTTGGCGCAGTTGGCGAACGCGGCGTAGGCGAACGGGTACACGTTGACGTGCACGGACGGGTCGTTGAGGGACGGGCCGAGGGTCCCGTTGACACCGGTGAGGCGGACGAGAATCAGGAGCTTGCCAGTGTCGATCTGGTCGTTGAGAAGCGCCTGCACGTTGAGCGACGCCTGAAACTGCATGATCGTCTGCGCGACGTTGGGCAGTTGGTTGTCCACGCCGCCGACGCAGCCGGTGCCGCCGCCCGCGGTGCCCGCGGCGCAGGTGCCCGTGTTCTGGTCGGGATCGACGGTCGAGAAGTAGTCGCCGTGCGAACAGTCCGCGGCCTGCTGGCTGGCAGTGCGGCTCGGGGAGTTACGGCCATCGATGTTGAAACCGTAGAAAGCGCGGGTCGTCACGCCCGGCTCGGCGCCTTCGTCGAGGAGGAGGCGGTTGATCACATAGTCGTAGGACTGGGCGGCGCCGCCATCGACGGGGGCGGAAGGGGTGTCGGTCGCCACGCCGCCATCGGATCCGGGCGTCGGGGTCGCCTCGCTGCCGCAACCGGCCGCGAGGCCGCTGATGAGACCGAGCGCTGCGAAGGGAAACAGGATCTTCGTCGAAACTGCCATGGGTCGAACTCCTCGTACGATGGTTGAAGTGCCCGCGGAGCACGCACTTCGTTGTGCGGCCCAATCGGGAAAGCAAGACGCTTCCAGATGGCGGCACGCCGCGCAGGCCGTGAGAACCCGACGACGCTTCGAACTCTCTAGCATCGAAACTGACGAGCGTTCAACTGGCGGCGGACGGCCTCATTGCGGCAGTCATGACGCAGGGTTTGAGGCGCGGAAGTTGGGCGCGAACGCCGTGCGTGCTAGCGCGACACAGATGTCAGAGCCTGAGTTCGTTCACCTGCACGTCCACTCCCAGTACTCGATGCTGGAAGGCGCCATTCGCGTGAAGGAACTTTGCTCTCGGGTGAAGGAACTCGGCATGCCCGCGGTGGCTCTCACCGACCACGGCAACATGCACGGCGCGATCGACTTCTATCAGAAGGCCAACGCCTCGGGCATCCAGCCGATTCTCGGATGCGAGGTGTCCCTCGGGCACGCGTTTCCGGGCGATCGACCCGACAAGAACGGGCTCCATCGCGCGTATCACCTGCCCATGCTCGCGTCGTCCGAGCAGGGGTATCGCAACCTCATTGCGCTGGTCTCGCGCGCCTGGCTGGATGTTCCGGAAGGCGTCTCTGCGCAGACCGATCTGACCGTCCTCGAGCGCCACGCCAGGGGCCTCGTGGTGATGACCGGCTGCCTCGGCGGATTGGTTCCGCAGGGGCTTCTCCAGCACTCGCCGGACGTGGCGCGCAGCACCCTCAAGACCCTCAAGGAGATGCTCGATCCGGGGCACCTCTTCATCGAACTTCAAGACCACGGGTTGCTCGAACAAAACCCGCTCAACCGCTGTCTCCTCGATCTTGCGAAGGAACTCGACCTCCCCGTGGTGGCGAGCAACGACGCCCACTACCTGAAGCGCGACGACGCAGGCGCGCAGAGGGCCCTCACCTGCATCGCGGCAGGCATGAGCCTCGACGAGGCCGAGGCGTCGGGGATGCAGTCCGAAGAGATGTTCTTGAAGAGTCCGCGGGAGATGGCCGAGGTCTTCGGCGACGTGCCCGGGGCGCTCTCCAACAGCATGCGCATCGCGGAGATGTGCCAGCTCAAGCTCGAACTCAACAAGCCCATGCTCCCGAACTTCCGGGACGCCAGTGGCAACGTCATCGAGGCCGTGGACGAGTTCTTCGCAGGGCTCTGCCGCGAAGGCCTGGAGAAGCGCTTCGCAAACTTCCGCAAGCAGTCCAAGCGGGTCGATCCGAACAAGTACCGCGAGCGCCTGGAGACCGAGATCACGGTCATCTGCGGGATGAAGTTTCCGGGGTACTTCCTCATCGTCCAGGACTTCATCAACTGGGGAAAACAAAACGGCGTTCCGGTGGGTCCTGGCCGCGGATCGGGCGCGGGCTCGCTGGTGGCCTATGCGCTGGGCATCACGGACATCGACCCGATTCCGTATGACCTTCTGTTCGAGCGATTCTTGAATCCCGAACGCGTGTCGATGCCTGACTTCGACGTCGATTTCTGCATGCTCAAGCGCGAGCGCGTCATCGAGTATGTGCGCAACAAGTACGGCGCAGACTCCGTCGGGCAGATCGCCACCTTTCAGGTGCTCAAAGCCAAGAGTTGCGTGCGCGACGTCGGGCGCGTCATGGGAATGCCCCTCGCGGACGTAAACGCCATCGCCTCGCTCGTGCCCGAACCCGTACTGGGAAAGACCGTATCGCTCAAAGAGGCGATGGAGAAAGAGCCCAAACTCAAGGCCAAATACGACACGGAGCCCGCCTCCAGGGCCACCATCGATATGGCCATGAAGCTGGAGAACCTCAACCGACACGCCGGCATGCACGCCGCCGGTATCGTCATCTCCGAAGGTCCCCTGTGGAACACCGTCCCGGTATTCCGCGGAACCGGCCAATTCGCGGTCACTCAGTACGCGAAAGACGAAGTCGAAGCCGCCGGACTGGTCAAGTTCGACTTCCTCGGGCTCACCACACTGACGGTGCTCGACTTCGCCGTCACGATGATTCGCAAGCGCCCCGATGAGATTGCCCGCGTCGCCAAAGGCGGCGAACCCTTCAACGTCGATGACATCCCGCTAGAGCCCAAAGACCCTGATCCAGAAAAGGCGAAGAAGGCAAAGGAGACTTTCGATCTGCTCCAGTCGGGGGAGACCACCGGGGTCTTTCAGTTGGAGTCGTCCGGCATGCAGAAGCTCTTCAAAGACCTCAAGCCCGACTGCTTCGAAGACATCATCGCCGCCGTGGCGCTCTATCGCCCAGGACCGCTCGGATCAGGGATGGTCGAGGACTTCGTCGCCCGCAAAAATGGCCGCGCGAAGATTCTCTATCCCCATGACAGCCTGAAGGAAGTGCTCGAATCCACCTACGGCGTCATTGTCTATCAGGAGCAGGTGATGATGGTCGCCCGCAAGATGGGCGGCTACACCCTCGGCGGCGCCGACCTCCTGCGCCGCGCCATGGGGAAGAAGAAAGCCGAGGAGATGGCCAAACAGAAGGCCACCTTCGTCGATGGGGCCAAGAATCAAGGCATCGACGAGGCCAAGGCCATCGAGGTGTTCGATCTCCTCGAATACTTCGCAGGCTACGGATTCAACAAATCACACAGCGCCGCGTACGCACTCATTACGTATCAAACGGCGTTTCTCAAGAGACACTTTCCTGCGGAGTTCATGGCCGCCACGCTCTGCTCGGACCTCGGAAAGATCGAGAAACTGGTCGGGACCATCAACGAGGCCCGCAACCTCGGAATCCCCGTGATGGTGCCGGACGTAAACGAGTCCGATCGGTACTTCACCGTGGTCTACGCCGCGACGCCGCAACCGGTGCCGCGCAAGCCGGCCAACCGCATCGAGGCCGACCCCCATCGGCCTCGCATTCGCGTGGGACTCGGCGGCATCAAAGGCGTCGGCGACGCCGCCGTGGAGTCCATCATCGAAGCCCGCCAGGCAGGGCCCTTCATCGACCTCTTCGACTTCACTTCGCGTATCGATCCCCGGCGGGTAAACAAGTCCGTCGTCGAGGCCATGGTCGCGAGCGGGTGCTTCGACGACACCCTGCAACGCACCGGAGCCTCCCGCGCGCAGTGCCACGGAGCCATCGAGCGCGCCCTCGAGCGCGGCAAGGGTGCCGCCAAAGAGCGCTCGAGCGGTCAGATGGGACTCTTCGGGATGAAAGAGGCACTGCAGCCCACGCACGGCTATCCCGAAGTGCAGCCCTGGGACCTCACCGACGGCCTGAAGCGCGAACGCACCGCCCTGGGACTCTACCTCACCGGACACCCGCTCGATCGCTACGCGGCAGAGTCCGCGCGCTTTGCAACCACCAGCACCACGCAGATTCCCGAGATGGCCAACAATACCGAGGTGACACTCGCAGGCGTCATCGAAGGGTATCGGGAGAAGGTGCCGAAGTCGGGTGGACGCATGGCGTTTTTCTTCATTGAAGATCGAGCCGGGCGAGTCGAGGGGATCGTGCGCGCCAAGGTGTTCGACTCGATGGTGGGAAAACTCAAGGAGGGCGAGGCACTACTGCTCAAGGGCAAGGTGCGAATGGAGTTCAAGCGCGACGAAGAAGGCGAGCCGGACGACACGCCGGATGCCGAACTCGAGCGAAAAGTCTGGGTCGAGGAGGTCAGCGCCCTCGGCGACGCCCTGCGCCTGCGTACCCGCGCAGTGCTACTGCGATTGGACTCCGGAAACCTCAAGGAAGGCGAGGTCGCCCGGAGACGTCTCGAACTGCTCAAGCAGGCGCTCGCGGCGCACCCGGGGCGCATTCCCGTGCAGGCCGTGGTGAAGGTCGGCGGCGGCGAGGTCGGCGTGCGCCTCGGACGTATCAGCATCGATCCCTCAGAAGAACTGATGGCCACCATCGAGCGCATCTTCGGATCGAAGGTCGCCGAGCTACGCAGTTGATGCCCGTGCGATGACCCACCTCGCGACACTCCCCCCTCCCCGCCGTCGTCGGCTGCGCGCGCGATTCCGCTACCTCTCCGCGCTGCTCAAGCGATTTCGCCTCACCATGGCGATGGCAGTGGTCTTCTTCGGGGCGGTCCCGATGGTGTTCAAGACCCTCTACCGGGGCCCGCACGGCGAGCGGATCTTCTTCGGCGAAGCGCTGCATCACACGTACTTCCTGATGTTCGGGCAGCCCTCGCTGCCGTACGTCGGCAACGTATTTCTCGAGTTGCTCAACTTCGCGCTCCCGCCCTTCGGCATCGCGGTCATCGCGGACGGCGTCGTGCGCTTCGCCTACCTCTTCTTCGCCCGACAAAACCACGACAAGGAGTGGATCACCGTGATCTCCGAGACCCTCCGCGAGCACGTCATCATCTGCGGCGCGGGCCGCGTCGGGTACCGCGTCGCCGCGCAGCTACTCGAGCTCGGGCACGAGGTGGTGGTGATCGAGAAGCGCCCCGACGCGCCGTTCATCGCAGTGCTCCAGGCGCACGATGTTCCGGTGCTCATCGACGACGTGAAGAGCCCGCAAGCGCTCCATCGCACCAACGTCAAACACGCCGCGGCGATTGTCTGTGCCACGGACGACGACCTCGCCAACCTCAACACCGCACTCGACGCGCGGCGGCTCAACCCGAAGATCCGAGTGGTGCTTCGACTCTTTGACGACGACCTCGGGGCGCGGGTGCGCGACGCCTTTCAGGCCGAGGTGCTCTCCAGCTCCGCACTGGCCGCACCAGCACTGGCGTTGTCGGCGCTCGATCCGCGCATCGCGCACAGCTTCCACGTCGGCGACCGGCTGATGGTGGTGTCGGACTTCCAGGTGACGGACAAGCTCGCCGCGCTCACCGTGGCCGACCTACAGCACCGGTTTCGCGTGGTGACCCTCTGCGTGCGGCATCGCTCCGACCCGCACCATCACCCGAAGCCCGCGCACCGCTTCGAGGCCGGCGAAATCGTCACCCTCCAGGGGATGTACCCCGATTACCTGGAGCTGCGCGGGTACACGGACGAGCGGGTTCCGCCGCTCTCGGCGGTGGGACGAACAGACCTCGCGCCGCTACGCACGCCGGAGAGTCCGTAGGGGCACCGGGCGCGACGAGGACAGCCCCGTCGCTCGATCACCACTCCCACAACGCAGCGAACCCGATCTCAATGGCGTCGAAGGGCTCGGCGCGCACGACGTCATCACCGCCAGCGCTCAGGACGAGAAGCCATCCCGCCTCGGTCCGGCGAAACACTTCCAGCACCTGCGCCTCCGGATCGACCATCCAGGCGTGACGGACTCCGTGCCGGAAACACATCGGCATCTTCTTCACGCGATCGTGCCGCTGCGTCGATGGCGACCGGACCTCGCAGACCCAGTCTGGCACCACGCTGATCGAAGCCGTCAGGGGCATCGTTGAAAGGCGTTCCCGATGCCACCCGGCGAGATCCGGGACCGCGAGATCAGGATTCGCGCCGAGACGCAACTCCGGTTCGGGCCGGATGATCCACCCGCCAGGGCCCCCGCGCCCCCAGCGAAACGCCGGCGAAATCGATTGATCCAGAATCGATGCTGCACTCGCGTACCGCGGCGCGGGCCGAGGCATCGTCGAGAGTTCGCCGTCGATGATCTCCACGACGACGTTCTCCGACGCATCGCGGTATGCCGCCACGACCTCCCTCGGGAGATTGGGAAGCTCCGGATCGACCACATGCGCAGGATCGGACGGCACTCCCAGAACCTGTCACGCGCCCGAGATGACGTCCCGGCACCGGAGCATCGGAGCGGCACCGGCCCGCTCAAGCAGGTGTCCGGTCGCACGTGGTCGTTGTTTCCGGCAGCGCGACGCCTTCGGCGAGTCGACGGCGGTGCTTTCTGCCCGCGACGTGGAGTTGCAACTCTTCGCCGGGTGCGAACCGACGAGTTGCCTCGCGTCGTTGTACGTCGAGCCCGTGGCGCCGACGGAAGCCTTCCGCGCGCGTCTCGATCAATCCCGCGGATCGAACCGATCCCTCAGCCAATCCCCTGTGAGGTTGAATCCAAGCACCGTCCCGGTGATGGCTAGCGGATAGGGCGTCCAAGGGTGCGGGCGCGAGGAGTCCCCGCCGGTCGCTGCCCAACTGGACGTCGTAGCGGTCCCGTCGACGGTGCGATCAGCGGGACCCAAGATTACTAATTCTCGTAATAATAACTCTGTAACCTCGAGCACTTATATGGGATGATGGCCATGATGGGTCCGGCTCGGACGCCGGATGGAGGCTGTAGCCACCATCGACGCCGAGGGCACCATCACCGTCAAGGCGACGAAGCGGGTGCCATTGGGACGCCATCGGGTCGTGGTGGTCATCGACGAGGAGAACATGGCTGCAAGCCACAGCGCCCTGCCGAGCCTCGCAGAGTTCCGCGCCCGCCTCGGCGTGGTTCCACACCCCGGCAGCTCGGTACTGGAGGGCCGAGAGGGCGGGCGGGCGTGATCTTCCTCGACGCGTCGGATGGCTCGCCGGGGCGGGCGCCGTCCTCCGCTGCCGGGATTCTCCTTCTCTCGGCCCCGGCTGAATCTGCGCTACGCTCGTCCAATGAGTGACGCGCTCACCGCACACGACCTCTGGCCGCTCGTCCTAAAGCTCTCCCACGGCGAGCAGGTAGCGCTCGCGAAGCTGGCGTTGAAGGCGTCGATCGCGGACGACGCGGCGGCGTACCGCGCCGCACCCGAGGGCTCCGACGAGTTCGGTGCCGACGACGATTCCCTCGCCTGGGAGGGCACCGGCTGGGAGTCGTTCAGTGCGAAGGGGTGAAATCCGCTGGTAAGTGTTCGCGGCGCCGGACAAGCGGCGCCCGGTGCTGCTGCTCACCCGCGACTCGGTCATCGACGTGCTCAACGAGATTGTCGTCGTCCCGGCCACGCGCACGGTGCGGGGCATCGCCACGGAGGTCGTCTTGACGCAGGACGATGGAATGCCGACACCCTGCGCGCTCAACTTCGACCACGTGTCGCTCGCCCGCCGTGATCGCCTCGGCGCCGTCATCGCGCATCTCGCCGCAGACCGGTGGGCGGAGGTCGAGCACGCATTGCTGACAGCTTGCGGTTTCGCGGCCCCGGCGGTCGACGGCTGATCGCCGCCCCCGTGCCGTCACCTCCCCCTTCGCCACCAACTCCACCTCGAACTCCACCTCGACGTCGGCATAAAGCGCGGGTAATCCTGCCGCCGCAACTCATGGGCGGATAGGGAATCCAACGGTCCGGGCGCGAGGAATCCCCGCCGGTCGCCGCCCAACCGGACGTCGTCGCGGACCCGTCGGCGGTGCGATCAGCGGGACCACGGATTACTACTTCACGTAATAATCATTCTGTAAACTCGAGTACTTAGATGGGATGATGGCCATGATGGGGAGGGCTCGGACGCTGGATGGCACACTGTGGCCATGAGCGACTGGATCGTCTCGGACCCGGAAACACTCGGCGGGAAGCCCCACCCGCTTGACCCGATGCCCCCTCCACGATCCCATCGCCAGCCATGAGCGACACCGGCACCCGCACCACCGCCACCGACGCACAGGAGCGCGCCATGGTCGACGACGCCCGCGCGCAGCACCGCGACAAGCACGTCGCCCGCACGGCGGCGGCGCTGGTGATCCCGGGCGGGCTCATCGCGCTGCTCGCCGCGATCGCGGTCGCCTCGGGGGCCGACCCGGCCGCGCCACGCCTCGCCGCCATCCTCCCCTTCGGGGCCTTCCTTGGGGCTGTGTACACGGTGCTCACCCGCATGGTGGTGCGCACCGCCGTCACCCGCGACGAGGTGATCGTCCAGTGGGGCCTCTCCGACCACCGCATCCCCGTCGCCGCGATCACCGCCTGCGAGGCGAAGTCCGTCACCGGCGGACCCACCGTAGGCACGGGCGCGGGTTGGGCCCTCGTCGCCGACCGCGGCTCGGTGCTGCTCTCCTGGACCGACGCGGGCGCCACGAAGAGCCTGCTGTTCCCCGCCAACGACCCCGCCGCGCTCGCAGCGCAGATCGATGTCGCCCGTGGTGCGGGCGTCACCGCGACGGGCTTGCGCGTCGCAGACGCCGCCGCGATCACCGAAGATGAGCGAGCCGTCGAGGGTGCGACCGAGTCCACAGCGAAGGAACAGGGACGATAGCTGACTGCGTGGGCCGGAGCTCCCCTCGGAGGGCGAGGCCGACGGATGGTGGCGTGAGGGAGCGAGGCCTAGCCCTTGAGCCGCGCCCGCTTGGGGATCACCACCATGCCGTCGTCGGTGACGGTGAAGTGCTTGCGGTCCTCGTCGAGGTCGAAGCCGATCTGCATCCCCTGCGGGATCTTCACGTCCTTGTCGACGATGACCCGGCGCAGCCGCGCGTAGCGGCCCACCTGCACGCGCTCGAGCAGCACGCACTGCTCGACGCCCGGACCCTGCTGCTCGACGTGACGCGTCACCGTTGGACGCCCGGCGTCGCCGATGGGCGCAGAGGGCATCCAACGCCCCATGGCGCAGATGGAGCCCCCACCGGTCGGCCGAACCGGAGGCCGTCGTGACTCCGTCGGAGGTACGATCGACGGCCGATGGTTTACTGGTGATCGTAAGAGATAGCGATTTGGCGAAGCGCCACCGCGGTCGAGTGACAGTCAACCAAGCGGCATCAGGCGCTTCGCCAAGTCGCGGTTGAACGAAGCCGCGGAGCCACCGGCACGCCGTCAGTCGTCTATGTGGGAATAGGGTTGGCCATCAG
>CANJUR010000023.1 GCA_947477565.1 Deltaproteobacteria bacterium
AAGTGGGGGCAGGGTGCAGAAATACCTATTACAGAAGCGTTTTGTCGCTCCGAACTCCCTGCCCCCACTTGTGGGGGCGGGGCTGGGGGTGGGGGCTCGCGAACCCCACCGGTCACTTCCGGCGTCGGGTACGACGCGGTGGCTTTCTAGACCCAATGGGAGCCTCCGACTTCGATCCAGCGGCGGTCCGCGCGCAAGCTCGGTTTCCTCGGCCCGCGCTTGTGCGACGGTTTCCGGGTCTGTGTTTCAGCAGAGTTACGAGCGTTCCCCGCAACCCTGCTTACGGTGACCAGCGTCTCAGTCGGAGCGAGTTGAGAAGCACGGACACGCTCGACAACGACATCGCAGCGCTCGCGAAGACCGGCGACAGGGCCCACCCCGTGAGCGGCTCGAAGACCCCTGCAGCCAATGGGATCCCCACGAGGTTGTAGACAAACGCCCAGAAGAGATTCTGTCGGATGGTGTGCAGCGTGGCGCGCGCAAGACCGAGCGCCATCGGCACCGCCGCGACGCCCCCGCGGAGGATCGTCACGTCCGAGGCCGAGGCCGCCACGTCGGCGCCGCCCATCATCGCGATGCCCAGGTCGGCGATGGCCAGCGCGGGCGCGTCGTTGACCCCGTCGCCCACCATCGCGACGCGCGCCCCCTGCCCCTTCGCGGTCGTCACCACCACGGCCTTCTCCTCGGGTCGGGTCTCCGCAAACACCTCCGTCACGCCCACCGCCGCGGCCACCGCGAGCGCCGTCGCGCGACGATCGCCGGTCACCATCGCCACCCCGACGCCCATGCGTCGAAGCGCCGCCACCGTCGCCGCCGCCTCCGGGCGCGCCGTGTCCGCGAGCGCCACCAGGCCCGCAACCACGCCGTCGATCGCCACGAACGACGCCGTCTCGCCGCGCGCCGCCGCCGCCACCGCGGCCGCTTCGAGCGCCGATGAATCGACACCGTCGTCCGCGAGCCAGCGGGCCGTACCGACCTGCACCCACGTCGCACCGACCCGCGCACAAACGCCGCCGCCGGGCATCGCCGCAAACTCCGTCGCCGCGTCGATCGTCGCCCCGCGGGAGATCGCTCCGGCCACCAGGGCGCGCGCCAGGGGGTGTTCGCTTCCCGACTCCGCTGCGGCCACCAGCGCCAGGAGGTCAGCCTCGCTGCGACCTTCCCGGACGACGACGGTGACGAGGTGCAGACGTCCTTCGGTGAGCGTTCCGGTCTTGTCGAAGAGCACGCGGTCGATGGTCGAGGCGCGCTCCAACGCGTCGCCGCCCTTCACCAAAAAGCCCAGCGTCGCGGCGCGGCTTGTTCCCACGGCGACCGCCGCCGGGGTCGCGAGCCCAAGAGCGCACGGGCACGCGATGACAAGCACGGCAACGAAGTGCCGCACCGCCACCGCCACGCCATCGGAGCCGTGCGGGACGAGCATCCACGCGAGGAAGGTCAGCGCCGCGAGGAAGAGCACCGCCGGAACGAACACCGCGCTCACCCGGTCGGCGAGCCGCGCGATCGGCGCACGGGTGCCTTGAGCTTCGGCGACGGCGTCAACGATGCGCGCGAGGGCGGAGTCGGCGCCGCGACGGGTGACCTCGATGACGAGGGTTCCGCCGGAGACGAGGGTTCCTCCCTGGACGGCGTCGCCAGGAGCGCGATCTACCGGGATGCTCTCGCCGGTGAGCGTCGATTCGTCGATGGCAGCCTCGCCCTCGCGCACGATTCCGTCGGTCGCGATGCGCTGCCCGGGCCGCACGCGCACGCGGTCCCCCGGGAGCAACGAAGCGAGCGGAACTTCCAACTCCACGCCCGCCCGAAGACGCGTCGCAGTGGGCGGCAGGAGCGCGACGAGTCCCCGCACCGCATCCGTGAGACGCCGCCGCGCGCGGTGCTCGAGCAGCTTGCCGAGCAAGAGAAACGAAATGATCGCCGCGGCGGCCTCGAAGTACACCGGGACGTGTCCGTGGTGCCCGTGCGGCAGCACCGTCGGCGCGAACGTCACCACCGCCGACCACGACCACGACGTGAATGCGCCCAGGGCGATGAGGACGTTCATGTCCGTGGTGCGGTGCCGCAGGGCCGCCGCGGCGAGACCGAAGAAGCGTCGGCCGGGGCCGAAGACCACCGGCGTCGCGAGGGCGAGTTGGAAGTACCGCCCTGCGTCGCCCGCCGTCCCGGGGATGACACCGTGGCCCATCGCGACGATGAGAAGCGGAATGGTCAGCGCCGCGGCGATGGCCAGATCGCGACGGTATCCGTGCGCCTCGCGCTCATCGGCGGCGTCGGTAGCCGCGAGGCGGGTCGCCGCGTCATCGGGTTCGACGCCAGGCGACGGCGACGGCGGAACCTCATAGCCGGCATCGCGGATCGCCTCGGAGAGCGCCTCGGGGTCGGTGCGCTGGTCGTCGAAGTCGATGGTGGCGGACTGCGTCACGAGGTTGACCCGCACGTCGATCACGCCCGTTGTTTTGGCGAGCACGCGTTCGATGCGACCGACGCACGCCGCGCAGGTCATGCCGCGCACCGGCAGTAGCACCCGCGCACCAGGATCGTGCGAAGCGGTCATCGTGGGCGCACGGGGCGAGGCGGCGCGGACGGCGGCGGCGGCGCGACGACCGGAGCACGCACCACGACGACACCGTGGATCATGTTCATGCCGCACTGGAAGGGTGTCTCGCCGGGCGGGAGAGCGGGCAGATCGATGACCACGGGCTGGCCGGTCGGCAGATCGCGCCGGAGGCCGAGCGTCGGAAACACCACCTCGCGGGTGCAACCTCCCTGGGAGCGTCGGATGAAGCGCAGTCGCAAGCGCTCGCCGGGTGCGACCTCAATGCGCGCGGGCTGATACTCCTCGTCGACCACCACATCCACCTCGCGCCCGCCCGCATCGGTTGCGGTCTGCGCGTGTCCCAAGGTCGGCGCGACGGTCAACGCCGCGCCCAGCACCAGGCTTCGCCACTGTTCTCTGATCATCGCTTCACCATACGAGCACCGCGGCGTTTTTGCCCCGCGCAGAAGGTGCGAAGCGCGGACGAGCATCGACCGTAGCGCTTGACGCGAAGCGCGGAGGGGGGTCGGCCTCGGGGCCACGCATGAGGCGCTGTGAGGGGACGATGGAATGGTGGAGAAAAGGAGCTAACGGAGGGAGTGAGCCGACTGGAGTATCAGAAGCATCCGCCGTCGCAATTGCCCTGGCAGTATTGGCAGGCGGGCTGCTCGGCGGGGTTGCGGGCAGCGACGAACTTCACGACGTGCGCGAGATTCTTCACGGCAGGAACCCTGGAGAGGCGTTCGACGTTCTTCATTGCTGGAGAGTCTCCGTCTGCCTGAGCGATTCGGCCGCGAAGCGCGGTCGCCGTCTGGCGTTGGCGATCCTGCGCACGGGGCGAGCGAAAGGCAACTACGCAGGAGGCCGCGACTGCTTCGCCGCCACTCGCTCTCGCACCTTCTGAACGCCCTCCTGCACCTGCACCTGCAGCGAGCCCGTCGCGACCACGTTGAGCGTGATCACGAGGTTAGAAGCGCTTACCGCGCACCAGCGCAGCCCGGGCCAGCGCGCGGCCACCACAAACGCCGCGAGAAACCCAACCGCCGCCGGGACCATCCGCCGATCGAGGACGATCGCCACGTGAGACGACAGCGCAAACCAGAGGAAGATGAGCATCCCCTTCGTGGCCTCGACGGGAAGGCCCATCAGCCACGCCCCCGCGACCCACGTGAGCTGCGCGAGGAAGGCGAAGAGCACCGTCCCCGCGATGTGGCGGTTGAACGCGGTGCGCGTGAGCGTGTCCCGCGCCCACCAGCCGACGGCGAGCAAAACCACGATCTGCGCCGTCGTCGCGAGCATGGAACGGCCGTGCGTTCGCACGAGCCCGAAGCGGTGTTCGAGCAGCGGCTGGAGCGTCCACGCGAGGCCGAGTGCGACGCCGAGGAAGGTGCGCGTGCGGACGCCAGTCTTCGGGTCGTGATCCTCTGCCTGGCGCGAGAGACGGGTGTGCTCGTCGTCGCGCGCCCGCTTCGCCGCAGCCACCTTCGCGTGCAACGCCGGATGGCTGTCGTGAAGCTCCGCGACCAGCATCGCCGCCGCGCCCGGGTCGCCCAGCGCAAGCTCGTACTCGACCATCAAGGCCGTGACTACGGCGAGGGCGTCGCGCGCAGCATCGTAGGCCTTCCACGCCCGCAGCGCCTGCTGGTAGCCGAAGCGCGCGGCGCCGAAGTGCCCGTAGAGCGCCTCGCGGTCGGCCCCCTGCGCAAGCCCCTCGCGCAGCGCCGCCACGCGCTCACCGGCCTCCTCGCAGAGCGACATCGCGCCGCGGTGCTGGAGGTACACCTGCACCGCCAGCCGGAGCTGC
Organism: Deltaproteobacteria bacterium; assembly: GCA_947477565.1. Taxonomy (GTDB): domain Bacteria; phylum Myxococcota_A; class Polyangia; order Polyangiales; genus SCUS01. The sequence goes on from CANJUR010000023.1 coordinate 4,341, forward strand.
ACCACCGTCTCGAAGCGGGCACCCGGATCCGCAGCGAGAGCACGCCGACAGATGCGCTCGAGCTCTTCCGGACAGTCGTCCGCGAAGGCCACCTGCGGGCGCGCGATCTGATGGATCATCGCCGCGAGCGAATCACCCACGTGCGGCGGTTGCCCCGTCAGGATCTCGTAAAGTACCGCGCCCAACAGGAAGACATCGGTGCGCTCGGTGATGACCGCACCGTCCGTGCCGAGCATCTCCGGCGCCATGTACGCCGGCGTTCCGGTCATCTCGTGCGCCGCGGATGCGAGCGGCAGCAGGCCGCTTCCGTCGTCGCGCAGCGCGAGCGCGATGCCCCAGTCGAGCACGTACACTTCGCCGAAGGCGCCGATCATCACGTTCTCGGGCTTGATGTCCCGATGAACAATTCCGCGGGCGTGAGCAAACGCGATGGCGTTGGCGACCTGCAGGAAGATCGAGAGGTTCCACTCGAGGAGCGAGCGCACCTGGAAGCGCGCCTCGATGGCCGGGGCGTCGTGCATCAACGCCGCCCACTCCACCCCCTCGATGCGCTTCATCACCAGCCGCGGACCACCCCGATCGTCCGCACTCAGGTCGTGCACCGGCACCACGTTGGGGTGCTCGAGCGCGCCGGTGATCCACGCCTCGCGCAGCAGCCGCAGCGTCGATCGCGGGTCACGCGCCTCTTCGCGGAGGGTCTTCACGGCCACCTTGCGGCGCAGCGCCGACTGCCACCCCAGGCGCACGATGCCCATGCCCCCCTCGCCGAGGGTCTTCTCTAGCGTAATGCCGTCGGTGCCCGCGGCGATGCTCGCGAGAACCTCCTGCGCGTGCCACTCGGCCAGGGTCTCTGCCCCCAACGGGGGTTCGATCGTCGCGCGCGGGCTGTGCTCGAAGGTCGTGCGCAGCCCCTCGGCGCGCTTGATCGTTGCTTGGAGGTCGTCGTCGTCCAGGGTCATCCCGCCGCCGATCCTACACGGACCGATGATCGACGACGGGAGACTGTCCGCGGGGGAGAAACCGTCAGCTGGCGGGCTCGTAGCGCAGCACGATCTTGTCGTCCTGCAACTCGACGTGGGCGACGCCGCCGGCGTCCGCGAGAGCGCCGAAGAGCAGCGCCTCGGCGAGGGGCTTCTTCACGGTGTTCTCCACCAGCCGCGCCATCGGCCGCGCGCCAAACGCCGGGTCGTACCCATGCTCGCCGAGCCAGCCGCGCGCCTCCCTGGTGATCTCCAGGGTGACCTTCTTGTCCTCGAGCACCTTGCGCAGCGCAGCGATCTCCTTGTCCACCACCTGGAGGATGACCTCCGCGGAGAGCGACGCGAACTGCACCACAGCGTCGAGCCGGTTGCGAAACTCCGGCGTAAACATCCGCTCGAGCGCGGCCTTCGCCTTCGAAGGATCGATGCCCTTCGAGCCGGCGCCGAAGCCCACCATCTTCTCGCTCATTTCTCGTGCGCCCGCGTTGGTCGTCATGATGAGCACGACGTTGCGAAAGTCTGCCTTGCGGCCGTTGTTGTCCGTCAGCGTGGCGTGATCCATCACCTGAAGCAGGATGTTGAAAAGCTCCGGGTGGGCCTTCTCGATCTCGTCCATCAGCACCACCGCGTAGGGGTGCTTGTTGACCGCGTCGGTGAGCAGTCCACCCTGGTCGAAGCCGACGTACCCAGGGGGCGCGCCGATGAGCCGCGACACCGTGTGCCGCTCGCTGTACTCGCTCATGTCGAAGCGGAAAAACTCCACCCCGAGAACCTTCGCGAGCTGCTTGGCCAGCTCGGTCTTCCCGACGCCCGTCGGGCCCGCGAAGAGGAAGTTGCCGATAGGCTTTTCCCCCGAGCGCAGCCCCGAACGCGACAACTTGATCGACGACGACAACACATCGATGGCCGTGTCCTGGCCGAAAATCACCGCCTTCAGCTCCTCGTCGAGCTTGCCCAGGCGCTGCTTCTCCGTCCCCGACACGGTCTTCTCGGGAATGCGCGCCATCTTCGCGACGATGGTCTCCACGTCCTTCAGCGTGACCCGCCGCGTGCGCTCGGCCTCACTGCGCATCCGGTCTTGCGCGCCAGCCTCGTCGATCACGTCGATGGCCTTGTCCGGCAGCAGTCGGTCGTTGACGTACTTCGCCGACAACTCCACTGCCGCCTTCAGCGACTCGTCCTCGTACACCACATCGTGGTGCTTCTCGTAGACAGCCTTGAGCCCCTCCAGAATCTTGATCGAGTCCGCGATCGAGGGCTCGCCGATGTCGATCTTCTGGAAGCGCCTGGCCAGTGCGCGATCGCGATCAAACGCGGCTTTGTACTCCTGGTAGGTGGTCGAGCCGATGCAGCGAAGCGTCCCGTTGGCGAGCGCCGGCTTCAGCAGGTTGGACGCGTCCATCGAGCCGCCGGAGGTCGCCCCGGCGCCGACGATGGTGTGAATCTCGTCGATGAAGAGAATCGCCTTTGGCTGCTCCTTGAGCGCCGTGAGAACAGCCTTCAGGCGCTCTTCAAACTGCCCGCGAAACTTCGTGCCCGCGAGCAGCGAGCCCATGTCGAGCGAGTAGACGATCGAGCCGTTGAGCACCGTGGGCACGTTCCCCTCGTGGATGGCCTTCGCGAGCCCCTCGGCGATGGCCGTCTTACCCACGCCCGGCTCGCCGACGAGCAGCGGGTTGTTCTTGCGGCGACGGCAGAGCACCCGGATGGTGCGCTCAATCTCGTTCTCGCGACCGATGAGCGGGTCGATCTTTCCCGCCGCGGCAAGCTCGTTGAGGTTGCTGCAAAACTGCCCGAGCGGATCAGCCCCGGGGCTCCCGCTGTCATCCTCGTCCTCCCCGGCACCAGGCGCAGCGCCCTTTCCAGGTCGAGGTTCCTGCGCAGAGTCGGCCTTCTCCGGAACGTCCGTCGAGCCGTCCTTGCCGACGCCGTGCGAGACGAAGTTCAGGAGGTCCAGCCGCGTGACTCCCTCCTCGCCCATCAGGAAGACCGCGTGCGACTCCTGCTCGCGAAACATCGAGACGAGCACGCTCGCCACGTCGATGGTCTTCTGCTCCGACGACATCACGTGAATGGCCGCGCGCTGCAGCACCCGGTTGACCCCGAGCGTCTGCTGCACGTCGAGCGCCTGTGCTTCAGGAACCTTCTCGACGTGATCCGCCAGGTAAGCGCGGAGCTTCTTCTCCAGGCGCTTCAGGTTCGCCCCGCAGGACTTCAGCGCCCGTCGCGCCCAGCCGTCCTGGAGAAACGCCAGCAGCACGTGCTCCAGCGTGACGTACTCGTGCCGCTCCGCTTCGGCCATCTCCACCGCTGAGCGCAGCGCCAATTGGAGTTCCTTCGTAATCGTAGGGGGGTTCGCCATGGTGCTTCAGTCGTCCTCCGGCTCCGTAGTCAGCAGCAATGGATACTCGTGCTCGCGCGCCAGCCGCAGCACCTTGTCGACCTTCGTCTGGGCCACGTCGAAGGGGTACACCCCGGCCACGCCGAGGCCCGTCTGGTGCACGTGGAACATGATCGCGACCGCCTCGGTCTCGGTCTTGTTGAAGATCGAGATGAGCACCTCCACGACGAACTCGCGCGTCGTGTAGTGGTCGTTGTGCAGTAGCACTTTGTAGAGCTTCGGCCGCTGGAGCTTCTCCTTCGAGCGCTCCGCCGTGGCCACCCCGGTGTTGTCTTGTTCCTTCGGTTGCCGCGCCATCGATCCTCTGTCCTCTCCCTCGGTTCGTTACGATTTACATGCCACGGTAAGGGGCCGGAGCCCCGCCGCCGCGCGCATGGAGGGTAATGCCGCTTCGATCGCAGCGCTCTCCCGTCCGACAAACTCCCGCACCGCCCGATCGAGTCCGGGGTGAAACACCCAGTGGGACGAGTACGTCACCGACGGCTCAAACCCGCGAGACACCTTGTGCTCGCCACCCGCGCCGCCCTCGAAGCGCTGCACCCCCCGCGCGATGCAATCGCGGATCGAGTGGTAGTAGCAGACGTTGAAGTGCAGAAACGGGCGCTCCTCGAAGCAGCCCCAGTAGCGACCGTAGAGGTGCGTCGCAGACGCCACGTTGATCGCGCCCGCCACGACCGCATCGCCCTCGCGCGCCTCGACCAGTTCGATGTGCTCGCCGAACTCACGCAAGACGCGACGGAAAAAACCCTCGTTGAGGTACCGCCGCCCCCAACTGAACTTCTCCACGGTCGAGAGATAAAGCTGATACGCGAGCGCCGCGTCCGCTTCGCCGAGCGCCGCACCCCGGCGGGTGCGCAGGGTGATTCCCTGCTCGTCTGCCGCCCTCGCCTCGCGCCGCAGTTGGCTGCGCCGCTTGCTGTCGAAGCGTGCGAGAAATTCGTCGTAGTCCCGGTAGCCCTGATTCTCCCAGTGGTACTGAACCCCCTGGCGGGTCATCGCCCCGGCGGCCTCCGCAAGCTCGGCCTCGGCCCGCGTCGGAAAGAGCACGTGGATGGACGACAGCCGTTCGGCGCGCGCGAGGGCGACCGCACCCTCGAAGATCGCCCGACCCAGCGCAGCGCGATCCTCACCGGGAGCGACCAGTACGCGACGCCCGGTGGCGGGGGTAAACGGCACCGCCAGCACGAGCTTCGGGTAGTACCGGATGCCTGCGCGCTGCGCTGCGTTGGCCCAGCCGTGGTCGAAGACAAACTCCCCCTGACTGTCTTCTCGAAGGTACGCAGGCGCCGCCGCCACCAGGGTCGCGCCGCGCCAGAGCGTGAGGTGCCGCGGATGCCAACCGGTGGCCTCCACAGCGCAGCCCTCAAGCTCCATCGCGTGCAGCCATCGGTGCTTCTGAAAGGGGGTGCACGCGTCGTCGAGCAGAGCATCCCACGCCCTCTCGGGGATGGAACCAATGGCGTCGATGACCCGGAATCGCAGCGCGTCGTCGGTCATGGTCGGAGAGTGAGATGTCACTGGGTGGGCCAGCGGTGTACCGCGGACAGACGAACGCGCAAGGGAGGACCGCTCGGAGCACCCGACTCGACCCACCCGCGGGAGAAAACGACCGTCGCCCTGACATCGACTGCTCCCTCCGCCGACACCCAACGCCGCGCCGCACGACGATGCGTTGCACCGTCGCGAGACCGACGCCCGCGGGACCTGCGCCGTGACCGACCCGCCTGCCGTAACGATGCGAGCCGCTCGCCAACCCTCTGATAGCGAGCGCCGCCGTACTCGCTGGTGGAGGTTTTTTCCCTACGATGATTCGCGAAGCCCACATCCCTTCTCTGCTCTTCGTTTGCGCCGCGAGCCTCGCGATCGCTTGCTCTGATCCCGCGCCCGGCGCCGACGCGATGGCGGCCGATGCGCCCAGCACCGAGGTCGGCCCCCATGACGTCGGACCCGACGCCGTGGTGGACGCTGGGCCCGATGTCACCACCATCGACGTCACCGCGCCCGACGTCACCACCACCGACGTCACCACGCCCGACGTCACCGCGCCGGACGCTGCGGCGCTGAGTGGTTCGCTCTCGCTGGTGGCGGGTCACCTCGGCTCCCCTGGCAATCTCGACGGCGTTGGACCGCTGGCGCGCTTCACGGGCCTTGCGCACGTCGCCTACGACGGCAGCCGGTACCTTTACGCGGCAGAGCGCTGCGCGGTGCGCCGCATCGACACCACCGCACCCGGCGGCTACGACGTCGCGCTCTTCTCCGGCGACTCCTCGCATTGCGGCGTCATCGACGGACCACTGGCCGCCGCGCGCTTCAACTACATCGCCCAGGTTGTCCTCGACGGAACGCGCGCCCTCTACCTCACCGAGCCCGCGCAGCACCACGTTCGCCGCATCGACCTCGCGACCGGCGCAGTGACCAATTACGCTGGCACTGTGGGCGTCAGCGGCACCACCGACGGACCCGTGGCGACCGCGCGCTTCAACCAACCGCGAGGCATGGCCCTCGTGGGGCGCGCTCTGTTCGTGACCGACGAGGGCAACGTCACCCTGCGCCGCATCGACCTCGACGCGGGCACCGTCACCACCGTCGCGGGCACCGCGGGCACCGCGGGCACCGCGGGCACCGCGGGCACCGCGGGCACCGCGGGCACCGCGGGCACCCGCGCCAACGTTGACGGCGTCGGTGCAGCCGCGCGCTTCACGCAGGCCGCCTGGCTCACCTACGACGGCACCTCGCGTCTCTTCCTCGCGGAGATCGCCTCGAACGTGGTGCGGCGCATCGGCCTGCCCTCGTACACCGTGACCACCCTCGCGGGCACTGCCGGAGGGGGCGCGTTCATGGACGGCATCGGGGCCGCCGCGCGCTTCTATAATCCGAACGGAATCACCATGGCGGGCCCGAACGCCGTCGTCGTGACCGACTACCAGAACAGCGCCCTGCGGCGCATCGACGTGACCACCGGCGCGGTCACTACCCTCGTCGGCGGCCCGCGTATCGGCGACGCGGCAACGGCGCGCGTCTACAACCCGTCCTCCCCTACGCTCGTGAACGGCGTGGTGCTCTTCCCCGATCTCAGCGGCACCGTGCTGCGTGGGCTGACTCTCGCCACCGGCGCGGTGCGCACCTACGCGGCCGCGGCGGCACCACTCGCGGAGCAACCCTCGCTCCTCGGCTTTGCCACCGACGGGACCCGCCGCTTCGCCTCACGGCAAGGCACCCTCGACGAGATCGACCTCGCCACGGGCGCATTCACGACGCTCGCAGGCGATCCGGCGAACATCTCCAGCGTGGACGGCGTGGGCCTCGCCGCACCGGTCTACCGTGCATCGGGCCTCACCTACGGCGACGGCGCGCTCTACTGGTTTGAGATCAACCACTTCGTCGTGCGCCGCATGGACCTCGCGACACGGACAGTGACCACCCTCGCGGGCCTCGCGGGCTCCGCCGGCGTCGCTGACGGCGTCGGCAGCGCAGCGCGCTTCAGCCCAATCGGCGCGATCGCCTACGCGGGTGGCGCGGTGTACGTCGCGGAGAACAACGATCGGGTGATCCGCCGGATCGACGTGGCCACGCGCACGGTGACCACCGTCGCGGGCCTCCGCTACGAGACCATGAGCGTGGACGCAGTGGGGACCGCAGCGCGCTTCCGCTCCCCCAACGGGCTCGTGAGCGACGGCGGCCATTACCTCTACATTGCGGACGGTACGACGCTCCGCCGGATGGACCTGCGCGACCTCGCCGTGACCACCCTCGCGGGCGCCAGCGTCGATGGCTACGTGGATGCAGTGGGCGTCGCGGCGCGCTTCAACTTCATCCAGGGCCTCGCGTGGGAGCCCGGCTTCGTCTACGTGGCCGACGGATCCAACAGCCAGGTGCGTCGCTTCGAGGTCTCCACCGGCCGCGTCACCAGCGTGCTCGGCATCCCTGGCCGCATCGGCGTGCGCCTTGGTGCGCTTCCCACCTCCGTCGCGCGCCCGGACATGCTGCTCAGCATCGGCCCCGGCGATCTGCTTCTCCGCGACGAGAACTCCCTGCTCCGCGCCCGCCTGCGCTGACTCGTCGCCTCTCTCGACAACACGGGCTCACCCGCGCGAAACGCCCACCGATCGTGATCTCTCGCCGCGGCGAAACGCTGGACCAACATTGGCCGCGACTGACCACAATCCTCCGTGATGACCCCTTACTTCGCGATGAGATTGAGGATCTTCCCGGCCTTGTAGATCACCTTTGCGACGCTCTTCCCGGCGAGCTGACGCCCGACGGAATCCAGTGCCTTCGCGGCGGCCATGGCGGTCTCCTCGTCGGCGTCGAGCGCCAGTTCGATGGTGCCCGCGGTCTTGCCGTTGACCTGAACACCGATGGTCACGGTGTCGTCGATCAGCCACTTCGCGTCAGGCACCGGCCAGGGGGCGTACGCCACGCCGCCGGGCGTCACGGGCATCCCTGCGCCGCGAGTCCAGAGGGTCTCCGCGAGGTGCGGAGCAAACGGCGCCATGATCTGCGCGATGGGCGCGAGCGCCTCCCGCGAGCGCGTCTGCAGCCGCGTGAGGTCGCGCGTCGCGACGTGCAGCGCGGAGATGGCCGTGTTGAGGCTGAGCGCCTCAATGTCGCGAGTGACCTTGTCCACGGCGCGATGCACCACCTTGAGTTCATCCGGCGTGGCGGCGATGTCCGTCGCCCGCGGAACATCGTCGTCGCCCTCGAAGAAGAGCCGCCAGACGCGCTTAAGCCAGTCGAACTGCGCCTCGAGCTGGCTGGTCTGCCACGGCTTGTCGCTCTCGAGCGGCGTGAGAAAGCAGAGGTACACCCGCAGCGCATCGACGCCGTACAGGTCGATGATGTCATCGGGGTTGACGACGTTGCCCTTGCGCTTGGACATCTTCTCCCAGCGCACCTCCGCCGGCACCGGCTCGTCGCGCCCCGCCACCCGAACGAGCGCCGTTTTGTCGTCGTCCCGCTCGACGCTCGTCGGCAGCGTCAGGTGATTGAACTTCCCACTCTCCCCCGCCGTGTAAAACGTCTTCGCCAGCACCATTCCCTGGTGGCGCAGCTTCGCGAAGGGCTCCTCATCGCGCACGAGACCCTCCTCGTGCAGCGCCTTCTGCCACATGCGCGAGTACAGCAGGTGCCCCACCCGGTGCTCCGCGCCGCCCACGTACAAGTCCACCGGCATCCAGTAATCGCTCGCCTCGCGCGAGCAGAACTCCTGATCGTTGTGCGGATCGCAGTACCGCAGGAAGTACCAACTCGACCCCGCCGAGCCGGGCATCGTGTCCACCTCGCGCCGCAGCCGCCGCCCGGTAACCGGATCATCCACGTCGAGCCAGCCCAACGCGCGGGCCAACGGCGACTCGCCGCTCCCGGTGGGCGCGTAGTCAGCCACCGGCGGCAGCACCAGCGGAAGCTCATCGAGCGTGAGCGGCCGCACCACCGCGTCCCCGTCCTTCAGCACCGGAATCGGCTCGCCCCAGTACCGCTGCCGCGCGAAGGTCCAGTCGCGGATCTTGAAGTTCACCGTCGCCCGCGCGCAGCCCTTCTCCGCGAGCCACGCCGTCACCGCGCGAATGGCCTCGCCGCCCGCCGTCGGCGTCCCATCGAAAGGCCCGCTGTGCACCATCGCGCCGTCGCCCTCGTACGCAGCCTTCGTCACGTCGCCGCCCGCGATCACCTCGCACACCGGCAGCCCCATCGCCTGCGCAAATTCCCAATCCCGCTCGTCATGCGCGGGCACCGCCATGATCGCCCCGGTGCCGTAGCCCGCGATCACATAGTCCGCGATCCACACCGGAATCGCCTCGCCGGTCGCCGGGTTGATCGCCCGCGCCCCGACATCGACGCCGGTCTTCTCCCTGGTCGCTTGCCGGTCGCGCTCGCTGCGTCCCGCGGTGCGCTTCTGATACGCCGCCACGGCCTCGCGTTTACCCGGTGAGGTGAATCCATCGACCAGCGCGTTCTCCGGCGCGAGCACCAGATACGTCGCGCCGAAGAGCGTGTCGGGCCTCGTCGTGAAGACCGCGATCTTCTCCGCTGACCCCTCCACCGCAAACTCAACAAACGCCCCTTCGGAGCGGCCGATCCACTCGCGCTGCGCGGCCTTGGTGGCATCTGGCCAGTCGATGGTATCGAGGCCCGCGAGCAGCCGATCGGCGTACGCAGAGATGCGCAGCATCCACTGCGACATGCGCTTGCGCTCGACGGCGTGGCCGCCGCGCTCGCTCTTGCCGTCGATGACCTCGTCGTTGGCGAGCACCGTTCCGAGCGCCGGGCACCAGTTGACGAACCCCTCGCCCACATACGCCACGCCGCGCGCGTAGAGACGGGTGAAGATCCACTGCGTCCACTTGTAGTAGCCGGGGTCGGCGGTGGAGACCTCCCGCGACCAGTCGTACGAGTACCCGAGGCGCTTCAGTTGCCGTCGGAAGGTCTCGATCGCCTCTGCCGTGGAGATCTGCGGCGCGATGCCCTCGTCGATGGCGCGCTGCTCGGCCGGCAGGCCGAAGGCGTCGTAGCCGATCGGGTGCAGCACGTTGAATCCCCGCGCGCGCTTGTAACGGCACACCACATCGCTGGCCGTGTAGCCCGCCGGGTGGCCCACGTGGAGACCCTTCCCGCTCGGGTACGGAAACATGTCCAGCGCATAGAACTTGGCCTGCCCCGGAACGATGCGCGCGACGTAGCTCTCGTGCGTCTCCCAGTGGGCCTGCCAGAGCGGCTCGATCTCCGAAGGTCGGTACGGCATGCCCGCCTCTCTACGCGGTCGGAGCGAGTCGTTGCAACACGCGCCGCTGCGCCGTCGCCTGCCAGTCGTTCGACAGGTGACAGCGGGCCGTTGCAGGATCCGCGGGGTGAACCTCTTGCGCCTTGCGTCGATCGGCTTCGCGTTCTCGCTGGCGTCGACTCCGGCGGGCGCGATTCCGCTCCTGCGCGGCCTCGGGGGCGCTGCGGGCTTCGGCACCAACACCCTCGAGCCCAACGACGACGACTCGACCGGGATCATCTCCGTCGCGCGAGAATTCCCGGAGGGAATGTGGTTTTTCGGCAGCGTCTACCGGTCGCTTTACCTGAACAACAACGGCAACATCACGTTTAGCGACGCGCTCGGGGTCTTCACACCGGAGCGCTTTCCGGTCGCCTCGCAGCCGATGATCGCGCCGTTTTGGGCCGACGTGGACACCCGCGGATTGGGGATGCCTGCGCGCAACAACGTGCATTGGTTTGTCGAGCCCGGGCGCTTCATCGCGACGTGGCACCTCGTCGGCTACTTCGCTTCCCACGACACGCTGCAAAACTCTTTTCAACTCGTGCTCACCGACCAGAGCGCCCGCAATCCGGGCGACTTCGACGTCGAATTTCGCTACGAGCGCTGCGAGTGGACCACCGGCGACGCCTCGGGTGGTACCGGGGGCTTCGGCGGAACGCCCGCGCAGGCCGGCTTCGACGCGGGCAACCTCCGCGATTTCTTTGCACTCCCGGGTTCGTTCAGCCGGGAGATTCTGAACGTCTGCACCGCCTCCAACGTGGGCGTCCCGGGGCTGTGGCAGTTTCAGATTCGCGGCGGCACCGTGGCGATGTGCGGCAACCGCACCGTCGAGCGAGGCGAGGAATGCGACGACGGCAACGTGCGCTCCGGCGACGGATGCAGTGCTGTCTGCCGCCGCGAGATCGACGGCGGCGTCGACGCGGGCCTCGACGCGGGTGACTTCGACCTCGGCGTAGACGTGCCCCGGGACGCCGCCCCGGACCTGGGCTGGATCCGCGACCTCGGCCCCGAGGACACCGGCAGCGACGTCCCACGCAAGCCTCCGACGGACGTGCCCGTGGTGCTGCCCGACGTGGTCACGCTCCCCGATGCGGGCGTGGATGTACCCGGCACCGACGCCTGCGAAGGCTGGCGCTGCGGTCGCGAAAACCGCCTCGATGGCCGCGCTGGCCCGTTTGGCGGCTGCGGCTGCACGGTTCCTCCCCGGCCAGACCACGCCCCGATCAACGGTGGTCTCTCCCTTTGCGCGGTGCTCGCCGTCGGATTCCTTCGGCGGCGTCGCCGACCTCGCGCTATCTGATCGTCCGCCATGATTCACCGATCGTCTCTTTCGTTTGCCGCCACCCTCGCCCTCACCCTGAGCGCCTGCCGCGGCGCTGCCCCGGAGCCTGCGGCGCCTCCGCTCGCGGCTCGCCCCACGGCCCTGTCACCGAGCGCATCACCGGCCGCCGCAGCGCCTTCCTCCGCAGGCACCCTGCGCTGGACCGACCCTGCCGCGTGGCACCGTGGGACTCCTTCTTCCTCGATGCGCCGCGCGCAATACGAGATCCCTGGCGCGGGTCCCAACACCGTAGGAGAGCTTGCGGTGTTCTGGTTTGGCGCTGGTCAGGGTGGCTCCATCGACAGCAACCTGGAGCGTTGGTACGGCCAGTTTGCGCAGCCCGACGGCCGCCCGAGCGCCGCGGTCGCGACCCGTGAGACCCGCACGTCCCATGGTCTTACGGTCACCGTAACGCGGGTCGAAGGTCGTTTCGCCGGCGGCGGAATGCCGGGCGCCGGCACCCCGACGACGCACGACGGCTACGCGCTGCTCGCAGCGATCGTGGAGACCCCCAACGGGCCGTGGTTCTTCAAGCTCACGGGGCCGCGCGCGACGCTCGTGGCAGCGGCGCCCGCGTTCGACGCGATGGTCGCATCGTTCGAATTCCGCTGAAATTACAGCACTGACGACCGGCCGTACCGAGCCTTGGGGGTCAGCCGCGCGTCGTGCGGATGGGACGCAGGGAGTTCATCGCCGCCCCCGCGATGATGATGGCGGCCGCAAACACCATGCATCGAAACAAGAACCCGTCGGCGTCCGGCTCGGACGCGCCTGCGCAGATCATCCCGTAGGAGGTGCCGCCCTCCCCATCGTGCATTGTGGTCTGCAAGTGCGCGCCCGGACCGCACACCTCGGCTTCGAACATCGGATGGAGCAGCCCAGAGAAGGCCAGGCAGATTCCGAGCGGCGCCCCGCCTAACACGCCCCCGAGGAGGGCGACCAACCGACTTCTCTTCGCGCGAGGCACCACCCGCTCGGGTGCCTCGTCGCTCCGAGGCGCGGACGTCACCGCGCGTACGACCTCACCCCGGAGTGCGCGCGCAACGTTGGCGCCGACCTCCATCGCGCGCCAGGCGTCATCGGCGGACAAGAGTTCGAAAGCCAGGTGCAACACACCCTCGCGCGCATGCATCCACCGCAGCCCAAGCGCCTGCAGGGGCGTCAGCACCGCCGGCACAGCCCACCCCGGCACGCGAGTGCGCGAGGGATCCCGGTAGCCCTCGGCGGCAGCAATCGGTGTCACGTAGCACCCGAACGCCGCATCGAAGCTGCTGTCTCCGGTCGGAGTGCGAGGCACCGCCGGCACCGGCCCCATGAGGGTCGCCTCGTCAGAGCGACGACACACGAGCAGCTTCAGTTCGGCGTCCGCGCGCACGGTCACCTGCGTGACTGCGACCGTCCCCTGCTCTCCCGGTCCGGGAGGCCGCACCGTCGTGCGCTCGAGGCGCACCCGCTCGCCGTCTAGGGTGGCGTCGAGCGCGTACTCGCCGAGGGGATCGCCGGTGAGCGTGGCGCGGCCGCGCTCCATCCCTTCCCGGGTGGCGTCACCGAGGCGGCGCTCGAGCGCATTTTCGGCCGCGCAACGCCACCAGAGCACCGCGAGCGAAGCGCCGATCAAGCCGAGCGGGTAGGTGAGGTTGGTCACGGCCGGAACCTACCAGATGCCATCGGCCGGATCCGTCTGGGCCTGCCTGGACGGGGTACGAACGTCAGGCGGCGGGGCGGTGGTCGGGCGTCGGAGGGTGCGGCGAATAGTCGTACTGCCCGGCGTAGTAATACGAAGGCGAATCGTCGTTGGGCTGGATGCCATTGACGACGCATCCGACGACCTTGCTGCCGAGCGCGCGTAGTTGTCGCAGCACGCCAGCAGCGTGATCGCGGCGGGTCTGACGGACGCGCACCACGAGCACCACGCCATCAAGCTGCGGACCGAGCGCGAGGGCATCGGTGACCGCGGTGATGGGCGGCGAGTCGAAGACGATTCGGTCGTACTGCGTGCGCAGGTAGGCCATGAACTCGCTCGCCTTCTGGCTGTGCAGAAGCTCCGCGGGGTTGGGGGGGATGGGACCGCACGGGAGCAGCGAGAGGTTGGGCACCTCCGTCGCGATGACGGCCTCGTCGTGCGTGGCCTCGCCGATGAGGATGCTGGTGAGTCCGACCGGCGGGCGCAGTCGGAAGACCTTGTGAATGCGCGGGCGTCGGAGGTCGGCGTCCACCAGAAGCACGCGTTTGCCGCTCTGTGCGAGCGAGATGGCGAGGCTGACGGCCGTGAAGGTCTTGCCTTCGCGCGGCGACGCGCTGGTCACCATCAACATCTGGAAGGGCGTGTCTGGAGACATGAAGAGAAGGTTGGTACGGATGCCGCGCGCGAGCTCGGCGATCATCGAGGTAGGGTGCGAATGCACCACGAGGTCGAGGTTTTCAACCGGCCCCTCCTGCGGTTGCGCGTCGCCGTAGCGGTACTTGTATTGGTTGCGCATCCCGCGCCCGGTGACGAGCGGGAGGAAGCCCAACACCGGCGTGCGCAGCCCCTCTTCGACGTCGGCCCGTGAGCGAACCGTTCGGTCGGCGAGCACCGCGAGGGTCGCGCCGAGCAACCCGAGGATGACGCCCGCGATGCCGCCCACCGCGAGCGAGAGCGGCACCCGCGGCTTGATCGGAACACCCGGCAGAAGCGCGTACTCAAGCACGCTCATGTTGTTGACCTGAAGGTCGCGCATGAGGTTGCCCTCGGTCGTGCGCTCGAGAACGATGCCGTAGATCTTGGAGTGGTTTTCGCGTTCGCGGGCGAGGCGCGCGTACATCATCTCCTGCTGGTTGAGCTCCACGGCCTGGCGCTGCGCCACGGATAGTTCGGCGCGCACGCTGCCTTCGGAGCGCTGCACGCCGCGCAGTTCGGCCTCGGCGGCGCCCCGGATGTTCTCCACCTCGGCGCGAAAGAGGCTAACGACAGAGTTCGTGCGCGCGCGTGCTCCGCGAAGCTCGAGCGACTGCTGGAGGTAGCGGATCTCCATCGTAGACTCCTCGCGGAGCGCGATCTCGAACTGCGTGCGCATCGAGGTGAGCACCGCGGAAGTCAGAAACTCCGGGGCCGTCAGCTGCGACATCGCGACGCCGACCTGCTCCCGCCAGCGCACCCGCTCAGACAGCGGCGTGTCGATGGCCATGCCGTTGGACACGGACTGCAACGACCGCAGCACGTCGCGCTCGGCGCGGAGCACTTCAGTGGTGCGGGCCGCGAGCGCGAACCGCCGGGTCTGCGCCTGCGTCAGCGCCTCGGAGAGCTGCGAGATGCGGTTGCCGAGGATGTTGCGCTGGTCGATGAAGTTTTCCGAGACGATGTTGTGCTCGCGCCGGAAGGTCTGCAGCGAGTCTTCGGCGCGCGAGAGGTTCTCCCGCAGCTCGTCGAGTTGATTGCTAAGCCAGCGCACGGCGTCGCGGGTGCTGCCGAGCCGGTGGTCGAGATTACGCTGCACGTAAACGTCAACGATGGTGTTGGCCAGTAGCTGCGCGCGACGCGGCGACGGGTCCTCCACCACGATGTTCATCAGGCGGCTCTCCTTCACCGGCTCGACTCGGATGCGACCGACCAGCGCCGTCGCCGCCTGAGCCACGGTCACCGAGCGAAACTGCGTCCGCCGCGCCGCCGAAACGCCCATGAAGTCAGGATCGTGCTGCAGCCCAAGACGCCGCACGACACCCTCGGCGACGCTCCGGCTCTTCACCACGCGGTACTGGGTCTCGTAGTACTCGCGAATGTTCCAGTACGAACCCACTCCGCTGGAGTCGAGGTCTTCGACCTGGCGACCGAGGGGCCGCGGGGGGTTGGGCTCAAACTGCAGCACCGCCGTCGCCGCGTAGATCTTCGGCTGGCGAAGCACCCAAAGCGCGTCAAGGCAGAGCGCCAGGGCCACTCCGCTCAGGACGATCCACCGGTGCTTCCAGAGCTGCCGAAGCTGCTCTATCGGCTGGCTCTGGGCATCGGGAGACGTCGTCGCCCTCGAACCACTATCGCTCACGCGCGCGTCTCCATTCGTTTCTTCGGGCTTAGTACCAGAACATCCGGGCACCACAACCCGGGCGGGTCATGCGTTGCGCGCTCACCGCGGGGGCGTTCATCGGCCGCCGTCGCGGTCGCCGACGAGCGAGGGCGATACGCCACGATTGCAGAGCGCCCGCGCGCGGGGCTCGAGAGCGCCGCGATCGATCAGCGCCGCGCAGCCCTGCTCCACGCCGGGCCGATCGCCGATGCGCGCGGACGCCTCAAGCATATCGAGCAGGTACGGCTGCTCCGGGGCCGTAAGCGCGTGAGCCATCAGGTACGCCTCGATGGCCCCGCGATCGTTACCGAGGGCGGTCTCAAGCGAGCCGTGGATGCCATGCGCAGCGACAAGTTCATCGAGGTCGGCGCCCGCGCCCTCGATGGCCGCCCCGATTGCCTCGCGCATCGCCATCGATTCGTGGCGAGCCGTGTACACGCGGGCCCGGGCGAGGTGCAGCCCGTAGCGGTCCGTCGCCCGCGCGATGCCCGCGGCGTAGGCACGCATCGCGCCTGCGAGGTCGTCGTGCGAGACCAGGATCGCCCCGCGACAGAGGTATCCCTCGGCCAGGCTCTGGTGGGCCTGGATCATCCGATCGCAGAATGCGATGGCGTCTTGCGGGCGGCCCTCTGCGAGAGCGAACTGCGAGCGTCGGCGCAGCGCAGAGACGAAGTCGCGATCTCGGGAGAGGATGAGTTCATCGACGGTGGTGACGAACTCCCCTGGGACGCCGGGGCGGGTCGCCGCGAGGTCGAGGAATACCAACCCGTAGGGCGCCCGCGGCGTGAGGTGCGCGAGTTCATCGCCGCTCGGCAGCGGTCGCAGCCGCACCACAAGCTCGGCCGCGGGGCGCATCACGCTCTCCGAACGGGCGAGCGCCTCGCGGAGTTCGACCAGGCTCTGCGAGCGGCCGCCGCGGGCCGCGAAGGTGCGAGCCAGCAACAGGTGCGGCTGCGCCCAGTTGGGCGAAAGCCGCAGTGCACGCGTGACAAAACGCAGCGCCGATGGATCGTTCTGCGCGGCGGCATGTGCGCCCGCGAGCAGCGGTAGGTACGCGTCGAAGGGGTGCCGGACGAGCGCACGCTGGAGGACGTCACCGTGAATCGCCGAAGCGTCGGCGTGCAGGAGTTCTTCCACATGGTCGCGCTCGGGCTCGAGGGTCGAGCGCCACGCGAACGGTGTGAGTGCGAGCCCGATGAAGAGCAGCACGACGCCGGGCGTGCGAACCACGGCCGCCCCGCGAGGGAGCGCGTTTCGCCAGCCACGGAGGCGCTGCGCCATCAGGTAGCCCGCGAGAATGGCCGCGGGATAACCGACCCCTCCGAGGAAGAGCGAGAAGTCCACGAAATCGTGGATGACCAGCGAAAGCATCGCGCACCACGCCCCGACGACGATGGGCGTGGCCTGCGCCGGGGGACGCCAGTCGCGGAGCGCGCGCACCGCGAACCATAGGGCGATGAGCGCCGCGGGCAGGCCGAAAGACACCGCGAGATCGACCGGGAGACACTCCACCCGAAGGAATGTCCACTCCGGGTCGAGGCTACCAGACGACGCGACCGCCACGGGAACCGCGCCAGACCCGACGCCGAGGAACCAGTGTCCGCGCAGCAACCCGAGCGCGCGGCGGAAGTTCTCCAGTTTGCTGACGCCGCCGCGTGCGTACTCCGCGCTGAGAGACGTCGAAGCGACGTACAGACCAGCGAGCACAATGCCTGCTCCCAGTGCTACTCCGACCCAGACCTGCGGACCCTTGCGAGGAGCGGAGCGCTCTGTCGATCCGCGCCGCGCGTTGAGGCCGACGAACAGCAGGATGCAACCCACGGTGGCCGCGACGCCGCCGCGGGAGAGGGACATCATGCACACGACACCGCAGAGCACCGCGGAGATGGCAGCGAGGGTGCGCGGCGCAGCGCGATCGGCGGCGACGGCCAGACCGAGCCAGAGAATGGCTCCTGCACCAGTGAGCGCAGCGAGGTGATTAGGGTTGAGCAGCGGCGAGAGAATCGGCGGCGCCGCGGCGTGCGGATGATACACACCGAAGACCCGGTCCTGCCCCGTCACCTGGTGGGCGAGCGCGAAGCCCGCGATGAGCAACGCGGTCCAGGCCACGAGGCGAACTGTGTGGTCGCCCTCCTCGCGCGAGGCCACACGAATCGAGATGAGGTACGCGGCGCCGAGGCCGAGGAGGTAGAGCAGGTCCGCGAAGCCGCTGCCTGGGTCGTGATGAAGGGCCCGCCACGACGCAGCGCGAGAGATGCCCATCGGGTCGAGGGCGCCGGCGGAGATGGCCGCGGAGGTGGGATCCAACAGCCGAAGCAGGAAGGGCGGCAGCGGGAGCAACTGAAAGGACAACACCCCGAGCAGCAGCAGCCAGCACAAGAGAAGGCGATCGCGGGGCGCGAATGCTCGGTCCCAGCCCGCGACGATGAAACCGCCGAGAGCGATGAGCGCAAAAGCCGGAACGCTCCAGTAGGGGGCTCCGCCGAGGGCCAGCGGGGCGCCGAAGGCGAGTGCTACGAGTACGGGTCGGCCCCACGCGGCTCGCAACTTGATCGTGGCTCGTTCACTCGTGGAGTGCAGGACGTCGGTCGCGGGCATAGGGGTTTGCGGGGTCTCTTCGTCGGCGACGGATTTGAAGGGGAGGCGCGAACCGTGGCGTGCGTTGCCGCTCAGCACCGGGAGGTTCAGACTCGGTAAATCCAACGGTGGATTCGTGGAGTGTTGGCGCTTGGTAGAACGGAGCGGGTGCTCGGGGCAACAGGGGGGTCTTCACCCGGCCGCCGACGACTCGGTTTTACCGGGATCAATGGCACCCTCGGGTCGTCAGCACGGTTGACTCCGCGCGACGCGCTGCCTCAGGATACTGCCCCTTCTCCGCGGAGTTTACGATGGCCACCGAAGATCGCATCGCCCAGAACGCCGACGCCTTGAAGGACGCCGTGCGTCGGCACTGGCAGGCCGAGCCGTGCGGCACCCGCGGGGGATCGCCCGCGGAGCGTCGGGCTTTCTTCGACGAAATCGAGCGCGATCGTTACGCCTGGGAGCCGTACATCAAACCCTTCGCGCGCTTCGACCGCGGCCGGGGATTGAAGATGTTGGAGGTCGGCGTCGGGGCGGGCACCGACTTCATCAACTGGGTGCGCAACGGCGCCGTCGCGACCGGGGTCGATCTCACCGAGCAGGGCGTCGCCCTCACCCGCGAGCGCATCGCGCTGGAGGGGCTCTCCGCGGAGGTGATGGTCGCCGACGCCGAGCGCCTTCCCTTTCCCGACAACACCTTCGACATCGTCTATTCGTACGGCGTTCTGCACCACTCGCCGGACACCCGGCGCGCGGTGAGTGAAGTGCACCGGGTGCTCAAGCCTGGCGGCACCGCGATCGTGATGGTCTATCACCACCCGTCCTGGGTCGGCTTCATGCTCTGGGGAGTGCATTACGCGGCCCACATGCGCCCGTGGATGAGCCCGCGGCAGGCCGTCTTCGAACATCTCGAGAGCCCCGGCACCAAGGCTTATACCGTGGGCGAGGCGCGCGAACTTTTCTCGAACTTTGCTCGCGCAGAGGTGCGGCCACAGCTATCGCACGGCGACCTGCTGCTGATGCCCCCGGCGGCGAAGTACCGCAAGTGGCACCACCGGCTCGCATGGAGCCTCTATCCGCGCTGGATCGTGCAGAAGTTGGGTGACCGGCTGGGCACCGGGCTCATGATCGAAGCCCTCAAGGGGTAAGCGCTCTGGGGCGCCAGCGATGGCGGAGAGGTAGCCCGCCGCGGCGAGCGTTGGCGCTCCCGATGGACCGATGGTACTGACGCCCCGGCCTACCGGAAGCAGAAGGATCGCGCACGATGGGAACGCTCGAAGGCAAGAAGGTTTTGGTCACCGGTGGGAGCGGGTTTCTCGGATCGCATCTGATCGAGACGCTGCGCGCCCGAGGCGTCGGCGAGGTGGTCGTGACGCGATCCGCGACGCATGACCTGCGCGATCCGGCGCACACGGACGCCGTCTTCAAGGAGCACCGGCCTGACCTGGTGATGCACCTCGCCGCGAGCGTCGGTGGCATCGGGGCCAACCGCCGCCATCCGGGTCGCTTCTTCTACGACAACATGGCCATGGGGCTAAACGTGCTCGAGAGCGCGCGCGTGCACGGCACCCCCAAGGTGGTCGTTGCGGGCACCATCTGCGCGTACCCGAAGTTCACCCCCGTCCCGTTTCGCGAAGACGACCTCTGGAACGGCTACCCCGAAGAGACCAACGCCCCATACGGCATCGCGAAGAAGGCGCTTCTGGTGATGGCCCAGGCTTACCGCCAGGAGTACGGCTCCAACTTCGTCATGGTCTTTCCGGTGAACCTATTTGGACCGCGGGACAATTTCGATCTCGAGGACTCGCACGTGATCCCCGCGATGATTCGGAAGTTCATCGACGCACAGGTGCGCGGGGATTCTTTCGTCACTCTTTGGGGCGACGGCACGCCGACGCGAGAGTTTCTCTTCGTCGATGACTGCGCCGAGGGCCTCACGCTCGCTGCCGAGCGCTACGACGACGCCGACCCGGTCAACCTGGGCGCGGGCTTCGAGATCTCCATGCGCGAGTTGGCCGACACCATCGCGCGCGCTGCCGGATTCACCGGCGAGGTGCGTTGGGACGGCAACCGACCCAACGGTCAACCGCGGCGCATGCTCGATGTCGAGCGCGCCCGCGAGCGCTTTGGCTTCACCGCGCGTACGCCCTTCGCCGAGGGCCTGCGCCGCACCATCAGCTGGTACCGCGAACACCGCGACGCCATCGCCGCCCGAGAGACCGCACGGACATCCCCATGAAGCGCGCACTCATCACAGGAATCACCGGACAGGACGGCTCTTACCTCACCGAGCTGCTGCTCGAAAAGGGCTACGAGGTCCACGGCGTCGTGCGCCGTTCAAGCTCGTTTAACACCGAGCGACTCGACCACCTCTACCGCGATCCCCACGAGCGGGGCGTCAACTTGTATCTCCACTACGGCGACCTCAACGACGCCTCGTCGCTGCAGTCCATCGTGAGCGAGGTGCAGCCCGTCGAGGTCTACAACCTCGGCGCACAAAGCCACGTGCGCGTGTCTTTCGACATCCCCGAGTACACCGGTGAGGTCACCGCTCTCGGGGCGATTCGCATGCTGGAGGCCATCCGCAAGGTGGGGGTGCAGTGTCGCTTCTACCAGGCCAGTTCGAGCGAACTCTACGGCAAGGTCGTCGAGACACCGCAGAAAGAGACCACGCCCTTCCACCCCCGCAGCCCCTACGCGGTCGCGAAGGCCTACGCGTTCTACATGGTGCAGAACTACCGCGAGGCATACGGGATGTTCGCGGTCAACGGCATCCTCTTCAACCATGAGTCACCGCGCCGCGGAGAGACCTTCGTGACGCGCAAGATCACCCGCGCCATCGGCCGCATCAAGCTCGGGCTCCAGAAGGAACTCTTCCTCGGCAACCTCGACTCCAAGCGCGACTGGGGCTACGCGCCCGACTACGTAGACGCGATGTGGCGAATGCTTCAGGCCGATGAGCCCGACGACTTCGTGGTCGGCACCGGCGAGACGCACTCGGTCCGTGAATTCCTCGAGGTCGCGTTCGCGCACGCCGGGCTCGACTGGCAAGAACACGTGAAACTCGACCCGCGCTATCTTCGCCCAGCTGAGGTAGACCTTCTGTTGGCCGACCCCGCCAAGGCCAGGGAGAAACTCGACTGGACCCCCACCGTCGGCTTCCGCGATCTGGTCACGATGATGGTCGATTCCGACGTCGCCCTCGCGGCCCGCGAGAAGCGCGCTAACGGCTGAGTTCAGGTTAGATCCGGGTCTCGAGGCGACCATGTGCGGGATCGTTGGAATCTTCGAGTACCGACGCGGCACGGCCGTTGACCCTGGCCTCGTGCGACGGATGAACGACACCATCGTTCACCGGGGCCCAGACGACGCGGGGTATCTCTTTCACGGCGGTGTCGGCCTCGGGATGCGCCGCCTGTCGATCATCGACCTCGCGGGTGGCCACCAGCCCATCGGCAATGAAACCGATGACGTGCAGGTGGTCTTCAACGGCGAGATCTACAACTTCGCGGCACTCCGACACGAACTCGAGGAGAGCGGTCACACCTTTCGGACGCACTGCGACACCGAGGTGATCGTGCATGCGTACGAGGAGTGGGGCGACGAGTGCGTGACGCGCTTCGAAGGCATGTTCGTATTTGCGCTCCTCGACCGCCGACGCTCGGCGCACGGCGACCGACTGCTCATCGCCCGCGACCACCTCGGAAAGAAGCCGCTCTACTACGCCGACATCGACGGCACGCTGGTCTTCGGCTCCGAACTCAAGCCATTGCTTCTGCACCCGAAAGTAGGGCGCACGCTCGATTCCGAGGCGCTCGGCCACTACCTCGCACTCCGTACGATTCCGTCGCCTCTGAGCGTCTTCCGGGAGGTCAAGAAGCTGCCCCCGGCGCACACGATTGCGGTGAACCGTAGAGGGGTTTCTCTGCGTCGCTACTGGGATTGGCGCGCGCACGCCGACGACGAGATGCCTCCCTTCGACGAACTCGTCGCCGACGTGCGACGGATGATCTTCAAGGCAGTGGAAAAGCGCCTCGTCGCGGACGTACCGCTGGGGGCGTTTCTCAGTGGTGGCCTCGACTCCTCGGCGGTGGTCGCGGTGATGTCGCGGCTGAGTAAAGGTCGCGTGAAGACCTTCTCTATCGGTTTCGAAGGCCCATCCAGCCACAACGAACTCCCGAAAGCGCGGCGCGTAGCCGATCACCTCGGCACGGACCACCACGAAATCTACGCACAGCCCGACCTGCTCGAGTTGCTGCCAGAGTTCGTGCGCTACGCCGACGAGCCCTTCGCGATCTCCTCGGCGCTCCCGACGCTGCTGCTCGCACGCGCGGCCCGCAAGGAGGTCACCGTGGTGCTCACCGGCGACGGCGGCGATGAGGTGTTCGGCGGGTACGCGCAGTACCTCTTCGAGCGCTGGGCGAGCCTCCTCCGGTTGAGCCCGGCGGGCCTCGATCCTGCTGCAATTCGCGCGGCATCAGCGCTCTACGCGCAACTCGGGGCGCGCGGCGTCGGCTTCCGCCGAATCGCCAGGTTTCTCCAGGCGGCGCGGCGGCCCACTGCGGGCGAACGACGACTCGCGTGGGCCAACGCTCCGGGCGACGACGACGTGCGCGCAGTGCTCGCGCCGGGGTTTCGTGACGGCTATCGATCGACCGCGGCGAGGCTCGAAGATGAGATCGATGCAGACCTTCGGAGGCTCTCTCCCGAGGCCATCACCAACGCCTTTGATGTGTTGCTTTACCTTCCCGACGAGATGCTCGCGAAGGTGGATCGCATGACCATGGCGGCCTCGCTCGAGGCCCGTTCCCCGCTGCTCGATCTGGCGTTGGTGCAGCGCCTGGCGGGCGTGGCCTTCGCCCGGAAGATTCCCGGCCTCGGCCGCGCGTCGCTCAAGCAGGTGCTGCGCGCCGCCGTCGGCGACCTCCTCCCGGCCGAGAGTCGCAACGCCCCCAAGTGGGGATTCAACGTGCCGCTCGACCCGTGGTTTCGGGGTAAGGCACGGGCGTTCATGCTGGATCACCTGAGTCCTGAGCGTGTATCGCGCCGCGGGGTGTTCGACCCGGCCGCCGTCCGGGACGTGCTCAAGCGCTTCGATGAAGGGCGCGCCGACGCCAACACCCACATCTTCCCGCTACTCGTCTTCGAGGTGTGGGCGCAGCAGTACCTTGACCACTGAACGCCGCGGCGAGACCAGACAACTTTCCACCGGTGGTCGAGGCCGTCGATGCGCCACTCGTGATGTGGTGCATGGCGCCACACAGTGCAGGTGTTCTGGATTGCATTCCTCGGCATGAACATGGATTGAGACGATCTCTTGAAGGGAGGTTTTGGCTCCGTTGGTCTTCCGAGTTCTCCACTGCATTCCGTCGCTCCTTGGTGGGGGTGCAGAGCGTCAACTCTGCTACCTCGCCGCCGGGCTTGCGCGGCGTGGGCACGAGGTACACGTGGCCTATCAGCACGACGGCCCGAACTTCCCTTTGTTGCAAGCGAGCGGCGCCCGGCTCCATCGCATCCCCTCCCGACGCTCCTTCGATCCGCGGGCAGCGATCGCGATCGCCGACGTGCTCAAGCGAGAGCGCATCCAGATTCTCCAGACCTGGCTGCGCCGCATGGACATCTGGGGTGGCGTCGCCGCTGGGTTCACAAGAGTTCCGTGGCTCTTCAGCGAGCGGAGCCAGTCTGTGACCCTCGACGAACACACCGCGAGCGCGAGCGCCCTCCGTGCGCTTCTGCCGATCGCGCGAGCGGTGGTCGCAAACTCTGAAACCGCCGCAGGAATCTGGCGGCGCGGCGTCGGCGGCAAGGTGCCCGTGCACGTGGTGCCCAACGCGATCCCGGTCGATCACATCGAGCGCGTGGCTCCGGCCGATCGCCGCGAGTTTGGACTGCCCGATGACTCCCCGTTGATTCTCTACGCTGGCCGCTTCACCCCGGGAAAGAACGTCCCGCTTCTGGGCGAAGCGCTCGCGAGTCTCCTCCGCGAGCGGCCCGACGCTCACGCACTCATGCTCGGCGAAGGCCCGGATCTCCAGAATTTTCGCGCGTGGGTGCGCGCTCAGGGCCTCGCCCGGCGCATCGTGCTCCCGGGCTACCGCGACGACCTCTTCCGCTGGATGAAGGCCGCCACGGTGTTTGTCTCGCCGTCGCGCTCCGAAGGTCGCCCCAACGTGGTGATGGAAGCGATGGCCTGCGATTGCCCGATGGTGCTTTCGGACATCGCGCCGCACCGTGAATTTGTCACTCCCGAAGAGGCCTTGTGGTGCCGCACGGACGATGGCGTCTCGCTGCGCGATGGCCTCGCGCGCGCCCTCGACGACCCGGAGGCCGGGAAGGTGCGCGCTGCGCTGGCGTTGACGTCCATCCGGAGGTTCTCTATCGACGCGATGGTGGATGCCTACGACGCGATCTATCGGCAGGTGGTGACCCGTGGCAGATGAGCGCGTCACCCTGCTGGTACCTAGTTGCGACCGATACGCGGACCTCTGGCCGCCGTTTTTCGCGCTGCTCCGTCGGCACTGGCCCGACTGTCCCTTTCGCATCGTCGTTGGCAGCAACCACGTGCCGTGTGTCGAGACCGGCGTGGAGTCCCTCTGCATTGGCGACGACCTCGACTGGAGCCGCGGAGTGCGCGCGATGGTCGAGCGCCTCAACACCCCCGTCGTGCTCGTCGTGCTGGAGGACTTCCTACTGCGCCACAGGGTCGATTCCGCCGAGGTTCTCGGGCGCGTTGACGACTTCTTCCGCCTCGACGCGGCGTACCTTCGCATGCGTCCGTTTCCTCCCCCGGACGTGCGTCTCGCACGCTTCCCCGCGGTGGGAGAGAGCGAACCAGGCGCGCCGTATCGCGCCTCCATGCAGGCCGCTCTCTGGCGTCGCGAAGACCTCCTCGCGCTGCTCCGCGACGGCGAAAACCCGTGGGAGTTCGAGGTCTATGGCGCTCGCCGCTCGGACGCCTTCGCGCGCGGATTCTACAGTGCCCAAACCGACGTTCTCGACTACTACGCCGCCGTCACAGCGGGAAAATGGATCCCCTACGGCGTCGCGCTCTGTCGCGAGCACGGGGTCGCGGTCGATCTCGCGGCTCGACCGATGATGTCCGCCGACGAGGCCATGCGGAGAAACGTCTCGCGCGTGACCAATGAGGCCTTCGGTCTGGTGCCCTGGAAGGCCCGCGAGCGGATCCTCCGCTGGTTTCGCGCGACGGGACTGCGCAAGCCCCCGGGACGAGTCACCAACATGCCTCCAGAGCAGCAATGACCCGGTGCCCCGCCCGCGCTGCATGAAGGTCGTCATCGACGCTTCAAACCTCCGCGGCGGCGGCGGTTTGACTCACCTGCTGTCCCTACGGACAGCGGCCTCCCCCGAACGTCATCGCATCTCCGCCGAAACTTCGGTCGCCGACGCGGCCCACGCGATGTGCGCTGCGGGGCTCCCTATCGCGATGGAGTTTGTCCGCCCGTCGGACGACCGACCGTCTGAACAAGCGCTCACCGCGCGCCTTGCGAAGTACGAGCCGAACGGCCGCTACATGGACTTGCGGGGCGGCCTCGCACACGCCGATGTGGCGCAGTGCTACCAGCGCGCAGAGGCGTTCGTGTACGGGTCAAGCAGCGAAAACCGACCGAACATCTTGATCGAGGCGATGGCTTCTGGGCTCCCGATCGCGAACTCGTCCCGGGGCCCGATGCCCGAGGTGCCTGGCGATGCGGGCGTGTACTTCGACGCGGAAGACCCCGCGGCGCTGGCGCTGCAACTGCGCGCGCTCGTGGACTCGGCTGAACTCCGCAGCACCCTTGCGCAACGGGCATTCGACCGCGCGGCCCGGTACAGCTGGAATCACTGTGCTGAGCAGACGTTCGCTTGCCTCGCGTCGGTGCTCAATGACCCCGACGCCGGGCGAACGCGGTAGAGGAGAGACACGAGCGTGTGTGGAATCGCTGGAGTTCTGGGTGATCTGCGAGGAATCTCGACCGCCGCAATGTTGGACTCACTCGCGCACCGGGGCCCAGACGCCGACGGCACGCACACGATCCCATTGGCGGACGGCGCTGCGCTTTGGTTTGGCCACCGTCGGCTGGCCATCCAGGATCTCTCGGACGCCGGTCGCCAGCCCATGCTCGGCCACGATGGCCGCCGGGTCATCGTGTTCAACGGCGAGATCTACAACTTCAAGGAGCTACGGGAGACGCTCACCTCGGAGGGTGAGCGCTTCACCACCGGGACAGACACGGAGGTGATCCTCGCGGGCTTTCGGCGCTGGGGCGAAGGCGCGCTCGAGCGCTTCCGGGGGATGTTCGCGTTCGCGCTCTACGATCCAGACGAGGGCACCCTCACCCTCGCCCGCGATCGACTCGGCGAGAAGCCGCTCTATTACGTGGCGAGTAAAGACCGCTTCGCTTTTGCGTCGGAGGTGAGGGCGCTGACTGCGTCTGGCGTCGCCGAGCGCGAGCTTGATCCCGACGGGCTCGACGCCTTCCTGACGTTCGGCTCGACGGCCGACCCGTACACGCTCGTACGCGGAGTGCGCGCCGTGGCAGCGGGCGAGGTCGTGGTGCTTCGCGCCGGGGCACTTCACCGGCGACGGTACTGGAGCCTCCTGGGGCTCGATGCCCCGGGTCCTGGCAGCCGGGCGGCGGCGGTTGAGGCGGTGCGTGAGCGACTCCGCTCGGCCGTGCGTCGGGTGATGGTCGCGGATGTCCCGGTGGCGGTGTTGCTCTCCGGCGGCATCGATTCGTCTTCGAATGTGGTGCTGCTGTCCGAGCAGCGATGGTCGAACATCAACACTTTCAGCGTGGTGTTCGGCGGGGCGGACGCGGCCTTCAGCGAGGCGCCGTTCTCGCGCCTGGTATCCGAACGCTTCCAGACAAAACACCAGCAGGTGGAGGTGAGCGTCGCGGACGCCCGATCGCTCGTGGCATGCGGAATCGACGCGATGGACCAGCCGAGCCTCGACGGGGTGAACACCTACCTGGTGTGCGACGCGATCCGGCGTGCGGGCATCAAGGTCGCGGTGTCCGGGCAAGGGGCGGACGAACTCTTCCTCGGGTACCCGCAGAGGCGGATGTTTGCGGGCCTCCTGACGGCGAGCGAGGCGACGCCGGCGCTGGTGAAGTGGGCAATCGGTGCGCTGCGCGGGCGTTGGCCGGTGCCGGACGACCACGCGGGCGAGAAGGTGCTGGCGGCGATCGGAGCGGGTGACCCGGTAGCGGGCGCGTACCTGGCGCAGCACTCGGTGTTCGCGCACCCCGCGATCGAGAGACTCCGCGGCGGGCGTCGGCCGGAGCCCACTCGCTTCATCGAAGCGGTCGGCGGCCGGTCGCCGCTCGATCGACTCTCGCGCCTCGAACTCACGCACTACCTGAAGAACACGCTGCTCCGAGACGGCGACCAGATGAGCATGGCGCACTCGCTTGAGATGCGGGCGCCGTTCCTGGACACCGACTTGTTGGAGCAGGTCGTCGCGATCGATCCGCGATGGAAGATCGACCCGAAGCGCAACAAACCGCTGCTGCTCGACGCCGTGGGACCGGCTCTCCCGCGCGAAGTATGGGACCGCCCGAAGCGCGGCTTCGGCCTGCCGTACGACCGCTGGCTACGCGAGGGCCTCGACCTGGGCGAGCCCGACGGACCGGAGATGGGCCTCGATCCGGCGGCGGTGCGCGCAGTGCGGGCGAGCTTCCTCGCGGGCACACAATACCCGCGGTATTGGTCGCTGACTGTGCTCTCGCGGTGGGTCCGTCGCGAGCGCATGGGCACCTCCTGGCTACGCGGCTGAGCACCGATTACCGACCGATTCTTTGGAGACCTCGATGAGCGTATCGAATCCGGTGGTGTTCGTGGCGGGCGCGCGACCCAACTTCATGAAGGTCGCGCCGATGTTACGCGCGATGACCGCGGCCGCAGCGCCCTTCGCGCGAGTGCTGGTGCACACCGGACAGCACTACGACGCGGCGATGAGCGACGTGTTCTTCCGCGAGCTTGGGATGCCCGCGCCGGACGTACACCTCAACGCGGGATCGGGCTCGCACGGCGCGCAGACCGCGCGGGTGCTTGCGTCCTTCGAGGAGTACCTGTTGAGCGGCGCGACGCGTCCCCGCGGCGTGGTGGTGGTTGGCGACGTCAACAGCACGATGGCGTGCGCGCTCGCGGCGGTGAAACTGGGCATCCCGGTGGCGCACGTCGAAGCGGGGCTACGCTCCTTCGACCGGACGATGCCCGAGGAGATCAACCGCCTCGTGACTGACTCCATCTGCGACCTCTTGCTGACGAGCGAGCGCGCCGGGGAGGCCAACCTTACCCGGGAGGGTATTCCGGCGGATCGCGTGCGCTTTGTTGGCAACGTGATGATCGACACGCTGATGCACCAACTCCCGACCGCACGATCGCTCGCGGTGCCCGAGTCGATGGGTCTGGCGCCGCGGGGTTACGCACTGGTGACGCTGCACCGACCATCCAACGTAGACGAGCCCCGGCGGCTCACGGCGCTGGTCGGTTTGCTGGAGCAGGTTGCAGCGCGGAGGGCGGTGGTCTTCCCTGCGCATCCACGCACGCACGAACGGCTTGAGCGGTTTGGCCTGCTGGAGCGACTGCGCGGCAACGCTTCCATCCACCTGCGCGATCCGTTGGGCTACCGGGAAAACCTCGGACTGATGGCCGACGCTGCGCTGGTGCTGACCGACTCTGGTGGAATCCAGGAGGAGACGACGGCGCTGGGGGTGCCATGTCTTACCTTACGAAGTAATACCGAGCGACCGGCGACGGTAACGGACGGCACCAACACACTCGTGGGCGACGACCTCGACGCGGCCTGGGCCAGCGTGCTCACGGTGCTTGATGGCAGCTACAAGCGGGGCCGAACGGTGGAGGGCTGGGACGGCCACGCCGCGGATCGCGTCGCCCGCGTACTGATCGACGCGTGGCAGTGAGGGTCGGCCTCGACGCGGCGACGCTTGCGGAGAAGCTGCGTCCACCGCGCGCGCTCACGGTGGTGGAAGGTGCTCTGCTGGCAGAGCCCGCGGCGGGATCGACGACTGCCTGGCTGGCGTGGTGGTCTGGCGCTCCCGCTTCACTGGCGGCGGTGATCGCACGCGCACGCGCCGCCGGGGCGAGCCGTCTGACCTTCGGCGGACCGCCCGGAAACTACGTCGAGAGCGGTGTGAACGCGGACGACACCGAGCGGGTGGCGGCGCTGATCACGGCGGGCTTCACGCCGGGCGAAGCTCACCTCGACCTGCGGGTGAGCACCCGTGTTGCGTCCGTGGGGACGAGCGGTGTGATCGTGCGTCGGTGCGGGGAAGACCTGAGCGACGCCGTCGACGCGGCCTTCGGGGCGGGCTGGGCGTGGGAGGTGGCGCGGGCCCGAGCGCACGGCGGGGTCTACGTGGCTCGCGAGAACGACGGCAAACTGCTCGGCTTTGCGGCTCACTCAGGCAACCTCGCGCATCGTGGAACCTTCGGCCCCGTTGGGGTCTTGCCCGGCGCTCGCGGCCGGGGCGTCGGTGCCGCTCTCTCCCGGGCGGTCTTTGTCGATTTGCGCACGCGCGGATTCGACGAGGCGCTGGTGCCCTGGGTCGCCACTGGGACGGTCGGGTTCTACGAGTCGCTGGTGACGATTCTCGGGCGTACGCGGCGCCTCGCGCTGACCTTGAACCTCACCGGTAGGGGCTCGCCTTGAGCCCTTCGGGGGTCGCCTCCCCGGGCCGGGGCTGCCGACGGCGCACCATCGGCTGACGCGCCGGGGTTGGCGGCACGAGCACGGGAAGATCGATCACGGGTGCCACGAGCACGGTCTGCGCGGCCTCGCGCAGCGCGACTGTCGGAAGGGGAGCGGCGGGGAGCGGCGGCGATACCGGGGCGAGTCCGCGCGCGACGACCGGCGGCGGATCGGCATGGTTCGATGAGCGCCACGCGGCCGCGGTGACGAGGCTGCCGAAGGCGATCATCGCTGCGACGGCGACACGACTGCGCCACCGGGCGACTCCGAGATTGGGGGAGAGGGCGGCGTCGAGGGCATCGACCACAGCGCGAGCGTCGGCGTAGCGGTCCTCGCGAGACTTCGCGAGCAGGCGCACCACGAGGGCATCGACCGTCGCAGGAATACATGTCTCTGTAAGCCGCGACGAGGGCCGCGGTATCGCAGCATGGTGGTGTTTGTACATCACCTCCATCGGGGTCTTTCCGTCGTAAGGCAGCGCTCCGGTGAGGAGTTCAAACAGGATACATCCGAGGGCATAGAGGTCCGCCCGATGGTCTACGAGGGCGCCATCGGAGCCCTGCTCCGGAGCCATATAGTGCGGCGTCCCGAGGACGACCCCATCGAGGGTGATCGGGGCGCGCCCCTGATCGTCCTCAATGACCTTGGATATCCCGAAGTCGAGCACCTTGGCGTAGTCGCCATCGTGCCGTGACAGCACCATCACGTTCTCGCTCTTGAGATCGCGGTGAACGATGCCCTTTGCGTGCGCGGCGCTGAGGGCGTCCGCGACCTGGCGCACGATGCCGAAGGCCCGCGCCACCGGAAGCCTACCCTCGCGGCGCAGGAGTCCAGCGAGGTCGATGCCTTCGATGAGTTCCATCACGAGGTATGCGTCGCCTTCGGGGCTGTGCCCGAAGTCGATGACCTCGATGATGTGCGGGTGCCCGATCGCGGCGGCGGCCTGTGCCTCCCGGTGAAATCGCGCGAGCGCCTCGGTGTTTCGTGCGAGATCCGCACGCAGGATCTTCACTGCGACGGGGCGACCGACAGCGAGGTGCCTCGCACGGTAGACGATGCCCATTCCACCGAGTGCGAGCACGGACTCGATGGCATAGCGACCGCCGAGCACGCGGCCGATCGCGGCCTCGATGCCTTCGGTGGCGGCCTGCGAGGGGGGCGTAACGGCGGGGGTCCCGCGCACGATGCGCACGGTGTTGATCCGCTCCGCGACGGGGGGAGAAGGCTCCATCGTCGGCGTCGCGGTCGTCGAGGCGCTCACAGGTGAAAGCTGACGGAGAGACCGATGGATGACAAGAGCGCCGCACCGTCGAGGAGACTGAGTTCCTGCCACGAGAAGCGCCCGTAGAGCCCGGCGGAGAAACGTGGATGGAAGAGCACATCGACCTTGAGGGTGATGCCGCCAAGAAACACCGCGGAGCCGACCGGGCCTTCGCGTCCGCGGCATATCGAGTCGCAGTGACGGAGAATCCCGGCATGGACGAGCACCGCGAGGTCGAAGTCGTCACCGACAAAGGTCCAGCCAAGTTCGCCAGTGAACACCTGCGGTCCGCCGTCGGTGTCAATCGCCAGTCCATGCGCTAGCAGCGTCAGCGAGCGGCCAAAGAACACGGTGGCCTCCAGGCCGACGGCGAGGTTCTGCCGATCGCGGGGCGCAGCAAATCCACCGATGAGACCGAGGCGAAAAGATAGCAAGCGATGCCGCCGTCGATCGACGATCCGTTCGTATGAACTCGCCGGGAGCACCACAGTGGCGGCAACCACTGCGACGGGAACCACTGCGACGGGAACCACTGCGACGGGAACCACTGCGGCGGGCACCACTGCGACGGGAACCACTGCGGCGGGCACCACTTCAGCTGGGATCTCGATGGGATGCTGTGCGGCGAACAGGGTGACGATGGTCTGCCGCACAGAGCCCGCGTCCGTGGCTTCTGGAGCCTGGCGGAGATACTCCTCGTAGGCTTCGATGGCGGCGCCGATGTGCCCGACTCGCTCCTCGGCCCGAGCGACGTTGAAAAGCGTCGCAGGATGAGGCGAGAGCTCCTGTGCCCGCCGGAAGTCGTTAAGCGCACGCGGGTAGTCACCCTCCCGCCATGCGCGCACTGCGGCGTTGAAAGCCGCCTGTGCGCTAGCACGCCGCCGACGTGGATCGACTGTCTGGGCCGACGCGCAAACGCCGAGAAGGTCGATGGCTGCGACCATTGGGAGCATCCATCGCCAGCGCTGTCGCCGCGGAGCTGCCATCACGGAGGCGGAGGCTAGCACGCACCCCCGCGCGATCGGGGAGGTTGAGCGGACGCCCGAGATCGTGCGAGGTTCCCCGGAGAGATGTCCGACAGCGTCCGCCGTTCGTTCAACGAGATCAGCGCGGAAGACCTGCTCACGGAGCAGGGAGTGCGCGTCGCTGAGTTGGCTCTGTGGTCGGCAACGTCGGACGGCCTCGTGGAGGCCCACGAACTCAACGGAATCGTGGCAACGATCCGGCAGGTTCCGGGTCTTGGTGACTTCGACGAGGACGACGCAAAGGCGCTCCTTGAGCACATGGAAGAGTTTGATGACGACGGGAAGGTCACGGCGCGTCTTCACGCGCTAGCGGCAGGAATCACCGAGCAGGGACTGCGGCGAGCGGCGTTTCAATTGGCGGTGTATTGCGCTTCGAGCGACGGAGAGTTTTCCGAGGATGAGAAGGATTTCCTAGAGTGGCTCGCGTCAGCGTTCAATCTCGATCCCAACGCCGCGGAGGCGATGATCACCGAGGTCATCCCCTGACGAGAATCGCCCTCATTCCTGGCGGTGCACGGGGAATCGGGCGCGCCGTCGCCCTGTCCCTGGCCGGGGCGGGGTGGCGCGTGGCGGTCGCGGCGCGAAGGGACTCCGACGACGTCCGTAGTTTGCGCGAGGCGCTCGGCGGCGATCACGATGTCTCGCTGTGCGATGTGAGCGATAACGCCTCTGCAAAACATTGGGTTGCCACGGTCACCGAGCGCCTCGGGACTCCGGACGCGCTCATCCATGCTGCCGGGCCGTTTTTCCGCACGGCGCGCAGCACCGACGACGCGGGCGAGTGGCCGCGGGTGTTCGCGGACAATCTATTCGCGGTCGTGGGCCTCGCGGCGATCGTGGCGCCGGTGATGCGAACGCGCGAATGGGGTCGCGTGGTGGTCTTCGGACACGCGGGCGTGGCAACGCTGCGCCCGCCTCCAGGCATCGCCGCCTGGTACGCCGCGAAGGCGGCACTACTCTGCTTTGCCCGGGCGCTCGCCGCGGAGCACGCAGGCCATGGGGTCACAGTAAACTGCATCTCCCCCGGGGTGATCGACACCGGCGGCATGGAGAGCGAAGGCTTCCAGGGACTTGCAGCCACGGTCCCTGGAGGCATCGCTGGACGTCCGGAAAACGTCGCCGGATTGGTGATGTGGTTGCTCTCGGAGGAGGCCTCCCACGTTACGGGCTCAGAGATTACCGTTGCGGGAGGATGGGATCTCCCGAAGGCAAAAAACCCGTCCAGGTAAAGTGGGCGACTGCCCCGCAAGAACTGCGGGGCACCTTGAGGGAGGAGTTACTTCGTCTCGGCGGCCGGAGCGGCGGCTTCGAGATGCACCGGGAAAATCGGGGTGCCATTGGCGCGTCGGACACGCTTGTTGACCTTGCCGTTGGTGGTCTGCTTGCGGCGGCGAATACGGCTGGTCTGTTGGGTCAGCGAAACCATAGGAAATACGCTCCTCTCAAAAGGGGATTCAGGGATAACGGGGCGCGGAAAGTAACGGGTGTGCTGGGGAGGCGTCAACCCCGGACGAGGCCGACGAGTGTGCAATCAGTTGGTTCGGCAGGTTCCATCGACGCACGATTGGCCCGCGGCGCAGTCGCTCTGCGCACCGCAGTTGGACTGTACTTCGTTGTTGGTCTGGCAGAAGCGCTGCGCTGTGCGCAGGTAAGTGATCTGCTCGCAGTTGCGATACTGCACGTCCGTACGGATGCACTCGTCGGCGGTGGCGCAGGGGCGACGGCAGACACCATCCAGGCACTGGCTTCCGGCAGCGCAGTCAGCGTTGCTGCTGCAGAATGGCCGACGGCGGGTGTCGGGTTCGCACACGCCCTCGTCAGAACAGTAGGTGCCAGCGCCGCAGTCCGTAGCCGCAGCGCAGCGCGTGAGGCACGTCGCGTTGAGGCACCGACGACCAGTGCCACACTCTGCGTCGCGGGTGCACTGGCCCGCTGAGCTGGTGATACAGACGCCGCTGGAGGCCTCACACAGCTGACCCGTCGGACACGGGTTGGATGCACCACAGGAAGAGCGGCACTCCTGATTGACGCACACTCTGCCGGCGCCGCACTGGGAGTTGAAGCGGCAGGCGCTCGATGGCGCCGCGCACTGACCCGAGAGGCAAACCTGGCCGTTGCTGCAGCTGCGGTCGGAGGTGCAGTCGCAACTCGCGGTGATGCCGTCGCAGCTTCGCCGTGCGCAGGAGCCGTCGAGGCAAACCGCGCCGCCCAGGCACTGGGAATTATCGCGGCAAGTGCCGGGACTGCGGGTAGGTACGGTCTCTGTAGGAGCCACGCAGACCCCACGAGTGGCGCCGACCGATCCGCGGCAGACCCAGCCCTGGGAGCAGTCAGCATCGTTGAGGCATGCCGTCGCGCATCCGAGGCTGGTGCACACCTGCCCAGTGGCACACTGGTAATCGCCAACACAGGGCGCGCGAGTGGGAGGCGTCACGGCGCGACAGCCAACGCCATCGCAGAAATAACAGCCGTTGGCGTCGCAATAGTAGGAGTCGTCTGCGCATCCGGCGGAGGCACCGAACAGGCCGCTCACGATCAGCGCCAGGACAATCTTGGAAGGGGCGAACTGCAGTCGATTCATAGGGGAATACCTCCCGATCAGGACCTTGTGATGAACGCAGCGTATGACAAAAGCATGCCACGCCCACAGAACTTCCAGGGGACAACTCGGGTCGGGAGGCGCGTGAACAGGGCTTCACAAGGCCCGCGTGAACCGCCCCGGGATTGTGCGAACAGAGGACACGGGATTAGGTTGCAGGCCCAATTGGACCGCGTTGCGAAGTCTCTGGTGTTGGTCGCGTCGGTCGCGCTCGCCGGCTGTGCGACGCCAGCGTCGTCGCCCCGGCAGACTTTGCAGGCGATGCTCCTCGCGACCCGCCTGGCGGACCCTGCACCCGCGCTCTACGCGCTGTTGCCCATGAGTGCGCGGAGGTCCGAGTCGCTCGCGGCGTTTCGCGTGCGCGTCACCGGAGACCGTACCTCGCTCGATGAACTCAGCGGTTTGGTCAGTGCCGCGCTGTCTGCAGCAACACCCATCACCGCCGAACTCCACCATGGCGCACGATGGGTGCTCACGATCGAGGAACGGGATGGATGGCGACTGGGAGGCGCTCCGTTGGGGGAAGGTGGTGTGGTCACCACACCCGGTCAGGATGGGGTTCGCGCTGCCATTGAACATTTGCGACGGACGCTGGTTCGAGGAGACCTTCAGGGACTCCTGTCAATGCTTTCGGCTCGAGCGCGAGGAGCGATGGAGAGCGACCTACGCGATCTGGCGGCTGCGCTGGAGGATCCCGAAGCGCTCCAGTTTCCAGAGGTCCCGGGAGCGACTCGGGTTCGGCTCCCCGACGGTCGGCAACTCCTGCTGATCTGGGAGCAGGATGGATGGCACGTCGAGGGTCTCCGCGAAGGCGCGACGCCCTGACGCCGTGTGCCTACTCGGCGCGCGAACCGAGTAGCACGACCTCGACGCGATCCTCGGTGCGAGCACTACCGGGAAGGCGATGGAATCCCGCCGACTGGAGCCGGTCGGCTGGGATTCCACGCGCCACGAGCGCTGAACGAAGCGCCAATGCCTGTGCACGCGATCGAAGGACCGCAGTTGCGGGGAGCGGGCCGCCCGTGAAGCACTCGATTCGCACCGGGAGCGTTCCGTGCGAACGGATGACCCGTTCGAGTAGCTCTACGCGAGAGCGCGAGGTCGGTGCGAGATGAGTTCCCTCGAAGAGGCCACGCAGCACTGCGATGACCCCACGAGCGTCGCGGTACGCATCGACCCCTTCAGTCTCCGCGAGCGAAGCCTGCAAACGCATGGCGTCGACATCCGACGTCGATACCGCGTCGCCGGACGAGCGCGTCAACTCGAAGAGGGCTTCGGCCTCTCGATACACTGTGGCCGAATCGGCGAGCCGATCGGAACGAACCGAGCGCGTAGGAATTAGCCGCTCGCGCAGCGGGTTGATCAACCCCGGCCGCGCGCCGAAGAGCTCGGCCGCCGCGAGCAGAAGCTCGGTCTGCTGGTCGAGTTCGTCTGCAGTCGCAATGCGGCGCGTCGATTCGACCGCCAATGGAGCGCTCGCCACAGACCGCGCTCGCTCAGACTGGGCATGAGCCGCGAGACTCGCGCGGGCAGCCTGCTCCAACCGGGCGACCTCTGCGTCGAGGCGAGTCTGCTCCTCGCTGAGGGCGCACCGCTGAGCGGATGCAGCCGCGGTCGACCGGTCGGCCACTCCACGCTCAGCCACCGCCTGCGCCCACTCCAGGGACAGCGCCAATTCGACCTCCGCATCGACTCGCTCAAGGCCCGAGAGCCCGCGCGCACGATCGGCCTCGCGCAGCACCTCCACCCAGGCTTCGGGCGCGCTGGTCACCAAACCGCGTGCGACCGGGCCAGCCATCGCACGCGCCACCGGATCGACCGCTGGGCGCACCCCCACACCGCCACAACCGAGGAGCGAACACAGCAACCCAAAACCTGGAAGCACCCGTGGCCTCATCGCCCTTCCTCCGCGGTCGCCGCATCCGGACGAACCATCACGCTGGCGTCCACGTCGGGTGCCGGGAGAGACCGCGTCGAGACAGCCTGCCGCTCGGCCGCAATCAGCGCCTCGCTGGCGCGGTCGCGTTCCGCCCGCCGCTCGGTCACCACGCCGCGCAGGGCAACCGTCGCGCTGAGTGCAGCACCCGATCCTGCCTGCGCCCGCATAGACTCAACTCGCGCCCGTAGCAGTCGCGCCAACCATGCGATGCGGCGACCGCGAGCCTGCGCCGTGCGCAGGTCACGGTGATGCTCGGCTTCCACAAGTTCGGCGGCCCACGCCTCTGCACGATCGTTCACGTCCCTCACGCGGGTGCGCTCGTCGTCCGTAAGCGAGAGCGCCACGCTCACCTCCCGCAGCGGCGTGAGCGCCCGATCCATCGCCTCGCGCGGCGTCGGCCGCACGGAGGTCTGCGCCACTAGCGCGGTAGAGAACGCCAACATCGTAAAAGTGACGCCGATCGGGCGCCGGAGATGGCCTCGCATGGAGGGCAGACGTTGCGCGGTGAGAGCCGAGGCGTCAATCACTCGCGTGCGCCCGTCGAGATTGAAAGACGCGATGGATACGAAGTACGGTTCGACACTGTGATTGAACGGGTTGCGCAGCACCAGAGTCGGTTTCGTGCACCTGGGCTCAGTCCCGATGTGCGCGGCGTCGCGCTCGGTCCCCTCGGCGTGGTTCTCGTGCCGTCGATGGAGCGCCTCGTTGCGCTACTTCGTGCGCTGGGAGAAGAGGGAGCGCTCGACGAACTACTCGATGCCCTGCGGATCATCCAGGTCGTCTCGCCGCTTCGCACCCGCGAACTTCTCGTCGAGGTGCAGGCCGGCTCCTCAAACCGCATGGACCGCTTGACCGCCATCGCCCGCCTCGTCGGCGCGATGGTCTTCACCGGTTCGGGTCGACACTTCGTCAAGTATCGCGACGCGCAAGCACCGTTCGGGTACGACATCTCCGAACTGCTCCCCGAGCCGGGCGACGTCGCTCTCTACCATGATCGCTTCGCGCAGCCATACCGTCATGACAAGGTCGTCCCACTCCGCGACCTGCTGCTGCGTCTCGCGCCGGTGGCGCTACACCGCGCTCGCTGGGAGTCTCCGCGCACCCTGTACGCGCTACTGCGCTCGGGCCTCGGCGACTCAGTCATCGGCTACCTCGCCCGCTGGAATGCCCCCGCCCGAGTCGCCATGGTCGAGTGGCAGCGCGGCGGCCCAAGCGAGGTCGTCGATCAAGCTCTCCTGCTCCAACTCGCGTCGCCCGCGCCGCGATTCGTCCAGCTACTGCGCTCGCTCCCCGGAGTGATTCTGTTTGTCCCCGATGGCGACCGGTGCGCGGTGCAGTTCGGCTACCGACATCCCGTGCCGCTCTCGTCGTGCGCACCGCTCTTCGGCTCCGACGAACTCGTTCTTTTTCGCGCGGAAGGCCTCGGGGCCATCCCGCTCGCGCAGCGCCCACCCTTCGTTGACGTGCAGACAGTCACCAGCCTCGTCGCGAATTCCCCCATGGTCGTGGACAGCGCCAAGACGTTTGGCACCACCGCGACGTTCAACCTCCCGCTCCGCCTGGTCCCGACGGGCAGCGCTCCGAAGCGCGTCGCCGCAGTCGTCATCCCGAGCAAGGAACAGGACACTCTCGGACGCATCCTCGGAATCCTTCCCCCGACCACGCTCGGCAAACTCTCCATCGCCTTCACCGAATCGGCGATCTTCGTGCACGGCCCGGAGGCCGCTGACGCCGTACCCCTCGGGACCCTCTACGAAGAACTCGGCGAAGATGTGTACGTGCCCCTCGGCTGGGGACTCTCGCCGCCCATTCCTCCAGACGTACTGCGCTTATTATCTCGTACCTCGAGTGACCTGCGCATCTTCGTCACCGGAGGCGCCCGACCGCTCACGGCCATCTCCCGCAACGCCTTCGTCCCGGCCGCCCGGGTGCTGTTGTCGGACGTTCCGGTCGTCGAAGAGGAGTCGCTCGACGCACCGCTGAACGCCGATCTCCCCCTGCCCGACCTGTGGCCGACCCCGCCTGGCCTCCTCACCGGTCTGCTCTCTTCCCTCACCCGCACCGAACCTCCGGCACCCAGGCCGCCGTCCGTGACCATCGCCGAAGAGAACCCGAGCGTCGCCGTCGCGCCCCCCTCCGGGGACGACCCCGAACTCCATGGCTGATCCGAGCATCGACGCCTTCGTCAGCGCCTTCATCGAGCCGCTCGTACTCGGCGGCAGAGTCGTGGTCGATGGGCTCATATCCCCTTCGGCGATCACCGCCTGGGTGCGTTCGCCCAACCCCGACGCTACCCGCCTGGTGCGTGTCTGCGATGCGGCGCGCGTGCGCCTTTCACGCCTCGGTGCAGTGGGCGCGCTCGACACCCTCCCCCTCGACGCCATCGCCCTCGCAGCGGTCTGGTACGACCTGCTCGCCATGACCCACCCCGAGGCACACACCCGCAGCAGCCTGCGGAAAGTCGCACAGGTGTGGTGTGTCGCGATGCTCGAGTGGGTGAAGGCACCGGTGTCGCGCTTCGAGGTCTCCATGCGCCACGCGGTGCTCGGCCGCATCGGTGAACTCGGTCGCGTCGACACACACGTGGACTTCTGGGCCGGGTACGCAGACTTCATTGGCGTCTCGCCGCCGAAGGCCCTCGTGGCCCTTCCCGCGGTGCGACGCGTGCGCGAAACGCATCGCCGAGTGGACCTCTTCACCCTGCTCTCTACCCTAGAAATCAAGGGCCACGGAGGCACCGACGAACCCGATCTCACGGACATCACCCGCGCAGCCCTCGCGGCGTCGCCGCTCACCGATGTCATCCTCGCCGATCGTCCGGCCCCGTGGACGTTTCGCTGGACGCCGTCGTCCGTCAACGCCATCGCCGACGCGTGTCTCCGCGGCGCCGCCCACCGAGCAGTGCTCGCCCGGGGCGCCTCCACGGTGCGCGCACTTGAGCAGGCCACCCTTGACGCGATGCGCATGGGCGCACCACGCGCCGTCGCGGAGACGCTCCTGCGATTCCACCTGGAAATGCTTGCCCTCGATGCCCTCGGGCACCGCGGTGGAAGAGCACCGATGACCCCGTCCGGCAACGCTGTTTCCACCTCCTCGACGTCGGTCTCGCAGCCCCTCGCGATGGATGCCTACCTCCGCCTCGGCGCCGAGCGCTCCGCCCCGTGGGTCGGTCTCCCGGTCGAAACCCTGCGCAGAATCCTCCCCGCGGACACTATCCGCACCGCGATCAAAGACCCCCCGTCGGCGCCGCTTCTCCAGGGCGCCGGCCTCATGGAGGCAGCCGTCTCGTGAACACCCCCGTCATCCAACGACTCCGGGCGCTCGCGCGCTCCCTCGAACAGCAGTTTCTCGGCCGACAGGAGACGATCCGCCTGATGGTTCTCTCGGTACTCGCGGGCGAACACATCGCCCTCGTGGGCCCACCGGGAACCGCCAAGAGCGCCCTCGTCCGGACCTTTGCCAGAGCCATCGACAGCAAGTACTTCGAGTACCTGCTCACCCGCTTCACAGAGCCCAACGAGCTCTTCGGGCCAGTCGATATTCCAGCGTTTCGCCAGGGAACCTACCGACGCCGCACGGAAGGAATGATGCCGGAGGCGGAGATCGTCTTCCTCGACGAGATCTTCAAGTCCAACAGCGCGATTCTCAACGCACTGCTCACGCTGCTGAATGAGCGCAAATTCAACAACGGCTCGACGGTCGTCGATGTGCCCCTGCTCTCGGTCTTCGGCGCATCCAACGAGGTGCCCGCGGACGAGAGCCTCCAGGCGATCTTCGACCGCTTCCTGCTGCGTGTTCGCACTGAGCACCTCGACGCGTACCACTTCCAGGAACTCATCAGCCGTGGAGTCAATCTCGAGCTCGAAAAGCTCGGCGTCGCGAAGCCACCGCAGGTCTTCCTCACCACGACGGACCTTCTCGCAGTCCGCGGTGAGGTCGCCCAGCGGATGCACCTCTCCGACGAGTTGCTCGCGACCTACAAAAGCCTGGTGTTCCAGATTCGTGCAGAGGGCGTGTCGCTCAGCGATCGCCGTGTCGTGAAGCTCATCAAGTTGATGGCCGCGAGCGCCTACTTCGATGGCCGCCCAGCCGCAGACGTCAGCGACCTCTTCATCCTCAAACACGTCTGGAACACCCTGGAACAGAGCGAGATTCTAGACTCCATCGTCTCGCCAGTGCTCGACGGCTACTTCCGATCGCATCCCGAGTCGAGGCGCGCCGGAGGCATGGAGGTCGGCCTCGACGCACTGCTCACAGAAGTGCAACGCATCAAGTCCACGCTCACCGCTCCGACGCCGGTCAGCGACCTGCAACTCTTCGCGCACCTCCGCGCGCTCGGGGAGATCAAGGCCGCGCTTCAGTCCCTCGCGACGGACCCGGCGCGCCGTGCGCTCGTCGAGGTCGATCAACTTCTCGAACACGTCTTTCGCAGCGGGCGCATCAGCGGCTGAGAGCGCCGTGGACGCACGGCCGTGCAGTCGGTTGGATCGGCCATGAGCATCGCGTCCAACTCGTTTCTTCGTCGGCTGCCCCTACCCCTGTTTGCGCGGCGCAACCCTGACGACATCACGATCAAGCACCACCACACCGGCGCGCCGGTGCGGCTGCTTTCCTTTCGCCACAGGGGCTATTGGTGGCACGGGCCGCGCGCGAAGCCGAGACCATGGCGGCCCTTCCGCCGGGTGCTCCGGTCGGGCGATACGGTCGTCGAGGTGGGCGCCCACATCGGCTACATCGCTCTGTTTTTCAGTCACCTCGTGAGCGCGCGCGGTCAGGCGATCAACTTCGAACCGGGCGAAAATAACCTCCCCTACGTGCGCACCAACGTCGCGAAGTGTCCGAACGTGCGCCTCGTCGAAAAGGCCGTCGGCGACCGCGCCGCGACCATGAAGCTCAACATCGAGAACTTCACCGGGCAGAACACCACGCCGCCGACCTCGAGATGAACACCTTCTGCCTTGACCCCACACGGCATGCAGAAGCGCTCCGTTCGCTCCGCTGGACAGCGTAGCCCGCGCTCGGTCAGCGCGGCCGGAGATGCACGAACACCTCGCGGTTGCCCGCGGGGCCGTGCACCGGCGAGTCTTCTTTACCTACACAGGTAAAACCCAGCGCCTCAGCGGCCGCTACGACCTGCGCGACTGCCCGCGCCCGGAGCGCGTCGTCACGCACCACACCCCCCGGCACAAGCTTCGGCTCAAGCTCGAACTGCGGCTTCACCATCGCGACGATGGACGCGTCAGCAACCCCAGCGAGCACCTCCGCCACCGCGGGCAGCACCTTCGTCAGCGAGATGAACGACACGTCCATCACCACCAGCGAGACCGGTTCGGTCACCACCTCGCGCAGCCCCAGGCGAGCGTTGATGCCCTCACGCACGACCACCCGCGCGTCGCGCCGGATGCGCTCGTGCAGTTGTCCGTGCCCGACGTCCACGGCCCACACCCTCACCGCGCCACGCTGGAGCAACACGTCGGTAAACCCGCCCGTGCTCGCGCCCACGTCGAGGCACGTGCGCCCGGTGGGATCGATGCCCAGCGGGGCGAGAACCCCGGCGAGTTTCAGCCCGCCACGCGAGACGTAGGGACACGGATCACCGCGCACCTCCAGAACGACGTCTACCGCAAGCCGGTGGCCCGGCTTGTCAACGCGCTGACCCGCTACGAAGACCCGCCCGGCGAGGAGAAGTGACTGTGCCCGCTCGCGGCTCTCGACGAGCCCGCGATCCACCAGCAGGCGATCGATTCGCTCGCGAGCAACGGCAGCCACGACGACGATCAGTGCAGGATCTGCGAGGCCGCGAAGGCGAGGACGCCCACGATCAAAAGCGCCACGAGCGCGAGCATGGCCATCGGGCGCTGCGCCTTCGCCGCAGGAGCGACCGGGGCAAGCACCGACATTGGCTGCGACGGGTGTGGCGCCTCGGGGGCGGCCGCCGACGGAGGGTCGAAGCCGCTGAGAACAGGGTTGGCCTCCACAGAGTCTTCGGTGGTCACCGAGAG
The DNA here is from genome assembly GCA_947477565.1 of Deltaproteobacteria bacterium. Lineage (GTDB taxonomy): Bacteria > Myxococcota_A > Polyangia > Polyangiales > SCUS01. The sequence goes on from CANJUR010000023.1 coordinate 46,965, forward strand.
CGCACTCTGCTCGAGGTCGCGCCGAACGCCCACCAGCTCGGTCTCAAACTGCTCCGTAAGGAAACCTCCGAGCTTCATCGGCGATGCGCGCAGCCGGTTGCGGATGACGTAGTCCTCGAGGTCACGGGCCATCGCGCCGGCGGTGGCGTAACGGTCGTTGCGATCGCTCGCGAGGCCCTTCGACACGATCGCCTGAAGTTCCGGATACTCTGGCAAGCCACGATCGAGGAGCGCCGGAACCTCGCAGGCGCGCGCGATGTCGATCACCTCACGGCCAGGCTGAGCCTTGTACATGCGACGACCGCACAGGAGCTCCCAGAGAATGATGCTGGCGGAGAAGATGTCGGCGCGGCCGTCGATGCGCTCTCCACGAGCCTGCTCCGGGGACATGTACGCAGCCTTGCCCTCGAGTGCGCCATCGGGCAGTTCGACAATGTCCGTAATGGCTCGTGCGATGCCAAAATCGCAGAGCTTCACCTCGCCCTCAAGCGAGACGAGCACGTTGGACGGAGACACGTCGCGGTGCACGATGCCGAGTGGGTTGCCCTCGTCGTCCGCACAGCGATGCGCGTAATCAAGCGCCTGGAGCATCTCCAAAACGACGAAGAACCCAAACTCCGCGGGCAGTCCGATTTTCTTCTTGGACAGCTTGCGCAGCATCTGAGTGACGTCGAAGCCTTCGACGTACTGCATCGCGATGTACAGCCGACCCTCTTCGCGCCCGAGATCGAAGGTCTGCACGATGTTTCGCTGAGACAGCCGCGCCGCGAGCTTCGCCTCGCTGATGAGCATCGCGGCGAACGAGGCATCCTCGGAGTAGCGGTTGAGCACCACCTTCACGACCGCCAGACGAGAGGCACCCATCTGGGTGGTGCCGCGCGCCAGGTAGATCTCCGCCATGCCGCCGCGACCGATGTGATCGAACAGCAAGTAGCTTCCAAACCGCCGCGGGAGTTCGAACTCCGGCCCCTCTTTTTCTTCAGCCATTCGCGGTGGGACCATGCCCCCAACCCCATCGGCGATCAAGGGTCACTCGCGACCTCGATGCGAAGCGTGCCGTCGGCGGACCAAACCATCGCGCTCGACCCGCGTGGCAGCCTGCCCCGCAGCACAGCTTCGGCCAGCGGTGCCTCGATCAGTCGCGCCACCGCACGGCGCATCGGACGAGCGCCAAGCAACACGTCGTACCCGCCGCCGTCGAGCAAGAGTTCGACCACGGATGGGTCGATGGTCAGGGACACGCCCTGCTCTTTCTCAAGGCGACTCGCGCGGTCGGCCAGCAGGCGACGCGCCACCTCTGCGACCTCGGCTCGGGAAAGCGCGCCGAAGACCAGGGGCTCATCGATGCGGTTCCAGAGCTCGGGAGGCAGCGAGGCCCGGGCTGCGTCGAGCACGGCTTGCGACGCATCGGCACCCGGTTCGGTCGGCGTGCGCGCGCTCGCGAACCCGACTCCGCGTCGGGTCATCGTCGATTGAAATGCCTCCGCGCCGAGGTTGCTCGTCATCACGATGAGCGTGTTGCGGAAGTCCGCAGTGCGCCCGCGCCCGTCGGTCATCCGGCCCTCATCGAGCAGCCCAAGCAACGCCTGCAACACGTCGCGGTGCGCCTTCTCGATCTCGTCGAGGAGAATCAATTGCCACGGTCGCCGCTTTACCGCCTCGGTGAGCTGCCCGCCTTCGCCATAACCAACGTAGCCCGGCGGAGCCCCAACCAACCGCGCCACCGCGTGCGCCTCGGTGTACTCCGCCATGTCGAAGCGAGACATTCCCCCGTCGCCCGGGAAGAGCGCCTCCGCCAACGCCTTCGCGGTCTCGGTCTTCCCGACGCCAGTCGGACCCAATAGCAGGAACGTTCCCAGCGGCCGCGCACCACGAAATCCGACCGCATTCCGACGCACCACATCGGCCATCCTCGCGAGTGCCCCGCGGTGCCCCACGACCCGCGCCGCGAGGTGCTCCTCAAGCGCCAGCAGCCGCGCGTGATCGCTGCTCGCGACGCGCTCTTTCGGCAGCCCCGCGACGCCCGCGACGACCTCGCAGAGCGTGTCCTCGTCGAGCGCCGCGGCGCCTTCCCGACGTGCTCTGGCGAGCCCGAGGTCGAGCACCGTCAGGGTGCGCTCAGGCTGCGCGCGTCCACCGATGAAGCGATCGCAGAGCGCAACCGCACGCTTCGCGAGGTCATCGCTCGCGGTCACACCGTGCTGCGACGAGAGCGTCCGGGCGCGGGCCACGACCACCTCCATCACCTGCGCCGCGGGCAGTTCGTCGAGGTCGATGCGCTGCGCGCCGCGCTCGATCCACGGGTCGCTCTCGGCGATGCGACGGGCCTCCTCCGGGGTCGCGATTCCCACCCACGCGACGCGCCCCGATTGCATCCACGCTCGCATCGGTGCGAGCACATCATCGGGAGTCTCCCGAGCGGAAGTCCAGGCCGCGATCGGGTCGAGCGCCACCACCACGTGACCGCGCGCGGCCCAGGCCAGCACCGCCCGCGCCGCCTCGGCCTCTTCGCCCCGCACCGCCGCCATCACGTCAGCATGGCGAAGGCGCAGCACCGCGCCGCCGGTATCTCGCGCGAGGGCCGTGAGCACCGCGCCCTTCCCCACGCCGGGAGCGCCAACCAGCAGTGATCCGCGCGACTCGCGCCGCTCCGTGGCATCGCGCAGGCGGGCCAGTTCGTCGTCGCGCCCAACCACGTCGAGTCCCGTCGTGGGTACCAGCCATCGGTCGAGCAGCGGGCTCTTTCGACGCGCCGTAGCCACCTCATCGGGGGCCTCGACGGGCTTCGCGCGCAACGGCCGGGGGCGCGCCGTCGTCGTCCGCGGTAGCGGGGGCGGAACCACCGGCTGCACGCGACGCGCATCGAGGGGAGAGAGCCGCGAGCGGGAGACCATCGCGCTCGCAGACGTAGGCACACGGGGAACTCCATGCGTAGCGGCAATGGAGGCCGAGGCCGCGGCGAGCTCGGCCGAGCGCGGGACCTCCACGCGCACCGGTGGCAGCGGGCCGCCCAGTGCGCGGGCGACCTTCGCAGGGTCCTGGCCGAGGGCGCGCAACACGCTGCCGGCGCCGCTGTCGGACAGCACCACCGCGGCGGCGATGAGGTGTCGCGCCGTGGGCTCCGGCAGGCCCTGCGCGGTCGCTAGCTGGCGCGACTGGGCCTGCGCGCGCCCGAGGGTTCCGTCGGGCTCCTGCTGCCGCGACATCGCGTGGCGCAGGTCTACCGTGCGTAGGCCGAAAGACCGCAACAGGCGCGCGAGGTCCGCCGAGCTATCGATGGCGACGGCCAGCAGGTGCAAGGTCGTGGGCGCGACGCGAGTGTCCTGGGCCAGGGTGATCGCCCGCTCGACGAGCGTGCGGGCGGAGGGCATCGGCGAGGTCTGCATCGAGTGCGCTGCGCTGCCACATCGAGAGGGGTGAGCGCCAGTTTCCGGCGCGCTCTGTCGTCTCAGGAGAGGTTTGGCTTCGCGCTCGCTCGCTGGGTAGACTCCGCCCCCTACTGCCATGAACCGACGAACCCTGCTGGGTATGTTTCTGGGCGCCGCGGCGCTCTCCACCACCTCTTCTCTCCCCGCGCAAAGCGGTGGATCCATCGTGTTCGTTGCTCGACGCCCACCGCGGGATTTGGTTGGAAATATCAGGGGTTGGGCGGGTTCAAACCAGGTGCGAAGCTACGCCGAAGACGTGCAATCCCAGTCCTGGCGAGTGCAGTTCATGGCCTTCCTCGCCCGCCCCCCGCGCGCCGCTGAGGTCACGCTGGTGTTCTACAAGCTCGAGGGCCGAACCCGCCGCTACATCACCAACCAGGCCATCTCGCTGAGCAACCCCAACGACCAGGTGTTCTTCCACCAGGCGGTGCTCCATCGGTCGCCTGATGAGTTTCAGCCGATGGAAAACTACGAGGTCGCGATCACCGTGAACGACTCTCGCGGCGCCTCGGAGATCGCACGCGGACGCGTCGGCCTCGTGGGAAGACCCGATCGCCACGACGGCGTGGTGGACTTCACCGGCACCGCGCCTGTCGTGCACTGAACGGCCACGAAATTCGCCGATAATTTGCGGTTCGATTCGCGTATCAGCTAACGGCACTTCAGTAACCAGATGCGGAGGTACTTCGGCCCGGACGGGGTCGCGGAGCACCTCCCGCGCTGGAACGGGAGGCGACGATGGCGACCGCGAAGACGTGTTCGGTGTGCGAGAAGAGCTTCGAGCTGAAGTTTCGCTACCAGTTGGTGGAGGACGGCGCGGGCGTGCGTCACTTCTGCTCGCAGAAGTGCCAGCAGAAGCACCTCGGAGTGGACCGCGGCGCGGCCAGTTGCTCGCACTGCGCGAAGCCCTTCAAGTTGGAGTTCGCGTGGCAGGTGGTGGTGGACGACCACGGCACGCGCTTCATGTGCACGCAGCCCTGCCGGGACGCCCTGATCGCTGCGCCGCCCCCGGCCCCGGCGCGCGTGACGCGACGCATCGCGGTCTTCAACCACAAGGGCGGCACCGGCAAGACCACGACGGCCATCAACGTCGCGGCGGGACTCGCGGAGAAGGGCCTGCGGGTGCTGCTCGTAGACGTCGATCCGCAGGGCAACGTCGGCGTTTCGCTCGGCATCCGCTGCGAGACCACGCTCTACCACGTGCTCGTGCTCGGGGCCGATCCGCGCGACGTCGCGGTGTCCGTACGCTCAAACCTCGACGTGATCACATCGAACGAGACCCTCGCCGCGGCGGAGGTCTACCTGGCCTCGCGGCCCGCGCGCGATCGGGTGCTGCGCGAGCGCATGATGGGCAGCGACGCCTACGACGTGGTGGTGCTCGACTGCTCTCCATCGCTCTCGCTGCTCAACCAGAACGCTCTCTGCTACGCCGACTCGGTGCTCATCCCGGTGAGTTGCGACTACCTCGCGCTCGTGGGGGTGAAGCAGTGCGTGCGCACGCTCGGACACGTGCACGAGCAGCTCAAGCACCCGGTGTACATTCTCGGGGTGATACCGACCTTCTACGACGCGCGGCACAAGCTCGGGCGCGAGGTCACGGACACCCTGCAGAAGAAGTTCGAAGACCTCTGCTTTCCGCCGGTGCGCGCCAACATGAAGCTGCGCGAGGCGCCCGCGGCGAAGCAGACCATCTTCGAGTACGCGCCGGACTCCCACGGCGCAGAGGACTACCGGACCGTCGTCGATCGCGTGCTGCAAGCCGTGCAGCGCGACCAGAAGTCGGTGGCGCCGGTGAGCGGAGAGATTGTCTCGCCGAAACGTGCGGGAGCGGCAGCAGCGATGGCGGCAAACCTGGAGGTGGCGTGATGGCGCGAACGACGTTCAAAGACCCTTCGCAGGGGATTCATGACGTGCTCGGTGATGACATCGACACGGTTCTGCGCGAGCGCTTCTTTGCGCCCGCGTTTGTCGAGGAGACCGAGCGCCCAGGCCCGCGGCGCGCGGTGCCCGACGCGAAGGCCCGGCCGGAGCACTACAAAGTCATCTGCATCTCGCTCTATACAGAAGACCTCGATCGGCTCGATGCCTCGGTGCGCGAGCTGAAGCGCAAAGGGCACACGAAGGCGAGCCGCTCGTCAGTGCTGCGCGCCGCGATGATGCAACTCGACCTCGCGAAGGTGCCGCGCGGAATCTAGTGCGAGCGGGCGCTGATGCGCACAGGCCGGGTCGAGAGTTCGTGCGCAAGCGAGGCGCGAGCGGGATCGCTCTGCGGGGTGATGTTCCATTCGACCATGCGGTCGAGGGCGACGATTTCCATGGAGAGTTCGGTGACCGTGCGCACGTCGCAGCCCGCGCCTTCGGCGAGCGACTCCGGGAGCACTGAGCAGCGCGAGAGGGCACCGTTGACCACCGCCTGCGCGGTGTGGACCGCGCCGAGTGACTCCTGGGCGCGCGCAACCACCAGACCGACCGCCCCGTCGTGCTGCACCGCGGCGGGGGTGCGGCTTGCGCTATCGACCACAAGGCGGGTCATTCCCTGATCGAAGTATCGGCGAAGGAGCACCCGCGTTGCGACGACATCGTCAGGGGCGCGCGCGACGCGGGCCTCGAGCGCGGCGAGGGATAGGCGCTCGGTCTCGCGGGACGGGTCGAGCACCGAACGCACCCGGACAAACCGGCCCGCGGACCACGCGACGGCGACGACGACGACGATGACGAGTTGCGTGCGAAGCTCCATCAAGGCCTATGCTACCGCACGCATGACGGCGGATGACATCAAGGCGCTCCGCAAGGAGCTAGGAATCACCCAGCGGACCCTCTCCGAGGCCATCAGGGTGGAGGTGACCGAGGTGCGCGCGTGGGAGGCGGCGGAAGCCTTCGCCACGAAGGCCCACTGCGAGGCGATGGAACGACTGCGCGCGAACCCGCCGCCGAAGCCCACGAAGAACCTGTCGCCGATGCAGTTGCTGGGCGACGCGAAGTTCATGCTGCTGGTGCGCAAACTGATGGCGCACCCGAAGCTGCGCGCCGATGCCGAAAAGCTCGCGGCGGACCTCCCGGACCCCATCGATGTGTAGTCGACGGTCGAAATGCTTGACGAATGCAGGATCGGTCCCGTTCCATGTCGGTTGAAATGGTGCCGCTCGGGGTGGAAGACATCAAGGTGATCCTCGACGAGCGCGCGTGGTCGCCGCGGCTGCTCGACGCGCACACGTTGCGCTGCACGCTGGACAGCGAAGCCGGGGAGATTCGGCTTGTGGTGCGCCACGCGGGGCCCTGGCTCTATCTCGCCGTGCTGCCGTTTCTCGACCCGGTGGAGCTGAAGCCCTGGGGCGCCGGGAAGTTTCCGCCGCGCTTCCTCGGCCGCATTCTCGCGGTGAATTACAACCTCACCCTCGTGAAGTTTGCGCTCGACGACGACGGCGACCTCACGCTGCGCGCCGAGCTGCCCACGGAGTCGTTGCAGCGCGACGAAGTCGAAATCGCGCTCGACCTCCTCGTTGGAGTCACCCAGCAGTACCGCATCCCTGTTCGCGACGCGCTGCTTGATGCTGGTCGCGCCACCGAGCGCTCCTCGCTGCTCCCGCCCGCGCCGGCCTCGCATCCGCCCCTCCCGGCGGATGACGCGATGGACCCAGAGCTAGCGATCGAACTGCACGAAGTCACCGTGGATCTCGCGTCCGAACGGCCGCCGAAGACCTGACGATCGATTGATCACTCGCGTCGTCCGGAGGCCCTCGGGGAGCGCGCCGCGCAGTCGTGCAGTGAAGAGCGTGGGACGCCTCGACTGACCCACCGGAGGGGGGGCCCTGAATGGTTTTGAGCCTTCCCACAGTCGAGTCCGCACCGCTTCGAAAACGAAGCCGACCTGCCGGCCGACCTCGCGCACGCAGCCTTCCTCCAGGTGCCGCTCAACACCCTGGGCGAGCCGACCACCTTCTGCCATACCGCGCTTCTCGTCGCGCACGTCCAGCACCTCCCGGCAGAGTCGTTCTTCCTTCCGCCCGCCACCGCCCGCGCCCTGCGCCGACGCTCGCGAAGAGTCGGCGACCCTCGACGAAGACCCGTAGCCGCGCCCGATCAGAGCCGGGCAGACGGCCGCGCCCGCGCGCTGCGAGTGCGCGGAGCCGGAGGCTGCATCGCCGCAAGGTGGCTCGCCGCCAGTTCGTTTGTCGGCGCGCGGCGAAGCGTCTCGCGAAACGACCGGGCGGCTTCGTTCCAGCGACGCAGCCGCTCATACGCGAGGCCAAGATTCATCGGCGGATTCGGGTCGTCCGGAAGCAGCCGCGAGGCGTGCTCCAGCGGCCCAATGGCCCCCTCCGGATCGCTCATCCCAAGCCGCATCACGCCGAGCCCGTTCCATGCCTGGCCGACGGACGGTGCGCGCTGCGTCACCTGCTCGAAGGCCTGCAGCGCCCCCGGACGGTCGCCCGTCCGCGCGAGCGCCACGCCCAGGTTGGTACGCGCGCCCGTGTCATCCGGCGCCCGCTGAAGCGCCTCACGAAAGCTCGCCACCGCTTCCACCGCGCGCCCCTCGCGCAGGTCAATCTCCCCCTGCGTCGTCCACGGCCCGGGCTGATCGGGCATGCGTCGCCCGGCCTCAAGTACCGCGTGCCGCGCCTCGACCATCGCCCCGAGATCGGTCAACACCACCCCGTACGCCAACCACGCCTCGCCGTTGGCCTCGTCGAGCGCCAACGCCTGCTGCAACATCCGCCGCGCTCCTTCGCGATCCCCTGTTTGTCGGGCGATGCGCGCCAGGTTGATCAGCGCAGAAGGGTCCCGCGGATCGGTCGCGTGCGCGCTCTCGAACGCAGACCGCGCCCCGGCAACGTCGCCGACCGCCGACCGCGCCAGCCCAAGGCGGTTGCCCAGCGCAGCGTGCAGCGTCGTGCCGTGCACCATCGACTCGGCCAGCGTGAGCGCCGCGTGGCCGTCGCCCTCATCCAGCAACAGATCGAGCCGGTGCAGTCCCACCCTCGCCCGCAAGGTCTCCGACGCCGACGTCGCGCGCGTGATGCCATCGAAGAGCTGCGCCGCCCGCCGACGCTCTCCCCGACGCTGCAGCACCACCGCGTCTACGAAGGTCACCCGCAGTTCGTCTGGATCCTCGCGGCGGGCGGTCTGCACCTCTGCGCTCGCCAGCACCAGCTCGCCCCTGGAGAGGTCGCCGAGCGCCCGGCTGCTGTGCCAGAGCGCCCGCGCGCGGCGTCCCCGATCGCCATCGCCGCTCACACGCACCACGCGGTCGAAGAGTGCCTCCGCGCCACGCCAATCGATGGACTCCGGCGTCGGCGCCTGATCGATGGATACGTCCAGTTTCGACACGCCTTCGCGCAACCAGCGTTCGGCGCGCGAGTCCTCCCGGATTCGCAGGCCGAGCGCCACCACCGGCGCACAGACCGCCGCGAACGACACCGCCCAGAGGAGCTTCTTCTTCACGTGAAAGCGGTCCAACACCATCACGACAGCTCTGGTCAACTTCCTGGCGTTGCGCTCACCGCGCGCGCGCCCTGCCACGAAGCGCTAGGGTGCACTTACTCCCGTGAAGCCCCGCATCCGTCTTGCTTCCTTTGCCCTCGCCCTCGCGCTTCTCACTCCGGCTCTCGCCCTCGCGCAGGAGCAGCCCCTCGCGGAGCGCACCGTGTCCTTCGTCGAGGCACTGCGGCTCGCCGTTCGGATGCCGCCAGCGGTGCGCGCCGCCCTGTCTCGCGTCGCCACCGCCACCGCGCAGATCACGCAGGCGCGCGCCGGATGGCTGCCCACCATCGGGGTGAGTTCGTCACCATCGATAAGCTTCTCCGATCGGCCATTCCTGCCTGCGACGAACACCACGCCGGCGCAGCGCGTCCAGGGGTCGAGCGTCAACATCGACGCCGCCGCCACCGCGCGCTGGAACCTCTATGACTTCGGTCGAACCGCCGCCAATGTCCGTTCGACTGAGCGCTCCCGAGACGCCCTCCGCGAGGACGCTCGCACCGCGACTCTGCAGGCCCTGAGCAACGCTGCGACGCAATATCTGACGGTGCTCGCCGACCTCGAGGCCATCGAGACCACCCGCGCGACGGTGGCCCAGCGCGAGGCCCACCTGCGCATCGCCCAGGGCCGCGTGGACGCCGGTGCCATCGGCCCCTACGACGCAGTGCGCGCGAGGGTCGATCTCGACGCCGGACGCCTCGACCTCACGATCGCCGAGGCCCGCGTGGCCAGCGACCGCGCCGCCCTCACCGCCGCGCTCGGGCTCGACCCGATCTCGCCAGTGCAGGTCGCGCCCCTCCCGGACGATCTGCTCGCGATCGAAGACGACCCGACCACGGCCGCACGCGAAGCCGTCGCCGCGCGTCCCGAGTTCGCCGCCGCGCGCCTTCGCGTGGCCCAGGCCGAGGCCCAACGCGACCTGGCCCACGCCAACCGTCGGCCCGCCATCACGGCCAGCGCCAACGCGAGCGTCGGCTACAACGAGGTGCTCTCCGGCCGCGGCCTCGGCGGCATCTCCGAGAGCTTGTCCGGCGGCGTCGGGCTGAGCTGGGCGCTCTTCGACGCCTCCCTCGCGGCCGCCGCGGAGGTGGCCGACACCGCCGTAGTGACCGCCCAGGAGAACCTCCTCGCGCAGTCCCTCGCAGTGCGCGCCGCGGCCGTGCAGGCGGCGGTCAGCTCCCGTTCGGCACGCGCGCAGGTCGAGCAATCCGAGCACCTCGCCGCCGGTGCCGCGGCCAACCTCGACCTCGCCACGGGCCGCTACCAGGGCGGGGCAGCCCCGCTCCTGGAACTCGTCGATGCGCAGGCCACGGACGCCTCTGCGCGCATCGGGGTCGTGCGTGCGCGGCTTAATCTCGCGCTCTCTCGCGCGCAGTTGATGGCCGCCACCGGGCGTCTCGAACGCCTGGTGGACTGAAGGGCGCTCAACCGCCGCCGAGCGTCTGCAAACGGCTCGACGGGTAGACCACGGCCCCACCCGACGGATCGTGCGCGATGGCCAGGAGCGCCCGGGCCACGACCTCGGCCTCGATGGGGCGCGCCTCGAAGGGACGCAGGAGGCCGCCGAGCAGACGCGATGCGACGATGGCGACGCGCTCACCGGGTCGCGACTCGGCGCGGTCGCCGAGCAGCAGCGACGGGCGAGCGATGGCGAGCGAGGTGAACCCGACGGTTCGAAGATCGGCCTCGACCTCCGCCTTCACGCGGTTGTAGAGCACCATCGATTTCGCCTCGGCTCCGTGCGCCGTCACCACCTCGAAGTGCCTCGCCCCGCGCGCAAACGCCGCCCGCGCAAACGCCATCACCGCGCCGTGATCGACCGCGCGGAAGGCCTCTGCGCTGCCTGCCCTGGCGATGGTGGTGCCGAGGGCGCAAAACGCCACGTCCGGCGCTGGAAGTCCGGCGACGTCGAGGGCGGCGAAGTCCACGGTGCACTGCGTGAGCTTTGCGGTCGTCACGTCGATGGGGCGACGCCCGAGGGAGACGACGGCGGAGTAGCCGGGGTCGGTGAGCAACAGCGCGAGAAGCTTCGAGCCGACGAGACCAGAAGCACCTGCGATCCAGGCGGTTTTCATGATTGGGGCGCGGAGGATGCGTCACTCAGGGCGGAGACGGAAGAGACACCGCCGCGAGGAGTCAGGAGTCGCCGCGGAACGCGAAGCCCAGGACGATCATCGGGAGTCCCTGCGGGGTGCATTCGTCGCAGCCGCCGGTTCGGTAGCGATGCGTCAGCCACCATTGGGCGAGCACGAACACCGTCGGCGCGTTGAAGAACGAGTGCCGCCGTTCGCGAAAGGTGTACGAGACGAGCGGGCCGAGGCGCACGGTCGGGGCGTTGTCCGCGCCCTGCCCCGCGAAGGGAACACCGTCCGCGCCCCAGGAGGCCGTCGCGTACAGCGGCACTACCGCGCTGAGGCGCGCGCCGATGTTCAAGCCAAGCTCGCTGTCCTGGTAGATGAGGTCGAAGTCGTCGGAGAAGACCCAGCCGTTGTTGGGCGCCAACACGTCCTGAAAGCTGTCGTAAAAGACCGGGCGTTGATCGCGGAGGGAGAGGGAGTTCCAGATGCCGCGCGTGCTGTTGCGTACGGCGATGTCCCCGACCTTCGCCTGCAATACCGCGTTGAGGTTGACCAGCCAGCCCCCGGCAGCCTCCACGGAGGCCGGATCGACCCGTGCGCGCTCGCGAATCGCGGCGTCGGAGAAGGGTTCGTTGGCGCTCGCGAAGGACTGCACGAAGTTGAACGTGCCGAGCCACTGCACCCGCTCGAAGACCGCGGAGAGGGTGAGCACCGCCAGTGGCGCGACCTCCACCGCGACGCCCGATCGCACCATACCGGGTGATGCCGTCAGGCTCGCAGCCGCGGCCCAATAGGTGTTTCGCAAGAGCAGCGGGTTGCCCGGGCGGTCGAAGATGCGATGCCGATACCCGAGGCGAAACTCGCTGAAGAGACCGAGCGGATTGACGCGGATGGCTGTCGCGCTACGCAGATAGAGCCCGTTGGTGACACGTCCGACACGGGTGTTGAAGCGATACTGCGCGGCGGCCACGCGGGGGACGCCAAGTACGAGCAGCGAGAGCGCACACGTCACTGCTACGCGCTGCACGAAGAGGCGTCTGAGCACCATAAGGGTCGGGAGTGCTGAGGGAATCCGGGGGGCAATGTCAAGACAGCCCTCGGGCTGAAGCCTGACGGTGGACCTCATCTTAGGGATCCGTAGTGTCGAGCATAGCCTGCTCACCCGTCCGATGACCCTGCTCACCCGTCCGGTGACCCTGCTCACCCGTCCGGTGACCCTGCTCACCGCCATTTTCTCGGTGTTTTGCAATGAAGCCGTCCGTGCGCGGCGCCGACCTCGCACGAAAACCCCTTGATTTCAGCCGTGGCGGCCGTTGAACAGGGTGTCCCCGGCGCTGAGCAGGGTCGCCGGGCCGTTGAGCAGGGTGTTCTCGGCGCTGCGCAGGGCCGTTGAGCCGCTGATCAGGCAGCGGGCGGGGCTTCTAGGCTCGCGCTCGGCAACCTGCGCCGGGAGGCGGCCACACGAACCCCGAAGATCGGGTCAACCATCAGGCTTCAGCCCGAGGGCCACGCTGGCGCAGGTGGCCGGGCTGATGACCAGGGCCCCGCGTTTCGTCCCGGCGGGTCGGACTGAGGTTCGGAGTACGCCGCCTCGGCCCGCCGTGCCGCGTGCTGAAGCACACGGCACCCCAGCGAAAGCCCGCAGCGGGCTCCATCCCGGGTCCCACTGGGCAGCGCTTCTCCATCGG
>CANJUR010000024.1 GCA_947477565.1 Deltaproteobacteria bacterium
AGGTGTCCACAGTAAGGACCGATCACACGGCGGGGACGACGAAGCTTTGGGGGGATACGGTGCGTGCGTGCAGGCGATCAGCGCGCGAGGTTCTGCACGCGGGAAATGAACGCCGCATCGGCGATGCGACCCACCAGCCGAGTGCGAGTGCGGGCGAATACGTCGTTCCACAGGGCGCGCTCGGTGTCTCCGACGGTGGTGACGGTGATGCCGCGCGTGCCGATGGAGCGCACTGCGGCGACCTCGTCGCGGCGGAGGTTTTGGATCAGCAGCTGATGAAACTGCGTGGCCGTCTCACGCAGGATCGCCTGCTGGTCGGCCGGAAGCGAGTTGATCTGGTTCTTGCCGAAGATGGTGGCGCCGACGATGACGCTCGTCGGCATGTCGAGCATGTGCGTGGCGCGGGTGGTCCACTGCAGCGACACCGCTGCCACCGGCGAGGTGATGAACGAGTCTACCCGGTTGGTCTGCAGTGCCGTGAGCACCTCCGGGAGCTGCATCGCGACGGGCTGCACGCCTGCCTCGCGATAGAAGTCCGGCATGACGAGGTCGTCGCGCCAGACGTAGGGATGGGTGCCGCGCATGTCCACCGGAACGCGAACGGGGGTGCGCGAGAAGATCCGGCCGAAGCCGACGTCTGCCCAGCCCATGAAAGCGAAGCCCGCAGAATCGAAGGCGCGGACGATGTCCGTGTTGGTGCCCACGCGCGCAGCATCGAGCTGCGCATACGTGCGAAACATTCCAGGCATCTGGAAGACCAGCGCGGGGCGGTGAACCTGCGCGAGGCCCACAGCCGTAACCGAGCCCGCGTCGAGGCGGCCGGCGCGAATCTTCCGCACCACCTCGGCCTCGTCACCCTGCACACCGCCCGGATAGATGCGCAGCGAGAGGGCCTGGTTGGTGCGGCGACGAAGTTCGCGATTCCAGGCATCGAGCACACGCATCCAGGTGGAGCCAGCGGGGGCCAGCGTCGCAAGGGAGAGGGTGCGCGTCGCCGCCGGAGCGGGCTGCGCTTCGACCGCGCGGCCCGCGAAGAGCGCACCGAGCGCGCCAAACCCGACCGCCAACAGAGCCAACCGATAGCGTTTCATGGAGTGTCTCAACTCTTGGGAGGGAGGGTGGTGGCTACCCCAACCGGGACGGTGCGCCCGAGGAGGGGGTCGATGGTGGAATCAATTGGCAGAAGGAGCGGCAGGAGCCTCAACGGGCGGCGTCGCGGCGGCGTCGGCTGCGGGAATCTCGGCAGGCGCATCGGCCGCGGGGGCCGCGGCGCCATCAGCGGGATCGGCAGGAGCGATGAGGTCGTCGATCTGCGCGAGGTAGCGACGGGCGCGACGCTTGGCGATCTGGTTCGCGAGACGCTGCTCGGGCATCACGTCACCGGCGTCGATGACCTCTTGCAGCATCCGAGTGTAGAGCGCCCGGTCTTGAACCATCACCGCGAACACCCGGGCCATCATCACCTTGTAGGTGAGGAAGTTACCGTTGGTGCGCGCGATGGCCGTTTCGAACATCTCGCGCGCCCGTACAGGGTCTCCGCCGAGGGAGGCCGATGTGCGCGCGTGGTACGAGCCCATCGCGACGTATGGCGCGTAGTTGTTGAAGGTTGGATCGAGTTGGAAGACGCGCTCGAAGCAGGCGATGGCGAAGGGCAGATCGGCCAGCACGTCGGGATCTTCCTTGTTGAGGCTGATGTGCCGCGCCCAGTTGTAACCGAGCCAGAAGACCATCCCGGCATGCTCCTGGTCGTCGAACTGCTGGAGGTACGAGCGCCACGCGTCGATGCCTCGGTGGTACGCACCGCGGGCGCCGCCGTCGCCGTCTTCTTCCAACGTCAGCGATTCGAAGCTGATCTCCTTGCCGCGGAGGTACGAAATCGTCGCTCGGTTGCGGTAGTACTCGATGCGCGCCTCGTCGTCGGCGACCTCAGCCTCTTCCATCCGGTCTTCGAGAAACCCGAACCCGAACGACCCGAGAGCGCGCGCTAGATTGGCACGCAGCATCTGGTTGTGCGGGATGATCAGCAGGAGGCCTTCCATCTGCGTGATGGAGTACGGCAGCGAGGCCTCGGCGAGGGCCGGGTCGGCGAACGCTTGAATCGCCGGCGATGCCTGATTCATCACGCGGGCTGTGGAGCCCGCAATCATCTTGGCGCAACCCAACTGCCCGATCGCGACGGCCGCGAGCAGGAACCCCGTCTGAAAACGTCGCATAACAACAGCCGATAGACCGAACCCACCACCCGTGTCAACGACCTCGCTCGATGGTTGTGCGAAGCACGTTCTCGGTGATGTTCTCTGCCTCCATACCGCTGCTAAAGACAGTATGGCGCCGCCTTCGTACCACCCTCAATATGCCCCTGCGAACCCATACTCGCCACGCGGTCCTCGCGCTCATCCTCGTCCTCACGCCCACGGCGCTGGGCACCACGCTGGTCGCGCGCCCGCTCGATGCGATGATTCGCGAGGCAGACGCGGTTGCCCTCGTCACCACCGCCGACCCCCTCGTAGCCCGCACCCGCTGGATCGACGGGCGCATCGTCACCGACCTCGACATCTCCGTCGTCGAGACCCTCCGCGGTGACCTGCCCGTGGGCCCGCTCACCCTCCGTCTCCCGGGTGGCACCGTCGGTGCGATCACCCAGCGCCTCCCCGGTGCGCCCACTTTCTCGGCCGCCGGTAGCTGGATCGTCCTCCTCCGCCGCCTGCCCGACGGCGCCTACACCGTGTTCGACCTCTGCCTGGGTCAGCTTCCCATCGTCCTCGACCGGGTCACACGTGAGTCCCTCGTGCGCCCCCCGGCCACTGCCGACGTCACCCTCATCACCGACCCGCGCGCTGCCCCCCTCGCGGTCGTCACCAGCACCGCGCTCCAGGAGATTCCGGCCGCCGGGATGCCCTTCGAGCGCTTCGCCGCCCTCGTTCGTTCCCTCTCGAAGTGACCCCCCCGACCCGCATGCGCCTCCTCCGCCCCTCCCTGGCCGTCGCGCTCAGCCTTGTCCCTGCCCTCACGCTCGCACCCACGACGGCACTGGCTTTCTGTCGCACGACCACATGCGGCTCGCAGCCCGACCCAACCCAATGCCCCGCCTGCGGTAGCGCCATCGCGTGGGAGAGCGCGTGCATCGGCCTCCGAGTGGACGCCCGGGTGCTTCCAGACACCCTGACCGCCGCGGCCTTCCATGGCCACGTCGCCGACGCGGCGCGCGCGTGGTCGTCGTTTCTCTGCCCGGGCACGATCCGCCCACCGTCCTTCGCGATGACCGTCCTCGAGGACCTCGCCTTCCCCGTGGGCTACTTCGAGGGCGCGCCGAACGTGAATACCATCACGTTTCGCAACCACTGGGGCGACGACGTCTTCCACGCACCGGACGCCGCGGCGATCACCATCGTGACCTTCACTTCGCCGAGCGCGCACATCCGCGACGCCGACACCGAGCTTAACCTCCGCAGCGCTGCCAACCCCCGGGGTTTCGTCTTCGCGACAGACGGGCGCACCAACGCAGCCGACCTCGACACCATCGTGACCCACGAACTCGGGCACACTCAGGGCCTCGCCCACTCGAGCGAGCGCTCCGCCGTGATGTGGTACTCCGCAGGCCGTGGCGAACTGCGACGCGTGCCCACGGACGACGACCGCGCCGGCCTCTGCGCGATCTATCCGACGCGCATCCCGGAGGCCTGCACCCCCGACACCGGACGCCTCACCTTTGGCGGCGACGGGCTCTCCTGCACGACTTCGCACGGCAACCGCACATCCCCTGAGTGCCTACTGCTCGCGCTCGCTGCCGTCGCGCGCGTCGCCCAGTCGGGTCGGGCGCGTCGCGTGACACGCACAACCCGAGCGGGCTGACCTCGACCGCACGGCGGAGCGCCGCGGGACCATCGATGGATGGTGCAGGTGTCGCCCTGAAGGATGGCGTCGGCTCGACGCTGGTGCGGGCAGGGATGAGTTTAGGAAGGAAAGAGGGAGGCGCGGGTCAGGTCAAGCGACCCGTGCGAGAGCCGGGGCGTTTCTCGCCGCAGGGACGTTTGGCACGCGTGTCGCGGACCACAGCGGCGGGACCTTCGCGTCAACGCCGCGGATGCCGAAACAGACGACCCCAGCGGTGCGCAACTGGTCGTAGCGCCGCTCGAGTAGATTCACGAGACGGTCGCGGTCGAGTGCCTCCGGAGTGCGGGCAGACGTCGTCGCCGGAACGCCACTCGACGGCGTGATGGTCTGCACCAACCAGGCACCCCTCTCAGCGAGGATCTTGAAGTGCGCCGCCGTGAAGGGATGCTTGCCCGCAAGGGTCGCGTCAAACTCGCGGAAGAGCGCCACGATGGCGACAGCGTCACGGGCAGCATCAAGCTTGCCGGTGCCCTCGCGAATCGCCCTCACGCGGCCCGCGGGGACGAGGCCGAGACCGGCGGCGACCTCCAGGGAAAGGAGGGTGGCGGCGCGCAGCGGGCGGATGGCGCTGAGCGCAGCGTCGATCTCCCGGGTCGAGGGCGCAACGGCGGGCACGCGGTCGGTCGCGTGAACGACCGCAAGCGCGAGGGCAGGAAGCTCGGCCAGGGCGACAACATCGACGGAGACCAGCAAGCGAGCGATCTCCGGGAGGCGGTCGGTCATGGCCGACATCGCACGGCCGACGTTGTGGTGAGCAACGGCGACGTTTTGACGAAAGACCACACCCCCGGTGAGAACAACGTCGGCAGTCAGAGGGAGGAAGTGCTCGAAAGCAAGCGCGGAGTCGGTGGTGCGGAAGGCCTTGGACAAGAGGACATGGAACTTCATGGGAACCTCATTCGACATCGGGGATTCCGTTGCGGAACCGATGCGCGAGAGGTTGTCGGCAGCCGGGATGGGAACGGTTGCGAGGCATCACCGGAAAATCGGACGGACGCGAGAGAACCGACGAAGATCCGACCGATGACGCACCGCCCCAGGAGGCAACGAAAGACGGCTCGAGCCGTGAGCGGCAGGGTGGAGAGCCTCACAGACACGGGGTGAGCCGCGATCGGTGGCCTGTGCAGGCTGCCAACCACGGCTCGCACCGCGCGGAGAAGGCTGTGGAGGCTCCGAGGGACGGCTCGAAGCTAAAACAGGAGGCCGCGGAGGCTAACGAGGGATGGGCGGATTCAATCCGTGCGACCAGCATCTGCCCTCGATCTTCAGCTCGCTCCCGATGGAGTTCAGCGCCTCGCGAGCCCGCCGCCCTCCCTCACTCGGTGGGGCCGCGCCAGCTCCGGCCCTCATCGCGCGTCTCCAGCAGGTGCAAGCCCTCCGCGGTCGTGACCGCCAGAAGCACCCGCGCAGCGTCGCTGTAGATCTCGACCCCTCGCACCAACGCCCCGCGCTGCGTTGCCGCGGCGTCCAGAAGCACCCGCTCGTCCCCCCACACGGCGTCGTCCGGGCCGCGGCGCTGCACGGCCACCACCGTCCCGCTCGCCCGCACACTCAGCAGCGTCCCGCGAGCAGTGCGCGCGAAGCGCAGGGGCCACTCAGGGTGCATTCGCCGTCCCCCGTTGGCCGTCGGCGTCTCGTACACCGGGAGGTCAACCGGCTGCGGCGCAACCGCGGCCCCGACGGAGCTGCACCCGCCATCGTTGCACCACACCACCGGGCTCGACCGCGGGCGCTCGCGGCCGTGCAGCAGCAGCCCAGCCCCGTCGCAGCGCAGCGTCACCGACTCGTCGAAGCGCCGCCCGATCGGAGCCCGGGCGCTCCACACCTCCGTCGCCGCGCTCCCATCGACGATTGCCAGCCGCCACACCTCCCGCGCCGTCACCGCCAGCCAGAGCGTCGCCCCGGTGCGGCACATCGTCAGCCCCGGCCGCCGCTCGCGGGTGCGCCAGGCGTCCGGCACCGTCACCGACTGCACCGCCGCCCGCGCTCCGCCCGCCGCGCGCACCACCCGCACCGCCGCCCCGTCGCCCTCCGGAGCCGTGTACGCAGCAAACACGGCCGCCAACCCCTCGCCCACCGCAATGTGCTCGTCCGCCGTCGAGCTTATTGATACCGGTAAGAGCCGCACCGCCGTCGCCGGCTCCCGGCCCGCCACCGGGAGCCGCGCCAGCACCGGTCCCTGCCCCCGTACGGCCTCGCCCAACCAGAACACACCGTCGCGCACTACGCCATCAAGCATCACCCCGGTAGCGTCGACCCCAGCGGGCGGCGCCGCGATGCGTGCGACCCCGAGCGCGGCGTCCACTCCGTCGAGCAGCACCGGCGAGAGCCCATCGCCACGGCCGTCCTCTGCCAGCACGCGCACCATGCCCGATGGCCCCAGCGACCACGCGCGCGCCTCGTCGCGGGCCCGCACAACCACCGTGGGTATTCCCCCCGCGAGGGACACCGCGGAGATCGCCGGCGCGGGCGTCCCGACGAGAAACCGACGCGGGCTCCCGAGCGGCAGCGGAAAGAGCCCCGGCACGTCCAGCGTCAGCGGTGTCGGCAGCGGCGCCACGAACGGCGCGCGTCGCCCCTTCGACTCGAACACCATCGCTCCGCCGGTCGCGAGATCGATCTCCGCCGCGGTGCGCGCGAGCAACTCGGCCAGCACATCGAGGTCGGTCTCCCCGTCGCCCGCCCGCACCTGCCACACAAGACCCACCCTGGACATCGCGCGGGTCAAATCTCGCGCGCGCCGCGCCACCTGCGTACTCGCCGCGCCGGGCCGGGCCGTGACATCCACCGCCGCGCCCTCCACAGCCAGTGCCCGGGCCAACGGGAGACATCCATCCATCCACGTGGGCGTCGGGGTGAGCGAGGTGTCCATGGCGAGGCGACGCAAGCGCTGGCGGGTCTCGTCCACGTGATCGACGCGGCGCGCTCCCTCGGCGCCGACGAGACATAAACTCAGGGCGGCGAAGCGCTCGCGCTCGCTGCGACCCGCACGGGTGGCGGTGCGCCTACGCCAGTGCTCGACGCCGTACGCGAAGACACCGATCGCCGCGAAGGCCAGCAGAATCGGGTGGGAATTCGAGCGGCGCATCGGAGGCACTGGAGGTCGATCGTAGCGGGGCCGCGCGGGGCCCGCCATGCGCTCCGCGTGGTAGACCGCTCCCACGCCGATGGACATCACCATCAACGACGCGCACGCACTGTTGGCCGTAGCCCGGAAATCCGCGGCCATCCTGATGGAGGGCTACCGCCGCCCGGGGGAGGTGGAGTTCAAGGGCCCGATCGACCTCGTCACCCGATGGGATCGCGCAAGCGAAGACGCCCTCCGTACCGCCCTCGCGCAAGCCTATCCGGGCCTGCTCCTGGTGGCCGAGGAGAGCGCCGGGGCAGTGCTGCCAGACGGGCTCGCGCTCTGGGCCGACCCCCTCGACGGGACCACCAACTTCGTCCATGGGCACCCGTTCTTCGCGGTGTCCATCGGGCTCGCAGACGGCCCGACGCTGCTCGCCGGCGCAGTGGTCGCGCCCGCCCTCGGGCTGGAGTGGCACGCCGCACGGGGGCACGGCGCGTGGCGCAACGGCGTACCCTGCAACGTAAGCGCAACCACCACGCTCGACCGCGCGCTGCTCGCGACGGGCTTCCCCTACGACAACGCCTGCAACCCACTTAACAACTTCCCGGAGTTTGCCGCCCTCACCCAGCGCTCGCGCGGAGTGCGGCGCTGCGGGGCCGCCGCGCTCGACCTCTGCCTCACCGCCGACGGCACCTTCGATGGCTACTGGGAGCGCTTCCTCAAGCCCTGGGACCTCGCCGCGGGCGCACTGCTCGTCCAGGAGGCGGGTGGTCGCACCTCAGGCCTCGACGGAGCCCCGGCGGACTTCCGCTCCGGCTGGATGGTGGCAACCAACGGCGTCATCCACAGTGATCTCGTCGCGGCGCTGGCTGCGGTGCGACACGGCGGGTGACGGAGCCGCCGGGCTGCGGTAGTAGGCCCCTCCCATGAGCCGAACGTTCGAGGGGCGCTGGCGCGGGATCACCATGGCGGCACTGCTCACCGCAGGCTGCGGCGCGCGTACAGGCTTGCGCGTGGATCCGCCTCCGCCGGTCGATGCGTCCGTCGATGCGCCGCTCGCCCCGGAGCCGCGGTGCCGCGCGCTGCGGGTGCGCGCCCGGGTGACCACCGAGGCCGTGCTGCACCTGGCCGTGGATGACGTCACGCCGCAGACGACCGGGTACTCCTGGGCGCTGCGCCAGGCACCGCGGCGCTCCGTCGCGATGGTCACCTCCGCAGGGAACGAGCGCGCCGCCCTCACCCCGGACGTCGTCGGAACCTACGACCTCGTCGTCACCACGCCGTACCGACTGCGAAACGGCGAGGCGCTGCGGTGCCCCGTGACGGTGCTGGCCGATCCGCTTGATCCGTTGTGTCCCGGGGACGCGCTGGAGGAGCCCACGGTGGCGCCGCTCACCCGCTCGCAGGCGCAGCTTGCACTCGACCCGGCGTGGTCAACGCCGCGCGTGGCCGATGACCCGGCGCGGTCGTTCACCGTGCTCGCAACAGATGCGCCCGCAGACGACGTAGCGGCGCTGGTCATCGAGCTGCCCGAGTCGCGCCCGCTGGCCGAGGCGGCAGGCCTCTGGGAGGGGCGCATCGCGGCGAGCGTGGGCGCAGTGCCCGTTCTCGTGGGCCGCGAGGGGCGAACGGACGAGGGGTGGGCGATGCGGCGGAGTTCGTTCCGGCTGGCGGCGCTGGAGACGTCGGCGGCGGTGGTGCGCGACCGTGTGGCGCGAGACGTCACGGCGCTCAACCCGGGGCCGTCGAGGCCGGGGTTCGGCGGGGCCCGGAACTTCACCCTCGAGGTCTCAACCGTACTGCGACCCGACCTCGGGCGCGCGATCATCCTCGTCGCAGCGGCGCCAGAAGCC
The DNA here is from genome assembly GCA_947477565.1 of Deltaproteobacteria bacterium. Lineage (GTDB taxonomy): Bacteria > Myxococcota_A > Polyangia > Polyangiales > SCUS01. The sequence continues at coordinate 8,818 of CANJUR010000024.1, forward strand.
CGCTTCGACGACGTGCGCACGACGACGGCGATACGACTGCAGGACCTCTCCAACGCGACCGGCCTCGGGGACGCGCGAGCCACCCTCGACACGCTCTGTCAGCGCATCGTGGCGACGCGCGCCGTGAGCGCGGACTTCCTCTGGCTCGTGGACACCTCGCGCTCGATGGAGGACGACCAGGAGCGCCTCGGCAACGTAGCAACGCGCTTCTTCCGGGAGATGAACGCCGCGGGTATCGACCTGCGCGTGGGCGTGGTGCAGGCCGGCAGCGCCCCCGCGGGACCAGACCTCGACACCCCCGGATTCGCCTGGATCAACGGGAGCGACCCCGAAGGCGCACAGCAACTAGCGTGGGCGGTGACGTACCAGCGGTTCGCCAACGACGTTCGCGACACCCGGCAGCCGTACCCCGAAGAGGGCGGCGAAGAGGAGCCCCTCGCGGCGGCGGTGACCACCGCGCAGGCCATGGACCAGCGCACCGCCGACGCCACCGATGCGAGGCGGTTTCGCGCTGGGGCGCAGCGGGTAGCGTTCCTGGTGACGGACGAGGCCGGCACCAACGACGACGAGCGGTACTTCGCCTACGACCGGGTGCGCTGGGGCGCGCTGCGAGACGACCGGGTGCGCGCGGTCACCCGCTGGTTTGGCATGAACGGCTGGCAGACCTTCGCGATGGCCAACCTTTTCTCTCGATCGGGGTGCCCATCGACGGACAACTTCGTGCCGTGCGTGGTGACCGGCAACGGCGGGGCGTACATCCCCATCAGCACCGCGACGGATGCGGAGGTCTCCGCGGCGCTCTCGCGCATCGTCGATGCAGTGGCCGGGGCAGCGAGCGAGTTCACGGTGGCGGTGCCGCCCATCTCCGCGTCGCTGCGGGTGCGCGTCGATGCCACGCTCACACCGCGCTCGCGAGCAGACGGGTTCGACTACGACGATGCAGCGCGGACGATCCTGTTTCGCGGGACCACGTTCCGGCCGCGGCAGGGGCAAGCCGTTCGCGCGGCGTACTTCCGCTGGCGCTGAGCGCAACGAAGAGAACTGATGACGGGAGCGACGGGGCTCTGCGACCGTCCGACCCGTGCCCTGTCGGCGCTCACATCACCTCGGTGCGTACTTCTTCCTCGCAGCGGCGATGACCCTTTCAGGCTGCGGCGTGGGCGCCGGTGCCGACGGCGGACGCACGCGCGCGTGCCGCGCCGACCCGTCATGCCTGCCCGACACCAGCGCCACCACGCCCACGGGTGCCGCCCGCGACGCGGAGACGGTGCCGTTCATCGTGGTGCCGCTGCCGCGCAACGGGGTCGATGATCGGCGCGCAGGGCTTCAACAGGGGAGCGTCACGATGGTGCTCTACCGCGGCCGCATGGCCTACGCCGTCTTCGGCGACGAAGGCCCCGGCGGGATCATCGGAGAAGGCTCGTACGCCCTCGCAAGCGCGCTCGGCATCAACCCTGATCCGTCCGTCGGCGGCGTCGATGCGAGCGTGACCTTCGTGCTCTTCATCGGCGGCGCGAGCGTCGTCATGCGCAACGAAGACCACGCCGAAGCCGTACGAATCGGCACCGAGCGCGCGACGCAGCCGCTCCTGAGCAACTGACCTCCGTCGCCCTCCGGCGGTGTCGTTGTAGGCTTTGGCGCATGAGCGTTCATCGGCCCGTCGAGGTGACCTGTCCGCGCTGCGAAGCGACCGGGAACTACACGATGTGGGAGTCCATCAACCGCGACCTCGACCCGGCCGCGGCCAGTGAACTCGCCCACGGGCGTCTGCTGCTCCACCGGTGCGCGGGGTGCGGCGCCGAAACGCCAGTGGTGTACCCGCTGCTCCTCAACGCAATGCTTGAGCGGGAGATGGTTCAGCTTGCAGACGAAGACGGGCCTGCGCCGGACCTCGGCCCCGCGGCGGCAGTGCTGCGTGCGCTCGGCGACTGGGTGCTCTGGATGGTGTCGTCACCGGACGCCCTGATGGAGTGCGCACGGCTCTTCGAGGCGGGCCTCGACCGGTTCGCCATGCTGCTGCTCCACGAGGGGCTGAGCCGCGAACTCGAGCGAGACGGACAGCGGCAGGTCGAGGCGATGCTCTTCGACTCCATGGACACGCGGATGGATGCGCCGAGGCTGGTGTTCGCGGTGTTTTTCGCCGGCAGCGAGGGGCCCGAGTGGGTGACATTCGGCCATGCCGAGTGGGAGCAACACGCGGGCCTCGTCGGACCGTTTCGCGCGCGCTGTATCCCCGCCGGACAATGGACCCCGTGGAGCCGCGCCACAGCCGTAGCCGCGCTCGCGCTCATCAGCGCCGACGCGACAGACTCCCCGTAGCGCTCCCGGTCATCATCATCACCGGTGATGAACGCCACATCACCGGTGATGAACTGGTGCGCGCGTGCACTGGAAGCCTGCCGTTGTAGGCTGCGCAGAACCCCCCCAATGGCCGACCGCCCCGCTCCGAAGACCGCGTTGCCCCAACACCCGACGAGCCGCTCCGCCCGGCGGCTGTACCTCATGGGGGCGGTCTACCTGGCGCTCGGCATCGGGCTGCTCGGGACCTTCGGCGGCGCGACCCTCCCGGGCGTCCTGTCGGCGATGTTTGGCGGGCTGCTCGTCGCGGCGGGCGTGCGGCTACAGCGCGTCGGCCCCGCCGTGATGATCAACAACGCCGCGCACGACCTCCTCACGCAGGGCCGCTTCGACGAGGCGATCGCCCTGCTCGACACCATCGCCCCGGCGCGACGCCACGGGCTCGTCGGCATCGCCGTGCTCTCGCAGCGCGCGTATGTGCTCTTCGCACAGGGCGACGCCGCGGGGGCCGTGGCAGTGGCCTCGGAGGCGCTCGCGCTCAAGCTCCCGCTCCTCGCGCGCTCGCAGGGACAACAGTACCGGCTCGTGCTCCGCGCCAACCGCGCGCTTATGCTAGCCGCCGCGGGTGACGCCGCGGAGGCCCATGCCGAGGCCACGCGAATCGACGCCGCCCCGGAGACGATGTCGCTGCTCAAGGGCATCACCGCCCTCTCCCGCGCGGTCACCTTCGCGCGCGCCGGTGATCGCGAAGCCCTCCTCGGTGAACTCACCACATCGCGCGCCCTGCTCGAACAACTCAACGGTCGCGAGGCGATGCTGGTGCGTACGCTCGCGCGCCTCGTGGCGGTTCCCGCGGGCGGCGCGTACCGGGCCCCCGCCGCGCGCGACGGCGGTGAACTGTCCGCGGTGGCGCGTTGGATCGTCACGGTGGTTCCGCAAGCGGCGTCGTTTGCGCCGCGAGCCGCGGAGCGGACGGAGGGGGTCGATGCGAGCCGCCTGCCCACGGCCACCGCAGCTGCGCGCGCCCGGGTGGCTGCCGACCATGCGCTCGCGCAGAAGCTCGCGCCCAACCCGAAGCAATGGGCGCTGCTCCTCCTGTCGGTGGCGATGGGCATGGCGATCGCGCTCCCGATCGTGCGCCACGCGGCGTGGCCGATGCTCGGCCCGTGGGCCATCACCGTCCCGCTCGCCGCCCTGATGATCTACCTGCTGCGCCGCAACCGCGGGCTCGAACGATCGATTCGCGAAGCGCGCGCCCTCTACGCCGATGGACACGTCGCCGAGTCCGACGCGAAGCTCGTCCAATCCAGCCGCGCGAGCGCCCACGCCCACGCCGCGCTCGCACTGCTCGACCTCGCCGAGCACGCCGAGCGCCGCGACGACCTCCCGGCCGCGCTCGCGCTGGTCGATCGCGCCCTCGGCCGACTCTTCAAAAACAACGCCGTGAAGGCCAGCATGAGCGACATCCTCGTGCCGTCGCTCATCGCCCTGCGCGCGCGCATCCTCGCCGCCCTCGACCGCACCGACGAGTCCCTCGCGGAGCTAGAAGTCCTCACGGAGGAGTACCCGACCTTCCCCTACGCAACGAGCGCGGCGCTGCTCGTGCGCGTGCTCGTGGCGCTGCGCCTGGGCGACCGTGATCTGGCCCGTGCGCTGGCCCGGACGCGAGCGCCGGACACCCGTCTGCCGCGCCACGGCGAACTACTGTTCGACCTGCTGGTGGGCGAAGCCGGGTGGTTCGAGGCCGATGGGGAGCGCGAGCGCATCGAGGGAGATCTCGCCATGTACCCCGGCGTGCGCGCGTGGATCGAACGCGTCGCGCCAGGCCTCGCTGCGCCCGTCGCCCCATCGACGGGCGTTCGCATCTTCGACCTCGGGGGCGCCGCCGACGCCGACGTCCTCGCCGCCGTGACCGACGCACCGCGCGGATCCACTCGCGAGGCGTGAGTGCGCCGCCCTCCCGCCGCCGCCACCGGTGAGATCATCGAGCTTGGCCGCTTCGACATCCCCCACGTCGCGCTGCAGCGCCGCGTGCGCGCGTACCTCCCGGCGCGGCGGCCGAAGCGCGCGACACCCCGCCCGGCGCTCTTTCTCTTCGACGGCCAGAACATCTTCGACGACGCGGGCTCCTTCGCCGGCGCCTGGAACGCGCACCTCGCGGTCGATCGGTACGCCGCGCGACGGGCCAACCCCCCGGTGGTGATCGCCATCGACCACGGGCACCGCACGCGCATCGACGAACTCACTCCGTTTCGACACGGCCACCGCGGCGGCCACGGGGAGGCGCTGGTGCACTGGGTCGCCACGGCGCTGACGCCGCCGCTCCGCACGGCGCTCGACCTGTCGCGAGAGCCCGCCGAGACGATCATCGGCGGCAGCTCCCTCGGGGGCCTCGCCGCGCTCTATGCGCATTACCGCCACCCGGAGGTGTTCGGCGGGGCGCTGTGCATGTCGCCGTCGTTCTGGTTTGGGCGCGAGGCGATGTTCGACTTCATCGCGCACCACCCCATGCCCTGGACCTCGAAGGTCTACCTCGATGTCGGCGCCCGCGAGTCGCGAGAGAACATGGTCGCGACCACGATGCTGATGAAGCGTCTGCTCGAGGCGCGCGGGTACACGGGCGCGCGGCTGAAGTTCAAGCTCGAGGCGCGCGGCCGCCACCACGAGACGGCGTGGCGACGGCGGATGCCCGCAGCGCTGCGGTTTCTATTCGGTTGAAGATTGGTTTGTGACGGCAGGCGGGATACCCCCACTTGTGGAGGCGGGGCTTTAGGGGGGTGGAGGCTCGATGTGACGGTAGATTCAAAGGGAAACCATGGGTTTCCGATGTGAATGCCGGATCGCTGATCAGTGCGCGCCGCCGCCACCGGGGGCGCCACCGGCGAGTTCCATCAGCTCGTGGCGGGCGCGCTCGCTCGCCGCGACCACCCGCGTCTGTCGTCGCAGCGCGTGCAGCGATCCGCGGTCGAGCAGCAACTTGAACCCGCGAAACGCCATGTCCCGCCGGAACGCGTCGCTCCCGAGGGCCGCCTCGCGCAAGAACCGCCGCACATCGTAGGCGCTCACGCCCATCGCGTTGTCCCAGCCCGCGCGCAGTCGCGTGGTGAGCCACGTGACCGACCAGCCGTAGTGCTTGTTCAGCTTGCCCGCGTCGAGAATCGTCGCGACCTCGATGCGGCGAAACAGCCGTCCGTCTTCAAACATCGGGGCCGTCAACGGCAGCAGCGACCAGTTCTCCTGCACCGTGGCGTTGTTGGCCCCGCCGCCCGCGCCGCGCGGCGCAAACTCGTTCTGCATCATGCCCGCGAGCTCGTCGTTGGCCACCAGCACGTCGAGCAGCGCGTTGGCCGCCCGATTGTTGCCGCCGAGCACCACCGCAACCGCCGCCGCGAAGCGCACGCCCGCGTCCTGCGGCTCCGTCGTCTGCAGCAGCGGAATGAGCGCGTCGCTCGTCGCATCGTTGGCCCCGAAGCCCGCCGCGATGGCCGCGCCGCGCATCACGTCGGGGTTGGTTCCGCGGCGGAGGTAGGTCTGCACCAACTGCGTCGCGATGGCAGGCGTGGCCCGGCCGCGCAGCGCATAGATGTAATAAATCCGGGCCTCTTCGGGGACATGCGTGTCCGTCGCCCGGGCGGCCATGTCCGCGAGCGCGGCGTCGTCGGCGACGGCGGCCAGGGTGTAGCCCGCCTCTTCGCGCAGCGAGCGACGGTCGTTGGCGTCCTCGACGATGCGACGCAGTTCACGCACCGCGGCGGTGCGCGCAGCGGGAGGCACCGGGGTGGCGCCGTAGGTCATCCAGGCGAGCGCGCGGATGGCCGTACGCCGAGAGTTGAGCACCGGCTCATCGACCACCGTCTCCTCGACCATGTGCAGCGTCGGAGGCATCCGAACCATCGGGAGCACGCGTCCCAGGCAGTCCGGGTGGTGCAGCGCACAGAGGGCCACAGCGGCTCCCTCCATCGCGTCGGGCTGCGCAAGGAACGGTCCGATCACCGGGCCGACGGAGGGGTCGCCCGCGCGAGAGAGTGCGACGATGGAAGGCGTACGAACGAAGTCGCCCGCCGGGGAGCGGATGATCGCGAGCAGACCCTCCTTGGCGCGCGCCGCAGCGCCCGGAACCTGCCGGATGAGATCGAGCGCCTGCTTGGCCTCGGAGGTGGAGTTGGGATCGGTGTGCGTGAGGGCGTGCGTGGCGTACGCGAGCAGCCCATCGACGGATCGGGGGTCGCCGATTTCCGCGAGGCCGAAGACCGCGTTGCGCTTCATGCCGATGGACACCTCGTCGGTGCCCGACGCGATGCCGAGCGCCTCGAAGAGGGCGTCGCCGGCGTCGGGGTCGCGCTGGTCGCGCAGCAGCCGCGTGGCCGTGGCGCGGGTGGGGAGGTCTTGCGCGCTGTGAATGATGACCCCGAGGCCCTGCGCGCCGGAGCTGACCGCGAGCGCCGAGAGCACGCCCTCGCGCGCGTCGGGCTGCGCGTTGAGGAATCGCACCAGAGGCTCCGCCGCCCGCGGATCGCCGGTGCGACCGAGGCCGATGGCGGCCTCGCGGGAGATGGAGACGTCGGAGTTCTGCACGAGGATGGTGAGGTCATCGAGCACCTCGGGGGTGCCGATTTCCGCGAGAGAGAGCGCCGCGAGGCGGAGCGAAGTGACCGAGCGCGAAGTGACTAGCTCATGGAGGCGCTCGCGGCCGGCCATGCGCGCGACCAGGGCGGGGTCGAAGATGCGTCGGCCGTCGAGGTTGGTGACGGTCTGGAGCTTGTTCTCTTCGAGAAGCTGCCGAACCATCGTCCAGGCCTGCGGCTCTTGCAGCACGACGAGGGCCCAGGCCACCTCGAGACGCTCCGTGGCGGGGTCCGCGGTGGGGAGAATCGCGAGGAGAGCGGACTTCGCGGCGGCAGCAGCGGGGAGGCCAATTTCCGCGAGGCCGAGGGCGGCCTGCTTGCGGCCTGCGCCAGGCTCGGCGAGGCCCGCGATGAGCATCGGGACAGACTCGGGGTCGTTGAGTTGCGCGAGGAGCCGACGCGCGGCCTGGCGAACACTGCGGGACGGATAGCGGTTGTAAACCTCGCGCACGAGACGGGCGGTCTCCGCGGAGGAGAGGTTGCGCTCGGTGATGGCGGCGAGTTCGGCGCGGCCGCGGGTGAGGTCGTCGGCCTCGGTCTGCTCCACCTTGGCGGCGTTGACCATGTAGTAACCGGTGCCGCCGCCGACGCCCAGGACGGCGACGATGCCGAGCCAACCGAACGGGCTCACGCGACGATTGATCCGGCGGACGGCCTCGTCGTCGCTGACCATCGCCCCGTCGCCCTCCGCGGGCTCATCGGGGACGTCAGGAACTTCAGGGAGGTCGTCGTGGTCGCCCGGATCGGTCGTTCGCATGATGGGTTCAGTCCCTCTAACCAGTGAATTTTGCGCGCGGACTCTAGATCACCCCCGCGCGAGAACACAACCGCTTGCCGAGCTTGATTCCGGCCCTCAAGACCCTGGTTGAAGGAAGGCCGCGACGAGGCGCGCATGAAGCTCATCGACCTGCGCGCGCAGCGCCTCCCGGTCGCCCGAGTTGTCGATCACCTCGGTGGCCACGGCGACCTTCTCCGCCAGCGGCCACTGCGCGTCGATGCGCGCCTGCGCCGCCGCGGCATCGATTCCGTCGCGGGCCATCAGCCGGGCGCTCTGCACCTCCGGTCGTGCGGTCACTACGATGAGCCCACCCATCGCCCGGTGCGCGCCGTTCTCCACCAGCAGCGCCGCTTCGTAGAGCGCGAAGGGGTGTCCCTCCGCGGCCAGCGCCAGGAAGCGCTCGGCGCTCCACTGCGCGATGCGCGGGTGCAGTATCGCGTTGAGCCTCTGCCGCGCCGTCGCGTCGCCGAACACCCGCTCGCCCAGCCGCTTTCGGTCGAGCGTCTCGTCCGGCGCGAGCACCGCGACGCCGAACTCCGCCACCACCGCCGCGAGCCCGTCGCTCCCCGGCGCGACCACCTCGCGCGCGCCCTGATCGGCGTCCACCACCGGTACGCCCTGCGCCGCCAGAAGCGCCGCCACAGCGCTCTTTCCACACGCGATTCCGCCCGTCAGCCCGAGGATCACCATTGCCCCTGAAGATGTACCGCACTCGCTTGATTTTCGCGTCCGGGCGGGCACCAACGGTACGGTGCTTTCCACGGTGAGCGACACGCCCGAGCAGACCCTTCCGCGCCAGGTGATCCACGTCGACTTCGGCCGCGGCCGTCGCGTCGAGGACGCCGTGCGCCGACCTCCGACCCCAGAGAACCCCGGCGCCGACACGGTCGCGCGGCTCTTCTCCGCCCGCGAGGTCGCGGAGATCTTGAAGCTCCGCCCCGGGCGTCTCGCCGGCTGGGAGCGCATGGGCATCGTCGCCCCGAGCGCCCGCGCAGGGCACCGCCGCGCCTACACCTTCGCCGACCTTCTCGCGGCCCGCACTACCCGTCGCCTCGTCGATGCGGGCGTCTCGCTTCGGTCGATTCGGCGCGCGGTGGAGGCCCTGCGCAACACCGAGCCGGGGATGGCGCGGCCCGTCACCGACGCCCGCCTCGGGGCCGAGGGGAACCAACTCGTCGCCCGCCAGGACGGCGCGCGGTTTGATCCAGTGTCGGGCCAGCGGCTGCTCGACTTCGAGGTGAACTCACTGCGCGAAGACGTCGTCCGGGCGCTGCGCCCGCAGCCCTCCAAGCGCCAGCGCGACGCCTACGCGCACTACCTCGAAGGCCTGCGCCTGGACGAAGAAGAGACCACCCGCGACCGCGCCGAGCAGGCGTACCGGAAGGCCATCGACCTCGATCCGCGGCTCGCCACGGCGCTCACCAACCTGGGCAACCTTCGGCTGGTGGCGGGCGATCGCGCGGAGGCGGAGTCGATGTACCGGCGGGCGATCGCGGCCGATCCGTCGCAGGCCGAAGGGCCTTACAATCTGGCGTATTTGTTGGTCGAGCGGGGCGTGCACCACGAGGCTGTGCCGCTGTTTGAGCGGGCGCTGTCGCTTCGGCCGGACTTCGCCGAGGCGCACTTCAACCTCGCGATGGCCCTCACGGAAATCGGCCGGAAGGACCGCGCCCACGCCCACTGGCAGCGCTACCTCGCGCTCGACCCGAGAGGCCCGTGGGCCAACGTCGCGAAGCAACACCTGCGCGACTGCCCGGCGGAGTGATCGCAGCCTCGCGGAGTGACAACGGCCAACGTTGGGCGGGGTAAGGGCGCACCGATGGGCGACACGGTGCGCGCAGCGCCAACGCTGAACTTCCCTGAAGAGGAGTTCTTGATGCTGTTTGAGGAGGAGAGGAGAGGAGAGCCGCGCTGGAGGATTGCTGCGCGGCGGAGAGAATCAGCCCTGCTTCTTCGGGTTGGGCATCTTCATCTCGGTGAACATCACGTGCTTCCGAACGACCGGATCGTACTTCTTGAACTCCAGCTTGTTGGTCGTCGTGCGCTTGTTCTTGTTGGTGTAGTAGGTGAAGCCCGTACCGGCAGACGACACCAGGCGAATCATGTCACGCATCGCGTTCCTCGAAGTTCAATAGAGCGAACACGTCAGCGTTCGCAGAGGGGCCGCAAACCTACACGACCTTCGCTCGATTGCAACTCCCGCGTCGCGACCTGGAGTTCGGAGTACGTGATGGAAGGAGTGATGAGCGTCGCCTGAGGGGAGCATCGGCTCCGCGTTCGCGGACCTTCACCGCAATGCCTGAAGAAGGAATCGATCAAGGTCGTTGTCCTGTGCACGGTGAACTCCCGACGCAGACGGCTCTGCGGGACATTCTCCTGGCCGACGGGGCTTCGCGGGTGATCATCCCGGCCCCGGATGACCGCCTGTCGGCCTGACGGCTGGATGGGGCTTCCGTGCTAGCGTGCGCGACGGTGAAGGCACTGGCCCGCAACCTCGGGATGGCGTTGGCGCTGGTGGGCTGTTCGGGCGATCGGCCACCCGGGCTCGGTGCCTTCGACGCCGGGGATGACGTGTCGAGCGCGACCGACCTCGGAGCGCTGCGACTCGACGGAGCGCTGCCGTCGCGCATGGCCTCGCCGTACCCCACATACGACCTCACCCTGGTGCTCCCGTTCAACGGGCTCGAGCGCACCTTCGACATGGAGGCCGAGCCGCGCGCGACGAAGCTCGACGTGCACCTCAACGTCGATACCACCGGCAGCTTCAACGGCGAGATTGCCAACCTCAAGGTCGCCCTCGGCGGCAACATCATCCCGGCGCTGCGTGCGCGGGTCGCCGATCTGGCGATGGGAGTGTCACGCTTCGGGGAGTTTCCCGTCGCGCCCTTCGGACGCAACAGCGACCAGCCGTACAACCTGCTCACGCCCATCACCACCGACCTCGCGCGGGTCTCCGCAGCCGTGAACTCCCTCGACCGCCCGCTGCAGAACGGTGGTGATCCGCCCGAGCCGTGGGGCGAGGCGCTCTATCAGATCGCCACCGGCGCAGGGCTCACGGGGATCCCGCCTGGCAACATCGCGCGCTTCACTCCACCCCCTGGGACGCCCGTCGGAAGCGTGGTCGGCGGCGTCGGGTTTCGCGCCGGGGCCGCGCGAGTGGTGATCAACGTGACGGACGCGCCGTCGCACGAGCCCACGGACTACGGCGACGAAGTGCCCGGAACGCACTCCACCCAGGAGGCGGGCGCAGCGCTGCAGATGATCGGCGCGCGAATGATCGGCATCGCTTCGGGAGAAGGATCGCGCGCGCAGATGGAGGCGCTCGCAGTGCGCACTGGCGCAGTGGCGCCCGCGACCGGCAGCCGTTGCTCGACGGGCGTGGCGGGTGCGGCGCGGGCGGCGGTCCGCGGGATGTGCCCGCTGGTGTTCGACATCGCAGAGGACGGCACCGGGCTCGGGGCGGCGCTGGTCGATGGCATCCTGCGCTTCCTCGACTCGCTCGCCTTCGCGCGGGTGGACGGTCGTGCAACGGACGACCCACACGGGTTCGTGGGCGCTATCGAGGCCGTGAGCGCGCGGGTGCCAGACGGCACGACGCCGCCGCTGAGGGTCGATCTCGTGCCCGCGGGGATGCCCGATGGGATCATGGACACTTTCACGACCGTTCCGACGCGGACGCGGCTGACGTTTCGTGTGCACCTGCGCAACACCACGCGCCCGGAGACGGAATACCCGCAGTTGTATTTCGTTCGCGTGACCCTGGTGGGGGACGGCGTCACCGTGGACGAGCGCGTGGTTCGGGTGATCATTCCGGAAGGCCCGAAGCCCGACGGCGGCGACGGCGGCGGCACCGACGCGGTGGTGCCCGCAGACCGGGGCGCGGACGAACTCGATGCCACCCTCGAGGTGACCACCGACGCGGGCGCTGCGGACGACGCGGCGGACTGAACGCGCGGGCGCTCCGTGCCCGTTGTTGGCTCCACGAGGGCGCTCGCTGCTACATCGTTTGGCATCTATGTCCACGAAGCTGCCGCCGCCCGGTGACCCGAAGGCCCTCTACGTTCTCGACCTGTCGGGATACGTGTTTCGCGCCTACCACGCCGTCATTCCGCTCTCGAACAGCAAGGGCGAGCCGACCTTCGCCACGCTGGGCGTCACCAATATGCTGCACTCGCTCGTACGCAATCAGCGGCCGCACCTTCTGGCCGTCGCGATGGACAGCGTTCGGCCGACGTTTCGTCACGAGCTTTACACCGAGTACAAGGCCAACCGCCCGCCCGCGCCGCCGGACCTCCACATCCAGATGGACCGATGCCGCCAGGTGGCCGAGGCCTACGCCATCCCGGTGCTGCAGCGCGAAGGCGTCGAGGCCGATGACCTGCTCGCCACCTGCGTCGCAGAGGCCCGCAAGCACGGACTCTTCACCGTGATCTGCTCGGGTGACAAAGACCTGCTGCAACTCGTCGATGACGACGTGATCATGTGGGATGCGATGCGCTCGCGGATCTTCGGGGCCGCGGAGGTGAAGGAGAAGTGGGGAGTCGCGCCCAATCGGGTGCGCGATCTGCTGGCCCTGATGGGGGACTCTTCAGACAATGTTCCTGGGGTAAAGCACGTTGGAGAGAAGACGGCGGTGAAGCTCTTGACGGAGTTCGACACCCTCGAAGGGGTTTACCAGAACATCGACAAGGTCAAAGGAAAGACCCGCGAATACCTGCAGTTACACGAAGCCGACGCGCGCCTGTCGCAAGTGCTTGTGAGCCTGAAGTCCGATGTCCCGATGGCCTTCGAGGTGGACAATCTTGTGTACGGCGGTTTCGACCGCGCGACGGTGCGGGCTCTCTTCGAAGAACTGGAGTTCACTCGCCTGGTCGCCGCCATCGATGCCGAGGACGTAAAGGCCGCGCAGACCGGGGCGGCGGTGGCGGCGGGGCCCGCGGCGGCAGCGGTGTACGAGCCAGTGCTCACCCAGGAGGCGCTCGACGCGGCGATCGCGCAGTGCAGGGCGCAGGGATGGTTTTCCGTCGATACGGAAACCACGAGTCTCGATACGACGAAGGCGGTGCTGGTGGGCATCTCCCTCGCGTGGCGGCCCGGCCTCGGAGTGTATATCCCCATTGGACACCGGGTTCTGGGTGATCCCGCGCAGCTTGATCGCAAGCTGGTGATTGAGCGCCTGCGCCCACTCTTCGCGGACCCCTCCGTGAAGAAGATCGGACAGAACATCAAATACGATGACATCGTGTTGCGCCGGGCGGGGCTGCCGGTGAGTGGATATGATTTCGATACGATGCTCGCGAGCTACCTCGTGGACCCGGAGGCGAATACCCACAAGCTCGACGAGATCAGTAAGAGTGAACTCAGCTACGAGATGGTCAGTTACGACAGCGTGACCAGGGTGGGTAAGAAGCAGATCACCTTTGATGAGGTGGACATCGCGCGCGCTACTCGCTACGCCGCAGAGGACGCCGAGGTGGTCGCGCGGCTGCAAGAGCGGCTGCGTCCGAAGCTCGAGAGCGCCGGCCTGACGGGGCTGCTACGCGACGTGGAATTGCCCCTGGCGCTGCTGCTCGGGCGCATCGAGGAGCACGGCGTGTTGGTGGACGCCGCGCACCTGAAGGCGATGTCCAAAGTGGCCGGAGTGGAGGTTCTCAAGTTGGAGGGCGAGGCGCACGCGCTGGTCGGCCGTCCCTTCAATGTGAACTCACCGAAGCAGCTTGAGTCCATTTTGTTCGATGAGCTGAAGCTGCCCGTGGTGAAGAAGACCAAGACCGGGCGCTCAACGGACGCCGAAGTGCTGGAAGAACTAGCGACGCAGCACGCGCTTCCCCACAAGATTCTCGAGGTGCGCAGCTTGACCAAGCTGATTGGCACCTACCTCGACGCGCTGCCGCTGCTCATCGACTCCACGGGGCGGGTGCACTCCAGCTTCAATCAAGCCGTGGCCGCCACCGGGCGATTGTCTTCCAACAATCCCAACCTGCAAAACATCCCCATTCGAACGCCCCTGGGCCGGGAGATTCGTCGGGCTTTCGTTGCGCCGGAGGGGTGCCTCATCCTGTCGGCGGACTACTCGCAGATAGAGCTGCGAGTGCTGGCCCACCTGTCGGATGATCCCATCCTGGTGGACGCGTTTCGCTCCGGCGACGACGTGCATGTGCGCACGGCGATGGAGATCTTCAAGGTCACCCGGGCGGAGGTCTCCAGGGAGATGCGCTCCCGGGCGAAGACGACCAACTTTGCAGTGATCTATGGGCAGGGCGAGTCTTCGCTAGGCAAGCGATTGGGAATCACTCGGGACGAAGCCGGGGAGTTTATTGAAAAGTATTTCCAGACGTTTGCGACGCTGCGAAAGTACCTCGATGACGTAGTGAAGCAGGCGCGCACCGGAGAGGGAGTGCGCACGCTGCTCGGGCGGCGACGGTTTCTGCCGGATCTGCACTCTTCCAATCGGGCGCTGCGTCTGGGCGCCGAGCGCGTGGCGCAAAACACGCCGATTCAGGGCAGCGCGGCGGACATCATCAAGCTGGCGATGCTGCGCGTGGACGAGCGCCTGACGGCGGAGAAGCGCGCGACGAAGATGGTCTCGACGGTGCACGACGAGTTGGTCTTCGAGGTGCCCGAATACGAGAAGGATGCCGTCGGAGCGATGGTCAAGGAGACCATGGAAGCGGTGTTGCCGCTCAAGGTGCCTTTGGTTGTCGAATGCGGCTGGGGCAAGAACTGGGGCGACGCTCACTGACGGTTAGCGGCAGTAGGGATATAACTCCCCGGGGCGTTGGGCGCATGTGCGAGCGCCTTCGCACGCCCCGCCGCCGCAGCAGGGCTCCCTGTCGCCGCCGCAATCCACGCAGGACGGGAGCGTTCCGGCTCGTGGAAGGCAGGTGCGCCCGAGGTCACACTGACCCTTGGCACAACAGACTTCCCCGTTTCCGCCACAGTCCCGGCAGGTGGGCTGCGCTCCCGGAAACACCACGCAAGCGCGCCCGTCGTCGCAGCCGCCGTATTCGCAGCAGGGTTGTCCGTTACCGCCGCAATCCACACAGATTGGGGTGATTCCCGCGCGCGGAGTGCACACCCGGTCGGGGTCGCAGCGCCCGTTGTTGCAACACGCCTCGCCGTTGCCGCCACAACTCAAGCAGATCGGCGGGATCCCGGTTCGCGGGGTGCACGCGACGCCGCGGTCGCAGCGGCCGAAGTCGCAGCAGGGTTGTCCGTTGCCGCCGCAATCCACACAGATTGGGGCGATTCCCGCGAGCGGGGTGCACACCCGGTCGGCGTCGCAGCGGCCGTTGTTACAACAGGCCTGCCCGTTACCACCGCAGGTGGCGCTCGGCGGGCCAGTCACGAGCATTCCAGTGTCGAGCGTGCCAGTATCGTAAGCAGGACCGGTATCCAGACGACCAGTGTCGAGTATCGATGGGCGATCGACAATATCTGCGGCCGGAGTGTCGATGACTTGAATGTCGATGACTTGAATGTCGATGACTTGAATGTCGATGACTGGAGTGTCGATGACTGGAATGTCCATCAAGGTGACATCGACCGCCGGACCATCCTCCGCGGTGTCATCGAGCGCTGGGACGTCCAGGACGTCATCGCGGCTTTCTTCCGCGGGCGCGTCCACGGGCCTATCGATGGACTCGGTTGCGTCGGTTCCGGCGTCGGCCGACAGAGCATCGGCGATGCCTCCATCGGACTCCGCCGCACCGCGAACGGACGGGTTTTGCAGCCCACACGCCGACAGCATGGCGACGAGCGTCCAGAGCAGGGCAGGTCGATGAGTGGCTCCCACTGGAGATGTAGAATAGACCGATTTCATCGCGCACATCTGAGGAATCCCATCGTTTTTCATCGAGGAGCCTTTGGTGATTTCGCGAGCCCCCTTCCCCGCTGCCGCGCGCCCTGAACCCCCGCGAGCGGGGGCAGGGCTCAGGGTGCTGACAGGTTCGCAATTGCACTGCAGACGCGGGAGCCTATGCCCCCGCCCCGCGGAGGTTGAGGGCGCGCGGCAGCGAGGAAGGGGGCTCGTGCAAACACCGACGCTCCTCGATGAAAAACGAGGGGATTCCTCAGATCTGGAACGTCTGCGATCAGTCGCCCGCAACGACCTCGGAGCACGGCGACAGGGACGAGTCAGACGCCCTTGCGTGGAGTCCCAACGGATGCCGGGCAGCGACCAGCGAGCGAGCGAGGTCGATGGGATGGACATCGGCGATCGCTCACCGTTGAACTCCGCTCAGGGCGTCGGTTGCCACCCGTTGCCGTCGAGGTCCACGTACACCGGGTTCGTGTACCCGATGGCGCTGCCGCTGCCGACCGGAGCGAGCGATCCGCCACGCGCGAGCACGGTGTAGAAGCTGTCTTGCGTCGGCCGCGCCCGCACCGTCGCGCGCCACCGAACCACCCCGCTGCGCCCCGGCGACGCGTCCCCCACGGTCTGCACGAAGGCGTCCGTCGCCGAGGTCGCCACCGTCGCGGTGAAGGCGTCCTGCGACGGCACGCGGGCGAGCGCCAGCGGTCGGCCGTTCTCGAAGACCACGAGGTCATGCGCGGTCACCCAGGGCGCCGCCTGCAGGGTGATCTCGAGCGCCACGGTGCCATCGCTCGCGGGCCGAACCACCTCGCGCCAGCCCATGCGGGCCTGCCCGTTGACCCGCACCTGCAAGACCAACCCGGAGGCGACCACCACTCGCTGCCCGCGGATGGCATCCGTGATCATCGCCTGCGTCACCCGCTCCGGCGCGTCTTCGTTGACGCGAAGGAGGTTGTGCGGCCAGCCCGATCCGCCGTTGCGTGTGTGCGTGTCGCTGTTGCCGAGCGCGCACGGGTGCTCGCCCCGGCGCAGAAACGCGAACCAGTCTTGCATCGTCGGCACCGCCGCCGCGTCGCGCATGGCCAGGGTGCGCAGGGCGGCGTCGTTGACGGCAAGGTAGTCCTGCGGATTACCGACCTCGGTATTCACCTCGATGGCCTCCCATCCCGTGGCGACCGGCAGGGCGACGCCCGCGGGGGTGCTACCTGCGAGCGTGAAGGGGTTGAGGTTGATGGTGGTGAAGTACCCCTTGAGCCCATTGGAGCGCGGATGCGACAGGTGCAAAATCGGGTTGCCCGCTTCGGCGCGGACGCGGGTGAAAAGCTGCTGCGCGGTCTGGTCTGCCCAGTACTGCGCCCCGATGAGCGCCGTCGGATCAGCCGGGTTGATGGTCAGCGGGTACGCGTTGAAGTGCCCGGTGCCCACCACGGAGATCTCGTTGCCCATCATCGACCCGAACCACCGCCCCAGGTTGAGTTCGCGGGTGCACGGGGCGAAGTCGGTGACGTTGTCGTGGTCCGTCGTGGCGGCGTACTCGAGGCCCTCTGCGGTGTCCTCGAGCACGCGATTGCAGAGGCTGCGCCCGGAGTCGATGCTCCCGACGGTGTGCTGGTGAAAGTCCCCGGCCACCTGCGCGGGCGTGTCGAGCACGCGGCGCACCGTGGCGGTCAGCGTCGCGTCCTCGCCCGCGATCAGGGTCACCTCGCTCTCCGCCGTGTCGTACTCCTCGCCGCGCGACACGATCGCCCGGTAGCGCCCCGGCTTCACCGCCACGCGCTCGGTGCCGCCGAGAGAGTAGATCGCCCGGTGCAGGCCGTACTCCTCGCGCTCGCCCTGGAGATCGCCCATCCCTGGATCTGGCGCCTCCGCGACCACGCCGCGCAGGCTCACCTTCAGGGGCGCGCGCCCGGTGGTGCCGTCGCGCTCGGTCGCGTGCAGGTCGAGCACCAGCGTGGCGGTCTCGCCCACCGTCGGCGCAGCGGTGGCCGTCGCGCCGTCGCGCACCTCGACGCTCACCGGCGCGCCGCGATTGCGCCCCTCATCGACGGCCACGAGGGCGTAACGCCCTGGGGGTAGAGCGAGTCGATACGCTCCGTCCGCCGCCGCGCGGGCGAGCGAGCGCACCGCACCGCCCACCGCATACGGAACACTGTAAGCGTAGACCAGCGCACCGGGCGAACTGGTGCCGGTGACGACTCCGTGCGGGTCGCGCCGGGCGTTCATGAGGGGCTCGACGACGGAGCTCACGTCGCCGGTGCCGATGGCGACGTAGCGGGTGAAGGCTGCGGACTCGCCTGCGCGCGCCGCGAGCGAGGGATAGATCGCGACGGTGCCTGAGGCATCGACTATGGGGACGGAGACGGTGCCCACAGCGGGGGCGATGGCGTAGGAGACGCGGCGGTGGTTCTCGCCGGGGTCGCTGACGGCGACGAGGTAGTGCGGCGGCGAGGTGGCGCGGGTGGCGTCGCCGAAGCCCGTCGCGTCGGTGAAGAGAGTGAGCGCCGAGCCGGCGCCGTAAAACTCCCCGGTCACGGACGTCGGCACGGCGAGGTTACTGTTCGACTGAATCTCCGTGCGCACCTCGAGCACCGCGCTGTCCGGGCGAAGGATGTAGTGCGTGACGATGCGCACGTCGCGGTCGCGCGCGAGCCCGTCGAGGAGGTTGATCAGCCGCGTAGGGACGTCCCGGCCCAGCACACGAATCGCCGCCGGGCGGCCGCCCGATCCGTCGCATGCGACGGCGACCTCCGCCGCGTCGCTGATGCGATACCCGAACACCGGAAACATCTCGCGAAACAGGTCTCCGCCGGCCTCGCCGCGGGGGCGTGCGACGTCCATGTCGATGATGTTGCCGCCGTAGAGGTCGTACCCGATAGCGCGCGGCGCGACGCTGGCACGCACCCGCCCCTGCACGATTACGCGCACGCGGTTGTTGTAGATCCGGAAGTGTCCCAGGCGCCCCGCCGCGGCCTCGCCGCCGAGCAGTTCGCGCTCGCTGGTGATCACCCCGGCGCGGGCCTCGGAGGCGTCGAGCGAGTCGTCGAGTGGCCGCGCGCCCGCCGCCATGGGACACGCATACGGATCTACGTAAGCAGGGAGCGTCCCGACATCGGGTTTGGCGCCGAGATCGTTACCCGCGGGTGCATCAGCAGCGGCATCCGGGATATCGCGCGACGCGCCCGCGTCCGCGGCGATGGAGGACGAGTTGCAAGCGATGAGCAGCGGAGCGAGGCCCAGGAGACGGCGCATGACGCGGGAGGGTGCCATGCCCGGCGACCACGGCGCGAAGGTCCGACGCGTGGACTCTGGTGGTTGCGTGCACTACGGTCCCCGCGAGCCGCCATGCCGATGTCTGACGATTCGAAGACCCCCATCCCGACCGAGACCTCCGTCCCGATTGCGGCCCCTCGCCAACGGCGGCGCACGGGGTACTCGCGCTACCTGCTCCTCGGTGGCATCGCGGTGGTCATCGCGATGATCGCCTCGACCTTCCGCGGATCCGCGATGGTCTATTCCAAGTACGTCGATGAGGTAGCGACTCCCGCGGCGCGAGCACGGTGGGTCGGCCGCACGCTCCGCGTCGAGGGCCTCGTGGTGCCTGCCTCCATCGAGCACCGCCCGGGCACGCGCGACTTCCGTTTCCGGGTGACGCGCAACCACGCCGAGTTGTCGGTGACTTACAGCGGCATCGTGCCCGACACGTTTCGCGACTGCGCCGGGGTGACCGTGCGCGGGGTTCTGGGCGGCGACGGGGTGTTTCGCAGCGACGAGATCGTGGCGAAATGTCCGAGCAAATACGAGGCGGCTACGGTGGTCAACGGCGAGTGCATCGTCGGCATGGCCCCCGAGGCGCCGGGACGGCGGATGTGAGCAGCGCGCTTTGCGTGCGTCGGTTGCGACGGTAGGTTAAAAGACTTTCATGGGCGCGCGCACCTTCGCGATTGGCGACATTCACGGCAACCTGGAGGCGCTCAACCTCCTGCTCGAGCGCATCTCGCCCGAGACGGACGACACGGTCGTCATGCTCGGCGATTACCTCGATCGCGGAACGCGTTCGAAGGAGACCGTCGAGCGTGTGCGCCGCTTCGTGGAGGATGCGCCGTGCAAGGTCGTCGCCCTTCGCGGCAACCACGAAGACATCTGGATCGAGTGCTTCAAGGAGCCCAACGCAGGCTTCCTGCTGCCGCGCAGCAACGGGTGCATGGACTCGTTCCGTTCGTTTACCGGCGGCGCTCCGCTGGAGGAGGGACAGCCTCTGCGCGCCGACGAGTTCGTGCAGTACCTCCAGGTGAACTCCTGGTTTCCGAAGGACGTCATCGACTGGTTCGAGTCGTTGCCGCTCTGGTACGAAGACGACCATGCGCTGTTCGTCCACGCGGGCCTCGACGGCCGCGAGTCCGATTGGAAGCACCCCAGGGACGGTCGCCAGAAGCCCCTGATGTGGATGCGCGAGCGGAGTTTTTACAACGGCTACGTGGGCAAGCGGGTGGTCTTCGGCCACACGCACACGCGCGACCTGCCGCAGGATCTCCGACACTACCCTGAGAGCGGCCCGAAGGAGTCCGATAGGGTGTGGCTCCGCGGAGAACTGGTGGGCATCGACACCGGATGCGGGCGAGCGGGAGTGCTCAGCGCCATCGAACTTCCGTCGCTGCGCGTCATCGACTCGCGCTGACTTCACAATACCTTTCCAGGTAAACAGCCATCGCGCCGGAGGGTATGCTCCGCGCCATGCGACGACTCACCTCGCCCCTCTCCTTTGCTGTCGGCGCGCTCGGCTGGACCGCCGCGGAGTACGCCCTCCACCGTCTCGTTGGGCATGGCGCCCGACGACGACGCCCGGAGCATGGGTACCAGCGGCTCACGCCCTCCGGACTGCTCGCGGAGTTCAACGCGGAGCACCTCGCACACCACGCTGACACGACGTATTTCGCCCCGACCGGGCGCAAGGCCGTCGCGGCGATCGTGGCCACCACCCTCATCGGCGGCGCCCTGTCGCTCTTCGTCGGCCCGCGCCGCGGCGGCTCTTTCGCGCTCGGCTTCGGTGCCATGTACGTAACCTACGAGGTGCTCCATCGGCGCATCCACACGCACGCGCCGACCGGCCCGTACAGCCGCTGGGCCCGTAGACATCATCTGCTCCACCACTTCCGCGCCCCTCGCCTCAACCACGGCGTCACCTCCCCCGTCTGGGATCACCTCCTTCGCACCTCTGCCCCGGAGTCGAGCCCCCTGCGCGTCCCCGCCAAACACGCCCCCCCGTGGATGGTCGACACCGCCACGGCAGCCGTTCGCGCGACCTATCTCCACGATTACGAAATCGTCTAGAAAAGACGCTTGAAACCATGAATTCCGTCAAGGCAGACGCCCGATCCCACTCGCACCTCCGCGGCGGCATCTGGCTCGACGCTGAGCACACCCCAACATGCTCCGGGCGCAGTCGGAGTTTCAGGTGCAGCCTGGCGACCAGGGCGTCCGCGTGACTGCACCGCTACGGCTGAAGGTCTCCAACACCATCCGCCTACGCGTCGACCTCACGGCGTTCAACCGGGCCTCCTGAGCGCGCTGCGGGCGCTACCGGACCGTCGCGTCCGTGGAGTATCGTGCTCGTCATGCGACTCCACTGGCCCCTTGCCGCGCTGACCTTCTTTACCCTCGCTTGTAACAATGACGACGCCAGCACCGACGCGGGCCCGGCGACGGACGTCCCCGTGGTGTCCGACCGCCCCGCGGTGATCGACACCGGGGTCGATGTTCCGCGCGACGTCGGCGTCGATTCTGGCGCGACTCCGCTCTTCTCGCCGTGCTCTACGGTGACCAATTGCCGGGGAATCCCTTCGGCGGAGTGCATCGCCGTCAGCGACGGCTACCCGCTGGGCCAGTGCACCCGGGCGTGCACCATGGACTCCCAATGCGGCGGCGGCGGCATCTGTCTGGACTACGGCACGCGGCGCGTGTGCTTCAAGCGCTGCGATGCCGCGACGGATTGTCGCGCGGGCTACAACTGCTTCATCGGCCGCGGCACCGGCGACGCCGCCGAGCGCTCGTGCTTCCCGTTCTGCACCGACGACGCGCAGTGCCCCGGCGCGGCGTGCAACCGCTACTCGCGCTTCTGCGGCACCCTCGACGAGACGCGCGCGGAAAACGGCGCGACCTGCGGGCGCAACCTCGACTGCCGCAGCGGGCGTTGCTTCGAGGAGTTCAACGTGACGACCCGCGACCCGAGCGGCTACCTCGACGGACAGTGCTACTCGCGCTGCACGGTCCCGGCGGCGGCGGACTACAACGGCGCGACGTATCCCCGCGGTGATTGCCCCACCAACAGCGTGTGCGTCCGCGAGGCTGGCCAGGTCGCAGGCGAGACCGCCCTCTGCCGCGGATCATGCACCAGCACCGCAGACTGCCGCGGCGGCTACATCTGCCTGAAGCCTTCGCGCGGCGTCGATGCCGGGACGTACACAAACGGCTACTGCGCCCCGCTCAACTGCCATTACATGACCCAGACGTGTCCGAGCGGCGCGACGTGCCAGACCACCCGCTCGGACGACGCCGGCGTGGCCACCAGCGGATTCTGCCTGCGCCCGCCGCCGAGCGACGCAGCCGTCACGGACGCGAGCGCCGACGCCACTGCCGACGCCCCAGCGACGGACATCCCAGCGACGACCGATGCGGGGGTCACCGACGCCCCGACGGACGGCGGCTGAGTCTCTCCGCCACACCGACCGGTCGCGGCGATCGCTCCATCCGGGGGTATCATTCCGATACCCCTTCACTTCATCAATCTGTGGAAAAAGAAGGCGTTTTCGCGAAGGACTCGCGGCGCGCTCAGACCTCGAACTGGCCTGCTTCGAGAAGCTCGGTGATGCGGAAGAGGAAGTTGTTCGCCGCGACGCCATCGACGATGCGGTGATCGTATGAGAGCGCCACGAACATCACCGGGTGGATGGCGATGGTGTCTGCGCCATCGACTTCCACCACCACCGGGCGCTTGACGATCTCGCCTGTGCGCAGGATCGCGACGTTGGGCTGCGAGATGACCGCTGCGCCGACGAAGTTTCCCTTAGTGCCCGGGTTGGAGATGGTGAACGTCGACCCGGAGAGGTCATCGGCTTCGATCTTCCCGTCCCGGGCCTTCTTTGCGACGGAGTCGATGCCCTTCGCGAGGCCCTTCACGGTGAGCTCATCGGCGTTGCGCACCACCGGAACGAGCAGCCCCGCAGGCGTCTCCACAGCGACGCCCAGGTTGATCTGTTTGAGCTTCACGTAGGCGTCCTCGAGCACCCGCGCGTTGAGCACCGGGTTCTCCCTCAGCGCTTTCGCCGTCGCGGCCGCGATGAACGACAGGAACGTCAGCGACACCCCTTCGGCCTTGAGCGCCTCCTTGCGTGCCTCGCGCAGCCTGGAGACCTTGTGCATGTCGATCTCCGCGAACGTGTAGACGTGCGGCGAGACCTGCTTCGAATAGACCATATGGTCGGCGATGATTCGCCGACGGCGATTGAACGGGACGATCTCGTCACCGGACGCCTGGACGTACGGCTTCACACTGAAGGCACCACGCGGCGCGGCGGCAACGCTGGCCGCGACAGGCGCCTTCGGGGCATCGACAGCGGGCGGCGGCGTGGCGTGACGTTGCGCGACCACCACGGGAGGCGCCGTGCGCGCCTCGGCGGCGGCGACCACGTCACTGCGGGTGACGCGACCGTTCTCGCCGGAGCCCTTGATGGCACTGACGTCGAGGTCGTTCTCGCGGGCGATTTTGCGCACCACCGGCGTAGTCGGCGGCTCGCGCACCGGAGCGATGGCAACGGACGTGGGGGCCGCGCTGACGACGGGCGACGGGGCGGCCTTCGGGGCACTGGCGGCAGTGTCGATCTCTGCGATGGGGACGTTCACTGGCACCACGGCCTGCTCCGCGGCGAGAAGCTGCGTAACGACCCCACCGACCGGTGACGGCACTTCGGTGTCGGCCTTGTCGGTGGAGACCGTGACGAGGATCTGATCCTTCGCGATGGTGTCACCGGGCTTGACGTGCCAGCGGGTGATGGTGCCTTCGACGACGCTCTCACCGAGCTGCGGCATGACGACGGATACGGCCATGAATGCGGTCCTTTTCGCGGGTACGGAACGGTTCTTCGCGGGGCGCGCCCGCGCGCCAAGGCCATACCCGCAAGCGTCCACGGACGCAATCGCGCTCAGCGCGGGGCGTGAAGCACGTACCAGAGCGCCGCGCTCGCGATTCCGAGGAAGCCCAGCGATGCCAGCAGCAGCAGCACACCCGTCGACGATCGCGGCGGCGGCGCAAGCGGCGCCATTTGGGGTCCCCACCCGGGAGGCATGGTGGCCTGCGGGTTCATCACTCCACCCATCGGCGGAGCCACAGGAAACAGATCTCCCGTCGGTGCCATCGGCCCCGCCCCGGGATAGGGCGACGCCTGGTCCTGCTTCGTCGCTTCGTCGGGTCGACCTCGGTGCTGCGTCGGCTTGAGGGTCTCACTGAAGTCATCGGCCGGCGGCGCGACGAGTTCGCGCGCGCTGGACTTCGCCTTCGCCACCGCATCGCGGTACGGGTCGTACTCCTGGGCGGGCTCTGTCGAATGCCTTGCGCTCTGGAACGTTTCGTTCTCAGTCGTTGGGGGAACTGTGTTTCTCGCCCTGATTTGCGCCATCATGGGAGCGGCGTGGTTGAAGAGGCCCGTCTCCCCGTCGTCGTCGTACTCCAGGCGCGTCGGAGGCGGCGGCTCGACGGCCGCGGCGGGTCGCAAGGGCGCGGCTTTGATGGTCGGCGTACGCGGCCGCACGTTGGCAGTCCGGGCTGCGTTGTCCGCGGGCGCAGGCATCGCCATGGTGGGCTGCCGCAACTTGGACGACGGCCGCGGACCGGACCCGTCGTCCTGTCGCACACGCGGCGCGGCGGACGACGGCAAGATGGACTGAGGCACGCCGGGCTCGGTGACACCGTGCCGCGCGGGCTCGATGACCGTCGACGACAGCGGGTCCATCTCCATGTCCTGATGGGCGGTATCGCGCATGGCGCGTCGCTCGCGTTCGAGCTTCTGCGAGGCGACGCCGGAGATGAACGCCGCGACGTCGCGGCCGGACGCCACAGACCCTGCGAGGTGCGTCTCGATCGCGTCGGCAAACGCATCCGCCGACAGGAATCGCTGATCGGGGTCGGGATTGAGCGCCTTCCTGCAGATCTCGTCGAGCACTGGCGGCAGCCGCGGATCGAACTCAAGCAGCGGCGGGTACTCGCCGGTAAGGATGCGGCGCGCGGTGTCGAAGTCGTTCTCGCCGGCATAGAGGCGGCGCAGGGTGACGGCCTCCCAGAGCGTGACGCCCATGCTGAACACATCGACACGCCGGTCGAGCGCCGCGCTGCGCAGCTGCTCCGGGGCCATGAAGTTCAGCTTTCCCTTGATCATGCCCACCTTGGTGGTGGTGACGCGGGACTCTGCCTTGGCGATGCCGAAATCGACGATGCGCGACACGCCATCGACGCCGACGACGATGTTCTGCGGAGAGACGTCGCGGTGGATGATCTTGAGGTGCTGCCCGTCGAGACCACACAGTTCGTGGGCCGCGTGCAGGCCGGCGAGCGCGTCGAGAACCACCCGCAGGGTGATGCCCAACGGGATGCGGCGACGCAGCGAGATGGCGACCTTTTCGACGTTCGAGAAGCTGTCGCCCTCGATGTAATCCATGATCAGGAAGACGAGGCCGTCTTCGAAGCCGACGTCGATGATGGGCACCACGTTGGGGTGGTGAATGGTCGCCGCGACCCGCGCTTCATCAAGAAACATGTCGACGAACGACTCGTCCGACGAGAGATGCCCGTGCATGACCTTGATGGCCACAAGACGCCGGAATCCGCCGCTTCCGGTGGAGCGGGCGACGTACACCGAGGCCATACCGCCGGTGCCAATTTCCGCAATGACCTCAAACCGCCCGATGCGGGATCCGACGAGGCTGTTGCGTGCAGCACCGGCATTCATACAATCGGTGGCGGGAACCTATCACAAGGCAGTCCGGAGCCGGAAGGCAACGACGAAACGGCGCGGCGTTAAGGAGCGACGCGAATGGGGGCGTAGAGACCGCGGGCGCGCTCGACCAGAGGCCCAGCGAGGGTGCAGCGGTCGCCGCGCTCGATACGACGCTGCAGACCCACCAGCCCACGCTCGTCCACCTTCACGAACTGCGTCGATTCCACGGACGGGGCGGCGCCGTCCTCCAGAACGCGCCCGAGCAGGGTCGCCTCGGTGCTGTGCCGATAGGTCAGCGTGCGGGGATACGAGTGCGCCGGCGTGAACGCGGTCAAGATCTCTAACGGGCCAAAACGGCGGTGCATACTGAGGGCCCGACCGTTCCATTGGGCTGCGCCGACGAGGGTTTTTGCGCGCAGTACGCGGCAGCCGAGAGCCTTCGTAAGCGTACCGAGGCCCTTGAGCCCTGCCTCCTTCCCGAGGGAGCCGACGTTGTGTTCGAAGAACTCCCCGGGCGCGACGGTGGGAATCGCCACGTGGAGAGAGAGAGGTACCCAGACCTTCTCCTGCGGGGCCACCTCGAAACGCTCACGGAGCATCGGCGAGACGTCCCCGGGGCGCGCCGCAAGACCGAAGAGGGCGCTCGGCCACTCGGCGCAATCGTAGAAAACCCAGCGCTCCATCGCCATCGCCTGCGGGCCGAAGGTCTGCGCGTCGAGGCGCTCGATCCAGGTGAGGAAGCGCTGCGAGGCCAGCACGGTCGGGTCGATGCGCAGCAACTTCGGAACCTTGATGCCGAAGGGCGCGAGGTCGAGGTGCTCCCAGTGCACGCGCGGCGCGACCACGAAGGGTCTGCAAATGCGAAGCGCATCCCGGTAGATCGCGGCGAGTTCGGGCGTGTAAGCCATCGTGGGGGATCGTAACCCCAGTGGGCGGAGATGTTCCACGGCACTTCCGGCCGAGGGGCATCGCCCCCGTCATGCTTCGTGGCAATCCAGACGAACGAAGCGAAAATGTGGGCGTTGTGGCCTTAAACACTGGCTCACATCTCATCACCCGGAAGGGCCCGCCGAGGCTGCTCGCGCACAACCAAGGCGATCAGGGCGGAGCGCGCCAGACCACCGGAGCGGGGTCCACGGACATGATGTCGAAGTCCACCGCGGAGGCTCGCAGCGAGCCCCGGTCGCGAGCCCCGAGGCTCTCCAGTAGCCATCCACGCAGCCACTCCGCGCTCACCCCGCGCTCTCGCAATGCGGCGATACCCATGGACCCACTGCGCTTCGCCAGCCGCGCTCCGTCGTCGCCCAGGACCAGCGGCACGTGCGCCCACGTCGGTGCGGAGGCTCCGATCGCGGCGTAGAGCAGCACCTGCCGGGGCGTGCTCGCCAGGAGATCGTAGCCACGCACGACCTCGGTGATGCCCATCGCGAGGTCGTCGACCACCACCGCGAGCTGGTAGGACGCGACAGAGTCCGCGCGCATCACCACGAAGTCGCCGACCTCGTCGGAAACGCACTGGGTGAAGGCGGCGGACACACGGTCGAAGATGACTACCGGTGGTCTCGCGGGGTCTGTGCGGAAGCGCCAGGAAACACCGCGGCCGAGGGAGCGGGCGTGCGCAATGACGACGGCCGGGTCATGGTCGCGGCACGTGTTGAGATAGATCGGCTCGACGCCATGAGGGGCCTGCGCGGCAAGTTCGATGTCACGTCGGCTGCACGCGCAAGGGTAGACTTGGCCGTGCGCGCGTAGCGAGTCGAGGGCGGATTGATAGCGGGCCGCGCGGTCGCGCTGGGCGTACGGGCCCACCGGGCCTCCGACATCCGGGCCTTCATCCCAGTCGAGGCCGAGCCAGCGCAGGTCCGCAAGCATCGCGGCAGTCGCACCGGGGGCGACACGGACGGCGTCGAGATCCTCGACGCGCAGGATCCATCGACCCCCCGCGGACCAAACGGACAGCGCCGAGGCGAGGGCGGTGCGAGCGCTGCCGACGTGGAGTGCACCGGAGGGCGTCGGAGCGAAGCGTCCGCGGGGGGCGAAGGACATGACCGGAAAAGCAGATGTACTGCATCCCCATGGAGCTCGCCTACCACCGCGGCCGACGATACCCCGTCGGGCCATCGAAGACTCGGCTGGTTAGCCCCAGATGCGCTGCGGTACGCGGTCGCATGCGGCTCCGTCGATCGCAACGCGCATAACGATCCCAACGCTGCGGACGCAGGCCGAAGCGCGACCACCGACCGCGGCGCGCCGATCACGAATACCGACTCTGGTAATCCGAGGACGCCCGTCGATGCCGGAACGGTCACACCGCCGGTGACCTTCTGCGCTGCTCCCGGCACCGGCGCGGGCATTCCCTCCGCGGGCTGCACCGCCGACAGTTGCGCGACGTGCGCGACGGCGACGGCGGGCGGCGACAACGGCTCCAACCCGATCACGATCAGTGCCTCGGGACAGCACCGCACGGTGATCACCGCCTGCGGCGCGAGCAACGACCTGGACACGGTTTCGTTGTTGCCTTGCGGGTGGCCCGTGGCGGACGTGTCGAGACGCGGTTCACTGTGCCGCCCGGGGGTCTCGGTGAACTACGGCTACGACTGCCCCGCGGTGGTGTGTCGCAAACAGCGATTGGGTCGTCCGTGCAGTGACACCAGGACATTGAGCATGCAGGGCTTCGACCTCACCCTGGCCGCCGGAACGGCCTACCTCTACGTCGTGACTTCAGTGCCCTCGACGATTGTCGTCGAGACCCTGCTGCCCTGAGCGCCCGGGCGCGAGCGGCGCCCGCCCAGTCCCATCGCGCACAGTCCTAAGGCGATGAGTCCGATGCCGAGGTCACTACCCGAGGCCACGCCGGGATAGGCGCAGAGACCGCCACGGGAGGTAACCCCGTGACTGGCGACGGAACGTTGTTGGAATTGCGGTTCGGGTTTGAGCCCGCTCGGCGGAGGCACCATCGCAACGGTCGCCCGCGCGACTGCCTGGGTTGCGACTGGTAGCGGCGGGAGCCGGTCGTGGCGCCGATGCCGGCTTGAGCCATCGCCGTGATGGCGACGCGATGAGTGGTGCCGAGAGGGCAGCGGATCGACGCCACCACGCTCCTCGGTCACTGACGGCACCAGACTGGCCGCTGTCGTATCCAGAACTTCTGTTGCGTCGGCCACACGGGCGCGCCCTTGCGGGTGACGAATGACAAAGTGATCGAGGACGGTGCCATCGGGGCGGACGGCGGTGAACTCGAGTTTGTCGCCTTCGGCATCGACCCGCACGTAGTGGTGCTGCGCCGCGAAGACGCGGGTGTAGTCGTGTTCCGTGCGGTGAGTGTAGAGCGGTGCCCCGGAGCCGCCGGTGACGATGTAGCGCAGGCCATGCTCCTCACCGCGTTCGTAGACGTGGTCGTGTCCGGCCACCACGAGATCGACCCCATAGCGACGAAACATCGCGGGCAACCCGGCGGCGCGCAGCGATCGATTCTCCCCGTGCGGGCCGGACGAGTGCATGCCCCAGTGGGTGACCACCAGGAGGAAGTCGTTGGGACCGTCACGGCGCGCCTGCGCGAGGTGCTCTTCGAGCCAGAGGCGCATCGGCGCGGAGGTCCAGTCGTCGTAGGCGTTGGCGAGAATCATCTGCACGTTGCCGAAGCGCACGACGTAGTCGAGTTCCGGGCGCGGCGCGTCCGGGGGCGGGCAGTTCACATAGCGGCGAAAGTTCTCGATGCCGATGCGAGACGAATTGCGCAACTCATGGTTGCCCACGACCGGAATGAATACTGTATCCCGTAAAAGATCGCGCTCGATGGCGAAGAAGTCGTTCCACTGACGATCCGAGCGACCATCGGCGAGGAGGTCGCCTGTGTGGACGACGAAGTCCGCGCCTTCGCGGCGCATCGCGCTGACGATGGCGGCGTGCGCGCTCGGATTGCTGCGCGTATCCCCGTACAGGAGGAAGCGAAACGGCTCTGACCGCTGCGGCGCCGTGCTAAAAATCCCCTCCGTGGGGCCGAGGCCTGGACCGCTGACCTCGTACTGGTAGCGCACTCCCGCTGCGAGTCCCTCGAGCAGCACCTCATGCAGGTTGACCGTCGCCGTGTCGCGCACCTCGATGGGTGCGCCGACCGCCACGCCCTGCGGGGCGACCCGCCAAGCGCGCACGGTCACCGGTCCCGGCGCCTCACGCTCGAGCATCACGGTGATGGCCCCGGGCCGCGGCGCCATGAGGTACGGACCCTTACGCAATCCTCCTTGCGCCTCAGCGTCGGGAGAGACCGCCAGTGATGCGATGAGTCCGCATGCAAGAGCTCCAGAACGTACGCGGTGTGCGAGCACCGTTTCAACCTACCGCGCCCCGGGGTGGAGCCAAAAATTCTTGCAGAATATTTGGAAGTTCTCCTGCGGTTCGTACTGCGTCCGGGCCCCCGGCAGCATCCCAGGCGACACCGGATACTTGTGTTTTCAGCGGATATCGAAGTGGCACTCGTAGGCGCCGCCCGCGCGAAACGCCCCCGACAGAATCGTGTATCGAGCCACCGTCGGGCAGACAAACGTGACGTTGGAGCAGAGGTGCGTGTCGGGGCCACCGTCGCCACCGGGGCAGGAGTCATCGTTGGCGGCGAGCTGCGCGCTGCGCATGCATGGCCCATCGCCCGCGCAGATACGAAGCATCGGATCGCCCACGCAGACTCCGATAGGCGGAGCGCAGCCGGCGTTGCAGCCGATCTGCACGGTCGCGCCTGGGGAGCAGGTGCGCACTGCACCTTCGACGGTCCAGCCGCAGTCGCGTTCGATGCCCTCATCGGCGCCGCCGCACGCGAGCGTCGGGTCGTTGAAGAGTCCGCCATCGGGCCCGAGCGAGCGCGGGGGAATCACCACCGTGAGTGACGCCTCGTTGTCGTCGTAGCGACTCTCGGCGACGACGCGCTCGGCGTTGATCTGCGCGCGTAGTCGATAGGTTCCGGCCGGAACGTCGGTGATATCGACGTACTGGCAGTCGAGGCTGCGACCGTACGCGTCGTACCACCCGGCGTGGATGCCCTGGTTGCCGCAGTTGTAGCGGCTCGTCGCCGGGAGTTCGGTTCCCATGGACATGTAGCGCCCAGAGTCGAGCAGGCAAAACGACTGTTTGTGACCGCGGCCAACCTCGTGGTCCGCCAGGTCGAAGAGGCGATAGTCCGCGTATCCGCGGAGGTGCCAGTGGCTATGGCAGGTTCCAAACTCGAACATCGACGAAGGACGCCCCATGGCGGTCGGTGCACCCAGGTAGAGGTCCGCCGTGCCGATGTTTGGCGTAAGCAGGTCGAAGCGCAGCAGGCGACGGCTTCCGACAACGGTGCAACCCTCCATCACCTCGCACGCCGCAGCGCCGAACGTGCGCTCCTGAATCTGCGTGTTCTGGATGACCGGAATGAGATTGGGGAGCACAGATGCATCCGTCGCGGTGACATCCGCGCCCGTCGGAATGTCTGTGGTCGGTGCATCGGGTTCGATCACCACCGCCACGTCCACATAGAGAGGCACGTCCGTACGCTTCGTCGAACCCGCATCCGTGGAAGGGACGATCGCAAGGTCGGCGCGTGAGGCATCGAGGCTACCAACGTCGGTCACGTTGGTGCTCAAACCGCTCGCCGTACAGCCCACCAGCGATGCCAGGAACATCCCGACGCCAACAACTGTTTTGATGGGTGTGGTCATACTGATCACTGCCTTTCGACAAACGTCGAACCCGCGTCGGCCATGGATGTCAACCACCCAGGGCAAGCACGAGCTTAGACGATCGATCGTCAGAGGATCTAGTACAGACCCGATTATCGGGTCTTCACAGATTTTAGGGAGTGGTAGAAGTCAGGGAAGGGAGATTGGGGGGGGAGACGATCAGCCGCGACGGCCGCCGCCGCCGCCGCCGCCGCCGCGGGGACGACCGCCGCCGAAGCCGCCGCCGCCGCCGCCGTAACCACCACCGCCGCCGCCGCCGCCGCCGCCGCCGCGGTTCTCACGCTCCTGGGCTTCGTTGACCGTAAGGCTACGGCCACCGAAGTTGAGGCCGTGGAGGGCCTTGATCGCGGCCTGGGCCTCGCTGTCGCTGTTCATCTCGACGAACGCGAAGCCGCGCGGGCGGCCGGTCTCGCGGTCTTCGACGATGCGAACCTCCCGCACGCCGCCGCTCGGCTCGAAGAGGGCGCGAATCTGTGATTCATCTGCGCTGAAGGGAAGGTTGCCGACGTAGATTCTGGATCCCATGACACGACCTCAAACAGTTGGGACGGACGCCTGATAGGGTCGTCTCGTCGAGCGATGCACCGCCACTCGACCGTGGTCTGCACCGTGATAATCCACGGCGAGGTTCAGGGTGACGGACCAACCGTCAGACCACGCCTGGGATGAGCACCATCCCCACTCCCATCTTTCAATGGTAGCGGCGGTTCCACCCCCGTCAGCGCAGTCTCGACTCCGAGGCGTTGGGGAATCCGCTAGGCAAAGAGACAGTAGCATCAAATTCGTTCCATGTGGGGGGGGGCTGCTTTTTTGAGAGAAGTTCTTCTTTGTCCGCAGAGAATGGCTTCCGCCGCAGTGCATCGCACGCTGTCTTGCCATCAACGGGCGGATCGTTCAGCTTCCGCGCCGTGCTGCACCGATCGTTTCTTGTGGGTCTCGCCCTGGTGAGCGTCACCGCGGCGGGCTGTTCGGACGAGCCCTCGCGATTTGTTCCCGTCCTCGACGACGCGGGCGTGGACGCGGGCCCCTCCCTCACGGACGTCGAGGTCACGATCGACCGCGGAGTGATCCCCATCCGCGACACGGGCCCGAGCATCGACCAGACAATCGTGTACGCCCACTCGGCGACGCTGCTGTACGCGGTCAACCCTCGCACCAACGACCTCCGCACCGTCGGGCTCTTCACCTTCGCGTCGGACGACCGCAACAACCACGTGATGAACGACATCGCCGTCGACGCCGACGGCACGCTGGTCGGCAGCACCCAGGACGCGCTCTACCGCATCAACACCAGCACGGCGCTGTGCACCCTCATCGCGCCGCTGCCGGATGGCAACTTCGTCGGGCTCACGTACCTCCCGGTGGGGTTGATCCCCAACACCACGGGCGAGGTGCTCATCGGCGGCGTCAGCGGCGGCGACTTCTGGCGTATCGACACCACCACGGGGGGCGCCACCCGCCTCGGTCAGCTGCGCCGCAGCAGTACCGAGTACGCCCTCTCCGGGGACTTCGTCTCCATCGCGGGCGCGGGCACCTTCGCCACCGTGCGCGCCACCAACGCCTCGGCAATGAGCAGCGACCAACTCGCGAGCGTGAACCCGAGCACCGGCGAGGTGAACATCCTCGGCAACACTGGCTTCGACCGGATCTTCGGCCTCGCGTACTACCGCAACACCCTCTACGGCTTCACCCGCGACGGGGAGTTTATCTCGATCAACATCCGCACCGGCGTCGGGACGCTCGTGTCGAGGCCGGCGCCGCAGTTCTACGGCGCGGGCGTCACCACCCTCGCGCCCACCGCACCGCCGTGATTGGCGCCGCGTGAGTGGCCGCACTCACGAAGATTCCGCAGCGACAAGCCCGCAGGCACGTCAGCGGAGACATCCGAAGCGCTCGGAAAGCCCACGAGCGAAGAGGTTTTGCGGAGCGCGGGAAAGCACCCAGGTAGCGTGCCGGCAGGAACACACACGGTCGTCGTGGGCCGCGCAGCGCTGCAAGACGGCTCGGTGCGCAGGGATGCCGTCGGGGCGGAGCGCGAGCGCGCGGCGGGCGGCGGCGTCGGCCTCCGCAGGGAGACCCACCGCGGCCGCAGCCGCAGCGCGAAGCACCCAGGGGAGAGACGCGTTTGGAGCCTCCGTAATGGCCCGGGAAGACTCCTCCCAGGCGGCGGCGGCGAGGGCGGGATCGGCGCTCCACCGCGGGAGGTCGTCGGACCAGTGGGATGGACGAAGTACCCGGTACGAAGAGCGCGCGAGGTGGAGGTTGAGGTCGTCGCGCAGCGCCACGAAGGCGCGGTCGTCGAAGTACACAAGCGACCACCCCGCACGCGACTGAAACCAATCGAGGCGCGCGTCGGTGTTCACCACCGCAAGGCCGATGTCGTAGCCAGGGATGATTCGCGCGAGACGCGCTGGATCGGGCTGCAAGGCGTCGCGTAGGAATGCCGGGTCGTACAGCGCCCAGGAGCGACCATCGGAGAACACCGGATGGGCATCGCCAAGGGTGAACATCAGGTAGCCGCCGTCGGTGAAGTCGTTGAATAGATGACCCCGCGGGTGGTGCTCGTGGACCCAGCGCGCAGCACCCTCAGGAAACATCCCCGGCAACAGACCCACGCCGAAGGCTTTGGGCTGCCGCACGATGGCGATGATTCCAAACGCCACGGAGAGGAAGGCGACCAGGAGCCGACGACGGGGTTCGCGCGATTCGAGCGCGACGAGGCCGAGCACGGAAACAGGCGCCACCGCGATGGCCGCGAGAGGGACAAAACGCATCGCGCGAACCGCGAGAACAGTGGTGCCAAGCGCCACGAGCACCGCGGTAGCATCAAGGCGCTCGCGGGTCGGACGGTGCGCCACCGCGATGATCGCAAGCGCCACGAGGGCCTCGAGCGCGAGGTTGACAGGCGTTCCGGCAGGCATCCGGTACATGGGCTGCCACTCCGTGATGAGCGCCATCAAGGCAGGGTCAACCATGTGGCCGAAACCAGCGCGCAGGCGGTCCACGGGGTGCACCGCGACGAAGAGAGCGAGGGCGCCGAGGGCGACCGGTGCGAGCGTTCCGCGGAGGTCGAGCGGGGTGCGAGCGCGACGTGCAGTGAAGGCGCAACCGATGGCGTGGGCGATCAATGCGAGGAGTCCGAGCGGGGCGCTGGAATGGAGGTTCTGCCAGAGCACCAGGAGCGGCGGGACGAACCACGCGCCGCCAGGGCGGTCGAGGAGCAGCAGCGTCGCGGAGAAGAGCGCAAAGGTGAACGTCTGCGGACGCGGAGTGACGCGAAACACCCCGACGCCCATCACCAACGGCGTGAGCGCGAGCACAACCGCAGACGGAGCGCGCCGGAGCATCCGGTGGACCGTAATCGCCACGCCGAGGCCGCCGAGGAAGGCCGTGAGCACGATGAGCCCGCGGAGGCCGTCAAGGCAGTGCGCGGCGTAGAGAATCACGTCGGCGAGCCAATCGACGAAGTCCCAACGGCGGCCCGCGGCGGTGTGCGAGAAGCGGTCGATGGAGGGGACCGTGTGCGTCGCGACGATGAAACGGCCCGTGTGGAGGTGCCAGAAGGCGTCGGGATCAAACACCGGAGTGATTCGGTAGAGGGCGGTGCCGAGGCCCCCGAGGAGCAGCGCCGCCCACGCGAAGGCGCGATCGGGCGCAGTGCTACAGGGGCGGTCGGACATCACCGCGCGGACCAGAACGGAGGAACCCCCGGCACGTCAAGGCGCGTGTACGATCGTCGGACTCCATGGCGACGGTGAGCCGACGGGTGCTGCTCCCCCTGATAGCCCTCTCGAGCCCGCTCTCGCTCGCGGTAGAGACAGCGCTGCGAACCCTGCTCTTCACCGACAACATGCGCGAACTGCGGCTGCTGGCGCGGGAGACGCTCACGCCGATCGCGTGGGCGCTGGTACCCGTGACGGCGGCAGCGGCGCTGCTAGGGGTGTTTGTGCACCGGGCGGCGCTGCGGCAGACCCTCGCAGACGCGGCGCTCCGAGCAGGAAAGCCCGACGCGGAGGAGAACGCGCGGCTGACGGCGCTCTACGTGGCTACGTCGGTGCCGCAAGTTCCGGCGCTGGCAGCGACGTTTCTATTTACCGCCGGGGCGCGGGTCGAGCCGGTGATGCTGACGCTGCTCGTCGCCGCCCTCGGGGTGATGCTCCAGGGATGCACGGCACCCGGCAAAGGTTGATCGACGGTGTGCTCCGGTGGCTTCGACGAAGCCTCGCAGAGAGGCGGCAACCGCTCTTTTTGGCAGATCGAGGCTCTCCCAGGGCAAAGGTTCGATCGTCAGGAGCAACGCAAGCTGATTCCACTTGCGCGCTCTGCGCTCCGCCATGCGACGCTGGCGGCTCAACATTGAAGGGAGGCACATTCATGGACAACAAGGTAGGCGACGAGCTTCCGACCCAGAGCGAGGTCGAGGAGGCCGTCAAGTCGGTGCAGAAGGTGCTCGACAAGGCCGATCGGTACCTGACCTCGCTGACCAAGGAGCAACGCACGTCCGCGCTCAAGCCGCGCACCGGGTATGGGGTGATGGTTCCGCAGATTGCTGGCATGGCGAAGCGACACGGCGTGGCCCTGCCGGGCATCTCCATCGATGGGATGCAAGCCGACCTCACCCTGGTCTCCCGCCTCGAACCCCTCGCGCAGATCGCCGACGCGCTCGCGCAACGGGTGACCGATACGCAGATCCAGGCCGCGTCGGAGTGCTGGCATGCGGCGACGGCGCTTTACACCTCCCTGGCGCGCGTGGCCTCCGCGTCGCCCGACCTGGAGCGGGAGATCACCCCGGTGGTGGAGTTCTTCGCCACCGGACGCCGCAAGCCGGTGAAGGCACCGACACCGTAGGCTCAACCCGAGAGGGCGAGGTCTACGCGGCCTCCGACGCACAGCCCCCATAACGATACCCACCCCCCGTCCGCTGCCGGACAGCCCTTCCGCCGCACCCGCCTCTGCGGTACGGCTTTCTCCGCTCGGAGGACATCGAAACCCCAATGAAGCCCACTCCCTTCTCGCGCGCCGCGGCGGTTGCCCTGCTCGCTCTCACCCCGTCCCTCTCCACCGGCGGTTGCGCCGAGGAGCGCGCAGCCATCAATCAGGTGCAGCCAGACTACCTCGACAAGTCTGACTTCATCCCCGCGGAGTACGCCCTGCTCACGCACGGCGACCGCCCGGAAACCATCACCCCGGAGGTGCTGCGCCGCGAGCCGGTCTACTACACGCAGACCACCATGATCTCGAAGCCGCCCAGCAGCGGCTTCGTCGGGCTCACTTCGTACTCAGAGCTGCAGAAGATCCGCTGGGAGGTCACCGAGCGCCTGCTGCTCGCGCGGCTCTCCTATGACTTTGTGCGCGACGCACCCGGCGGCGGCGGCGGCATCGGGCAGAACCCCCGCACCGGCGAGATCGTCGCGGCCTTTACCATCAGTTCGCACTTCGACATCCGCCGCGCCTACAACGATTCCACCGGCGAAGAACTCAACGTCGTCGTCGAGAACACCGCCGACCGTCCCTGGTACCGCCGCCAGTTCATGCGCGTCGACTGGTCGAGCAACCTTGTCGATGGCTACAACTCCGTGCTCGCCTACGAGCGCTGGGAGGGGCGCATCCATGCAGAGCCGGTTCCGGTCTTCGTCAACAGCCCGGCAGACCCCAACGCGCCGGTGTTCGAGCACACCACCGTCCGCGGACAGCGCGCCCTGCGCTACTTCGACGTCGTCACCCGCGCGATTCTCCACCCGGAAGAAGCCAACCTCGGACCGGACTATCCAAACATCCCGGTCTGCGTTCTCGGCGACGGCGAGATGGCCTGCAACCCCGCGGAGGTCACCTTCCGCACGTCGTTTCTGCGCGCCGAAAACCGCGACTATGAGCCCGTCAGCCTGACGCCTCCGATCGCCGGCCAGGTCGCCCCGGTGCCCGCCCTCGACCAGGAGCGCTTCGGCTTCTTCGACGTCGCCCGCATCGGCTTCGACCCGGTGCGCTCGGCCGTTCTCGACACCGAGCGGGTACACCTCGCCACCCGGCACAACCTCTGGCTGCACCACCACATCCCCGTCTACGGCGCAGACGCCGGACGCGACTGCAACCGCGACGCGGACTGCAACAGCGGCGACGTCTGCCGTATCGGCAACACCCCCCGCGCAGCCAACGCGCGCGGCCGCTGCGCCGCCTGGGAGCCCGGCGCCTACGTGCTTTGCAGCGCCGACGCATCCTGCGCGGCGGTCGATGCCCGGTCCACGTGCGACCTCGCGATCGCACGCACCCGCGCAGACAACCGCGGACTCTGCCTCCTGCCGTTTCGACAGCGCCAGGTGCGGCCCATCGCGTACTTCGAGAGCCCCAACTACCCGGCGCGCATGCAGCCCGTCACCGACGCCGTCGTCTCCGAATGGAACGCCGCGTTCACCGAAGCCGTGCAGTCCGCCCGACGCCACGAGTGCGAACTCACAAGCGGCGTAGACGCGTCCGCGAGCCCCGGCAGCGAGGCGTGCAGTACGCCCGCCGTGCTCGGCACCGACGCCGCCCTCGGGGCCGACGCGGTGCACGTCTTCGTCGGCTGCCACGCGCCGGTCTGGGGCACCAACCGGGCGCTCCCGGGGAGCCACACCGCAGCGGAGGTCGATGCCACGCACGCCGCCGGGTGGGACCTCGCCGCGTGCGGAACACAGGGCACGCAGGCCCGCCTCGGCGACCTGCGCTACCACATGATGGGGTCCATCACCGACCAGGACGCGCAGGGGTATTGGGGCCTCGCGAACATCGCCGCAGACCCGGAGACCGGCGAACTCATCGCGGGCCGCGGGGCGGTCTGGCAGAACATCACCGACACCTACGCCGCGTGGCTCACGGACCTCGTGCGGCTCATCAACGGCGACACCACCACCGGCGCGCTCGCCAACGGGCGCAACGTCATCGAGTCCATGCGCCAGGTCGGGAGCGGCGAAACCCCGAGCGCCCAGGCTCTCGACGCACCCTTCCGCCGCCGGGGGGCGCTCGCCTCCCTCGCGGGGGCCTCCAGCAGCACACTCGATCGGCTGCGCCTGCCGGGCTCCGGGTGGCTCGAGCCGGGCGGCGCGGGAAGGCTGCGCAGCCACGACGCCGACGCCCCCGGGGCGCTCGACCTCGCCACACGGCGGCTGCTCCAGGGACGCCTGCTCGGCAACGGCGACAACCGCGCGGCTGCCCGACGCGCCTCGCTGCGGGACACGGATCTCGAGTCGGCGCTGCTTCAGGGACCGCAGATCGGACTCGCGCCGACGTCCCGACAAGACCCGTCGGCGATTCTCCCGGCCACGCGCGACGCGGCCTCGCCGCTGCGTGCGCAAGACCCGTCGCGGCGACGGGTGATCCAGCGGCTGCGCGCGCGGCGGACGGCGTGGGAGTGCAACCACGAGGCGGCCTTCGACGACGACGTGCTCGCGGGCCTCGCGCAGCGCATCGCGTCGGGCGGGCCGATCACACCGGATGATCCCGCGGACGCGCCGGTGGCCTTCGGGCAGCGGTGGCAGTTTCGCGATGCCGACGGGAACATCGACTACGAGCGCGTGCGGGACTACGCGGCGCAGTTCATTCACCACGGGGTGTTGGCGCACGAGATCGGCCACTCGGTGGGGCAGCGCCACAACTTCACCGCGAGCGCCGACGCGCTCAACTACAACGACAACTACTGGGTGGCGCGCGGCCAGGGCCACCCGGGCGGGGTGCGCCCGCGCTGGGAGTACCTCGCCGATCCTGCGGACGGCCATTACTACAGCCCGGAAGAGCTGCGCGGCCGGGTGGAGGAGTACGCGTACTCCTCGGTGATGGACTACAAGGGCCTCAACGAAGACGCTCATGGCCTCGGCCGCTACGACCGCGCCTTCGTCAAGAACGGCTACGTCGGCCTGGTGGAGGCCTTCCGCCACGTGGCCGATGTCCCGGCGGCGCTCTCGTACTCGGTCAACACGGCGGGCAACGGGTTTTCGACGCCGCTCGACCTGCGCGCGTGGTCCACCGGTGGCGCAGCGCGGGGGATGCACTACACGCAGATTCCGACGATCTTCGGGCGTCGCGCGGACGGAACGCCGGACGTGCGCGAGGACAACCGCTACGACGTCTTCCTGCGGGAGACGCGCAACGAGTCGGTGCCTGGCTGGGGCGATCCTTCGTTTACCAACGTGACCACGGACGGCCACCTGCTGGTGCCCTACCGCTTCGACAGCGACGAGCGCGCGGGCCTCGTCTGGCAGGATCAGACCAACGACGCCGGCGCCGACGCGTACGAGTCGATGCATTACGTGGCCGGGCGCTGGCTCGACTACTACTTTGCCAACAGCTTCTCGCGGCTGCGCTCGGGCTTCTCCACGGACGCCTACGTCTCGCGGATGTGGGGCCGCTACGTGGAGCAACTACGGCAGTCGTCGCAGACGCTCGCCTTCGACCTGGTGACCTTCCAGGACTTCCTCGGTAACTCGCCGGACTGGCGCCGCTACCGCGATGACCCGACGTTTCTCGGCGGGTTCGTCAACCAGGCGGCGACCAGCGTGGTGGCCGATGCGTTCGTCGCGATGATGACCATGCCCGAGATTGGCGCGCACCGGATCGTCGCTCGCGACGACGGCCAGCGCCTCGCGATGCTCAACCTGGAGACCGGCGCGGGCTTCCCGGTTCCGATCAACCAGGGGCGGGCGTTTGAGAGCGACTGGCGCAACGATGCGGGCTTCTGGTGGTACGAGCAGCTCAA
Source organism: Deltaproteobacteria bacterium (assembly GCA_947477565.1). Classification (GTDB taxonomy): domain Bacteria; phylum Myxococcota_A; class Polyangia; order Polyangiales; genus SCUS01. The sequence continues at coordinate 48,751 of CANJUR010000024.1, forward strand.
TCGCGCGGGCTCGTACTACGACAAGGTGATGGCGATCGACGCCTTCACGGACCCGGAGTTGCTGCTCCTGCAGCGGGACACGCCGGCGGACCTGCGGCTCTTCCAGCTGTCGTTTTATTCGATGTATCCCGCGCAGACGATTCGGCTCTGGGGCGGCCTGCTCGCGGAGGACTACGCCGACTTCGCGCCGGTGGTGGAGACCGGCGGCACGCGGAGCATCACGCGCACGCACCTCGCGACGCTCAACCTCCCGCCGGGCGACGGCGTCGGGCGCAGCGGGCGAGTGGTGGACGACCTGCACCTCCCGATCGATCCGCAGGCTGGGTTTACCGTGCAATTGCGCGCGGCGGTGATGGGCGTGGCGAACATTCCCGCGACCTTCGACCAGCGCTTCATGGACTTCGCGCGGGTGTGGACCGACGGCAGCGTCGAGGCCATCACCGTGGCGGACCCGGCGCGCGACACGGTGAGCTTCACCGATCCATGGTCGCGCACGACGTACCGGGCGCTGCACTTCGGGACACGCGTGGGCGAACCCGGCGCGGACGTAGGGGCCTCGATGCTGGTACACGCCGCGACCGGCGTGGCGGCGGACGAGGCCGGAGTAGGGGCGCGCATGGTGCTGCGACTGCGCGACCTGGACGCACTGCGGCTGCGGGCACAGGCGGCGGGTGAAGGCGCCCGCGCGGCGGTGCTCGAGACGCAGCTGCGGCAGTACATCGACCTGGTCCACGTGCTGCGGCGGCTGACGTCGCGCTTCGGCACGGGGACGTCCGTCACGCACTGACCTTGTTTCGCCGGGCGGGTGAGCGCGCGCAGTGGAGTGCGCTCACCCGTCGTGAATGTTCAGTGGAGTCAATGATGCTGAAGTCGATCACGCTGGAGAACTACAAGAGCTTCGGGAAGCGGCAAACCGTGCCGTTCGAGGCCATCACGGTGGTCGTTGGCCCCAACAACAGCGGGAAGTCGAACCTCCTGCGACTGCCGATCTTCCTCCGCGATGTCATGACCTCCAATGGTCTCTCCGTGATCGAGAAGCACGGGGGCGTGAGGTCTCTCTTTCATCGACCAGACTTCGCTTCCGGTGATCTGAAGATCGACCTCGTCCTGTCGGGCGGCTCCTACGAATCCGTCACGCGCCGCGCCTCAGGTCTCCCGTCCCGCAACGTGAGCGAGCGCTTCCTCGACGCGGACGGCTCGCTCCTTCGAGAGGCCGTCGCCACGGACGACAGCCAGGAGTTCAGCCCATTCGGTCTGCTGAGCCTCTCCGGATCAGGAATCCTCGATGCCTCTCTCGTCCGGGCGGGTCTGGCGACGCTCCGCTCTGCTTCTTTCGTGAAGCTCGACCTCGACGCGCTCCGCCTCGACTCTCCGGTGGTCCCTCAACCGACCCTCGGCGAGGACGGCAGCGGTCTCGCCGCGGTGCTCGGCCTCTGGCGCGGCGCCGATCCGGACCGGGGCGCGGCGCTCGACGCGTTTCTCTCTTCGTGCATCCCGGAGATCAAGAGCGTACTGGTCCGACCTTCGCCCGATCATGGCAAGCAGCGACTCCTCGTAAAGCAGGTCGATGGGGAGGAGTTCGAGCCGTCCGAGCTGTCCGATGGTGTGCTGGTGTTCATCGCTCTGGCGATGCACGTCATCGCGGCGGGAGACGACGCGCTGGTGCTCATCGAGGAGCCCGAGCACGGCATCCATCCCCGGCGGCTGGGCCAACTCGTCGACCTCCTGCGCCGGGCCCATCACGAGCGAGGGTGCCAGTTCGTGATCGCGACGCACTCGCCGGCGCTGCTGGATCACTTCCGCGACGAGCCAGAGGCGATCGTCATGCTTCGGCGCGGAGAGAACGGCACGGAGGTACGGCAGTTCTCCGAGGTTCCGACGCTGGTCGAGGCGCTGCGACAGCACGATGCCGGACCTGGGGAGATGCTCGTCAACGGGTTCTTCAACGAGCCCTACTGATGCCTACGGTCGCCCTCGCTACCGAGTTCGACGACTACGATGCGGAGATCTACCGCGCGCTGCTGGCGCTCACGATGCAACAGGACGTGGTCCGCTGGCCGACGGAACTCCGCTTCAATGGATGCAGGAGCGTGCGTCACCTCATGGAGCCGTTTCTGCGTCAGGCAGAGAAGTCGGATGTTCGTCACGCGCTCTTCGCGATCGACAACGACGGCGGCGCGCGGCGACACCCGGAGCATGACGACCTCCACGATGTCGCGGCGCAGGCGCGCGACGAGGTCGACGGGTGCCGCCACTGCTGGCTCACCGACGCACTGCCCGCGTGGTGGACGGAGGGAGGCCGCCGCGCGGCGATCGTCGTGCCCGTGCAGACCCTCGAGACCTGGCTGTTGACGTTGCGAGGAGACGATCTGCTCCCCTCCGCGGAGCAGGTCTACAACCGCGATGTCTTGAAGAAGCGCTTCTTTGGGAGACCAAAGCCTCCCATCACCGTCTGCCGCGATCAGGCGCTCACGCTGCTCAAACAGGATGACGCCCTGGAGCGCCTCCGGAGACGTCCCAGCTTCCGGCGCTTCGAAGTCGCGATCGACTCGTGGCGAGTCCATCCATCCGAATAGCCTCTCTACAATAAGTCCCGCTCACCCGATCTCCTCCCGCAAATCCTCCATAAAGCGCGCGATCACCGCATTGCGCTTCGCGGCAAGTGCTCGCCCGGTGGCGGTGTGCATCCCGTCCTTCAATCGCAGCAGCTTCTTGTAGACGTGGTCGATGCCCCACAGCTTGTCGTCCGGCGCTCTTCTCTCGCAAAACGGATCGCCCGCTTCGTAGAACGGCCGCCGCATCGACGCGCACGTCGCGAAGCAGCGCGCGAGCCCGATGGCCCCGATGGCGTCGAGCCGGTCGGCGTCCTGGAGCACCCTTGCCTCCAGCGTCGTCGGCGTCACGCCGAGGGAGAACGGGTGCACCGCGATCGCGTACGACACCGCCTCGACGAAGCCCTCCGGCGCGCGGTGCTCCCGCAGCAGCGCCCGCGCGTGCTCGGCGCAGACCTCCCCCGAGCGGTGCGACTCCGGGTGTCCTTTGGGGTGATTGAAAAGCTCGTGCAGCAGCGCCGCAGTGACGCACACCACGGCGTCGGCGCCGTCCGCCGCGGCGATCATCCGGGCGTTGGCGACCACCCGGCGGACGTGCAGCCAGTCGTGCGCAGGGTCATCGGTGCACCGCGCACGGGCGGTCGATTCGAGCAGGGCGGGCAGCGTTGTGAGGTCCATGGCGAAGCACGATACGACGCCGCTCAGGCCCGTCGGCGCGGGATCTGGAGCCGGTCGAGGTCTCGCAGCGCCACGGTCTCGGGAAACACCGCGCGGGCCTCGGCGACGTGCGCGTCGGTGCTGGTGTAGCGCTGGGAGAAGTGGGTGATCGCAAGGCGACGCGCGCCCGCCGCCAGCGCCGTCTGCGCGGCATCGATGGAGGTGCAGTGGCTGTAGGCAGTGGCGAGTTCCTGGTCGGCGGCGGCGAAGGTGGCCTCCATCACGAGAAGGTCGGCGTCGTGTGCAAGACGCAGCGCGCCGGCGCACGGGCGCGTGTCCATCACGAACGCAAACACCGCCCTAGGACGCGGCACGCTCACGTCTTCGAGGGACACCACGCGGCCGCCCACCTGGAGGAAGCCCTGCTCGCCCAGGGTCTTGATGGCCGGACCCACCACGCCAAGCGCAGCCAGGCGATCTGGGAGAAAGGTGCGTGAAGGACGCTCCTCGATGCGGTAGCCGAAGGTCGGGACAGGGTGATCGAGTTGGTGCGCGAAGACCCGATAGGTGTCCGTCTCCGCGATGAGGCCGAGGGTGTCCGGCGGGACGTCCACCGGAGCAGGGAGGATGGTCGCCGCGTGGTGGTAGATCGACGCGTCCTGGAGGCGGTCGAAGTAGACCTGGCCGGAGGCGGGGTAGTGCACCGTCACCGGGTGGGCGCAGCGGTCAAGGGAGAGGCGCTGCAGGATGCCCGCGAGGCCGAGGCAGTGGTCGCCGTGGAAGTGCGTAATGAAGACGCGGTGCAAGGCGCTCGCGGGGAGGTCGCCGAAGACCATCTGGCGCTGCGTTCCTTCGCCAGGGTCGAAGAGGAAGCCCTCGTCGTCCCAGCGGAGAAAATAGCCGTTGTGGTTGCGCCGCCGGGTCGGAACCTGGCTGGCCGTACCGAGGGCAAGGAGTTCGCGGTTGCTCATTGGAGGTATTCGAGTGGCGACGCAAACCATCATGGCAGGGTTGCAACCGCCGCGCGCAGAGAGCGGATACACTCCGCCGCGCCGTGAGTGAGAAAACCCGTCCGGGAGTCCCGCGAAACGCACCACCCCCCATCCCACTGGTCACGCGCCGGGAGAGCGCCCCGGTGCTGCCGGTGAAGCGCACCAACCCGGACGCAATGCCGCCAGTGCCCGGAGACGCGCCGCGGTCGAAGGGAGATCCGGCGAGCGGGTCGCTCATTGGCGGAAGCACCCAGCAGCGGCTCGACATCGCCAGCGCGGCTCTCAAGCTGCGCGGCGAGCAGGTGAGCGCGCGGGTGGTGTTCTTCAACCCCGAGCAGCAGACCAACGCCGAACTCGACGCGATCACCCAGCAGGTGATCGATGACCTGCGGGCGATGCAGACCGTGCGGCAGTCGCAGCCCCAGAAGATGACGATCTCGAGCGCCGACTACGAAATCGACCTCATCGCCGTGCTCCGAAAGAGCCTCGAACAGGTGCTCGACCCCCGCCGCGGGTCGTTTATCAAGCTCAAGCTCGAGCTGCTCTCCCGGCGATTCACGACGCTGTTCTTCGAGTTTGCGCTGGGCCACAACGCCGTGCCCGCAGAGCTCGCCGCACGCCTCGTCACCACTCCCGAGCAAGCCCTCTACACGGCGGTTTTGCACAACCAGCGGGGACTCCGCGATCACCTGCGCGCGCTTCGCTACGAGCGCGAAGACCTCTACGACACCGCCCTCGAGAGCCTGAACCGATGGGAACGCGACCTCCAGTCAGCCTACCTCTCGCAACGCGCGCCAGAGCTTGGACGGCTGCTCCCGATCGTCTTCGCGGTGTTCACGGACTTCTTCCAGGAAGGGTTCCGCACCAACATCGGGGAGTTTTGCTGGGCCGTCGTGCGCGAGAGCAACGTGGCCCGCGCGGGCGACCCCCTACAGGGAATGCCGCGCGTCGGTCCGCGGGCGTTTCCGCGCTTTCGCGAGTCGTTTGAGAAGCACTTCCTCGAAGATCTCGTGCTCAACGTGCAAGACCCCCTGGTCGCGCGCCTCAACGCCTCGCAAGAGTCCCTGCGGCCGGAGACCCTCGGCTTCGTGGCTGATCCGCGGGTCTTCAGTACGGCCTGCGCGGTGATGTGCGACGCCTTCTACGACCACCTGCACAACGAAGGTCTGCTCGACCTGCCGCTGCAATGGCGACAGGCCACCCGCGAGGCGTGAGCGCCGTCGTGACCCGCCGCTCGCTCCCGCTGCTGCGCCCGCCGGAAGCATCCCTGCCGCCGTTGCAGGCCCGCTGGATCGTCGCCGTGCTCGGCACACCAACCCTGCCCGACGAGTCCAATGCCACGTGCGACGACTGCGCAATGCTCGCAGATCCGTCGCTTCCGCCGGGGGCGCTGGTGTTTTCGCCGGACACCCGTTGCTGCACGTACCTCCCGACGCTCGCCAACTTCCTCGTCGGCGGAGCGCTGCGGGAGGCGACCAGCCACGGCGCGGCGTCGATGCGGTTGCGCCTCGCAAAAAACGACGGGGTCTCCGCCCTCGGAATCATCGTGGACCCGGCCCTGGTCGCCGCGACCCAGAGTGATACCGAGCGCTTCGGCCGCGATGTCACCCTGCGCTGCCCGCACTACGAGCCCACCACGGGGCGGTGCGGGGTGTGGGCGTGGCGCGAGGCGACGTGCGCGACGTGGTTTTGCAAGCACACCCGCGGCGAACGAGCCAAGGCCTTCTGGAACCGCCTCCAGCAACTCCTCGCCCGCCTCGAGCGCGCCGTCGCGTGGCACTGCGCGCTGACCCTCGATCTCCCCCCGGAGGCCTTCGCGCTGCTGAGCCCCCTCGCGCGCACGAATGGCCCGGGCCGCGCCGATGTGCTGGCCGGTGAGGTCGATCCGTGGGGGCGATGGTCTGGGGACGTCGAGGGGTTCTTTCGCGCGTGCACGGAGGTCGCAGAGGCGCTGACGCCGGCCGCGGTGCTCGCACTCGGCGGCGTAGAAGCCCTCGCCCTGGCCCAAACCGTACAACTCGCGCACCGTCAGTTACTCGACGACGCGCTTCCTACGCAGGTCACCCTCGGGCGAGCGCAAGTCGTCGGACTCAGCCCCGACAGCGTGCGCACACAGGGGTACAGCCACCTCGATCCGCTGGAGGTACCGCGGGCGCTCTTCGATCAGTTGCACCACTTCGACGGACGCCCCCTCGACGACGCCCTGCGCGCCGCGAGCGCAGCGGCGGGCGAAGACGTCCCCGCGGGCGCCATCGGGATGCTCCTGGACTTTGGCATCCTGCGCGGCTGCTGATCGGGCCCGGCGACCTCCCCTACGCTCTCCATCCCCCGGTGAATGGATGGTCCCCGACTGGGCAATGGGTGGTCCCTGACCGGTGAATGCGGGGTCTGCGTCCGGCGAGTCCGACCGCCATTGACCCCCTGCGGGGGGTTGACCTATCTCCCTGCGCGAAAGCACGCCTCCGCCGTCCGTCACCCCGAAAGACCAGCAGGCACCCACCGATGCGATCCGAGCACGAGAACAGCCCAATCCTCGACGCCTCCGACACCTTCGTCCACAGGCACATCGGTCCCAACGAGGGAGAGATCGCCGCCATGCTCGCCGCCGTCGGCGCGGCCTCCCTGGACGCACTCTGCGACGAGACCGTCCCCGCGGACATCCGTCTCGCGCGCCCACTGCACATCGACCTCTCGCACTACGGCGTCGATGAGGCCACCGCGCGCAGCGAGCACGGACTGCTCACCCTTTTGCAGCGCGTCGCCGGGGAAAACCAGTGCTTCCGCTCGTACATCGGGCTCGGCTACCACCCGACCATCACCCCCCCGGTCATCCAGCGAAACATCCTCGAGGATCCGGGCTGGTACACCCAGTACACGCCCTACCAGGCCGAGATCGCCCAGGGACGCCTCGAGGCCCTGCTCAACTTCCAGACCGTCATCGCCGACCTCACCGGCCTCCCCCTTGCGGGCGCATCGCTCCTCGACGAGGCCACCGCCGCCGCCGAGGCGATGGCCATGTGCGTCAGCATCGCCGGGGGCCACGAGACCCCGCGCACCTTCCTCGTAGACCAGGGCTGCCACCCGCAGACCGTCGCCGTGGTGCGCACCCGCGCGGAGGCACTCGGCGTCCACCTCGTCACCGTCGATGCCATGAGCGCGCTGCCCGTGGACCCCGCCGCCCCGATCTGCGGCGTCCTGCTGCAATACCCAAGCTCCTCCGGGAGCGTCTACGACTGGCGCGAGACCATCGCCCGCGCGCACGCCGTCGGCGCCCAGGTGGTCATGGCCGCGGACCTCCTCGCTCTCGTCTCCCTCACCTCCCCGGGAGACCTTGGCGCCGACATCGCCGTTGGCAGCAGCCAGCGCTTCGGCATCCCGATGGGCTTCGGCGGTCCGCACGCGGCGTTTATCGCGACGAAGCACGAGCACTCCCGGCGCATGCCGGGTCGCATCATCGGCGTGTCCCGCGACGCGCACGGGCAGGTCGCGCTGCGCATGGCGATTCAGACGCGCGAGCAGCACATCCGCCGCGACAAGGCGACGAGCAACATCTGCACGGCGCAGGCGCTGCTGGCCATCATGGCCGGGATGTACGCCGTTTATCACGGTCCGGATGGGCTACGGCGCATCGCGGTGCGCACGCACGCCATGACCCGCGCGCTCGCCGAGGGCCTGCGCCGACTCGGGCACACGGTGCTCAACCCGCACTTCTTCGACACGCTGCACGTTCGCGTCGCGGAGTCCCGCGGGCATGCGGTTGTCGCCCGCGCGCACCAGCACCGCGTCAACCTCCGCACCTACGCCGACGGCAGCCTCGGGGTGGCGCTCGACGAGGCCACCACCCGCGACGACGTGCGGACCCTCTTCGACATCTTCGACCTCGCGGGCGACCGCGCCGCGGGGCTCTCACCAGACGCGCTGCTGCACGAGTCGGCGATCGCCCTGCCGCCGACGCTGCTGCGCAAGACGGCGATTCTCACGCACCCGGTGTTCAACTCGTACCACTCGGAGACGCAGTTACTGCGGTACATCACGAAGCTGCGCGGGCGCGACCTGTCGCTGACGCACTCGATGATTCCGCTCGGGTCTTGCACCATGAAGCTCAACGCCACCAGCGAGATGCTGCCGGTGACCTGGGCCGCCTTCGGGGACATGCATCCCTTCGCACCCACGGAGCAGACCGTCGGATACCAGAAGCTCTTCCGCGACCTGGAGATGTGGCTCGCGGAGATCACCGGGTTTGCCGCGGTGAGCCTCCAGCCAAACGCCGGCTCGCAGGGCGAACTCTCGGGGCTGCTCACGATTCGCGCGTACCACCATAGCCGCGGCGATCAGCACCGTGATGTGTGCTTGATTCCCGACTCGGCGCACGGCACCAACCCGGCGAGCGCGGTGGTGGCAGGCATGCGGGTCGTGGTGGTGGCCTGCGACGCACACGGGGAGGTGGACTTGGCCGACCTGCGCGCGAAGGTGGCGGCAAACGCGGCCAACCTGTCGGCGCTGATGGTGACGTACCCGTCTACGCGCGGGGTGTTCGAGGAGGAGATTCGGGCGATTTGCGAGGCGGTGCACGCGGCGGGGGCGCAGGTCTACATGGACGGCGCCAACCTCAATGCGCAGGTGGGCCTCTGCCGCCCCGGCGACATCGGCGCGGACGTCTGCCACATGAACCTCCACAAGACCTTCTGCATCCCGCACGGGGGCGGCGGTCCGGGGATGGGACCGATCGCGGTGGCGAAGCACCTCGCGCCGTTTCTGCCGGGACACCCGGTGGTGGCTCCGATGGGCAGCGGGGCCCATGCCTCCGGGGCGGTCTCGGCGGCGCCGTACGGCAGCGCGAGCATCCTGACGATTTCGTGGGTGTACATCGCCCTGATGGGGGCGGCGGGGCTCAAGCGCGCGACGCAGGTGGCGATTCTCGGGGCGAACTACATGGCGAAGCGCCTCGAGGGCGCCTACCCGGTGCTCTTCCGCGGGGCGCGGGGGCGCGTGGCGCACGAGTTCATCATCGACGTTCGGCCGTTCGAGAAGACGTCGGGCGTGAAGGTGGACGACGTGGCGAAGCGGCTGATGGACTTCGGGTTCCACGCGCCGACGATGAGCTTCCCGGTGGCTGGGACGCTGATGATCGAGCCGACGGAGAGCGAATCGAAGGCCGAACTCGACCGGCTATGCGACGCGTTGATCATCATCCGCGAAGAGATTCGCGCCATCGAGGAGGGCCGGAGCGACCGGGCGGACAATGCGCTCAAGCACGCGCCGCACACCGCGGCGGCGATCGCGAGCGATGGGTGGTCCCACGGGTACACGCGCGAGCAGGCGGCGTACCCGGCGCCGTGGCTGAAGGACAGCAAGTTCTGGCCGGCGGTGGGGCGCATCGACAACCCCTTCGGCGACCGCAACCTGATCTGCACCTGCCCCCCGATGAGCGAGTACACGGCTCCATAGTTGCCGCTGGGGAAGTTCATCACCGGTGATGTGGCGGACATCACCGGTGATGAGACCGCCGCCAGTCCCGCCGCCACCCACCGCCACCCCATAGATGCTTGAAAACAAGCCCATTCGCGATGGCACGGACGTTGGAAGGGGTGCTACCGTGAGCAACATGGCGGCACGGATGCGCAGCGGGGTGGACGTGGTTTTCGAAGCCCCGCGGTGGTCCGAGCGGTGGACGCTTGAGGACGACGCCACCATGCCCGAGAGCCTAGAACACCAACTCACGACGAAGCTACTGCTCGACATCTTCCTGGCGTGGGTGCTGCGCACCGGACGCGACGCGACGGCGGGCAGCCACCTCGCGCTGCGCTGGGATGAAGAGCACCCAAAAGTGGGCGTCGATCCGGATGTGTATCTGGTCGAGCCTGCGCTACCGAGAAGCACACGCAGCCTGCGAACGTGGGAGCCGGGACACCACGCGCCGACCGTCGCCGTGGAGGTTGTCAGCCGGAAGACCGCCCGCAAGGACTACGTCGAAGGGCCCGCAAAGTACGCCGCGAGCGGCACGCGCGAGTTGTGGATCTTCGACCAGGAGCGATGTGGGCGTGGGCTGATGGGTGGTCCGTGGGTGCTGCAGGTGTGGAGACGCACTGAAGCAGGAGCGTTTCGACAGGTGTACGCAGGCGACGGGCCGGCGTACTCCGAAGCGATCGACGCATGGCTCGTGGTCACCGATGACGGCACACGACTGCGGGTGGCCGACGACGA
>CANJUR010000025.1 GCA_947477565.1 Deltaproteobacteria bacterium
CCTTGCGAACCCCACGGAGCACTTCCGTCGGCATGTGCTGAGGGTGCCCGTCGTCGGCGCGGGCTCAGACTGCTGGCCGCTCGTCGGGGCTAGTCCGTGCGAAACGCGACGGTTTCTGACGCTTGTATCCCCGCAATCTGACGGTAGACCGCCGTTTCCCCGGATCCCTGCTGAGAGGCATGTCCAAACGCAATCGGTATTTGAGCCTCCTCTACTCCTGGGAAAACTGAGCATTCGGCAGCGCGTGGTGAGGTCGCGCGAACTTCGAAGCATGGCCGATGCGTGGCCCGATTCCTGTGCCGTAGAAAGGCTCATCGCGGCTTTGGTGTAGCCCGGCCGACGTGATGCCGCAGTGTTCCTCGGCCTGCACCGTATCTCCCTGCATCGCCGTCTCGGTGGGGACTCGGCCGGTGACGAGGCCGACGCGGGTGGCGTAGAGTCGCGAGGGTCGATGTCTACGCTGCTCAATGACGAAGCGATGGCACGTGCCCGGGCGGCGATGCGCGGGGCGCAACCCCAAAACGCCGTGCAGATTCTCATCGGCGCCGCCGGGCAGACGCACCTACAGGCGCGCGACTACGACGAGTTGATTCGACTGCTCGCGGACGCCCTCCAGCAGATCGGCCTCTTGCGGGCGGCGGCCTCGGTCTGGCTGTACCTGAAGGACGCGCGGCGCATGGCCCAGGTCAGCGCCAACGTGCCCCGCGACCTCGCGCGCGCAGCCATCCTCCAGGGCAACTACGGGGCGGCGGCGCAGCACTACCAGACGGCGCGCTGGCCCGCGCACGCCGCCATCGCCGCGGAGAAGGCCCGGCTCTTTCCCCAGGCGCGGCTGCTCTGGGAGGAGGTTCAGGCCGACCCGCGGCTGCGTGAAGACCCTTACAACGCAGCGCTCGTGAGCTTCAACCTGGCCCGCGTGCTCACGGAGTTGCGCGACGCGCCGGGCGCACAGCGGGGCCGGGTGCGCGCCATGCGGCTACTCGAAGAGGCCGCCGACCTCTTCGAGGTGCGGGGCCTGCGCGAGCGGGCGTTTGACTGCTTTCAGGTGCTCCTCACGCTCGGCGCGGAGACCGGAAGCTTCGAAAATATCGCGGAGGGATACCTCAATTGCATACGCATCCTCCGCGAAGACCACCTGAAGTATTACGCCCTCCAGTATTACGAAGACTTCATTGTGCGGGCCGAGCGGGCGAATGAGCATCACGCCGTCGCTACCATCGTGCATGAAGCGGCGGACTACGCTCGGGCGCTAGGGCTGGCGTTTCACCCCGCCCTGCGCATGCGCGAGGCGGAGGCGTGGCGCAACGCGGCAGAGCAGATCCTGCGCAGCGGCGGGTCTGTCGAACTTGCGGAAAACGCCCTGCTCGCAGCGGTGGGAGCGTTTGCCGGGGTGGGGATGCACGGCCGCGCGGTGGCGGTCTTCGGGGTGCTCGCGCAGATGCCGGGCATCGAGAGCGAGAGGGCGCAACGCTACTCACGGATACGCGCCCGCTACGGCGACGCGAAGGACGAAGTGCTCCGCGTGGCGGCGGTACCGGACTACCTCAAACTCCCAGTGGCCTATCCCGACATCTGGAACCTCGATATCGTCGAGTGGGAAGAAGACGGCGACGCGGTGGAGGCGTGCGGGGAGATCCTGCTCGACGGCACGCTGCCGGATTTTGTTCGCCGTAAGGCGCTGTTGGCGCGGTTGGTTCCGTTGACGGCGCGGGAGCCTGGGCACCCCAACACGCTTGCGCAGTTAGCCGAGGCTCTCGGGCAGGTGCAGCTTTACGCCGTGCTCTCGCCGCTCGAGCACCTCTTCGACCGAGCCCGCGGCGACGTGCGCGTGGCGGTGCTTCGCGCGGCCTGCTCGCTCTTCTTCAAGCGCACCTTCACTCTCTTGATGAAGGGCGTTGCGGAGCCCGACTCGGCGGTGCGCGCAGCGGCCGTCGAGGCCATTAAACTACTCCATTTTCCGCACGCGTTCGACCCGCTCTCGCGGCTGCATCGCGATCAGTCCGACGTCACGGTGCGCGCTGCGGCGCTTAACTCCATCGGCCGTATTCCCTCGCTTGAGGCCGTGGAATACGTCCTCGGCACGCTCCGTCACGGCGGCGCGGAGGAGCGTCAGCTCGCCTCAGACCTGCTAGTGCGCCACGACGCAGCGGAGGCTACGGGCGCCATCCAGGCGGCGGCCGCGCTGGAGAGCGGCGAGCTGCAGCAGGTGCTCCTCAACGTACTTCGACGCCGCAACCGCTGAGTGGGGATCCGGGAAACCCCGGTCTACCGTCAGATCCCTTGTTTCACGGCTTCTACGCGAGCCACCACCCCCTGCCCCGACGCCGCCGGACTCTACGACTTGATTGGCCCATTGCATCAATGGCAGCGAGTGCTCTCCTCGGCCCATCGAGGCCCATCTCCAACGAGCCCACGAGCACTCCCGCGACGATCGCGGGTGAACAAGCCCGCGGCGGCGGGCCTTCAACCTGGGTCAGCCCCGGCGATGCGTCGAAGCCCGCGCGCCCCCTCTCCCAGGAGGTTCACTTCGGGACACATCTCACGATTCGCCTGAAACTATAGGAGATCGGCCCTTCTCGTACTGGCTCACGATACGATCGAGGTCGATAGGGTCGGTCCCGCAGAGCCTGACGTCGGGCAGTCTTTGTGGTGCTTCTGCTGCGCGGATACTTCGGGGAGGGCTTCAAGGGGTGCAGCGCAGTGATTCGAAGACTCAATGTTTCATGCTAACAATCTCCGCCGTGGGATTACCGGAAGCCGACTTCTTCTTTGTGTGCGGTGGGAGCGCGGACACAGACTGGGCTGTCATCGGCTTCAGGTTCCGCGAGGCGCTCTCGACGGTGTTTGAGCTCACCGTCGACCTCGCAGAAGACGGCTCCACCGACCTGCGCTCCATGGTCGGCACGGCAGTGGTGTTCACGATCGCCCGTGGCTCTCTTCGGAGAGTGATCGAGGGAGTGGTGCGCGCGACTGACCAGGTCGGGTATTTCAGGTCGCGACGTCACGTCACCGTGCAGGTTGTCCCTCGACTGTGGCTTCTTTCACAGCGCCGAGACCATCGAATCTTTCAGGACGTGAACGTCCTCGACATTGTGAGCGCCGTCCTACACGACGCGGGGCTCTACTCAGGCGATGGCGAACTCGACCTCAAGGGGGTCGATGCCTCGCAGCATGCCGTTCGGGAGTATTGCACCCAGTACGGCGAGAGCGACCTTGAGTTCGTGATGCGGCTCCTCGAAGACGAGGGCGTCACGTTCTTCTTCCGTTCGACCGGTAGGGGCGAAAATCTGGTGCTTGTCAGCGACGGACCCTCCGACGCGTTTCCAGAGCCCATCCCACTGCTTGGGGACCTGCCGCTCAGGGTGATGGGCCAGGGGGGCGCGACGGCGGATGCCGAGACCGTGCGCACGTATGGCTACGGCTACGAGCTTCAGCCGGATAGCGTGGCAATGCGTGACTGGGACTTCACTCGCCCCTTTCACACCAACGACAACTCTCCCGCGCGGGAGGTCGCCCACACGCGGTCATCGCCTGCGTCCGTGAGTAGTAGGCAGATCTACACGTATCCTGCCGGCGCGGTGTTCACGGACTACAGCACCGGCTCGCTCTTCTACGCGGGCGACGACCTGCAGCACCGTGTCGGGGTGCGATGGACCGAGTTCACCGGCCGCGCGCAACACTGCACGGGCGACAGCGTGGTCACGGGCTTCGCGCCCGGACGAAGGGTGCACCTGACGGACGATGACGGAGGTGATCTTGAGAGCTTTTCCCTCACGTCCGTCGAACACACCGGCAGGGCTGGCGAGAGTGGCTTTGACCTGCACCCTCCGGCGGACACCGATCGGTACAGCAACCGCTTCACGGGCGTCCTCGTCGGAGCAATCTTTCGCCCGCGGAGGGTGACGCCAAGACCCGTGATGCACGGGCCGCAGACCGCCATCGTGATGCCCATCGTGGGTTCGAAAGAGGAGGTGGACATCGACGCCTACGGCAGGGTGCTTGTGCGCTTCCACTGGGAGCGTCCGGAGATGCGTGTGGACACCCAACGCGCGAAGAACTCCTCGTGCCGCATCCGGGTCGCGCAGCCGTGGGCGGGGTCGGGATGGGGCGTAGTGTTCAACCCGCGCGTCGGGATGGAGGTGGTCGTTCACTTCCTCGACGGCGACCCTGATCGACCGTTGATCACTGGATGCGTGTACAACCTCCACAACCAGCCTCCGCCTTCGGGCGAAGTGATTCAGCGCCGCACGCGAAGCACCATCAGGACCAACAGCTCACCCGGCAGCCGTGGGTACAACGAGCTGTATTTTGAAGACCAGGCGGGCAACGAGGAGATTCACATCCACGCCCAGCGGAACTTCAACGAATTCGTCGAGTTCAACCACAACACCCGCGTACGCCACAATCAGTCGGTCACGGTCACCGGGAACCAGATCAACACTGTCGAGAGCAGCCAGTCCGAGATCGTCGGAGGGAGCCAGTCGCACGCGGTGACGGGCAGCCGTGTGAGCACCGTCGGTGGCAACGAGTCCGATCACGTCATGGGGCTCTACAACCTCACGGTGGACGGCGTGGTTCCGCCTCCTCCACCACCGCCCCCGAAAGATTCAGGGAGTCCCCCACCGCCACCGCCACCTCCGGCGCCCCCATCAGCCGCAGTGCATGTGACGGGCGACTATGCGCTCGAGTCCACTACCAAGATCACACTCACGGTAGGCGGAAGCACTGTGA
The DNA here is from genome assembly GCA_947477565.1 of Deltaproteobacteria bacterium. Taxonomy (GTDB): domain Bacteria; phylum Myxococcota_A; class Polyangia; order Polyangiales; genus SCUS01. Next base: position 4,732 of record CANJUR010000025.1, read on the forward strand.
CCATCACCCCCACCGGCGTGCAGATCGTCAGTGCGGGAGGGGCAGGCGCGTGGTTCACCACCGAGGCGCAGTCGCACTCCAGCGCGGGAAGCAAGCTCACCCTCGACGACAAGGCCATCCTGCGGTCCAGCGACGCCAGCCAGGTGATTCTCGATGACAACGCACGGGTTCACGCCAATGCTGGCGCCGACCTCTACCTCACCTCCGCCGCGAGCCTCCACGCGCCCGGGAGCGTCAACGTCCAGAACGACGGCGGGGCGATGTTGCAACTCCAGGGTCCGCTGGCGAAGCTCAATCCGGGTGGTCCCAACCTGGGTCCTCCCACCACGGGCTTCGGCGCCGACGTCGACCTCCTCGCGGGTTTGTCTCCCGCGCTCAGGCAGCGCATCAGTGACCTTCAGGCCCAGGGCTGGACCATTCGGGAATCACGTCCGGGCGATCCCGTCGGCACCTTTGCTGACAGAACATCGCGCACCATCGTGATTGACACGACCGGGCAGTCGGCTGCGGACACCGTGCAGTCCCTCTCGCACGAAGCGGGTCATGCCGGGTACACGCTGCCTCCCGAGATTCCGCCCTCGGGGCTCACGCGGCAACAGTACGTCGACCAGAACACCAACCGTAACCTCGGCGACGAGGGCGCAGCGACACTGTTCAACGCCCAGTCGCGCCAGGAGATTATCAATCACGGTGGGCCTGATGTGGGAATCGCCGGCACTCACACTGCGCAGTATGCCGACATCTACGACCAGCAGTCCGCGGGCAACATCACGGGCGATCAGGCACGCACCCAGATCGGTCAGGTGTACGGCACCGGGGAGAGTCCAAGCACCTCGACCGGCCAGAATTACCAGCAGTATTACAGCCATGACTACTCCCATAACTGGGACACAAACTACAGCTCCGTCCCCCCGGGCGGGAGGGCTCCATGACACCCACCGAACAAGTGATTCACTACGTCGAACAGATCGTGGCGCCCAACACACTCTCGCCGCAATCCGTCACCCGGGCGCTCGGTGCGCCCCTCGGCACCGACCCCAGCACGACCAATGACTTCTATAGTGGGTACATCGCTACCCTCGCCCATGGCGTGTTCTCCCGAGTCGAGTACCGTGAACCCGTTCCCGGCGCCGCTGCGCCAAACGCCCCGAAGATCCTCACACTCACCGTCCGCCGTGATCCGCCCGTGACGCGTGCGGGACTCGAGAATCGCTACGGCGCGCGGCCGCCTTCGCAGTTTCTCCCGGAGGGCCTGACGTCGACCTCGTACACCCGCGGGCACCTCACCCTGCATTTCACTTACCTTACCGCGGGGATGGTGCTGCACGAGGTGGTTGTTGAATGCCATTGATGGTGGTGAACGGCGCTCAACTCGCCTGCACCATGGGAATGGCCCCAGGAGTCTTGACGGTGCTGCCAGCGAACATGGTCACCAACGGCGTGCTCCCGATGGCCACGATCATGGACTCTGCGCCGATCGTGAACATCGGGACCTTCGCAATGTGCCAGTCCCCCGCCAACCCAATGGTCGCTGTGGCCACCGCGGCGGCGATGGGTGTGCTGACGCCCATGCCCTGCATTCCGGCGACGACTGCGCCCTGGGTTCCCGGCGATCCGATGGTGACGTACAACAATCTCCCGGCGCTGACCGCACCCTCGACGTGCAACTGCCTCTGGATGGGGGTGATCAGCATCACGAACCCAGGAACCACAAACGTCACGGACAAGTGACGGTTGACTGCCTACACGCTGATGCGACGATGGTAAGTCGCCCACTCGATCGACAGCACCGTGACCCAACGCCCTTCTGGCACGAATCCGCTAGAGGCCACTTAACATCCTAGAAAGCGGGCGAGTCCGGCGGCGGCGCGGTCGCCGATGCGCGCGAAGACCATGCGTAGTCCGAGGTCGAAGACCCGCAGCGGGCCGTTGAGCTTCAGCTCGGCGTGGTAGGTCGTCGCGCTGCCGTCGCCGCTCGGCGCGACGCGCACCTCATCGATCGAGGTGAACAAGAGCGTCGAGGCGACCATGAGGATGGATGGGCGACCGCGCGGGCGTCAGGCGATGGGACGTTCGAGGCGCTGCCAGTAGGGTGTCAGATCGATCTTCGCCCCGAGCGCCTTGCCCATCGAATACACGCCGCCGAGTTTGCGATGCAGAAACAACAGCTGCGCCGGCGGCGGCGAGTGCTTGAGCGATTGGTAGAACCCCTTGACCGCCTCGGCGGCGTCGACGACCAGCGCGCGGTCGGTGAAGTCCACCGGCTGCGACTCGCGACGAAATACGCGCAGCACGAGGCGAATCAGGTCGACCAGGGCCTCCTTGCAGGGCGCCGCCTCGCGCGGGTCGATGAGCTGTAGGGCCTCGGCGATCGCGATGGCCTCGGCCCGCCGGTCGTCGAAGCAGGCCCGCAGCAGCGCGCGATAGGACTCCCTGAATGCCGGCTCGTAGCCGCGCGTCGCGCCGAAATCGAGCAGCACCACCTCGACACCAGACGCCGGCGCGCCGGCGCGGTCGCGGAAGAGGAAGTTCGCGAAGTTGGCGTCCGTCTGCACGATGCCCCACTCGAAGAACTCTTTGAAATAGAGGTCCATGAGCTGGTGGGCGACGGCGTTGCGGGTGGCCTCGTCGCGGTGCGTCGAGAGAAACTCTTCGAAGCGCTGCCCCTCTTCGAACGACAGCGCGAGCACCTTCTTCGTCGAGATCGCCGCGTAGACCGTGGGCACGGCGAGGCCGACGACGCGGTCGGCGAACGCCCGGTACTCGCCGAGGCTGCGGGCCTCGGCTTCGTAGTCGGTCTCGCGCTTGAGCACCTCGTTGAGCTCCGCGAACACCGCCGCCAGGTCGATGCGCTTGAGTTGAACCGAGAGAAACACCCGCGCGACGCGCTCGAGAATCGCGAGGTCGGAGTCGATCGTCTCGGCGATGCCCCGAAACTGCACCTTGAGCACGACGTCGCGGGCGGGGCCTTCGGCGGGCGTCCACCGCGCCCGGTGCACCTGGCCGATCGAGGCGCTCGCGAGCGCCGTCGGCTCGACGTCGAGCTCGGCCAGCGCCGCGCCCAGCTCGTCGCGCAGGATGCTCAAGACCTCCGCGAACGAGACGTTCTCCCCGGAGTCTTGCAGCCGCTGCAGTACCGCGATGACCTCGGGCGGCAGCACGTCGCGCAGCTCCATCGACATCAGCTGGCCCGCCTTCATCGCTGCGCCCTTCAGCTGCCCGAGCGCCTCGACGACCTCCCTGGCGTGCTCCACCTGGGTGCTGACCCGCGCGAGGGCCGCGCGCACCTCCCGCGTGGCGCCGTCGCCCCCTGCGGCCGCGCCCAGCCGCCCCGCCACCTCGCGGCGCGCGACGCTGGCGCCCAGCTTGACCAGCGTCACCGAGCGCGACCAGATCGACCTCGGCGGCGCGTCACTCTTGCTCGTCACGCTGCTTGGATGATCGGCGCGCCGTTTCGTCTCGCCAACGAGGCTCCTCCAGCGGGGTGAGCGGGTGCTTTCGACGGCGCAAACGAAAGGGATGCTCGTACAAGCTCAACCTGACCGCTGGTCCCAACCGACAGGCGCGCGTGGCGCACATGGAGGTGCGAGCGAGCGAGGTGACGCTGCGACTGCAGGACCCGCGGAAGGAGTTTCACCGCGCATGGAAGAGCCGGCTTTGCCGCGTCGAAGACAACGAACTACGCAGTGCGGAGGCGATTCAGAAGTGGGCAATCGTACTGGACAGCATGGATGTCCGAGCCGTTCATCTCGCCCGTGCTGCCCGAGCCACACCCGATCTGCCGGCCGCTACCGAATTCACCGATGACGAGATCGTGGCCACCATCGTCTTGCGCCAACCGAAGGGCATCAGCATCGAAGACCGGCCGCCGTTGCACCTCGTCGTGCGCTGGATCGCCAACCTCGGTGGGTACACCGGCAAGTCCGCCGGGAGTCCGCCGGGAGTCCGCCGGGACCGACCATCCTCGGACGCGGGATATGCCGGATAGAAGCCGCTGCATGCGGCATCAAGAATCTTCGGCAAATGCAGAACGGAACACAGATGTGACGAATGCTTAGTCGATGCCCGAACCGTCACCAGCACCGCCACCCCGTCCAGTGGATTGCGTACCTTTCCCGTGGCCGAGGGCTTCGGCGCCAGCGCCCCCTTGAGCCCTACCCGACACCCCGAGCCCATTGCACTCCGCTGCGCAGATAATGCGTGCGCGCAGCGTTGCGTAGCCGTCGGCGTGCTTGCTGATATGTTTGCGCCACTACGGTGATGGACACATCGATTCAACAGGCCATCGACAGCATGGCGCGCGACCTCCTCCGCGCCTTTCCCCCCGAGTACTGGCGCGTGACCGACGAGGCGCGCGCGTTTCCGACCGCGTGCTTCGAGCGCGCCGCCGCCCTTGGTACGTTCGGCATCCTCCTCGGGGAAGAGCACGGCGGAACCAACCTCGGCCCGCGCGCGCTCGCCCGGTTGATTCGCCTACTGCACGCCGGCGGAGCCGACGCGTCGCCCCTCCACGCCCAGGCTGTGCTCTCGGGCATCCTGCTTCGAACCACCGTCTCGCCGCGCCTCCTCGCGCTCCTGCCGGAGCTTGCCGCAGGCACCACGCGGCTGATCTCCGTGGCCGCCACGGAGCCCGACGCTGGCCTGGATTTCTCGACCATCGCGACGACGGCCAGGCCCGACGGCGACCGCTGGCGTCTCGACGGCCGCAAGATCTACATCTCCTTCGCAGATCACACCGACTGGATGATCGTGCTCACGCGCGCCGAGGAGGGCCCCACGCTCTTCGTCGTCCCGCGCCACTCTCCGGGCCTCGAACTGCGCCCGATGAACATGATCACCAACCGCCTCACGGCGCTGCTTTTTTTCGACGACGTGGTGATCGACGACGACCTGCGCATCGGCGCACCTGGCAAGGGGCTGGAGATTCTCGCGCGGGGCTTCGTGATGCGTCGCATCCTGGCGGCCTGCGAGGCCACCGGCAACGCCCGCTTCGTGATGGACCGCGCCGTCGAGCACGCCCGCACCCGCGCGACTTTCGGACGCCCCATCGGCCGCAACCAGGGGGTGCAGTACCCGCTCGCCCACGCGGCGTGTCGCGTCTACGCGGCAGAGCTTGCCATCGAGGACTCGCTCGCCACGATGGAGCGCGGCGAGGACGCACACGCGGTCTCGTCGATGGCCCGACTGCTCGCCGCGGAGGCCGCGGAGGACGCCACCCGCGCTGCCTTCACGACCTTCGGCGGCATGGCCCTGGCCACGGAGGCCCACCTCGAACGCAAGCTGCGCGAGAACACCGTCTACGGCTTCGACAACCTCCTGCTGGGCCTCGTCGCCGAGCGGCATCTCGGGTTGCCGAAGAGCCTGTAGTCACGGCCTCCGCGCAGTCACACACGCGAGCGAGAGCTTCGCCGATCCGTGGGCGGCACGCGGCGACCGGGCGATGAGTGTGGGGAATGGAGAGGGAGGCCGAGGGACGCCGTGAGTGGCGGGCGTCCCTCAGGCGGGTGTCAGGGGACGCAGGCGACAGCCGAATCGCGCACGACGAGGCTGGCGAAGCCGCCGCTGGTTGCGAGGGTCACGTAGCCCGAGGCGATCGATCCGAACGCACCGTGCATCGGGCAGCCCCAGAACGTACTGAAGCCCGCCGTCACCGGGTGCGAGACCCCCGAGAGGTTTGCCGCACACCAGTTGGTGGTGTTCGAGGTGAAGCCCGCGCCAATCACGCCCGTGAAGGTCTCGGGCGTTCCGCGACCCGCGACGAAGCCGCCGGCGAACGTGCAGCCCCACGAAATGAAGAGCGACGTACGGCCACCATCGACCGTGCGGCCCATGCCCTTCAGCCAGTTGACGCTGTTCTGGTAGAGCAGCGGCGCCTGGCCGTCCTGATGGTAGTCGGGGTCGCCCGTGAGGAGCACGACCCGCCCGCGCACCGCCGGCCCCCAGGCGCCCTGGGTGTCCTGCGCGGTGCCATAGTTCGTGCTCGTGGTGCCGCCGCAGTTGCCACCATCGATCCAGATGGTGTCGTAGTTGGAGAAGTCCGCAGTGCTCATCGAGCGCCACATCGCGTCGCTCGCCACGGTCACGATCGTCCCCGTGGGAAACATCGCCGACCCACGAGTGCCGCCCGGCCCGTAGACCAGTACGCGCGCCGCGCCGGTGTAGCACCGTGAGCCGCAGGTTCCGGCGGTGCATGCGCCGCCCGACGGGCAGGCCGTGCCGCACGCGCCGCAGTTCGTGGACGAGGTCTGCGTGTTGATCTCGCAGCCATCGGACGCGACGCCGTTGCAGTCGGCGAAGCCGGTGTTGCACGAGGCCACGCGGCAGACGCCCGCGGAGCACGCGCCGACGCCGCTGGTGATGGTGCAGGCCGTTCCGCACGCGCCGCAGCTCGTGGACGAGGTCTGCGTGTTGACCTCGCACCCGTCCGCCGCGAGGCCGTTGCAGTCGGCGAAGCCCGTGTTGCAGACGTAGCCGCAGGCCGAGCCCGCGCACGACGAGGCAGAGTTGGCGCGCGTCGGACACAACATCCCGCACGCTCCGCAGTTGCGCGGATCGGTAGCCACGTTGGTGCAGCTACCCGCGCAGTTGCTGAGGCCCGCGGCGCAGGTCACCACGCAACGACCCGCCGAGCAGACCTGACCGCCCGGGCACATCATGCCGCAGGCGCCGCAGTTGCCGAGATCGGTCTGAAGATCGCGGCAGGTGCCCGAGCAGTTGGTCTGTCCTGACGGGCACACCAGTCGGCACAAACTCGACACGCAGGTCTGCCCGGTCGGGCACACGGTGCTGCAGCCGCCGCAGTTGCTTACGTCCGATGTGATATCGCGGCACGAGGTTCCGCAGGCGGTGAGGCCCGCGGTGCAGCTCGTCACGCACCCCGACCCCATGCAGATCTGCCCGCTCGGGCAGACGGTGCCGCACACGCCGCAGTTGTTGCGATCGGTGACGAGGTTGACGCAAGTGGAGCCGCAGGCCGTCTGGCCGACCGGGCACGTGATGACACACGCGCCCAGAGAGCAAACCTGTCCTGGCATGCAAGTGCTGCCGCAGAGGCCGCAGTTCGTTCGATCGTTCTGGAGGTCACGGCAGGTGCCCGAGCAGTTGCTGAGCCCGGTGCCGCAGGTGACCGAGCAGCTACCCGCGACGCAGGCCTGTCCCGCCATGCAGGTGCGCCCGCAGAGACCGCAGTTGCCGTTGTCCGTGGTGAGGTCGCGGCAGGTCGCGCCGCAGGCCGTGAGGCCCGACTGGCAGGTGACCACGCACACGCCCGCGCGGCAGATCTGGCCGCCGGGGCAGAAAGCCCCGCACGCCCCGCAGTGGTTGGTGTCGGTCTGCGTGTCGCGGCATGTTCCGCCGCAGTTGGTGAGGCCTGCGCCGCAGCTGACGCGACACGCTCCACCCGAGCAGACCTGGCCGGAAGCGCAGGGCATCCCGCACGCGCCACAGTGGGCGTTGTCGGTCTGCGTGTCGCGGCATGTACCCGAGCAGTTGGTGAGCCCGGCTCCGCACGACACCTGGCAGCGACCGGCCGAGCAGATCTCCCCGGGGTTGCAGGCGTTGAGGCACGCGCCGCAGTGGGCGTTGTCGGTCTGCGTGTCGCGGCAGGTGCCCGAGCAGTTGGTCTGCCCGATGAGGCAGGAGACGACGCAGCGGCCGCCGGTGCACGCCTGGCCCGACGGGCAGGCGGAGCCGCATGCGCCACAGTTGATGCGATCGACGGTGAGGTCGCGGCAGACGCCGGTGCAGTTGGTGAGGCCGACGCCGCACGAGACCACGCAGGCGCCGCGCGAGCACACCTGGCCCGACGCGCAGGCGGTGCCGCAACCGGCGCAGTTGTTCACGTCGGTCTGAAGATCGCGACAGACGCCACCGCAGTTGGTGAGGCCGGCGCCACACGAGACCTGGCAGGTTCCGCTGGAGCAGACGTTGCCCGACGGGCAGGAGGTGCCGCAGTCGCCGCAGTGGGCGACGTCGCTCGCGAGGTCGCGACAGACGCCAGAGCAGTTGGTGAGGCCCTCGAGGCACGACACCTGGCAGACGCCTGCCGAGCACACCTGGCCGGCGGCGCAGGCTGTTCCGCACGCGCCGCAGTTGGCGCGGTCGGTGTCGATGTCGCGGCACACGCCGGTGCAGTTGGTGAGGCCGACGCCGCACGAGACGAGGCACGCGCCGCGCGAGCAGATCTGGCCTGACGGGCAGGCCATGCCGCACGCGCCGCAGTGGTTGCTATCGGTCTGCGTGTCGCGACAGACGCTCGCGCAGTTGGTGGTGCCCGCGCCGCACGAGACGACGCACGCGCCCATGGAGCACACCTGGCCTGCCGCGCAGGCGGTGCCACAGCCGCCGCAGTTGGCGTTGTCCGTCTGCAGGTCACGGCAGACGCCCGAGCAGTCCGACGTTCCGGCGCCGCAGGAGACCTCGCACACGCCGCGCGAGCACACCTGACCGGGAGAGCAGCGGGTGCCGCAGGTGCCGCAGTGGTTCACGTCTGTCTGAAGGTCGCGGCAGATGCCCTCGCAGCTTGAGAGGCCGCCGCCGCACGAGACGACGCAGCGGCCCGCGGTGCACACCTCGCCAGAGCCGCACGCATTGCCGCAGGCGCCGCAGCCGAGTCGGTCGGAGGTCAGGTCACGGCAGACGCTCATGCAGTTGGTGAAGCCCGCGCCGCAGGTGGTTCGGCACGCGCCGCGGACGCAAAACTGGCCGAAAGGGCATGCGTTGCCGCAGCTGCCGCAGTGGTTGATGTCGTTGCTGGTGTCGGCGCAGATCTCGCCTCCGCCCGTCGGTCCCGCGTCCGCCATGGGTTCCGGGCAGATCACGGCCAGTTCCGGGCACCGGATGCGGCAGCGGCCAGACATACAGGCGTAGCCGTCCTGGCACTCGTTGCCGCACGCGCCGCAGTTGTTGGACTCCGTGCTGAGCTCGGCGCAGTAGCGCTCGCCCGCGCCGCCGTCCATGCCGGTCGCGGGACGCGTGCACTCGGTCGTGGTGCCAGTGCACATGAAGCTGCACATCCCGGAGGCGCAGACCTGGTTCATTCCGCACGTGTTGCCGCACGCGCCGCAGTTCGCCCGGTCGGTCCGAAGCGACACGCACGCGAGGGCCACTCCGGCGTCGCCGCCACCGCCGCGGCAGAGGGTCTCACCCGCGCCGCAATCCGGCACGCAAGCGCCGTTCTGACAGACGTTGCCCCGCTCGCAGGCGCGCCCGCAGGCCCCGCAGTTCTCGCGGTCGTTGCGCTGATCGGTGCAGCGCTGGTTGCACGCCAGCAGCGGGGTCGGACAGCTCACCGAGGCATCGATGGTCACGTCGGCCGTGAGGTCGATGGTCGCGTCGCGCAGTTCCGGCCCTCCGACGACCGAGCTGCCTTCGCAGCCCGCGACGATCAACGCCGCGGCAATCACAATCCATTTGTTCATCGCAAGGGACTCCTTCGCCACAGACCCGCCGCAGCGTATGGATACTATCGGGAAGTTCGCGATCCACGTCGATCGACTGGAAAATAGCGCCGCCCCCAATCACCCGGCACCGAAGCCCTCAACCCTCGATCGGCTCACCCTCGTCGGCCCACGCGCTCAGCCACGCGTCGGTCTGCTCGGCGTGCTCCAGCAGGGCCTTGTAATATCGGTGCCGCGCCATCAATCCCCCGTCTCCCAGCACAAGCAGCCAGCGCTTCGCCCGCGTGAGCGCGACGTTCATCCGCCGCACGTCGCGCAGAAACCCAATCTCTCCCACGTCGTTGCAGCGCACCAGATCGACCAGGATCACCAGCTTCTCCCGCCCCTGGAATCCGTCCACAGAGCTCACCTCCAGGCCCGCATCGAGCAGGTCGGCCACCCCGTCGCGAATCAGCCGCACCTGCGCCTGGTACGGCGTGATCACTCCGATGTCGCCCGGCATCACGCCCCGGGACACCAGCCGGCGCACCTCCGCCACCACGCGCTCGGCGTTGCCCGGGTTGCGCGTGCTCGGATCCTCCCCTTCGCGTTCCTCCTCCCAGCCTCGGCCCACCGCGTCGAGCAGCACGAACGGCCCCTGCCGCGATGCGTCTTCCCGCACCCCTGAGACCTCCATCAGCACGGCCGCCGCCACGTCCGGCGCAGCCCTCAGCGCGCCCCCGTAGGTCGCCGCGTTGGGGTACGCCATCAGCGCTTCATGCATCCGATGCTGCACCCGCAGCAGCGTCACGAGCTCCGCCGCGTGCGGCCCCGCCGCGAGCCGCTCGAAAAACGTCTCACTCAATCCCAACCGCTCCGCTTCTTCGCCGATTACCGTCGGCGGCAACTGGTGCGGGTCGCCCGCCAGCACCGCCGCGGGAGCCTGCTGCAGCGCCACGAGCGCGATCGGATCGGGCGCCTGCGTGGCCTCATCGAGCACCACGCGGTCGAAGCGCTGACCGGCCACCTGCCACGACTCCGACCCCGCCGCGGTCACTGCGATCACCGCTGCCGCGTCCAGGATCCCCCGTTGCGTGTCGCGCATCGCCCGCTTCGCACTGGCGTAGAGCCCGTTCACGTCGCCCATCACCTCGCGGCGCTCGGTCCACGTCGTGGCCTTGCGCTTCTCGCGCTGCCGCAGCTTCTGCTTCAGCACCTCGGCTTCGCGAATCCATCCCCGGGCCAGGTTCGCCGCGTCGCTGCGCTCGAGCAGCGCATCGAGCGTGTGCTCTTCCATTTCCGGCGAGACCCGCGCCGGGTGACCGACGCGCACCAGCTTCACCCCTGCGTGCACGAGGCGCTCCGCGAGGTTGTCCACCGCGGTGTGGCTCGCGGCCGTCACGAGCACCCGCTCGCCCCGCGCCACGGCCTGCCGCACCAGCTCCGCGAGCGTGCGGGTCTTCCCGGTCCCTGGCGGCCCAAGCACCAGGGACAGGTCGCGCCCGAGCCCCCGCCGAACGGCTTCCCGCTGGTCGTCCTCGAGGTGCGTGTCAAACCACTCCGTCACCGCAAGCGGACGCTGGCTTTTCGGTGGACCACGGACGCCGAAGAGCACGTTGAGCCGCTGCCAATCGACGCTCCCCGGGGGCGCCCCGGCGGCTGCCTGCAGGGCGTCGCGACCGCGCGCGAAGGTCACCTCCGGCGCCTCCCGATCGAGCCGCCAGCCGGCGTCCCAGAGGTCGTCACGGGAGTCATCGAAGATCATCACGCCGACGCGCTCGGGGCTGCGCCGCGCGAGCACGCCGAGAATGGCCGTGGGCTCATCGGGCTGCAGTCGCCAGAGCCGCACCGGATCGCCAGGACCGAGCCGCAGGTCGCGGAGGTTGGCGCCGCGCTCCGGGCGAAACCAGAGCAGCAGGCGCTCGCCCGGCGCGGGCAATGCCTCGTCGAGGGTGAGTCCTCGCAGGGCGATGCGGGCCTCCACGCGCTCGAGCAGTGTGGTGTTGGTGCGCTCCTCGGCGTAGCGAACGCGCTCGGCGTCGCGCTCGGCGATCCACGCGCGGGAGAGGCGATCGAGCTCGGTCTGTAGATCATTCACGACGCCGTTAGCCTAGCGCCACGGGGCGCTTGCGGGGTGTACCTTGATCAAGCCGTTGCGGCATCGGGACCCCACATGACCTTGCTCAATACTCGCTCCATCATTTGTCTGTTGATCGGTGTCGCCGCGGTCGGGTGCGCCGCGGAAGAGGCTCGCGTGGTGGAGCCCGACGCCGGCGCTGCTCCCTCGGACGTCGGCTCCGCACGCATCGACGTCACCATCCCTGGCTTCGACGTGGGCCCCCTCGACCGTCCCGCCGCAGACGTCACACCGAAGTCCGGGGACGTCGGCCCCGACGCGCCGGAGGTGAGCCGCGCGATGTTCTGCGAGGGGTCTGGTCCACCCGTGACGGTCGGTGCGCCTGGGGCGACCCGGTGCGCGGGGCGGCTCGCGGAGACGTTGTTCCGATATGCGCTGTGCAGTTGTAGCAACCTCGGGCTCGCGGGCTTTCTGCGCACGGACTCCTACGATTCCGCGACCGGGATGATGGGCCGCGAGCGCGGCGGCGCCGTCGGGGTCAACGGCAACTACACCATCGTGGGTTACAGCCAGATCGGCGACACGCTCACCATGTCGGGCATCGCGCCGCTGCGCCTCATCGGCGCGCACAACATCGACGGCGACTTCAACCTCGGCGGACCGCTCGAGGTCGTCGGCACCCTCGACGTCGCGCGCAACTCCCGCATCCGCAGCAACATCACGGCGCTCGGCCCCATCCACGTGCACGGCGACCTGCTGCACCAGAGCGGCGCTCTCGCGCTCGGGGCCATCCGGGTGGACGGGCGGCGCTCGAGCGGATCGGTCACCGTCGATCCGCCGTGCGCGTGCGGCGCGAGCGAGATCTTCGACGTGGCCGCGGCGGTGCGAGACGCCCAGGACCACAACGACAACGCCGACACCGGCTTCGACGCTGCGCGCTTCAACGCCATCATCGGGGCGCAGGTGACGACGCTCCCGTGCGGGCGCTTCTACGCCGAGCGCGTCGCGGGCCTCGGGAGCGTCACGCTCCTTGTGGAGGGGCGCACCGCGCTCTTCATCGGCGGCGACTTCGACCTCGGCGGCTTCTTCGACGTGCAGCTCGGGCCGCGCGGCGAACTCGACGTATTCATCGCCGGATCAGTACTCGGTGCGGGCTACCTCCGCATGGGCGGCACGAGCCGACCCTCGGGCATACGCATCTACATCGGCGGCGCCCGCGGATTCACCTTGCTGGGCGCGTCGCGCTTCGTGGGCAACGTCTACGCGCCACGCGCCGCAGTCACCATCGCGGGCTACATGAACCTCCACGGCGCCCTCTTCGCGCGGGACATCATCACCGGCGGCGACCTCGACGTGCACTACGACCGGTCGATCCTGCGGGCGGGCGACGCCTGCCCGGACGAGCCGATGCCGACGGCGTGTCGGCGCTGTGGATCATGCCGCGCGAGCCAGGCATGCGTGGGCGGCGCGTGCGGCATGTGCCGGACGGATGCCGACTGCTGCGAGCCGATGGTGTGTGCGACGACGACGGGGCGTTGCGAGTCGATCCCGCCGTGAGGGCGGGTGATCGCTCGGAGCGACGGATTTCATCACCGGTGATGTAGCGGACATCACCGGTGATGAATCTCTGGAGGTGGGGTTTACTCCCCGCCTTCGCGGCGGGCGGGGCGGAACGAAGCAGAAAGTACGGCCTTGCGCACGCGCACGTTGAGCGGGGTGACCTCGACGAGTTCGTCGCGGTCGATCCACTCCATGGCGGTCTCGACGGTGAGCACGCGCGGGGGATAGAGGGCGACGTTCTCGTCCTTCCCGGCGGTGCGGACGCTGGTGAGTTTCTTCTCGCGGATGATGTTCACGTCGGCGTCGTTGGGGCGGTTGTGCTCCCCGACGATCATGCCTTCGTAGACGGGCGCGCCCACGCCGACGAAGAACTCGCCGCGCGGCTGCAGGTGGAAGAGCGCGTAGGGGGTGCACGTGCCTGATCGGTCGGACACCATCGCCCCGTTGGTTCGGCGCATCATCGGCCCGGACCACTCTTTCCAGCCCTTGAATTCCGTATTGAGCAGCCCTGTCCCGCGCGTCGAGGTGAGAAACTCCGAACGGAACCCGATGAGCGCCCGCGAGGGCACCTCGAACTCCAGCCGCACCCTTCCCCGACCCGGGTTGCCCATGTTGACCATGATGCCCTTGCGCTCCCCGAGGCGCTGAGTGACCACGCCCACGAAGTTGTCGGGCACGTCGCAGATCACGAGCTCAAGCGGCTCGTGCAGCTTGCCGTCGATGGTCTTGGTGACCACCTCGGGGTTGCCGAGCGAGAGCTCATAGAAGTCGCGGCGCATCGTCTCGACGAGCACCGCGAGGGCCAGCTCGCCGCGCCCGTACACCAGAAACTGATCGGCGCTCTCCGTGTCTTCGACGCGCACGGCCGGGTTCTTCCGGGCCTCGCGGTGGAGGCGCTCGCGAATCTGCCGCGACGTGAGGTACTTCCCCCCGTCCTTGCCGGCAAACGGCGAGGTATTCACGCCGAAGCGCATCTTGATGGTGGGCTCCTCGACGTGGATGCGCGGGAGCACGTTCAGGAACATCGGGTCGGTGAGCGTGTCGCCGATGGTGACCTCGTCGATGCCCGCGATGGCGACGTTTTCGCCAGCGGCCGCGTCCGGGGTGCGCTTCCGCGCGAGGCCCTCGTACGTGTAGAGCACCGCGATCTTCGCGTCGGTGTTCTTCTCCGCGCCCATCACCGAGACCCTGTCGCCCTCGTGCACGGTGCCCTGGACGATGCGCCCGATGGCGATGCGGCCCACATAGTCGTCGTGATCGAGGCTGGTCACGATGATCTGCAGCGGCGCCTTCGGGTCGCCCGTCGGGGCCGGGACGCGCTTGACGATGGTGTCGAAGAGCGGCGCGAGGTCGGTGTTGGTGTCCGTGAGGTTGTAGCGGGCGAGGCCGTGCTTGCCGATGGCGTAGATCGTGGCGAAATCCGCCTGCGCGTCCGAGGCCTCAAGATCGCAGAACAGGTCGAACACCTCGGAGAGAACCTCCTCGGGCCGGGCGTCCTGGCGGTCGATCTTGTTGACCACGACCACGACGGGAAACCCGCGGGCCAGCGCCTTCCGCAGCACGAAGCGCGTCTGCGGCAGCGGACCTTCTGCGGCATCGACGAGCAGCAGCGCGGCGTCGGCCATCATCAGGGTGCGCTCGACTTCGCCGCCGAAGTCCGAGTGTCCGGGGGTGTCGATAATGTTGATCTTGTACTCGCCCCAGCGCACCGAGGTGTTCTTGGCGAGAATGGTGATGCCGCGTTCACGCTCCTGGTCGTTGGAGTCCATGACGCGGTCGACCACCTCCTCGTTGGCGCGAAACACGCCGGACTGGCGGAGCATGAAGTCGACGAGGGTGGTCTTGCCGTGGTCGACGTGGGCCACGATCGCGACGTTGCGGATCTTATCTTGAGGATGCATTGCGGGCGGCGCCCTACCACGGCCAGCGCGGCGGGTCGATGCCCGGTACGGAGAATGCTCAGTCGCGGGTGGGAACCGGGCCGGCGTCGTAGGCGGCGATCCCGGTCACTTCCTGGCCGAGCACCAGGGTGTGAATATCGTGCGTGCCCTCGTAGGTGATGACCGTCTCGAGGTTCATCAGGTGGCGCGCGATGGGGTAGTCGTAGGTGATCCCGTTGCCGCCGAGGATGTCGCGGCACTTTCGCGCGGTCTCCAGGGCCATGTGCACGTTGTTTCGCTTGGCGAGGGACACCTGCCCCGGGGTCATCTTCTTGGCTTCCTTGAGCTTGCCCAGGCGCCAGGCGATGAGCTTCGCCTTGGTGATCTCCGTCAGCATGTCGGCAAACTTCTGCTGCACCAGTTGGAAGCCCGCGATGGGCCGCGAGAACTGCACCCGCGACTTGGCGTAATCGACGGCGCAATCGAAGCACGCTTCGGCCGCGCCGATGACGCCCCAGGAGATGCCATAGCGCGCCTGGGTGAGGCACCCGAGGGGGCCCTTGAGGCCCTTTACATCCGGGAAGATCGCCGACTCCGGGACGTGTACGTCTTCGAGGATGAGTTCGCTCGTGACCGACGCCCGCAGCGAGAACTTCCGCTCGATCTTCTGCGCGGTAAACCCAGGGGTCTTGGTGTCAACGACGAAGCCGCGAATCACGCCATCGAGCTTCGCCCAGATGATCGCGACGTCGGCGAGGTTGCCGTTGGTGATCCAGCGCTTGGTGCCATTGAGCACGAAGCCGTTGGCGGTGCGCTCGGCCCGGGTGATCATCCCGCCGGGGTTGGAGCCGAAGTCTGGCTCCGTGAGGCCGAAGCAGCCGATGGCCTCGCCGGTCGCGAGTCGCGGGAGCCAGGTGTTTTTCTGCTCCTCGGTGCCGTAGGTGTAGATCGGAAACATCACCAGCGAACTCTGCACTGAGCAAAACGAGCGAATGCCCGAGTCGCCGCGTTCGAGTTCCTGCGCGACGATTCCGTAGGCGATGTCGCCCATGCCCGGGCAGCCGTAGCCGTGGAGGTTGGAGCCAAGCAGACCGAGGCGTCCAAACTCCGGAATCAGCTCTGTCGGGAAGGTTCCATCCTCGTAGTGTTTGGAGATCGTCGGCAGGATCTTCGCGTCGACGAAGGCCCGCACGGTGTCGCGGACCATCCGCTCTTCTTCGGTGAGCAGCTCATTGAGATCGTAAAAATCCACGGACATTCATCACCTCCGAGTGCGCGGGAAGCTACGCGCACTGTTTCTGGGACATAGCCGCACCCGGGCGCGCTGGTAAGACCCCTCTGTGATGGTCCGGTGATATTTTCCACAAAGACTGTCTTGACACCCTCACCCTCGATCGTGTTTATTGCGCCTCCCTGAAACGGGGATGTAGCTCAGTTGGGAGAGCGCTAGAATCGCACTCTAGAGGCCGAGGGTTCGACTCCCTTCATCTCCACCGAAAAGGTACCGAAGGCCGCTCCGTTTAACCGCGAAGCGGCTTTCGGCATTTCGGGCCCCACAAAATCACCGTCTCCCCGATTGGCATGCGAGCACGTTTGGCTTGCGCGTCCGGTGCACGTTCTGCATCATCGCGGTTCCATCGGGGCTTTTGGGCCATTTACGCAGGATGTGTCATGGCGACCCGCGCAAACCTTGAAGATAAGTTGAAGGTCCTCGAAGACCACCTTGCCGCGCAGGACGAATCTGTCCTGGCCCACTTCCAGGAGCGCCTGGATATGTCGTGGATCTTCCATGACACCGCGCTCGAAGGCACAGTTCTTTCGTTTCACGAACTGAAGAGCGCCATCGACCGCGACGTGGTGTCCGACGTGTCGCTCATCCCGACCTACGACGAGATCCGCGCCCACAAGGCCTCCATCGACCTCGCACGCGAGTTCGCGGCCAACAAGAAGAAGAATCCGATCACCGTCGAACTCCTGAAGCATCTCCAATCGACGCTCTCGCCCGACGACGCTGAGGCGCGTGATGGCACCTGGCGCAAGGAGACGCCGGTACATCGGCTCTACTTCCACGACATCTCCACCGCGGACAAAATCGCTGGCGAGATGAAGAAGCTCGACGACTGGCTGCAAGACCCGGAGACCCGCAAGGCCAACTCCCTACGCACCGCGTCCAAGTTGCACTTCAAGCTCATGCAGATCTTCCCGTTCAGCAAGCACACCGGGAAGCTGGCGCGCCTGGGAATGAACCTCGTACTGCTGCGAGCGGGCTACCCCCCTGCGATCATTCACTCGACCGAGCGGCAGCGGTACTACGAGGCCCTCAAGGGCCCGAGCCTCACGCTGCACAACCTGATGGTGGACTCGCTGGAAAACTCCATCGAGAGCGCCATCAAGCTCTTCGCCGAGCAGCGAACGGGCCGCCGCGCCATGGCCTGACCGGCCCCCGCCGGTCGGGTCCGCCCCGCCTTTCCGAATCCCTCTTACCGCTTCTCCCGTAGCTGCTTGCGGCGAACCTCGTCGCGCACCGCCCGGCTGCCCATCGTGTAGCCGATGAACACCCCTAGCAGCAGCACGCCCGGGATAAACACCACGTGCTCGGGAGTCGGGATCACCGCGCGTCGTCTCCGTCCGTGCGCCGCGCCAGCGCGTCCTCCAGCGCGCGAACATCTTCTTCCAACTTCGACGCATTGCGCGCGATGAAGGCCACGTACCCGCCGATCGCCAGCAGCGCGAAGCCGTACGCCATCGCGACGAGCCGACCCCCCGGAACGCGCTCCTTCCCAGCCTCGCCGAGGCCCGGTTCGAAGGCCATCGACCGCTGTCCCGCGGTGTCGTTGGTTTCCTGCGCGCCCGCACCCGCCGACAGAACCAGCACCACCAGCCCGACGAATACACTCTTCTGTAAAACTCGCGTGCCCATCACTACGCCACCTCTCCATCGAACAGCCCGCGAGATACCGCGTCGGTGCGCAGATCCTCGAGACGGGCCCGCTGCAACGCCACCCGCGACCGCAGCGTCAGCAGCACCGCCGCCAACAGCGTGAAGGCCAGGAAGCTCAGCGTGAGGGTGTGCGCCATCTGCGGCGCGAGCCCGCCGCCTCGCGAGGTGATCACCGTGGGATGCTGCCCCCGCCAGAGCTGCACGCTGAAGTGGATCACCGGCATCACGCACGCACCCATCACCGCGAGCGCCGCGGAGAATCGCTTCTCGGCCTCGCCGGTACCGGCGCCGCCGCGCAGTACGAGGTAGGCGACGAAGATCAGCGCACCGAGCAGCGTGGTGGTGAGTCGCGGATCCCAGGTCCAGTACGTCCCCCAGGCCTTTCGCGCCCATAGCGGACCGGTCACCAGTACGATGCCCGCAAACAGCACCCCGACTTCGGCTCCGGCCTGCGCGAGCGCATCCCATCCGGGCGAGCGTTGCACCAGATAGCCCACAGAACCCGCCACGCAGGCCGTCACCCCGATGTACATGACGTACGCGCTGGGGACGTGGATATAGAAGATCTTCTGCGTGAGACCCCCCGCGGAGAGTTGCGCCACCGGCGCATACCCGAACGCCAGACCCACGGTTACCGCCAGGCAGCCGAAGGCAAAGATGGAAAGCACTGAAAGCCACCGCATGATTTCCGAAGACCGTAGCACCCAGCCTCCGCCCGGACCAACGCTTCTTCCCCCGACCCGTCCAGCCGGAGAGCCCTGATGAACAGCTGGTTGAAGCCCGTCGAGCCAGCATGGTGCGAGGTGCTCGAGCAGGCCCTCGGCCGCGCCGTTCCGCTCGAGGCGCTCGCGGTCATGGTCGCGCGACAATCCCAGCGCTACCTCGGCGAAGACATCGCCCTCGCCCCCGCCGATGGGCTGGCCGCGCGCACGCTGTTCTGGTTTCCACGAGACGTGTTGAAGGTGGCGCGCGCGGTCGGCGAACTGGCCTGGGCCGGAGCGCTACCCGATCGGCCGCTGCGAGTGCTCGACCTCGGCGCGGGCGTCGGCGCAACCAGCCTCGGAGCCCTGCGCGCGCTCCCTCCTGCGGTGAAGGTAGCGGCGGTCACCGCGGTCGATAGCGACCCGGCCGCGCTCGCCATCCTTCGACGCCTCGCCGACGGTGCCCGCACGGCGAATCTCCTGGCCGCGACGACGCCCGCGGTCCGCACGCTCGTGCGAGACCTCACGCAGCCAGGCTGGGGCGACGACCTCGGATTACATGACCTTGTATTGGCAGGGCTCACCGCAGTGGAGTTCACCCGCGCACACGGCGACGAGGTGGCGCGTGGGGCAGCCATCGCGGTGTTTCTACGCGAGGCACTGCGACGGGTGGCGGACGATGGCGCGCTAGTGGTCATCGAGCCCGGATCGCGGGCGGAGAGCCGTGCGCTCCACGTGGCGCGCTCGATCCTGATTGCCGATGGGGCGACGGTGTTCGCGCCGTGCCTGCACGCGGCGGAGTGCCCGATGCTGCGGACGACGCGCGACTGGTGCCACGAAGACCTGGCGGACGTAGCTCTTCCGACCTGGCTACAGGGCGTGGCAAAAACCGCGGGGCTGCGCTGGGAGGGCCTGACGTGGTCGTATCTGGTGCTTCGGCGCGACGGCCGGACGCTGCGCGGGGCGATGCCGGCGGAGACTCCGATGCGGATGGTCTCTCAGCCATCGGTGAGCAAGGGCAAGACCGAGGCGTGGTGGTGCGGGCCGATCACCGGGGCGCGCGGCGACCTGCGCGTGGTGGAACTCGACCGGGTGGCCAGGCGCACGACCGGCGCGCGCCTGCGGGACATCGCACGCGGGGCGCTGATCGCGTTGGAGGAAGAGGGAATCGCGGAGGCAGAGGACGGAGGAAAGGCCCTTCGGCTCGACCCGACGCACTGGCGTCCGGTGTGGCCCTGAGCGATGCGTTCAGATCGAGAACGGAAAGACGATCTCCTCGTGATTGTAGGTGAAGGTGAAGCTGTACGCGCCAACGACGCGACCGCCGACGGCGATGGACAGGGTCACCGGGGTCGCAGCGGAGCGGCACATGTCGTAGGCCACAAGTCGGACACGGTATGCGCCCGACGGCGGCTGCGTGCCCCAATAGACATTCTCGACGGTGGGGGGAGCGACGGCGCAGGCTGCGTTGGCGTCGCGGTCGAGCACGCCACCGGAGGCGCTGTTGCGGTGCGCGTAGTAGATTTCCTCGCCCATCGGATCGAGGACGTGGAGGTCGATGTCCGAAGGGGAGTTCCACGCGGCGGTAATCTGGATGTTACCGCTGGAGTAACCGCAGCCCTCGTCGATGACGCCGTTGCAGTTGTCGTCGAGGCCGTTGCACTGCTCCGCCGCGCCCTGCACGCACTGCTGTTGGATCACCGTCACGCCCGTCGGCACGGACACGTTCGCCGTGAGTGTCGCGTTGGTGGTGATGAGCGGCGCGGGAGCGTTGATGGTTGCGATGGCGCCCATGCGACCTGAGGTCGTTAGGGTACAACCCGAGAGAGCCCACGCGCCCAGCGCGACGACGACACACGACGACAAAACCCGGTACTTCATTGGATGCACTCCTGTGGTTGGTTGACCCGCTCGGGTCGATCGCGGCGAGGTCGTGGGCTTCTACACCAGAAGACCGTAGGCAGAAAACCCGCTCGCCGA
Source organism: Deltaproteobacteria bacterium (assembly GCA_947477565.1). Lineage (GTDB taxonomy): Bacteria > Myxococcota_A > Polyangia > Polyangiales > SCUS01. The sequence continues at coordinate 25,248 of CANJUR010000025.1, forward strand.
CCGTGATACGTTCCGCGGTCCAATGCCTTTCACCCGAGAGATCGAGGTCGCACTTACCGCAGCCCGCGCCGCGGCAGACCGGATTCGCGACCTCTACGCGAGCGGCGTCGAGGTTGCCTGGAAGGGTCACGATGACCCGGTCACGACCGCCGACCGCGAGGCCAACGCGATGATCGTCGCGGCGCTCCACGCGGCGTTTCCCGACGACGGCATATGCGCAGAGGAGAGCGATGCGGCGGAATCCTCAGACGCCGCCGCGCGCGGGGGTCGATGCTGGTTCATCGACCCGCTCGACGGCACCAAGGACTTCGTTCAACGCAACGACGAGTTCTGCGTGATGGTCGGACTCGCGGTACATGGGCGCTCGGCGCTTGGCATCATCGTCGTCCCGATCACGGGGCTCGCGCTCGTCGGCGTCACCGGGGAGGGCGCGTGGTCGATCGATCCGGCCGGCACGCGGGTCCAACTCACGGTGCACCCCGTGACGTCAGTGCCCGCGGCCAGGATGATCGGCTCGCGCTCGCACCCACATCCCCGCGTCACGGCGCTCGGCGTGGCGCTCGGAGTCACCGACGTCCTCGCGCGGGGCAGCGTCGGCCTGAAGGTGGCAGCGGTGGCCACCGGAGAGTCCGATTTGTATGCCCATTTTGGTCGCGGTCCAAAGCTCTGGGACAGCTGCGCCCCGGAGGCCATCGCGCGCGGCGCGGGGGCCATGGTCACCGACACGCACGGACGCGAAATCATCTACGACACAGCGGACCTCGGACTCGACGATGGGCTCGTCGTCGCCCACGCCGACCTGCATGCGGCTGCCCTCGAGGAGTTGGCCCGCCTCGCGACGGCCGGATAGTCGGCGCTGCGCAGTGATCGGGTGGATGATATCGTATGGCGGTGACGTTGCTGTCTGAACAACCGCTGACATGCCACGCATGTGACGCGGAAATCGAGGGAGAGCCCGCGGGTCTGGGGATGCTGCTGTTCGTGCGAGGCGACGAAGTGGTTCGTGAGGAACTGCCGCTGTGCGGGCGCTGCGCGCTAGCGATCTCGATGACTGCGCTCGACCGGATCTTCTTCGAAGAAGAAGAAGGCTGACGCCGTGTGGCCGGCGCGGGCCGCAATCAGTGCCATCGCGGCGCACGCGATGGTTTCTCCCGAGGCCATCGCGGAGGCCGAGGCGGAGGTGTCCGACGATGGTGATCTTGAGGCGCAGGTGATGGAGGCGTTCGGCGCCCTGGAGCGCGCGCAACCGGCCCTGGGTCGCTGGCTTCGTGTGGTCATCGCGCCCGTCTCTGACGACACCGCACAGTCCCTAGGATACTTCCTGTCGATCGTGGTTTTCCGTGCGTTTGATCACGCATTTAGCCACCGAATGCGACCCGTCGATGATGACGCCCTGGCGGCGGTGCGAGCGACGTTCGAGTGGGACGAAGAGCTCCGCCGGGGAGACGCCGACGAACTCCTGGAGAGCGACGACCTGGTGGCGATCGGCCAGCCGTACCTGATGTCGTTCGTGCGAGGACAGTTGGAGGCCGCGCTCGAACCCGACGAATACGGCGACCCTGTAGAGATCGACCTCGAGGCGATCGCCGCCGTGTACCGCGCTGTGCTGATCGAGATCCTGGCGTTGGGCCAGGCGCTCAGCTCGCCCAGGGGAGAGCGGACGAGCAAATTGTTATCCTAGGGCGATTGGCCCTGGCGAACCGAAGCCTAGCGGCGCTTGACCTTCAGACCGAGGAAGGTGACGCCGACGATGCGCTCCTTCTGGAGGCGCTCACAGGTCGCGGATAGGTCTTCGGTGGTCGTGCGACCGGCGCGGGCGGCGACGATGTACTTGTCGATGAGGCCATGCCAGGCGAGCGTCTCGGCGGTCCCAAACACTGCCGCCGAGTCAACGATGATGTAACGGAATTCTCGGCGCAGTTGCCCCATCAGCACTGCCGCGGCTTCGGAAGAGAGGGCGGCGTGCGCGCTGGCGACGGCAGGCCCGGAGGGCATCAGGTTGAGGCTCGCCGTGATTCGGATGACATCCACCGGCATCGACGGATCATTTTGCCGAGCGGCAAGCACGCTGGTCAGGCCGAGGTCGCCATTGACCCCAAAGAGTTTGTGCTGCGAAGGATTGCGCAGTGATGCGTCGATGAGGAGAACCTGGATGCGTCCGCCTTCCGCGAGGGCGAGCGCGAGGTTGGCTGCGGTGACACTCTTACCTTCGCCATCGCGGGCGGAGGTTACGACGATCACCTGCAGGTCGGGCTCTTGCTCAAGGCGGTAACGGAGTGTGCGAAACTGCGCGGCGGCGAAGCCGTCGGGGTGCGAAAGCAACACCAGGTCGTGCGAGAAATTATCGATGTGCTCCGCCGGGTTGATCCGGAGCATCGAGTAGCCTGGCGGGCTCCACGAAGGCATCGCATTGCGGACTCCAGCCTCCCCGAATGGAACCAGGCCGTATTCCGCAGCGGGCTCGTTGGGATCGACCACCGAACCATCGACGGCATAGTCGTGCCCGCCGTAGCCGTAGTCGTCCGTCTCCCCCTGCGGATTGAACATGTGCGTGCGAGCCTCACCGTAGGACTCCATCGGCGCGAGATGCGACCGCATCTGATCAGCAGTCAGGGTCATGGCCTCGGAGGAGTCATGGCCCACAGGCTGCCAACCACCGGGGTTGGTCGGAAATCCACCAGGCGCCTCGCCGTAGCCGCCACCCTGCTGGAAAAGGGTTGCCGCGTCGGCAACCCGCGTCGCAGCATCCGAGTCAAGGAGTTCGTGCGCAGGAGCCGGTGCCGGTCCGTGCTCGGAGAAGTACCCTGCCAGCTCGTCACCCAACGGTTCGCGACCGCCACGATGGGGCGGCACGTTCATCGTCGGAAACCGCGCTGGCGGCTTTCGGGAAGACTGATCGGCCATCGTTGACGCACTCGCCTCGTTTCAGAGCCGAAGTCCTACGCGTTCACGTTGCTCCGCGTCAAACTTCTTACGGAAGGACTACAGGGTTATCGACCGCCAGCACCCAACATCACCGCGGGTGTTCGCAGCATGATCTCGAGGTCGGTCTTCACGAAGCCCCAGAAGTCCTCCAACCGGGCGGCGTAGGCCAGATCGTAGAGGAGCTTGGTGCGCATATCGTCTGCGATCGAGCCCTCCAGCTCCTCCAGTTTGAAGGGGTTGAGCAGAGTGCTCTTCAGCGTCGCGATGGCAGAGTTCTCGGGCATACGACCGAGGTAATCGAGAGAGATCTGAGCAAGCCCGGTGATGCCGGGACGCACCATCCGGGTGCGCTCCTCGAACATCGGGATGGCTGCGCAGAGGGTTCGCACCAACTCTGGCCGCTCCGGCCGCGGACCGACAATGGACATGTCCCCGCGGAGCACGTTCCAGAACTGCGGGATCTCGTCCAGCCGGGTCTTCCGAAGAAACTTACCGACTCGGGTAATCCGGTCATCGTTGGTGCTTGCGAACTTCGCGCGCCCATCCTTCTCGGAATCGATGTGCATCGACCGAAACTTCCACATCCGGAACGTGGGCAGCTCCCGAGCGTTCTCCCAGGGGGCCGTCGGGTGCGTTCGCCCCACGCGTTCCTGCGAGTAGAAGATGGGGCCGGGGTTGTCGGCGTAGAGCGCAGCGGCGATCAACGGATACAAAGGCGCGGTAGCCCATAGCGCCGCGCTGGCACCCACAACGTCGATCGCACGCTTGACGACAGAGACCTTCCAATCCATCGGACGTCAGGTTGACATACCAGCGCACAATCGACGTCGGCAAGCGGCGCAGTCGTAGGTCGCACCGGCAGAGCGGCCTCTGGACACGGTCGGAGGACGTCTTGACATGCTCCCGTGGATCAGTAGTCTCCCGGCCTCCCGACGCCCCACTCAGGGTTGTCGATGATTCGTTTCCCCATAGAACTCCAGCCCAGGTCGAAATCCTCCCGATGGACACGTACACCGCTCCCGTCAATGCCGAACGCTCCTGGTACATCGTCGATGCGACCGATCGCCCGCTCGGGCGTCTCGCGAGCGACATCGCCCGGGTGTTGCGCGGCAAGCACCGCCCGACGTTCACCACGAACATCGACGCCGGCGATTTCGTGGTCGTGATCAACGCCGAGAAGGTCGCCCTGACCGGCTCGAAGCTGACCACGAAGTTCTATTACAACTACTCGGGCACCATCGGTGGCCTGCGCAAGCGCGCGGTCGGCGACATGCTCAAGCACAAGCCAGAGTTTCCCGTGGAAAAGGCCGTGAAGGGCATGCTCCCGCACAACAGCCTCGGCCGCGCTCAGGGCCTTAAGCTCAAGGTCTATGCCGGCGCCGAGCACCCGCACGCTGCACAGCAGCCGGTCGCCCTCCCCCTCCAGTTCTGATCGATCCTACCGAAGGCACCTACGATGCAGACCGCCGACCGCCACTTCTCCACGGGCAAGCGCAAGACCGCTGTCGCCCGCGTCATTCTCCGGCCCGGCTCGGGCAATATCCTCGTCAATCGGCGGCCGTACGATCAGTACTTCCCGCGTCAGGCCTCGCAGCTGCTGATCCTGCAGCCGTTTGAGATCGTCGAGGCGATCGGCCGCTACGACATCGAAGCCAACGTTGCCGGCGGCGGCCTCGCGGCCCAGGCCGACGCGGTTCGCTTCGGCATCGCCCGCGCGCTGACCTCCGTCGATTCCGAGCGTCGTACGCCACTCAAGCGAGCCGGTCTCCTGACCCGCGACGCCCGCAAGAAGGAGCGCAAGAAGTACGGTCAGCCGGGCGCACGTAAGCGCTTCCAGTACTCCAAGCGCTAGTCGCTCCGCCTCCCCTTCTCCGCCCCGCCCCCCCCTACTCCGTTCCCTCACAGAGGTCCCTCCATGGAACGTCCTCGCGCTCGAGTCGCGATCGTCGGCGCCACGGGTTACACCGGCGCCGAACTCTTGCGCCTGCTGCTCCAGCACCGCTCGGTCACCATCACCGCACTCTACGCGCGGGAGAGGCTTACCCCCCGGGTGTCCTCCGTCCTGCCCGCACTCACTGGACTCTGCGACCTGCCCATCGAGCCCTTTGACGCCGACGACGTCGCCCGCCGCGCCGACGTGGCGTTCTGCGCACTGCCCCACGGCGCCTCCATCGCATGCGTCGAGGCGCTCGTCGCCCGTGGACTCCGCGTGCTCGACCTCTCGGCGGACTTTCGTCTGCGCGACGCAAACCTTTACCAGACCTGGTATGGAGCCTCCCACGCTGCGCCCGCGCTCCTCGCAGAGGCAGTCTACGGGCTCCCCGAGTTGCATCGCGAGCGACTCCGCGACGCCCGACTCGTGGCAGTTCCAGGGTGCTATCCCACCGCGAGTACCTTGCCGCTCCTGCCGTTGCTCGCCGCGGGAATGGTGCGCTCCGAGCGCATCGTGATTCACGCGCTATCGGGCGTCTCCGGCGCCGGCCGGACACCCGCACCGAGCACGCATTTCCCCGAAACCGGGGAAGGCGCACGCAACTACAAGGTCGCAGGGACACACAGGCATACGCCCGAGATCGAGCAGGTGCTCGGTGACGTGATCGGCGTCGCGCCGACTGTGACCTTCACGCCGACGCTAGCCCCGATGACCCGCGGGATTCTCTCGACGCAGTACGCCGACCTGGCGCGCGAGGGCGTCACGGTGGAAGCGATGGTGGCCGAAGCGAGGCGCTACTTCGCCGGCTCGCCTTCGGTCGCAGTACTCGACCCAGGCGTCGCACCCGACACACTCTGGGTGCGCGGCTCAAACCGCGCGCTGGTGGGCTATGCCATCGATGCCCGGGCCGGACGCGTGGTGGCAATGGCCGCCATCGACAACCTGGTAAAAGGCGCTTCGGGGCAGGCGATACAGTGCATGAACCTCCTGCTCGGCGAGGACGAGGGAGAGGGGCTGCGCGGGGCGGGGATGTTCCCGTGAGAATGTGTATGCTCGCGCGCCATGCCTGTGGATATCGAGATCATCAAAGACCTCACCGCGCAGACTCCCAGTGACCGCGGCTACCTCAAAGTTCGTCGCTTAACGCTACGCACCCGCTACGCCGACGGCACCGTAAGCGAGGAGTATCGGTACGACGTGGTCGACCGAGCCGCGCTCGATGCCGTCGTCGTATTGATGTGGGCCGCGCGAACGGACGCGCCCAGCGACCCACTGGTGTGCGTGCGCAAACAACTCCGACCGCCGCTGTTGCTGCGCTTAGGGCGCGAACTCGTAGTGCCCGACGCGAGTACCGAACTCGAGTTGTGGGAGCTCCCGGCGGGACTCATCGAACCGGATGAACGCGGCGAGGAGGGAGTGCTCGAGTGCGCGCGCCGCGAGACCGAAGAAGAAACCGGGTTCTCCCTGCCGAGGGGAGAGTTCGCGCGAATGGGCGTGGCGGTGTTCCTCTCTCCGGGGCTTTGCGCGGAGAAGATTCATATCGTGAAGGTACGGGTGCCAGACCCAACGCACGCAGTGGTGGCGAAGGGCGACGGCGTCGTCGAAGCGGGAGCAACGGTGGCCTGGTGGCCCCTCTCCGAGTGCCTCGCGCGCACGGAGGACGGCGTGATCGAGGACGCAAAGACTGAACTGGCACTGCGAAGGTTGCGCGCGGAGCTCGAGCGCGGAGGCTGAGGGATGCCAGACCTGCGCCGCGTCCTGGTGTTCGCGAAGCGCACCGCGTACGACCAATACATTCGCCAGCAGGGCGTTCCTCGAGTGAAGGAGCTCCTCGCCCGTGGAGATGTCACCGTCGCTCGGATGATGCGGGCCGACGAACATCACCAGCGCACCGTCGATGAGGTACTGCGGGCCCTGGAAGCTCTCGGCGCAAAGACCACATTGCGCTACCGCGACCGACTCGAGACCCTCGACGCCTACGACCTCGTGGTCACTGTGGGTGGCGACGGGACGTTGCTCTGGGCTAGCCACGTCGTGGGAGACACCCCGATGCTCGGGGTCAACTCGGCGCCGCAAGACTCCGTCGGATTCCTCTGCGGAACGCGCATGGGCGAGGTGTTGCCGCACCTCGAGGCGATCGCGAAGGGCACCGCGCCTCGGGTGAAGTTGGCCCGGATGCAGGTGTCCGTCGATGCAGAGGTGGTTCACCGCCGAGTGCTCAACGATGTGCTCTTCGCCAACCCTCACCCGGCGCACACATCGCGCTACCTCGTGTCGTTTCGGGGTGTGCTCGAAGAGCAGAAATCATCGGGACTCTGGGTGTCCACCGGGGCTGGCTCCACCGCCGCGATCCGTAGCGCCGGCGGACGCCTCCTCTCGCTTCGCTCAAGGCTTCTGCAGTTCGTTGTCCGTGAGCCCTACACCCCCGACGGCGCACCCTATGCGCTCCCCCGCGGGCTCGTTCACCCCGGCGAACGCCTCGAAATCTTCAACAAGATGAGGGAGTGTCGGCTCTACGTGGATGGACCGCGCATCTCGCTGCCGGTGGAGCTCGGTCAGCGAGTGACCTTTTCCACCTCCGACGAGCCGCTGACCTTGATGGGGGTGTCGACCCGTGCCGTGTCCGAGCGACAACGACACAGCACGGTCGACGGCGATGACGTCAGTGATGCCGGTGATGATGCCCGTGCGACGGGGGCGCAGTCGGGGTCTCCGGCGCGGTCGGCGTTGCTGCCGGAGTCGCAGTCGGGGTCGGGGTCGGGGTCGCAACCAGAGTCTCGGGCACAACCGGAGTCGGGGTCGCAACCGGAGTCTCGGGCACAACCGGGGTCGGGATCGCAACCGGGGGCGCGGGCACAACCGGGGTCGCGGGCGCGGCGGGCGCTCCCCCCGAGACGATGACGAACTCCACGCGGCGATTCTGCGCGTGGGCCTCTTCGGTCTCGCCCGGCATCGCGGGTCGAGTCGAGCCGTTGCCCACAGCGGTCATGCGTCGCGAGGCGATTCCCGCGTCGTGCAGGTAGCTCATGACTGCGCGGGCGCGGCCGCGGGAGAGCGTCATGTTGTGGTGGGCATCGCCGGTGTCATCGGCGTTGCCCTCGATGCGGATACGCGTGATCTCGGGATGCTCACGAAGGGCCGCCACCACCAGGTTGAGAATCGCGTTGGAGCGCGCCTGGATCGTCGCGCGAGCCGTGTCGAAGTAGATCGCCTGATTGATGCTGATTCGCTCGGCAGTGACCGTGGCGGCGGCCGGGGCCACATCGGGGCAGCCGTCGGTGTCCTCGAACTGGTTGATCGTCTCCACCTCGAGCGGACAGTGATCGCTCACGTCGGGAATGCCGTCGCTGTCGTTGTCCGGGTCCGGACAGCCGTCCTCGTCGAGGTAGTGATCGGAGTCCTCGGGTTCGCTCACACAGCGATCGTCGGGGTCGCGAATGCCGTCGCCGTCCGTGTCGGGGTTGTCCGGGCAGCCGTCCGTGTCCTGGTAGTCGTTGCGGTTCTCCGGATCCGTGGGGCAGCGGTCGTCGGTGTCGAGGATGCCGTCGCCATCCCTGTCCGCGGGAGGCGGGGGCGGAGCGACCACCACCGGCGCAGCCTGCTCGGCCGGGAGGTGGAATTCGAGGGCGAGGCCGACGTTCCAGAAGCTGGCGTCGCCGCGGCCGGAGTTGTCGTCTTCAGTCGTGCCAAACACCTGCCCGTAACGAACCTCCGGGCCGAGCGCGAGCACCGAGGCAATCGGAAACAGCCAACCGAGGCCCGCCCCGAACGCCAGCCGAGTGCGGCTCAGAACCGAATCGCCGGTAATCGCCGCGCCGACGTCAAGGTCAAGAAACGGCCGACCACCGCGCCCAAAGGAAACCGGCGTGAGACGTACGCCGCCGCCGATCGTCCACGCGTTGCCGCTGCGGTCGAGCGGCGGGTTCGGTGACCAGGTCGATCCTTCGACGGCGAGGTGGATGCCGACCGCACGAATCGGACGGAAGCCCAACCGGAGACGCCCGGTAAAACCGAGGCCGAACTCATTGCTCTGAGGGGTCGAGAGCATCGTGCCCGCGGCCCCTTCGAGGCCAACGTAGAAGCGCTCGTCGACCTGCGCATGAGCGGCACGCCCCGCACCCGTCACTGCCAGAGCACCTGCCAACGCGGCGGTCGCCGCGCGTGAACCCAATCCAATGCGGTACTTCGCCATAGGTCCAGACAGTACGGGAGAAACGGACTGATCCGCCAGAACATGACGCCCGACGTTTCCGGCCTGTCAACGAGTGCCCGAGGAGAATGGAGGTCTGTTATCGTCCGGCGTGATGAGGTCTATTTCATTTGGTTTCGCCGTGCTGACAGCAGTGCTTCTAACTGCTTGCGCCATCGACAACCCCACCGACCGTCCGCTGCCCGACGCCGGTCCCTGCGGCACGATGGGGGCTGCCTGCTGTCCTCAGGCGGCCTCCACGCCGGGAGCTGCGCGAACGATCTGCCGTAGCGCAGGACTCACCTGCCAGGCGAGCGTCTGCGTCGCGTGCGGTGCACCAGGACAGCCGTGCTGTACCGGCGCCACCGTCGGCGATGGCGGCACCACGATGGATGCGGGAGCGACGGGCGCCTGCACCGGCAACGGCGTGACCTGCCTCGCCAACATGTGCGTCGATTGCTCCGGGCCCGACCGCGCGGTCTGCAACGGCATGTGCGTCCCGCTCACCACCGACCAGAACTGCGGCGCCTGCGGGACCGCCTGCGCCACCACGTCGGGCGAGCGCTGCGTCCGCCCCATGGCCAGTGGTGTCGACGGTGGCGTCGGCGATGCGGGTTCGTCCGGTGACGGCGGAGCACTCGTGGCGTTCTGCCAGATCCAGTGCCCCCCCGGTCAGACGCTCTGCGGCAGCACCTGTCGCGACCTCACCAACGATCCCAACAACTGCAACGCCTGCAGCAACCAGTGCGTGCTTCCCGGCGCGGTATCGGGTTGCACGGGACGAGCGTGCACCCTGGCAAGCTGCCGCGACGGCTTCGGCAACTGCGACAACCTCCCCGCCAATGGCTGCGAAGTAGCCACCTCTGCCGACGCAACAAACTGTGGCGTCTGCGGCAACCGCTGCAGCTTCGCCAACGCGGCAGCGACCTGCACCGCAGGGCTGTGCGTCCGCGGTGCCTGCAACACCGGCTTCGCGGACTGCGATGGCAACCCGGCCAACGGCTGCGAAGTGAACACCGCGATGGGTGACATCGCCAACTGCGGCGTCTGCGGCATGCGCTGCCCAACGCCCCCGACCGGCGCCACCGCGGTCTGCGGCGGCGGAATGTGCGGCATCTCCACGGTCGTGTGCTCCGTCGGCCTCGGCAACTGCGACGGCAGCGATGCCAACGGATGCGAGGTCACCACCCTCAACAACGTCGACAACTGCGGCATGGGCGGCCCCGGCGCCATGGTCGGCTGCGGCAACCGATGCCCGAGTACGGGCGGCACTGCGAGTTGCCTCGGCGGAGTCTGCAACCTCGCCTGCAACGCCGGGCTCGGCAACTGCGACAGCAACGCGAGCAACGGCTGCGAGACCAACACCAACACCACCGTCGCGCACTGCGGCGGGTGCAACCGGCCCTGCTCGGTGATCAACGGCACCGCGGGCTGCGCGTCGGGCGCGTGCACGGTGGCAGCCTGTACGCCGGGGTTCGTCAACTGCGACAACAACGTGGCCAACGGCTGCGAGGTCAACGTCAACAGCGACAACGCCAACTGCGGCGCCTGCGCACGCGTCTGCCCCGGTGGTCAGACCTGCCGGATGGGCACCTGCGTGACCTCTTGCTCCTCGGCGCAGGTCAACTGCGGCGGAACCTGCGTGAACCCGCTCACGGACATCAACAACTGCGGCACCGTGGCGATGGGCGCAATGGTCTGCGGGCGCGCCTGCGCGGGCGGCCAGATCTGCACCGGCGGCGTGTGCACGACCTCCTGCTCCGCGGCGCAGGTCATCTGCGGCGGCACCTGCGTGAACCCGCTCACGGACACCAACAACTGCGGCACCGTGGCGATGGGTACTTCAGTGTGCGGGCGCGCCTGCATGGGCGGCCAGATCTGCACCGGCGGCGTGTGCACGACGACCTGCTCGGCGACGCAGACCAACTGCTCGGGTAACTGCCGCGACCTCGCGACGGACAACACCAACTGCGGTATCTGCTTCCGGGTCTGCGGCGGCGGCTCGTCGTGCCAGTCAAGCGCCTGCGCGTGCCCGTCGGGCCAGATATCTTGCACCGGCACCTGCCGCGCGCTCCAGACGGACAACAACAACTGCGGCATGTGCGGCCGGGTCTGCGGCGGCGGTCAGGCCTGCGTGCTCGGGGTGTGCACCACCACCTGCTCCGCAGCGCAGACCGACTGCTCGGGTACCTGCCGCGACCTCGCGACGGACAACACCAACTGCGGCGCCTGCGGCACAATCTGCGCGGGTGGGACGTCCTGCCAGGGACGTAGCTGCGCGTGCCCGACCGGCCAGACGTCTTGCACCGGCACCTGCCGCGCGCTCCAGACGGACAACGCCAACTGCGGTACGTGCGGCCGGGCCTGCGGCCCCGGGCAGGTCTGTTCCGCCGGGGTCTGCACCGCGTCGTGCGCTTCGCCCACCATCAACTGCTCGGGTGTCTGCCGCGATCTCGTCAACGACGCCAACAACTGTGGCGTATGCGGCACCGTCTGCACCCGCGCCAACGGCGTGGCGGGCTGCGCGTCGAGCGCGTGCACCCTCTCGGCCTGCAACTCGGGCTTCGGCAACTGCGACGGCAACGCCGCCAACGGTTGCGAAATCAACACCGGCACCAGCGTCACCAACTGCGGCGTCTGCGGCAATAGCTGCCAGTTTGCCAACGCGGCGGCAAGCTGCGCGTCCGGACTCTGCACCCTCGGGGCGTGCAACGCGGGTTCGGCCAACTGCGACGGGGTGGCATCCAACGGCTGCGAGGTCAACACCGTCGCGGGCGACGTCGACAACTGCGGCGGCTGCAACAACCGCTGCCCGACGCCGCCCATCGGCAGCATCGCGGTGTGCTCCGGCTCGACGTGCACGACGTCGAGCGTGAGCTGCGGCGTGGGTACCGCCGACTGCGACGGAGCACCGGGCAACGGCTGCGAGATCAACATCACCACTATCACCAACTGCGGCGCTTGCGGCCGCGCCTGCGTGGGCACCAGCGGCACCGCGACCTGCACCTCGCAGCTCTGCGGCATCACCTGCAGCGCGGGCTTCGGCAACTGCAACGGCCTGCTCAGCGACGGCTGCGAGATCAACACCAACACCAGCCCGACCAACTGCGGCGGCTGCAACGTCATCGCCTCGCGCGCCAACGCCACGGCAGGCTGCGCAGGCGGTGTGCCCACCATCGCGAGCTGCAACGCGGGCTTCGCCGACTGCAACATGACCGCCTCTGACGGTTGCGAGCGCAACCTCAATAGCGACAACAGCAACTGCGGCACCTGCGGCAACGTCTGCAGTGGGCTCTGCTCCGCGGGCGTCTGCGTGACCTCTTGCGGATCGGGTCAGACCAACTGCTCGGGCGTGTGCCGCAACGTCGCCACGGACCCGGACGGTTGCGGAGGCTGCGGCATCGTCTGCTCGGTCACCGGCATCGTCTCGCGCACCTGCGGCGCGAGCGTGTGCAATGGCACCTGCTCCTCGGGCCGCGCCAACTGCGACAGCAACCTGCAGACCAACGGCTGCGAGACGGACATCAACACCTCCGCCACGACCTGCGGCGGATGCACCGGATCGGCCTGCTCCACCAGCAACATCGTGGCGGCCTGCTCGGGCGGCAACTGCACGGGCACCTGCAACGTCGGCTTCGCGGACTGCAACGTCAACAAGCGCACCGACGGCTGCGAGATCAACACCACCAACAACGCAAGCAACTGCGGCGGCTGCGACACGGTCTGCCCGACGCGCACCAACGCGGCTGCGACGCCGTGCGTGTCGTCGACGTGCACCATCGGCACCTGCAACACCGGATTTGGCAACTGTGATGGCAACGCCACCAACGGCTGCGAGGCCGACCTGACCACCACCTCGAACTGCGTCACTTGCGGCAACGCCTGCGCCCGGCCGAACACCCCCGGGGTCTGCGTGGCGGGCGTCGGCTGCGGCATCACCGTCTGCGACGCTGGCTTCGGCAACTGCAACATGAACAACGACGACGGCTGCGAGGCCAACCTGCACACGGACGAGGCCAACTGCGGCACGTGCGGCACCGTCTGCGGGATGGGCCAGACCTGCCAGCAGATGGGGATGTCGGGGATGTACACCTGCCAGTAGCACCGCGCGTCTGACACGGGCGTCGCTCGACGCCCGTAGCGCTTCCCTCCCTCCGCCGCTCTCCGATTCCAACGCACAAAAGATCGCGCTCCCGCCGACGAGAACCTTCGTCGAACGGGAGCGGCGTGCGGACTTGAGGGGAAACGAGACGGAGAACGCGGCGCGAGGATGCGCCGGAGGATCAGACCGCGCGACGGCGAGCCGCGCCCGGCTGGCGCATCGCCTGGGGCTTGGTGTGCGTCGGGGCGCTCATCGTGCGGCCAGGGGTGGCGGCGCGAGCGGCGGCAGCAGAAGCAGGCGCCTCCGCAGGAGCGTCGGCATCGGGCGTCTCGGAGACAGGCTCAGCCTGCGCGGCGCGGGCGGCGGCGACCTCCGCGGCGTGTGCGGCCTCGTCCTTGAGGAGATGGCACTTCTTGTACTTCTGACCCGAGCCGCAGTGGCAAGGGTCGTTGCGTCCGACCTTCATGGGAATAGTCCTTCGTGTAAGTAGAGGCGACGGCGCGACGGGGTCGCAGGGCGGCGATGGTAGCGCACCCAGGCGCGGGGCGACGGGGCGATCTGCGTCCGCGGAGAGCCTGTCGGCAGCAGCCGAAGGCCTTCGTCGGGCGGTTGCAGTGCGTGGTGGGTGGCTTCGCGGGGCCGCGGGCGGCTTGTCGGACGCCCAGGGAGGGTCGGACAAGCTCCAGGGCGGCGACGATGCGCTCAGACGGGGGCGACAGACGCCTTGCGCGCCGCACGATGGGCGAGGCCCAGGAGAATCAGGTGATCGCGACGGCGGATGACGGCACGGGCGATCTCGGACCACTCCTTCCACCATGCGTGGAGCGCCGCGAGGGCGACGGCGCGGGTGGGGTCAGCACCCGCGGAGGTGATGGCATCGGCGGAGGGCAACACGTCGGGCGACGACTGCGCCTTCTTCAAGAGGGCGCGAAGATCGTTGATGCGCTCGGGGCCGTAGCCGCGCTGGGCGACGAGGTCGAGCGCCTTGCGATCGTCGGCGCGGGTCTTCTTGCGCGCCGGGTCGCTCGCGAGCGCGTCGAGGCGGGCGAGAATCGTCGCGACGCCAATGACAGACCCTGCGCCCTGAGTGGCCTCGACCCCATCAAGAACGAACGCAGCCTGCGCCGGGAAGCGACGGCTGAGAGAAGCGCGGAGGATGCGAAGCAGGGGCTCGTCGGTGGCGTCGATCTCGATGAGCGCTGCGCGTACGGACTCGTCGAGCGGCGCGGTGAGCGTGACGACCGGCCCGGTAGCCAGCGGGTTGAAACCCGACGCTTCGTGGAGCAGACGCCAGCCCTCATGGTGGTCGTCGTGGGTGTAACCGCGGGAGGCAAGGATCGCGCGGATGTGCAGGTGCGTTCCGAGTGTCTTGAGCATGCGGACGGCGCGCGTGGGCGCCTCATCGAGCACCTGGCGGCTCGGCTCACTGTCGGCAGTGGACATGGATCTCCCTCCGGGCGCGGCATTGGGGGGGAAACGGACCGCGCTACTGGAGAAGAGCGTCGCGGAGGCGACCGGAGCGAGGCAAGGGGGAAGTGAGCGGGGGGGAGTGATTGAGGCAGGCAAACCGGCGTGAGGATCGATCGCGGCCGAAGGACGCCCGCGGCGATTCGCCACCGGAGCCCATCGGCCGATCGCTGATCAGGTCACGAGCAGCCCATCGAGTTGCCGCAGTTGAGGCAGCGGTAACACGCGCCGTTTCTGACGGTGATGTGACCGCACACGCTGCACATCGGCGCGTCGCCCATCATCTTGCTCAACTGCTTGTCGAGCGCGTTGCCGTTGCTGCCGCCGTTGCTCTCGTACTCCGTGAGCGTCGGGTTGTAGGCGCTCCCCGGCAGAGCCGCCGGCGTCGGCTGCACCTGGGCGTGCTCGCCTTCGGCCTGCTCCTCGTCCGTCGGCGGGACGTGCGCCAGATCGTACCTCTTCAGGTACTCCACCCCGAGCACGCGGAACACGTAGTCGATGATGCTCGTCGCAAACTTCACGTTCGCGTGGCCCACCACCGAGCCCTGCGGCTCGAAGCGCGTGAACGTGAACTGATCGACGTACTCGGCCAGCGACACGCCGTGCTGCAGACCCATCGAGACCGCGATGGCGAAGGAGTTCATCAGCGAGCGGAAGGCTGCCCCCTCCTTGTGCATGTCGATGAAGATCTCGCCGAGCTGACCGTCCTGGTACTCGCCCGTCCGCAAGAACACCTTGTGCCCGCCGATGCGCGCCTCCTGGGTAAACCCGCTGCGCTTCTTCGGGAGCCGGTACCGCACGGACTTCCGCGGCGGCGCCAGCACCGGGCTCTTCGAGAACAACGGACCAAACTCCGACGTCGTGTCCGCCGTCCCGGTGGTGACCGCCGCGGACGGCGTCGCCAGCGGCTCGGGCTTCGCCTCGAGGGCCTTCGCTGCGGGCTTCGCGTCGTCCTTCTTGTCCTCGTCCGTGCTCGTCGAGGAGAGCGGCTGCGAGGCCTTGCAGCCGTCACGGTAGAGCGCCACGGCCTTCAGCCCGAGCTTCCACCCCTGGTAGTAGACGTCCGCCACCTCATCGACGGTCGCGTCGTTGGGCAGGTTGACCGTCTTCGAGATCGCTCCGGACAAGAACGGCTGCGTCGCCGCCATCATCTTCACGTGCGACATCGGCGCGAGGTAGCGCTTGCCGTGCCGCCCGCAGCGGTTGGCGCAGTCAAATACCGCGAGGTGCTCCACGCGCATGTGCGGCGCGCCCTCGACCGTCGAGCGGCCCAGCACGTGGTCGCCGAGCGTCTCGATGTCCGAGCGCGCGATGCCCCAGTGAGAGAGCAGCGAGAAGGTCGGCGACTTCGAGGCCTCGGTCACCCCGAGGCGCTGCCGAAGATCGGCCCCGAGCGTGAAGGGCGACAACGCCTGCTCGATGGAAAACGCACCCCGCAGCGCCGCCTCGACGCGGGTGATGTCGTCGGCGGTGAAGCCCTTGCCCTTCAAGTACTCGCGGTTGACCACCGGAGCGCCAAGGAAGGTGTTGGTGCCGCTGACGTACGCGAGAATCTCCGCGATCTGCCCCCTGGAGTATCCGAGGCACACGAGAGCGCGCTCGACGGAGGCGTTGACGATCTTGAAGTACCCGCCGCCCGCGAGCTTCTTGAACTTCACCAGCGCGAAGTCCGGCTCGATGCCGGTGGTGTCGCAGTCCATGAGCAAACCGATGGTTCCGGTGGGCGCGAGCACCGTCGCCTGAGCGTTGCGGTACCCGTGCAGCTCGCCCAGGCGCACGGCCTCGTCCCAGTCGTGACGCGCGGCCTGGAGAAGCTCCGCCGGGCACGTGCGATCGTCGATGGCGTACGCGTATTTGCGGTGCTTTCCCATCACGTCGAGCATGGCGCTGCGGTTCTTCACGTAGCCCGCGAAGGGGCCCTTCACCGCGGCGACCTCGGCGCTCACCCGGTACGCGTGCCCCGTAAGAATCGCCGTCAGCGAGGCCGCGATGCCGCGACCGGCGTCGGAGTCGTAGGCGATGCCCATGAGCATGAGCAGCGTGCCGAGGTTGGCGTAGCCGAGGCCGAGCGGGCGGTAATCGTGGGAGTTCTGCGCGATCTGCTTCGTCGGGTAGGACGAGTAATCAACCAGGATCTCCTGCGCGAGGAAGAACACCCGCGCCGCGTGGCGGTAGCCCTCGATGTCGAAGTGCTGCGTGCCGTCGGCGTCCTCGCTCAAGAACTTCGTGAGGTTGAGCGACGACAGATTGCACGCCGTGTCGTCGAGGAACATGTACTCCGAGCAGGGGTTGCTCGCGTTGATGCGCCCGCTGACCTTGCAGGTGTGCCAGTCGTTGATGGTGCTGTCGTACTGCACCCCGGGGTCGGCGCAGGACCACGCGCTGAGGGCGATCTTCTTCCAGAGATCCTTCGCGCGGTAGGTGTGAATCACCTGGCCGTGGGTGCGGCCCCTGGTCTGCCACTCGCCGTCGGTCTCCACCGCGCGCATGAACTCGTTGGTCACGCGCACGGAGTTGTTGGAGTTTTGCCCGGAGACGGTGTGGTAGGCCTCGCCGTTGAAGTCCGAGGGGTAGCCCTGCGCGATGAGCGCCATGGCCTTGCGCTCCTCCTTCATCTTCCACTCGATGAAATCAACGATCTCAGGGTGGTCCATGTCGAGGCAGACCATCTTCGCCGCGCGGCGAGTGGTCCCGCCGCTCTTGGTGCTGCCCGCCGCCCGGTCGAACACCTCAAGGAAGGACATCAACCCAGAGGAGGTTCCGCCGCCGGAAAGGGTCTCCTGGCGACCGCGAAGAGCGCTGAAGTTCGACCCCGTCCCGGAGCCGTACTTGAAGAGCCGCGCCTCGTTCTTGAGGAGTTCAAAGATCGCCATCAGGTCATCCTGGGCGCTCTGGATGAAGCACGCCGAACACTGCGGCGCCTCGTACGCGTTGGCCGTCTCGCACACCGCCGCGGCGGACTCGTTGAAGGCCCAGCTGCCACCCTGTCCGGTGATTCCGTAGCTCTGGAAGAGCCCGCAGTTGAACCACACCGGCGAATTGAACGCGCCGTACTGGTTCACCAGAAGAAACGAAAGTTCGGCCTCGAAGGTGTCGGCCAGCGCGCGGTCGGCGAAGTACCCGCGCCCCTCGCCCGCCTCGCGAATGGCGTGGGCAATGCGATGGACGACCTGCTTCACGCTGGTCTCGCCCTGCGCCGGGTCTCCGTGCAGACCCGCGCGACGGAAGTACTTGGACACGACGATGTCCGTCGCGAGCTGCGACCACGCCCTGGGCACCTCCGCCCCGCGCGTCGCTGCCACCACCGACCCGTCGGGGTTGCTGATCACGCTGTCGCGACGGTCGTACTCCACCGCTGCGAGCGGATCGAACCCGGGCTTCGTATACCTCCGCAACACCAGGTCACCCGCAGCGCGGCTCGCCCGGGGCGCGGCCCTGGACTTCGCCGCAGACATGGTGCCGACAGACTTCGACTTGCCGTTGGTCTTCCCCTGGATCGGTCCGTCGATGCTCAAGCGATCTCTCCCTGTGGACGTGCGGTGGATGAAGCGCTCCCGACGCGCCACGCCCTCGTCCCAAAGGACGAGCGAAGCATTGGCCGTGACGTCGAAGTGCGGACAGGCACCATGCACAGACCTGAAGGGACGCCGCTAGTCCAAGCACCCCTCCGACGAACGGCACGGGGATCGCGTGGGGGGATTCACCGTGGGTTTCCGCGACACCAAATAATCAACGGCGCTGCTCGCCCCATGGCCCAGCTAAGGGGTCCAACGCCTCGCACCGCTACGCCGTAGGGGCGGCGACGATTGATCGACTCATTCACCAGAGCTCTGGCTTATTGAGTCGCCACGTGCGCCGCTTGCGGCCAAACGGCCGAGAGGAGCTCCCGGCGTCGGTTGCTCAGCTCACCCGCGGTCCGTGGCATCATCACCCGCCATGATTCCCCTGCCCTCTTTCACCCCGTTGCGCCCATGGGCCGCCGTGCTTTGTGCGTCAGTGCTCGGGTGCGGGCCATCGATCCGCCACGCGCTTCCCACCCACGACCAGCGGCACATCACGTACGAAGACCTCTGCCACCTGCAGGTCTGGTACGACCAGCGCGCCGCCGCCCTCGCCCCGCCATTTCGCGTGATGAGCGAGCAGTCCACGGAGACCGCCGACCGCGCGCCAGACGAGAACGGCCACCTGCGCCACGTCGTCCTCGGCGAGGGCACCTACCTTGTCGTAAGCCGCGAGGATCGCATCCGCTTCGACCGCCTTCTGCACGACGAATACTCCGACCTGCCGCCGCTCGCCCTCACTGCCGCCGAGGGCAATGTGAACGTTCATGTCTCCTTCTGGCAGACGGGATCGATTCGCCGCATCCGCCCGGACGTCGAGGTCACCCTGGAGTTCGATGCGCACACCTACCAACTCCCGTCGCACCCCTGCGTGGGCGAGTTTCTCTTCGGCACGCAGGCCTACGCGATGCGCCACAACGTCATCTCCGCCGAGAGCGCTCGCGCCCGGGGGGAGATTCCCGCGGCCTACGTGGGCGACGCTGCAGTGCCTGGCGACGCCGCCGCGGTGACGGACGCCTCGCGATGAACGGCCGCACCTTCGCCATCGCACTGACATCGTTTCGCGAGGCGCTGCGCGACCGCATCCTCTTCGCCGTGCTCGGTCTCGGCGCCGCGTCAGTGCTCTTCGGCCTCGGGCTCGGATCGCTCTCCTACGCCGAGTCCGTGCGCATCGTCGTCGACCACGGACTGGTGACGATCTCCCTGCTCGCCAACCTCATCGCCATCTTCCTCGGCGCCAACTTCCTCTACAAAGAACTCGAGCTCCGCACCCTTTACGTACTGCTTGCCAAGCCCGTCGCGCGCCACGAGCTCGTACTCGGCAAGTACCTGGGCATCCTCTTTACCATCGCGGTGTTTGTCACCGTCATCGCCGCGCTGCTGCTCGCCGTCGTCACGCTCATCGCCACGGACGACAGCTACTCCGCCGCGCAGCGCCTCGAAGCCGCAGTCGGCCCCGTGTCTCAGGTGATCCGCTCGCGGGCCATGCGCCTCGCCGCCCTCGGTGGCGTCCTCGCACTCATCCCCCTGCCGCTGCTCTTCCCCCGCCTGCGCCGCGCGCTCTCCCTCGCGGCACTCTTGCCCCTTGCGGCCGCCCTGCTCGCGGGCTTCGCCGCCCTGGCCTACATCGTCGCTCCCGCAGAGACCGTCTTCGTCCTCGTGGGCGCGCTTCTCGTCTTCGCAGAGGTCACCGTCACCGCCGCCGTCTCGATGCTCTTCTCCTCGTTTAGCACCCCCTTCGTGACGGCGATTCTGTCCCTCGGCGTCTTCGTCATCGCGCGCAGCACATGGCTCATGCAGCACCTCCCGCGCCGCAACTTCCCCGCCGCCGCGCGCGCCGCCTTGCAGGGCATCACGCGAATCGTCCCCAATCTCCACCTCTTCGTCCCCGAGCGCGCGGTGCTTCTCTCCGACGACCCCAATCACCCACTCGTCCGCTACGTGCTCCTGGCCACCGGGTATGCCGCCCTCTGGGCTGCCGGCCTGCTCGCCGCGTCGTCCCTTCTCTTCCGCCGCCGCGACCTCGTGTGAGACCGCCCCCCGCCACCGCCCGCTACGCCGCCGCCGTCGTACTCGTACTCGGCGTCGCGTCTGCGCGCGTCATCGTCGAGTCCCGCGCTGCGCTCACCGAAGGCCGCTCGCAACTTCAGGGCGGCGCCGTCGAACCGGGTGTCCGCGCGCTCCGCCGGGCCGCGCATCTGTACCTCCCGGGCAACCCCGCCAACGCGGACGCCTACGAAACCCTCGAGCGCTTCGCCCGCGAGCAAGAGAGCATCGGCCACCAGGACCACGCGCTCCTCGCCTGGCGCGCGGTGCGCTCAAGCGCCCTCGCCACCCGCTGGATCGTCGTCCCGCACCGGGAGCGCCTCGACCGCGCCAACCGCCGCATCGCTCGCTTGATGGCCCTGCTCCCGCCGCCCCTGGAGGAGCGCGACACGTCGGTCGGTCGCCGCGAAGAGAT
The DNA here is from genome assembly GCA_947477565.1 of Deltaproteobacteria bacterium. Taxonomy (GTDB): domain Bacteria; phylum Myxococcota_A; class Polyangia; order Polyangiales; genus SCUS01. Next base: position 45,885 of record CANJUR010000025.1, read on the forward strand.
GCACTACGCCCTGCTGCAAGAAGACCGCGCGCCGGAGCCCGCGTGGGTGCTTGTTCTCGGCGTCGGCCTCGCGCTCTGGCTCGGCGGCGCCTTCTACGCAGCCCGCCATGGCTGGGACGACGACGACCGCCCCCGCGGAAGCACGCTCGCAGCGACGGGCGCGGCAGTCACGGTGGGGCTGATCTTGTGCGGGCTGGCGCTTCTGCGGGCTTGATCTAGCCCATGCGCCCGGCGCATGGTGGCGGGGATGCACTTTGGAGACATTCGGTGGCTTCTGCCCGTGGGTTTATTGGTCGGCGGGTGCGCCTCGTCGGGCGACGGCAACGTCATCAACCCAACAAAATCCGACGCGAGCGTCGATGTAGGCAAGCCCCTCGACACCGGTGACGACGTCCCGAGCGACGCCGTGGACGCCCCGGAGGTCGCGGCGGGCCGCGTGTGCCGCACCAACGACGACTGTACCTCCCCGGACCTCTGTACCAACGGCCAGGTCTGCCGCTTCAACCGATGCGTCGTCGTCGGCGGCACCCCGAGCTGTGACGACAGCGTCGCGTGCACCGACGACCGCTGCGACGCCACCGCGGGCCGGTGCGTGCACGCGCCCAACGACATGCGCTGCCCGAGCGACAACTTCTGCGCAGGCGAGACCGGATGCGTCCGCGAACTGCCGTGCGAGATCGGCGACGCCACCTGCGCGCGGCTCAACGGCGACCCCTGCACGGGCACCTGGAGCTGCGATCCGGCCCGCCTGCGCTGCGTGCGCAGCGCGCCGTACAACTGCGCCGACACCGACACCTGCACCATGGACGTCTGCATGCTCGCAGGCACCTCGCCGATGTGCTTGCACAACGGGCCCAACTACCAGACCGACCCGACGAACTGCGGCACCTGCGGGCGCGTCTGCACCGCGGGCGAACACCAGACCGCGACCTGCGCCGCAGGGGTGTGCGCGTTCGTGTGTCAGGCGGGATTCGTCGACGCCAACGCGATGCCCGCGGACGGCTGCGAGTGCAACAGCGCCGCGGCCGATGCCCCGGACCTGATGTTTCGAGACACGAACTGCGATGGCATCGATGGCGACGCGGCGGGGGCGATCTTTGTCTCGCCGCGCGGTGACGACCGCAACGCCGGGACGCGGGAGATGCCCAAGCGCACGCTCGGCGCGGCGATCGCGATGGCCCGGATGGCGACCCCCCTGAAGGCCGTCTACGCAGCGATCGGAACGTACTCCGAGAGCGTCACCCTCGCCCCGGGGGTGAGCCTCTACGGCGGCTACAACGACGCGGACCGCTGGACCCGCGGTAACAACCCGACGGAGATCGACAGTCCCAGCACCGTCGGCCTGAGCGCGCAAAACGTGCTCACCGCGACGGAGGTGCAACTCTTCATCATTCACGCCCAGTCGGCGATGACCGCGGGGGAGAGTTCGTACGCCGTGCGGGTGCTCGGAAGCACCGGACCGGTGGTGCTTCGCGGCTGCTCGCTGACGAGCGCGGACGGCGCCGACGGAACCGACGGAACCGACGGGACCACCGGTGCGAGCGCAAGCGGCAGCGCCTCGCCGTGCGGGGCGGGCGGCGGTGCCGGCGGCGGCGGCGGCAACGGCAACCGCGCAGGAACGTCGGGCAACCCCGGCGCGCAGATCTCCGGAGGCGGGGCGGCTGGCACCGGCGGTACCGGCGGCGGCGGGAGTTCGTGCACCGACTCCTGCCGACGCAACGGCGGCGGCGCCGGCGGTACCGGCCTCGCGGGCATCAACGGCATCAACGGCATCCCGGGTGACGCCACCGGCCAGGTGAGCACCGCGGGGATCTACTCCGCCCGCGGCAGCGCCCGCGGAACAGACGGGACTGCAGGCGGAGGCGGAGGCGGAGGCGGAGGCGGAGGCGGCACGCAGGTCACCACGAGCTGCGGCGGAGGGTTCTGTGCAAATCGATCGGGCAGCAGCGGCGGCAACGGCGGCGGCGGCGGGTGCGCAGGCACCGCAGGCGGCGGCGGTACAGGCGGCGGCGGCAGCTTCGCGATCATCAGCTTGTCGTCGCAGGTGCAACTCGACGCCTGCCGCATGCAGACCGGCACCGGCGGGCGGGGCGGACGCGGCGGCAACGGTGGTAACAGCGGCCTCGGCAGCAATGGCGCGACCTCCAACGACTCGGGCTGCGGATGCACCGGCAACGGGGGCACCGGCGGCAACGGGGGCACCGGCGGCGCGGCCGGCAACGGCGCGGGTGGTCCGGGCGGCCCGTCGGTCTGCGTCGCCTTCGCAGGCGACCTACCGCAGCAGACCGGCACGATGTGCACCCTGGGCCGGAGCGGCACCGGCGGCACCGGCGGAAACAACACGGGACTGGGCTCCGCGAGCAATGGTCCGGTCGGCAATCGCGTCAGCGTGCAGCCCCTCAACTGAGTGCGCCGCAGGAGTTCGCGCGGGGCTTTCGTTTGCGTGGGTCGGCCCTGATCGCTGACCTAAGATCGAAGCGGTGAGGGCAGCGTGACGGAGCGCAGTAGAGAAGACCAGGAGCGCACGGAGGCGGCCGTCACCGAGCGACCCTCGACGATGTCCCCGATTGCTCAGCGCGCGGGCATCTTCCGTTGGGCGTCGCGCCCGCCGCCGGAGGAGATTGCGTCGGGCAGTGCACCCCAGCGACAGCGCGCCCCAGAGCCCATGAGCGTGCTGCTCCGATGGACAGAAGACCTCGACGACGAGCGCGCGGTCACGCTCTGGTCGGGGCTGAGTGCCGTCGAAGACCCGCTGGCGCACGAGGCCGCGCTGCTCCGGTGGATCGACTGGGCCGGCGTCGCCATACCTCTTGGGGTAAAGCTTCGGGATCTCGTGCAGGCCGTCGGGCGGCTCATGGGCGATCTGTCGATGCTGGTCGGGGACGCCGACCGGGTGCTCGAACTCGACCCGCTCGACCTCGCGCCGGTGACCCGCGCGCTGCTCGGTTGGATGCTCGCACGAGAGACACAACCAGGCGTGGTGCTCGGCGCGGCGCTCTCCATCGTGCAGGCGTCGGAGACCCTCCGCGCGCGTGATCCGGCGGGCGCCACGGCGGCCAACCAGGTGTCGATCCCGATGTTGCTCGCGGCGCTGCGGCGGCGGATCGAGCGCGCACCCACGGAGGAGTGCGCAGAGCTGCTGGCGGTATATCTCCGTGCTGATTCTCCGGCGTCGATGGCCCCGTGGGCTTCGCTGCACCTGGAGTTTGCGCTGCTCGCGGGGGACCTCCGCGGTCACTATGTTCCGGCCCTCGCGCGGCTGCCCTTCGTCGCCCCGGCAGTCTGGCGCGAACTCCTCGGTCGCCGTGACGCCCCTCGCGACACGCTGCGCGCGATGCGACTGCTCGCCGCGCTCGCACAGCACGATCAACTCGCCCGGGCGCTCCCCGCGGAGAGCGAGGCGCTCGTCGCCGAGGCGCTCGTCGCCGGCCTGGAACACCCTCGCTTCCGTGTCTGGTCGCTCGCCGCGCGGGCGATGGGACGTCTCGCGGGCGCGCTCCCGGCAGTCAACCGCGCGCTCGGGTCGCTGCTCTCTCAGGAGGGTGCGACGCTGCTCCGTCGGCGGGCCTTTGCGGCGCTGGGCAACGTTGGCCCCAGTAGCGACCCGGCGCTTCGGACTCACCGCGACGCGGTCATCACCGCGGTCGAGCAGCCCGTGGTGCCGGGCGACGCCTCCACGTCGGTACACACCGTGGAGACCGGCGCATGGTCGCTCTCGCTTGCCGCGCAGGTCGCAGCGTTCGCGGTGTCGCTGCCCGACTATGCCGCGCAGGGAGACCCACGCTGGAGCGCGCTGGCGACGGCCTTCGCAGAGCGCGGCGGGCCGGACGCGTGGCTCGCCGTCGCGCGGGCCATGCAGGAGATCGTCGTGCGCCAACCGCAAGCTCTGGAGGCCGCGCGCGCGGTCGCCGCGGGGGTGCACGCACGGGCCATCGGGGTGCGCGCGTCGAGCGCCGACAACGAGCGCGCCGAGCGGGCCGAGGCCATCACCGTCCGCCTCGTGCTGACAGACGGGCCGCGACCCCCGCTGGCGCTGCTCGCGGAGTTAGCGCACGCGGTGGGTCAAAGCCCCGCGGCGACGGATGTTCGGTCACTGCTCGACCAGTGCGGCGCCGATCTGGAGGCGATCATCTCCCGGGCGGTGCGCTCGCTCGCACGGGAAGACAGCCGCGACGCCGCGCAGGGGAGCCTCGCACTGGAGGAGGTGGTCGATCTCGTCGTGGACGGCGACCTCGAGGTGCTTGCGCATCACCTCGGCGAGGTGTCCGCGCGCACTGCGGGCCTGGCGCTGGTAGACGCCCTGCGCGACCGGCTTTTGAAGATGGTCTGGTCGGGCCTGCGACGGTCTACGCCCGCGGCGGCGGCGTGGCGGCGGTGGCTGCTGCGGTCGGCGGCGGTGTTGCCGCGCGTTCCGCCGACCAACCGACACCTGGGGGCGGAGACGGTGCGCGAGCAGGTCCTCGAGACGCTCGAGCGCATCGCGGAAGATCCGCTGGTCGGCCAGCGTGCGCTCGAGCGCCATGTGGCTGCGTCACTGGTCGAGCTCGCCGCGGCGCTCGCGCCGTCGCTGGGCCGCGGGGCCATCGGCGCGGTGCTGACCTGGATGGCCTTGCGCGGCGTGTTGGGGCAGACGCAGGTGCGGCTTCGCAGATGGATCGTCGATGACGAGGCCGGTGCCCGGGTGCAGGGTTGGTTTCGGCTGGTCGATTTGATGGCCCGCTCGGGTCGAGACGCCACCGCGGATACTGCTTCGTTGCAATCGATGGTGGGCGACCGCTGCCGGCTTGGCGTCACGCTCGGCGAACTCTCGACCTGCTGCGCCTCGCTCCACAGTCGCCGCCCGGAGGACCACTGGTCCGGCTTGCCGCGCTTCGACCTCACGGACCTTGCGCGCGTGGCCGACACGTTTGGACGCCTCACGCTCGACGCCAGGTATGCGCTCACCCTCGACCGCGAGCGCCAGGCTGCGGCCGCCCGCCCGGCGCGCGCTCCGACGGCCTCCCTCAGCGAGCGCGCTGCGGCACTCGATCGACTGCTCACCTCGACGTCGTTGAAGTTCGTCGATGCAGCCCGCCGCGCCGAGGTGGTGGAGCACTACATCGGCGAACTCGGCGCTCTCTGCGAGGCCATCGCCACGGGGTGCGGGCCGTTGCTCTCCTCGCTGGTGCGCAGCGCGCTCGCGCGGGCAATGGTGGCCGTGCGCACGATGGCTGCTGCCGCGGTTCGGTCCGAGACGACCGGAGCGCGGCACATCGGGCGGCTACGGGTGCTCGGGGTGCTGTCGAGCGCGCACGAGGGCGGCATGGCCTCGACCTTCCTCGCGGAGGGTCCCGCACCGGGCAAGCGCGTGGTGGTCAAACTGCTCCCCTGGGCAGGCATGCGCGGAACCTCCGCGGAGACCTCTCGCGCGCTGTTCGAAGGCGAGATGAAGCGCCTCGCCAGCGTGGTGCACCCCAACATCGTCGGCATCGTGGACGCGGGCTTCGTCGATGAGGGGGCGTATCTGGCGCTGGAGTACATCCCCGGGGCGTCGCTGGAGACGCTGCTCACGGGCCTCGGGCGCATGGGCCCGGCGGCGCTCGCGCCGATCATCACCGACGTGGCCCGCGCGCTCGCGCACCTGCACCGGCGCGGCGTGCTGCACCGGGACGTGAAGCCGGGCAACCTGCTCGCGCAGTTCGAGTTGGCCGACGGAGAGGCGCTCACCGCGGAGACGTTCGCACGCGCGGAGCTTGTTCGTGCGGTGCTCATCGACTTCGGTATCGCGACGGAGACCTCCCTCGCGAGCGCCCTCGAGGGCATCACCGGGACGCCCGGGTACATCGCCCCGGAGGTTGTGCGGGGCATCGAGCCGTTTGGCCCGGCGGTGGACGTGTACGCACTCGCAGTGGTGGTCTTCGAGATGCTCGTCGGCGCCAACCCCTTCCTCGCGGGCGAGCCCGACCTCGCGACGGTGCTCGTCCGCCACGGCTCCGTCGCCTTGCCCTGGACCGATCTCCCGCAAATGAACGGCCGCTCGGCCCTGATGCGATTGCTCTACGACGCGACGCGCATGGACCCGCGGCAGCGGCCCTCGATGCGAGACTTCCTGCAACGGTGGACAGCTCTGTCGGCAGGGTTCTGATCAGGTCGGGGCGAGCGGCGGAGCGTGGCTGATGCGATCTCGCCCCCACCCCGTTGTCCCGCCCTCACTCCCCGCCCGGCAGCTCATCCCCGATCGCCCCGATAATCTCTTCATCCCTGCCGGTCGCGGTTCGGGTCGTCGCGTGGTGGGTGCGCACCCGCGACGCGCCGACCACCGTCCGCAGCCCGTTCGCCAGCGCCGACACCCGCGCGGCCTCCTGCGTCGTCTGCAGGCTCGCCGCCGCCGCGCGCTGCCGCTCGGCGTCCGCCTCCGCCGCGTGCCGTCGCGCATCATCCGCCGCACGCTCAGCCACCACCCGGCGCTCATCGGAGTCCCGGCGCGCCCCCTCCGCCCGGCGCGTCTCCGCCCGAATCGCCTCCTGCTGCGGCTGCACCATCCCAAAGAAGCCCGCCGTCACCAGCACAGCCAGCATCGCAAACACCCCCGCCCCAACCGCCCCGGGGTGCATCCCCGCTCGGTGCTGCGCCGCGATCAACGCCAGCTTCTGCTCATGCTCCATCTGCAGCGCCATCTCGCGTTCGTGCTGCCGCGACTCCGCCTCCAGCCGGATGCGCAGCGCCGCCTCGTCCCGCTCGCGGCTCGCCTGCGCCTCGCCCTCGCGCAGCGCCCGCTCGACCGCCGCCGCCTGCTCACGCGCGGTCACCTCCGCCCGACGCGCGTCCTCGACCTGCTGCAGGGCCGCCGCCGCGACGCCATGCCGCACTTCGTCCTCCTGCCGCACGCGATCGTCTTCGATCGTCATCAGGCTCCGAAGCGAGAACAAAACCGAGTCTTCCTTCTGCTGCTGGTTCATCGATCAACCTCCTCGGACCCGCACAACCACTCCCCAGGTCTGACGCCGCTGCCCCGAGAAAGTTTTGCCCGCACCGGAAGATTCCTGCGATTAAGGAATCACAGAACCCAGCACCCCCCTCGCCACGGACCTTCCGACGAGCCCGCTCGCGGGTCAGAAGGCGTTGAGTGCGCCCAGAAACAAGGGATCGCCCGCGCACGCCCGCTCCAGCCATGCCGCCGCCTGCGGTGATCCCTGGAGCCGACCGCTCGCCCGCAGTGCCGCGGTGCTCGTCGCCGCGAGAAACACCTGCGAGAGCCCATCGACACCCATCGCGAGGCGCTCCGTTGCACGACTACCGGGGCTCACCTCCACCGCATCCGGGGTGAGGTTTACGTCGAAGTGTAAAATATCCTCGAGCGTGGGGTCGCGCACGTCGAGCCCGAAGGTCGCTCGCAGCCCCGTGCGCGCGGCCGACGGGTGCAGCCGCAGCGCCGCGGCCACGTCCACGAGGCGCGCCATCGCCCCGGCGCAGACCAACGCCATCGGGTCGTAGCGCCGCCACGGCGTCGGACCGTCCGCAACGCCGTGCTCGACCAGCCACGGAACGGAGGCTCCCGGCGCGGTCCACAACGTCACCATCGTGTACTGCTCCCCTTGCGCCGCGAGGAAGCCCAGCAGCCCTTCGTGGGCCTCCGGCGAGACAGCCACAAGCTCGCGAACGTGCATCTCCTGCAGCGGAAACTCAGGCTGCGCAGGAACCTTCCACAGCGCGTAGCCCTGCGCCTCGCCGCGCACCGGATCGCGGTACACAACCCCCTCCGGCGCGCCCCCGAGCGCCCGCGCATCCCACCAGTAGTCGTCCCGGGCGAGCGGCCCCGTGGTGCCCGCGCGCGACCTCGCGTAGAGCGCCCGCAGCGTGTCCATGTCCTTCCCCGGAACCATCGCCGTGACGTTCGTGCGCAGGCTCGATCTCGGGAGTTGCGAGGGTCGCACGCGCAGTTGCTCGACGCGCTCGCAGAGCCCGTACCCGAAGCGCCGATAGTACCCGAGCTGAAAGGCATAGAGCAGCGTGACGGCCTCACCGCGCGAGCGCATCCACGCCAGCAGTTCGCGCATCATCGCGTCGGCGACACCGCGCTGCCGATACTCCGGCGCGACGCTCACCGCCGCCACGCCCCACATCGGGATGTCCTTCCCCGCGAGCGCCATCGTGAGCCCGAGCGCCGTCGCGTTGCCCGCGCGCCGACCGCCTACTTCGGCGACGACGGTGTCGCCGCGCTGCACGCCCGTGTGCTCGCGAAACCAACTCTCCCAGCCCGCCTCGGTGCTCGCGTGAAATGCACGATGCGCCGTGTGCGCCAGGTACGCCGACTCCCCGTGCTCGGCGCGGCGCAGCGTGACGATGGTCCCTGTTTCAGCGCGGCGGCTCATGCCCGCGAAGCTACTTCACGCCCTTGCCGTTCAAGAACGTCGTGTACGCCTTGTCGGTGCCCGTGATGTGCTTCACGAGGCAGCTCTGGAGGAAGTTCATCATCTCCACGCTGAACGCCCCGCTCGCCCCACCCCGGTACTTCGCCTGCACGTCGAGAACCTGCCTGACGAGCGCGTCGTGCTCAGTCTTGTGCGACTCGTAATTCACTTAATTTTGCGGCGAAATGAGGTGCTCTTCGTTCGCGAAGTGCGCCTTCGCATCGCTGATCAGGCCATGGAGAATCGGACCGGGCAGATCCTTCCCGCGGCCCGCCTGCACGCCCACGAAGAGGTCACTCACCATCCCGAGAAGAACCCTGTGCTCGTTGTCCAACGGCGTGACCCCCGACGCTCAACGTTTCCCTCGCGCGTTTCTCTCCGAGCCTGCAATCCCCAGAGGGAGGGGGCCCGGCTTGACACGTGCGGTGCTCACCAACGACAGATTCTTCCCCACCGATGCGCCCGATTCGCTTTGCCCTCGTAGCCTTCGCCGCACCCGCGCTCTCGGTCGCGCAGACCCAGGCAATCGAGCGCACGCGGCCCTCCCCCGCCCCCGCGCACGTGGCCCATGGGGAGGTCGTCGCGTTCGCCCGTGACCTCGCCGCCGCCCGCGAAGGGGATCGAGTGCTCGTCGCGTGGATCGACCACACCATCAACGGCAACAGCCAGCTTCGCACCACGCTGCTTCGACGGGAGGGCGTCGATGCCCTTGTGCGCGCGCGCCCCGACGTCCCCGTGATCGACGCCATCCGCACGCCCGCCCTCGCCTGGAACGGCCACCATGGAGTCCTCGCCTGGGTCGTCCCGCCGCAACGTCCGCCGCCGCGCGCCGTGCCGGGAGGTCCGGCGGTCGTGCGCCGACCCGTCGTCGAGCCGCCGCCAGACGAGACGCTCGGCGCCCGCGCTCGCTCAGGCGGAGACATCGTCGTGCAACGCCTCGACGCCGAAGGACGCCCAGAAGGCCCCGCGCGAGTAGTGTTTCATGAGAACAGCCGCCTCACCCGCGTCGCACTCGCACTCGACGACGGCGCAGTCGTTCTCGCCTGGACCGGCGCAGAGGTCACCGACGACGAGGTGCGCGACACCATCCGCGTTTTGCGCCTCGACGCCGCGCTCGTTCGCACCACACCGATGGCCGTCAATGCGGGGTTCAACGGCGAGTCAGGCCGCGTGCTCACCCTCACCACCGGGCCCAACCACGAAGCCACCCTGCGCGCGAGCGGCACGCCGTGTCTGTCGCTCCACGCAGAGCCTCCGCCAGCCCTGATCACCGCCGACGCCTCGGTTCGCGTCGAAGCCCCCAACCGCACCCTCATGCCGCAGCAACCCCTGCACGAAATCGCAGGCCCGCCCATCGTCTGCGATCGCCCCGGCCTCTACGAGACCACCTTCGCGCCGGGAGCCCCGATGCCCCCGCTGCGCTTCATCGCCCCGCTCGCGAGCGACCTCGCCGCCGACACCGTGCTCTCCCTCCAGACCGCCACCGGGCCCGCCCTCGTCCGCATCGACCACGAGGCCTTTCACGCCATCAACAACGGCGTAGCCCTCCGGCCGACCGCGCCGCCGCCGCGCCGCGCTCCCGACCTCACCCCGCGGGTGAATCCGCCGCCGGGCACAAACGTGCCCATCGTCGAACGACCCGTCCCCCCGCCCGATTTCGACACCGACGACCCCTTCGCAGCGCCCCGCGCGCTCGACGCGGACGCCACCCACGTCGCCGTCATCGACCGCACCTCACGCATCCTCGCGGTGCGCTCCGGGGGACAGTCCACCGTGCTCGCCACGAGCGCGATCGGCTTCACCTCGATCACACTCCTCCCCGGCACACCCGCGATCGCGCTCTCCCGGGAGGGCATCTGGAACGGTCCCATCCGCGCCTGGATACTCGACCGCCCAGAGATCACCGCCCTCTCGCTGCCCTTCGCCACGGCGGTTCCTGTGCGCGCGCCCCGCACGCCGGTGACGCACCCGTACGTCTACGACGAAGCCTTCGCGCGGTTGTGGGTTCGGGCGCGCACGGCCCGCGCGATATTCATGCGCCTCGAGAACACCGCCGGCGCACTCGCGGCCCGCCCCGAGGCGCCCACAGACCCGCGAATGCCCGCGTTGCTCAGCCAGCGCCTCCGCCTCCGCCTCCGCTGGGAGTCCGCCTGCGGTGGGCTCATGACCCGCGCGTCCCAACTCTCCCGTCAGGGCGCAGAATCAGGTGTCTTCCGCGGCACACAGTCCCTCTGCGTGATGCACCCCGACCTCGTGCTCGGGGCGCCGATCAACCCCGCGTTGTGATGTGTACGCGCCCCGGAAGGGCGCTATACGCAGGGCCATGAAAGACCGCCGCGACGCGACCACCGCCCATCGTCCGCTGATGCGCCGCCCGTACGCCAAACGCGCCCTGGTC
>CANJUR010000026.1 GCA_947477565.1 Deltaproteobacteria bacterium
GATCACGCTCTGGAGGCGTTGGGGCTCACGGATGTGGGGATTCGCGACGTGCCTCTTTACCATGTTAGGTAAACGCTGAGGGGTGAACGAATACTTCCACCGACCCCCCATTAATCAACAGATCTTTAGTCCATATCGACGACAGAGCGCGAGGAAGAGTTTGCGCTTCCACGGGTCGTCCAGACTGTAGACCGTGACGATATTCAGCCACTCGGTGCGTTGAGCAGCCAGACGGGCTCGGTGAATTCCAAGACAAGGCGCGCGACCTCTCGCTCGCCATCACTGTTGGTGCCGGCGTGCAGCGCCTCGTCCATCGCAAGTGCGACCGTAGCCCACCCCGGCGACAGACGAGTAGAAGCAGACCGTCGGCGCACCCCACAGCATCAAAAAGCCATTAAGATGTCTCTCGCTGAGGGGTTACCTTGCATCGGCTTACGCAGGCCGGCAACGCGACGCTCGCGGCGCAGCAGCAGTTCGGCACGCTCTGCGGACACGCGGCGGGCAACTACCACGTGCGGCTCACGATGGCCGCCGAGCTGCTCGAAGCCGCCGTCGCCCGGGAGCAGACGACGCTCGACGAGAAGCTCTACCTGGAGGTCTTCGCCCCGCCCACGGTACGCCGAACCCCCGCCCCGGCGGCGCGGCGATGAAACACCCGCGGGACCCGCGCGAGATCGTGACGGGGCTGACCCCGGAGATGCTCGCCGAGACGCCCGAGCAGGCCTCCGTCGAGGCCCTGCGCACGGTGCTCGACGTCACCCTCCTCGCGCTGATAGCGGCCAATCCCGAGATGCTCGATGACGGGTGGACCGTGATGCCCGAGCGGGCGCAGATCCCCTGCCTCCGAGTCGCACATCGGATCCTCGGGCATGGTCACGCGCTGCGACGAGTGTTGGTGCGATACGCGCGCCTCCTCGACCGACAACGCGAGCGCACCGCCGACCGGCCTAACACCGACCTCCCTTTCTGATGGCGGCCACGCGCGACTATCCGACGCCGCCGATCGGGCTCACGCACTCGCCGCAATCCCATCAAAGAGCGTGACCAGGCTCACTCATCGGTGCTCTTGCTCGCGCCCAGTTCCATCGATGCAATTTGAGCGTTGACGCCAGTGGTGTTGCGGGAGCTGCTCTGGGTACGCTCGGCGACGGCCCATTTTACGAAGGGTTGCCCGACCCTCTAGATCGCCCTTGTGGACGGAGCACAGCAGAGCAGCCAAGAAGTCGAGTTCCTGCGCCTGTTCAATGACAAGGCACCACTCCGACTCCATAGGAATAGGATTCGACAGTGCCTGTCACAATTGAGCAGTGGCGATTGCAGTTGAACGAATACTCCGCCCCTGAAGCATTCCTGTTGATGCGTTGGATGGGAAGGGGAGAGAAAAGAAGAATACGAGGCTACTGGTCGGCCGGCTGCAGGTTGAACGGATAGTTCACCGTCACCACACCGCCGCCTTCAGGAGCAGGGAACTGCCAGCGGCGAACCGCGTTGGCGATGCACTCGCCCACACTGGGCACCGGGAGCGAACTCTCAGCCACATTGGAGCCGATCACCGTACCGGTTCCTCCGATCACGAAGCGGACGACCACCCGACCCGCAATGTTGGGGCTCGTCGCCAGACCCTGCTCATAGCAATGGTTCACCTGTCCAAGGTTACGCAGTACAACTCGCCGGATCGCTTCGGGAGAGAGCAGTCCAGAAACCGTCGGCGGCGCCGCTCGGACCGTCGGCCCGGTGGTCCCCCGATTCCGAAGACCGCGCCCCGCACCAGAGCCATAGCCCTGTCCCGAGCCCGTTCCCGAACCGTGTCCCATCGTACCGATGTTGCCCATCCCGATGGTGCCCTCGCCCGTACCTCCGCCGCCCCAGCCAGTTCCGGCACCGCCGAGGCCGCCGTACCCGAAGGCATCCCCAACTGTGTCGCCGGTCATGTTGCCGTTGGCGTTCTGGCTATCGACTCCAGACTCGGTCATTGCCCCGAATGGTGACACCACTCCCGAAGCACCACCCGCCATGCCTCCACCCGCGGACCCCAGGGCCGCGAAAACGCCGCGGTTCTGGACTGCATTGATGGCAGCCTGACGAGTGAGGTGAGGCGGTTCTCCGTTATTCTTGATAGCGTAGCGAGCGTTCCGGGCGGGCGTGTCACGACGACCCATTTTGCCCTCGTCGCCGCGGTGTCGAGTTCCGGTGCCACCCTCCTGCTGGTCATTTGCCTGCTGAACGGGAGGAGTCTCAGGCTGACGCTCCTGCTGCCGTTGGATGAATGCCGCGAGTTCTCTTAGCCGATCGTCCTCATTGCCGGACGACAGGAAACCCGAGTCGTCGCTGATGGCGAAGTGCATCGTGAGCACGGCCGCCGCGACGAACATAAACCCACCGGCCACCGATCCGATGAGCGCGTTGTCTCGCTTCACGTGACCAGCAACCACCCGCCCCGGGGCGACCACTTTCGCCACGAAAGTGAGCCCTCCAACCTCCTGCCGGTAGCGACCATCGGGCTGAATGTTTACTTCAAATGCGCCGGGCACCGCCGTTGACGGTCGTGCGTGCCCCTGCGACTTAAGGTCGTCGAGAGAGCGCTTGACTCCTTGGAGCTCAACCTCACCGGTTGCACCCGGAAGGAAAATAAATCGCGTCCCCGAGTTGTTGACTACGACCGGAAGTTCAGACGCACCGCCGAGAATCTCTGGTCCGACTGTGAACTGACACACGTCCGAGAGACGTGCTTCGTTCCTATGACTGAGGTTGATACCGACCCCAGATCCAATCAGCGCGGTGACAGCGCCTACGCCGCCTACCATGAGCCCGCTATTGTCGTTGAGGTGCTGCGGATCAGCCTTAGCCGCACCAACTATCATCAGCATTCCTCCCACTCCCCACAGCGCACCCGTCACCTTGGACGCTGGCGCCAATGTGGGACCCTTGCCAGTCAGCACGAAGTTATGACTGTCGCGTAGGTGGGCAACATGCAGGATCGAACTCTTCCACATCACCGAGATCTCGACGGCGTGGGATCCGACCTCCTCAACCTCGTTCGGGTTTATCTCTCCCCGCTTGATAAGTTGGTAGATCTCCTCCCCCTCACCAGCCAGGGAGGTGGAGGTGATCGCGGCAGACCCACCCTCGGACATCACTATTGCCGATGCGGCTGCGCCGAATGGGGCAGCCAGCGAAGATGGCGGAACGAAGACTCCCACCTCGCGGGCTTCTCCGACCTCAACTGTGATCTGTGCCCCACCGAGGGTGATCACATCTCCGGTGTGGAGCGACGCCTTGTTGATGGCCTGACCGTTGACCTGTGTCCCCGAACCGAGATCGATGATCTGGATGTCATCGATTTTAACCTCGATTACCGCATGCATCCGCGCGACCCCCTCGTCGTCGATGCGCAAGTGGGACTTCTGGTCTCGCCCGACCTTGATCACGTCCTGGGCGATGGTCTCGGTACGCACCGATCCGCCCTGAGCGATCCTGAACGTGATTGGAACCACCATCTTCTGCGCCATCGCACTCCCTGTCGCGTGTGCCGTGACCCGTAGTTGTGGTCATGCACCGCTGTTACACTTCAGCAAGCACTCTGCCCGCCGAACCCTTCGACAACGGTCTCACCCGGGAGTTCCACGGGCGGACATAGTCTACCGACCCACGCTGTGAATCGTCAACGCATCCTCAAAGGTTCTCGACGGACTTCAGCATCTCAGGAACGAAATGCTCCCGGATACGGATCAAACTGATGCCCGCGCTCCGCCGACGCACCCGGGATGTCTCACCGTCCGGGCGGACCAACTGCCCCTGCACAAGCTCGTCAGTGAAGTTGAATTCCTGAGTTCGTTGGGCGCCTGCCTGCGCGCCGGCAGGGGGTGTCTGCGCCAACGCCTGACCACCCATACTCATCGCCGCCCCTAACACCACCATCGCTACGATCGTCTTCATGCTGGTTGACCTCTTCACCGCTCGTTGAATCCGCACGTTACTCAATGAGATGCCTCAGCCGGGGGAGCCTGTCCAGTCGTCGCCGGAGCCGGTGCTGCCGGAGCCACCGCTGGCGCCGTATCTGCCGCGGGCACCGGAGATGCCGCGGGCGTCGGATCTGCCGCGGGCGCCGCCACTGGACTACCGCCCACCGCCTCGAGCGCGGTGATGGTGGAGTCGATGTTCCGGATGTGGCGCGTGGCGTTGCCCACGGAGGTGACGAAGCGGACCGTGGATCCCGCACGCTGCACGAACTGCTGGAGCAATTCGCGCGCCGTGCGGAGCGTCGGAATCGCGCCGCCCATGTAGTTCATGTTGAGGACGCCGAGGTTGTAGTAGGAATCTGGCCGGTTGGCGTCGAGCGTCCGTGCGCGCTCGTACTCGCGCTGCGCCGCCGCGAGGGTGGTGGCGCGCTCGGCGTCGGGCTGCGTCAGCGCAAGCCCGCGCAGAGCCACACCGAGTCCGATGTGCGCGTCATAGCTGTTGTCCTTCAGGGCGATGGCGTGCTCGAAGGCATCCTTCGCGTCCTGATAGCCACGGAACGACAGGTTGATCGTCCCATAGTTTATCCATGCCTCGAACATGTTCGGGTTGAGCGTGTATGCCCGACGGAAATGCTCCAGCGCCTTGATGATCTCATTGCGCCTGATGTCGATGATTCCCCAAGTGTTGAAAAGATCCGCGGAGAAGGACCGAACGTCTGGGGCGATGTCTGCGTTCTGCGTTTGCGCGACCTGCGCGGCCTGCGCACAAACGAGGCCGGCGAGGAAGATCATCCGCGAGTTGGGATCCTCGCCCGCCTGCTGGAGGTACGAGAGGGCAAGCTGCGTGCGTGCGGGCAGATAGCGGTCGTCGAGCGCGAGTGCAGAACGGATGTTCCGGACCACTGCCCCCCACTCCTGTGGGGTCGTTGGATTGGCTTCGCGGAGCACCATCGCCAAGTTGGTGTACCCCTCGACGCAGTGGGTAGCATCCTGCTGAATCGCCTGCTCGAATGCTTGCCGAGCGCCGGGCACGTCGTGCCGACGGTACGCCATCACGCCGAGTTGCACCTTCGCGCGGCAGTAGTTGCCGTTCGCTGCCTGCAGCGCGCGGTTGAGAGCCGTGGCGGCGGGCTCCGCCATGCCGCATCGGTCGTACACGAGGCCGCGGTTGAACCACGCCTCAGGGAAGTTGCCGTTCGCCTGCGCGGTGGCGGCTGCCTCGAAGAGCCCGGCGACCTCGTTGCAGGTATCCGGGGTCCAGTCGCCGCGGTTGCCGTTCGCCTCGTCGTGCTGGCGCATCGTCGCGGCGGCGCTGTTGAAGCGCGAGTTGGCCGTCTCGTTGACCGCGGTGCCCGCGGCGGTGGTCACCGTCTGGCCGTTGGCGGCCACGGCGGCGGTCGTGGTGGAAGTAGTCTGTCGGCCGCCGCACGCGGAGAGCGTGAGCAGAACGAGCGCGCCGGAAAGTCCTCGGGTCTTCATCGGTCTCTCTCCCACTCTCACTGCGCACCAGCAGTCGCCGGGGTCTGGCCCTGTTCAGACGGCTCTTCTTCGGCCTCGACCGCCGTTTGCAGTTGGTACACCGGCCGACTGTTTGTCGGGCGCGAGAACACCAAGCTCGGCTCGACACGCACCTCATCGGCCAGAGGAAACCGCACGCGATCGATCTCGTAAAGTTCACGCTCGCACAGCTGCGACCACTCGTTGAACCAGTGGACTTGTGTCGCCGTCCGAATGCACCGCTGGAAGCCTTCCGACGCGGTATTCATAAACGGCTGCGTGCGCTGGTCCAACACCAGTCGGTACGCGTCAAGCAGGTCCGCGTTGTGCTGGATGTCAGGCGGGATCGGCGCGTTTCGAATCGTCGTCGCGAACTGGTAATACATGTCCGCGAGGCGCGATACCGCGGCGATCTCCCAGTTCGGCACGTGCATGTTGACGACCTCAACGTACTTGGCAGAAGCCGAGTCGAGCAGCTGCTGGCGTAGTACGATGTACGGAGTGAGCTGCCGCTCAGTCCAGAGGTCGAAAGTGCGCCGAGTGGTGCCAGGGTTTCGTGGGAAGCGCTCACTCTGGAAACGCTGGTACAGGACCTCCGCAAGGTAGAAGCGAGCCTCCGCGACGGAGTCCTTGCTGCGCTCGATCGCTTCCGGTGCTTCGTCACCGAGTTGCTGACGGATGGTGCTCTGTCCCGAGGAAGTAGCAGTGGCCCCTTCACCGGTGGTCGCTCCCCACGCTTCGACCGCCTGGGTGTAATGCGTGGTGGACTGCCTGTAGTTCTGTACGTTCCAGTAGCCGCGCGCGAGCGCAACGTTACCCTGGATTTTCTGGTCTAGCGTCCCCTGCGCCGCGTAGGTGCGGATGAACCCTTCGTAGTGACGAATGAGGTCATTCCACGCCTGACGGATCTGCAGGTCGCGCGTGTGGCGTTCCTCGGAACTCGTCGTCGTCGTTCGACGCAGACGAGCAACCCGGTCTGTATAAATTTGCCCGATGGAGAACACGACGTTCGCAGCGACCCTCCGGCGCGCGGGGTCGTTGCCGAAGTAACGCGCGAACTTCTGCGCGTTGGCCAAGGCGCGATCTTCCTCGCCGAGGCCGATCCGGAACAGTGTCGCCTGCCGGAGGGCGTCCGCAGCCTGCTGGACGGGATCCTCCAGCGGAACGTTCGGCGCGAGCCGATGAGCGGCCTCGGCGGATGCCACCGCGGCCTGCCGGTTGTTGTTCACGTACTCCGCGTACTGCTCGTAGAGTTCAGCTGCACGGCCGAACACCTGGATCGCATGGTTGTTACCCGCGAGGCGGTAGAGTGCGCGCTGGGCCCATGGGCTGTTGCGCTGCAGGAAGATCTGTACCAAGCGCTCACGCACCCGCATCGCGCGACCGAGGAGGAAAGCCTCGTCGTACTCAATGGCCGCGTTGTAGAGCATCTCATCGAGGCGGCCGCACTCACGGTGGGTTCGCACAATCGAGACGTACTGACCCGCGGACTCCGCGTGTCGACCAGCACCGTGAAGTGACTCCGCCTTCTTGCGGAGTACCTGACATTGCAGATCCTCGACGCGGTGACAGAAGTCTTCGTGTTGGGGACGCAGCGCCGCAGAGCAGAATCGGGTCATCAGTTCCGGCAACTCCTGCGACATTGCGTCGTAGCAGGCCGGGCGCTGAGCGTTCCACATGTCGCCCATGACGTTGAGGCTGTCGAGGTAGAGGTCCGCGGCGATCTCACGGAGGTTCTCCGGATCTGGCGATGTTGCGTCCGTGTGCGCAACGTCCTTGAACAGCGTCGCGGCCTCCTCGAAGTGATTGGCCACGTAGTAGACGTAGGCACGTCGATACTTGATCGTCAGCATCACCGTGCGAGGGTCCTCACCATCCGGGGAGCGCTGCGCGCCATCGGGTGAGACGAAGCACACGTAGCGGGTGAACGCCCGGAGCATGCCCTGCTCGCGCGCGTTGAGGTCACGCGGCACAACTCGGATTCGATCCGCGGTCCGGCGCTGCGCCTCGGTCTGCTGGTTGGTCCGGTTGTTTGCCGGGGCGTTCTGCCGGACCTGGTTTCGCTGCACCGCTGTTTGAAAGCTCGCGGAGAACGAGTCGTTGTAACAAAGAACCGCCTTGTAGGCCGCGTCCTCGGTAAACTCGCCGCCGGGGTTCATCTCCACCACGGCATCGTAGGCGGGTCCGCAGTGCTCGTTGTCACCCATGTCCCGCAGCATGTCCGCGCGGTAGTAGGCAATTCGGTAACGATTGGGCCAGTCGCGGCGATCGTACTCGGTGAACTCAACCTGATCGAACTCCGGAAACTCATCCAGGATCTTCTGGTAGAGGTCCGAGGTCATCCGCATCGTCTCGGGGTTGCGCGTTCCGCGTGTTTGTACCGCGCCCTCGGCGCTGCGGCCGACGGCCTCGAGGTGCCAGTGCGAGGCGACGTCAAAGGTCACCCTCGCCGCCTGGTTGCGACACTCAAGCTTGATCGTGTCCGTGCGGCTGCCCGCGCGGAATGTGTTGTAAACGTCGATGAGTCGGTTGACCTCGACGAGTTGATCGGCCTTCGGGCGCGATGCGATGATTCCGCGCGCGACCTGCGCCTGCCAGAAGCAGAAGCGATCGCTGTTGGCGCGCCGCTCCATCATCGCGTGGTACGAGGCGACGGCGTTGGGCCACTGGCCCGCGTCCTGGTACATCTCCGCGAGCTTCTCGAACATCGCGTACGAGTTCTCCTCGTCGGCGGCGTAGCGCTGGAAGGTCGCGAAGGCGTTCGCCACGTTGAGCGGTCGGGCCGCAGTGCCAAACACCGAGCCGTACACTGTCACGAGTTCCATGCGCGCATTGCGCAGCAGGGGCGTCACCGAGGAGGCATTGGGGTGCGCGCGCCCGTAGTCGATGACCTCGTAGAACTTGTTGAGCGAACCTTCGAAGTCCTGCAGGTTGTAGAGAACCCACGCCATTTTGTAGAGGGCGTAGCCGTAGACCTGATTGTTCTCGTCCTGAACGGAAAGTACGCGTTCGTAGAACTGCCGGGCGTTCTCCATCTCGCCCTGTTCGAAGAAGTACTCCGCGAAGGACAAGTAGGCGTTGGGCACGAATGGCGACTGCGGGAACCGCTGGATCAGCGTGCGGTAAACCGTACGCGCGTCGTTGAAGTTATTGCCGTCCTGGTAGGCGAACGCCAGGTAGAACAGTGCCCGATCCAATTGCGCGTAGTTGGGATGACCATCGACCAGGTTGCGGAAGGCCGCGATCAGCTGGTCACGGTACTGCCCCGCCGTGGCGCGGAACGCAGCCTGCCGGCGGGTGACGTCCGCGATGGCAGCGTCGTTGTGGGCCTGGCGCGCCGCGAAGAGGTCATCTTCAAGGTCTTCCGCCTGACCGTTGGAGAGCGTCGCGAGTTCCTGATAGTCCTCCGCGAGGCGCATCAGCGTGTCCGGCCGGTGCTGGTCGGTGGTGCTCATGCGACGCACGAGGATCGCGGTCAATTGCGCCTCTTGCAGCAGCAGTTCTGCACTGCGTTGCTGCATGTTCTGACGCCGCATGATCATGTTGCGGTCGAGCCCCTGGCCAGGCGCCCGCCGCTCCGCCGCGTGCGGAGCCGTTCGCTCAGTCGCGCGTGCAGCCGCAGGCGGCGCCGTGTCCCGGTGTGACCCGTATCGCTGAGCCCCCGCGGGGCACTCCAGCGCACGCGCTCTGGCCTCCGGCGCGATGCAGACGTCCGGAGGGACCGCCGGCACCGTGGGGATCTCCACCGCCCCCACTGGTATTGCCTGAGCCGCCGCTGCGGTGCCTCCACGGCGCGGCTGCTGCCCGAAGGCCAGCGAACCGACCAGGGCGCACGTTGCCGCGAGGACCATTGCCACGCTTCGTTGCCTCACCCGAACCATTGCTCGTCTCCGTCAAATCTGTGTGTGGGAGGGAATCGCGGGTACGGTCAGCGACCGCAGCGCGACACAACCTGCTGCCGATAGAAACCAAGCTCGTCGCGCCAGAATTCGCCGTTGAAGGGCCAGAGGTAGTGTTCCTCATCCGCGGTGACACGGTTGGCCCGGGCGACGTCGACGCTCACCTGCTGCTGCTGCATTTCTTGAGATAGTTGGCCGCGGCGCGCGTTCAGGATCTCGATGAGGATCGCCGTCGCCTGGTTTTGCAGGTCGCCGAGTTCTTCGACGGCGCGGGTGTAACGACCGCGGGCGAGCGTTCCGGCACTCTCGATGGCGAAGCTCTTCGCGACGGAGATGTCCTGAATGATGCGCGCGCCGACGGAACTATTGCGGAAAGCCGCGGGCATCCCATTGTGCCGACGCTCCTCGCTCTCAAGCTGGGCGACGTATTCCAGGTTACGCAGCAGCGTGCGGTCGCCGAACGCTGTCTCCACCACCGGACGGAGCCGGTTGGGCAGGTTGGCGTGGCCCTCGCGCACGTTCTTGAGGAACTGGAAAAAGCTCGGATCGTCCTGGTACTGCTGCAGGTAGCGCTCGATCTCCGGGCGAAGGTCACCGAAGCGCTCGTTGAACTGCGCAACCACTTCTTCTGCCTCGTCGTAACGGCAGTTGGAGAAGAGGATCACGGACTTCAGCACCATCGCCTCCGGGTACCAGCCGTTGGCGAAGTACGGAGAAAACAGCGTGTGGATGTTGCCGAGAGCGCGGGGGTAGTCCTGTTGGAGGAAGTACGCCCAGCTCTCCTCGAAGAGCGAGTCGAGCCAGTATTCGGAATCGACGTCCACGTGGTTCCACGAGTCAATCGCCGACTCGAAGTGGCGCGTGGAGTAGTAGAGCCGAGCGAGCTCAAGCCAGGCGAGGTCGCTCATGCGGTCCTCGTCCTCGATGCCCTCAACGCCCTCGTCGATTGCGTGGAGCACCTCGTTGAAGGCATCTACGCCGGGTTGCGAGCGACGCGCATTGACGTGCGAGATGCCCTCAAAAAACTTCGCCTGCACGTAGTACGGCGACTGACGCTGTACCTGCCGGAAGAGCGCGATCGCCTCGTCGTAGGCACCGTCGCGGTACTTGCTACGACCCATGAGGTAGAGCAGCTGGTTGTAGAGGCCGCGACTCTCGTTGTTGTTGAACTGCTGCAGCGCGGTGGTCGGGTAACGACCCACGCGGCGTACGATGTCGGCAGGCTCGGGGAGCTGCGACGCGAGCTGCGCGAGCCACTGCAGCGTGGCGTTGAAGTAGAGGTGCGATGGACCGCGCTCGACGATCTCGTCGAAAACCGCGAGCGCCGACTGGTAGAATCCCAGGTGGTAGAGGCTCTTTCCAAGATGGAACTGAGCCTTCTGCTGGTTGGCTGGTGCGTCCTGCGTCTCGCCCTCCACCACGCGCTGGAACTGTACCGAAGCCTCCTGATAACGCTCCTGCTGGTAGAGCCGCAGCGCGTTCGCGAGCGCCTCGCTCGGCGGACCCTCCGCAGGTGGGGCGTCAGCGCTTCCCTGGGTGAAATCCATGTTGGGTTGGGCGGGCTGAGCCCACGCCGAACCCGCCATGCCCAGGATCATCGCGGTCGTTCCTGCACCCGCGAGCCACTTCGACATTCGCCTCCGCACCATCGCTGCCTCGCCTTGCTTCACGTCACACGTCATCGCCCGATGGCGTCATCGTCACCGACAGACCCATCGCCGTCGAGCGACGCACTGTACTCAATCGTCCGGCGCAAGAGAAGCCATTCCACACATCTGCCTGGGGCCGACCTTGAGGTGGGGCCAGAGTGACCACCCCTTTCCGTGGTTGACGGCGGCTACAGGGTCTTTGGGCTTGACGGAATTCTGCGTGCGACGTTAGCGTCTCGCCGCTCGCCGCTGCGGGCGCGAGGAGATCCGTATCCCGTGAAGAGACTGGCATCGTTGGTGGGTGTTGTGGCGATCGGTCTCCTCGGTGCGACCGGCTGTGCGACCGAGGTCGTCGGAGACCCGTGCGCCCCTGGCCGGCCGATGAATCAGCCGTGTTCGCCGGGACGCGATGGCGGGAGCGCTGGGTGCTTTCTCGGCACCGAAATCTATATCGAGACCCAGTCGCTGGAGTGTCGCTCCCGAATCTGTCTTGTGTACCGCTACCCCGAAGAGACCGACCGCACGGGCGCTGAGCGTCCGAAGCACGTGTACTGCACCTGCCGCTGCGGTGTCCCCCCGTCCCTCGCCGCAACCACCGAGTCGTCGGTGCTCTGTACCTGTCCTGATACCTTCTCCTGCGTGTCCATCGCGGGCGAGCAGTACAACGAGGGCGTTCGTGGTTCGTACTGCGTACGCACCAGCACCGTGCAAACCGCTACCGCTCCCTGAATCCTCCGTGAAGAGTTCCGGCAGCACCACCGCACGTGGTCGCCTCGCCGAGAAACTCGTCGCTACGCACCTCGCCAACCAGGGCTTCATCGTCATCGCGCAAGACCTTCGGGTCGGCCGCGAGGAAGTAGACATCCTCGCATGGGAGGGCGCGACGCTCGTTGTCATCGAGGTGCGCTCCCGGCGCGCTGGATCCATGGTCGATCCGCTCAGCAGCGTCTCCCGCGCCAAGCAGAGACGTCTCCGAATCGCCCTGGCGCGCTGCATGGTTGACCGCGGCGCGCGAGACGGCCGCATCGATGTGGCCGCAGTCGTTGGTGACGTCCTCGTGGAGTATATCCCCAACGCCGTCGATTACACAGAGATGTAAAAGTGCCCGATGGACGTCAGAGGCAGCGACGGCTCGAGCGGCTGCACGACAGGCTGCCCGGGCAGGGATTGAGGATCGAGCAATCACCGCATTCGCCGGAGGTGCGGTTGCAGGTGGTTCCGCTCGTGCACATCTCGGGGGTTCTGTTGCAGTTTCCGCAGGTGTGCGTCGCTGGGTTGCATTGCTGCATCGAGCCACACACCGTGGCGTTTACAGTGCAATCAGGGATGCATATGCCATCGTTGGGCGAGCGTCCCTCCGGGTCGGGGATGCACACATAGGTTCCCGCTTGTGAGGCGGCGAGTTCCGTGGGTGCTGAGCGGCAAGGGGTGATCGCCCCTGAGCGATAGCTGCAGCGACGAACGCACACCGCACGACCGCTGAACGAGAGGTTGATGCACACGCCAAACTCGCCGCACGGGGTGTTGGAAGTGCAGTTGACCGTGGTCGTGTAGCCACCGGGAAACAATGGAGCAGACGCGCAGCACGCAGAAACCGAATTGAGGCCTGCGCAATCGTTGGCGGTGCACGGCGCGCCGACGATCGGGGACGCGACGGCAGGGCACGTCGACGTCGGACTGTCGGTCGGACAGCAGTGTTCCAGACGGCACTCGAAGCCGCTCGGGCACATGCCGAGGCCATTTTCGTCGTCGGTGCCGCACCGGATCATCCCGGTGCGATCGAGCTCGGGAACCGCACAACTTACGAGCACGGCGACAACGAACATCCAGCGTCGTGCGCTCACAGCGTTCCTCCGATCGCGATACCGAAACCAAACGGCGCAACCGCGATGCGCGGCGCAGTACGAACCTCGACCCGCTGCCCAGGCCCACGCAACGCGTACCAAAGCACGCCAGCCGCCGCGAAACCCAGGCCGAGTCCGCTGAACACGTATGCCTGTGTCGCCGTTCCGGAGGCGTTCGCCTGCGCATCCGCAGCGCTCTGGCTCCATGCCTCGGTGCCGGCGTTTACGTTTCGCAGCGTGTTGACCGAAGCGCTCGCGCTTACCCCCTGCACAATGCCCAGGACCCCAAGCGCCGCGCCAAGACCAACAGAAACCCACGGCCCGACGTTGGCGACGGCGCTGCGGTGGTACTCGACCCGAAACCACCGCGGTTCGATCACGGTGCGCTCGACGGTTCGCTCGACGGTTCGCTCTCGCACGATTACCTCCGGCGCCTGGCCCGCGAGGCGAGCGCTCTCCTCGCGTTCGCGCTGTTGCGCGGCGAGCGGCTGAAGCTGCGTCAGCATCTGGTTTAGCGCCGCGGGGTCGAAACCCGGTGCGCCCGCGCTGGCGAAGTCTTGCAGGGCCTGCGTGGCGCCGACGTAATCACCCTGTCGCTCGAGCGCCCGGGAGAGGTTGAAGAGTAGCTCCGGACGGTGCGAGATCGCGTGGGACTCGCGAAATGCCCGCGCAGCCTCGTCGTAGCGGTGCGCCGCGAACGCGCGGTTGCCATTTCCAAAGTATGTCTCCGCCAGATTCTCCTGTGCAGACGCGGTGTTAGCCGCCAGCAATGCAGTGAGGATCATCGCCGATGTCTTCATCGCGACAGCACCTCCGGGGCGCGCTGCAGCAGCGGGAAACCCATCGCCTCACGCTGCGCGAGCCAGCTCTCGGCGCAGCGGTGAGCGATGCCGCGAACGCGCTTGATGTAGTCCTGCCGCGCCGTGACGGAGATCGCGCCGCGGGCGTCGAGCACGTTGAAATGGTGCGAGGCCTTCACGCAGAAATCGTAGGCGGGCAGCACCAGGCGCTCAAGCGGAGCCTTCGTGTACACCAGCTCCGTGCGAGGGCCCTTCCTGGACTCGACGCGCTGCTCCTCCACGGAAAGTGCCCGACGACACTCGCGCTCGCTGGTGTCGAACTGCGCGCGGTGGTGCTCCACGTCCGCGTGGGTGAAGTTGTACGTGGACCACTCCCACTCCGCGCGCTTTGCGATCTCGCCGTAGCGCACGCCAGGCGCCCACATCGCGTCGTAGATGCTGTCGACGTCCTGCAGGTACATCACGATGCGCTCGAGCCCGTAGGTGAGCTCGCCGGAGACCGGACGGCAGTCGAAGCCGCCGCACTGCTGAAAATAGGTGAACTGCGACACCTCTAGACCATCGAGCCATACCTGCCAGCCGAGGCCCCAGGCGCCCAAGGTCGGGGACTCCCAGTCGTCCTCGACGAAACGAACGTCGTGCTTCAATGGGTCAGTGCCGAGGGCGCGCAGCGAGGCCAGGTACTGGTCCTGGATGTCGAGCGGCGACGGCTTCAGGATCACCTGGAACTGATGAAACTGTTGCAGGCGGTTGGGGTTGTCGCCGTAGCGTCCATCGGTCGGACGACGCGAGGGCTCGACGAACGCGACGTTCCAGGGCTCGGGGCCGAGGGCGCGGAGGAAGGTCGAGGGGTTGAAGGTGCCGGCGCCGACCTCACTGTTGTACGGCTGAACTAGAAGGCAGCCACGCTTCGACCAGAAATCCTGCAGCGTCAGGATGAGCTCTTGAAAGTACATCGCGTCTTCGGAGGTACCCCAGTCCGCCACCGCGGATCAATGGATCACCGACCTCTCCGGGCACTACCTTGACCCGATCGTGTCCACCCTGATGCTCACCCTTACCTCCCATGTCATCGCCGATCCGGCGCACCTGCTCAAGCAGCGCGCGACGCTTCCCGGCGCGCATGGCTATGACCGCTCTGCCCACGCACTGCGCGTCGCCGCCGCGAAGGGCGTCCCCCTCGCCGATCGCCTCGCCCTCGCACTCCACGGCAGTTGGATGGTCAACAGCCGCGCCACGTCGCCGGTCTTTCGCCGTTGGGTCCAGGATCCACCAGGGCCAGCCTGGATATTACTCGATAGTGTATTGCGTGACGGCCCCGAAGGGTGGCTTTCATGCACCGACGACGAGCGCGCGGCAACGGCGCAAACGGTCGCGCTACTCTGTGGCGACGACGTGGGAGTGGCAGCAGTAAGCAAGGTGCTCGCGCTGCTCTATCCGCAGACGATGTGCCTCATGGACGACCACGCCATCGCCTTCCTCGGCCTCGACTACGCCTTCGCTCCGGGCGAGGAGGAGGGCACCGCAGGACCGGACTGGTTCGTCCCTACGCTGAACGTTTTCAGTGCCGCCGTTGTGGGCAACCGCGACGTGCTCACGACCCTCGCCGCGGCGCACACGGAAGCCATCCTCGACGCCACACAGGTGCTCGATCGGGTGCTGTGGGTCGCTTCGTACGGCGATCGCTTCTTCCGGGCCGCGGTGGCGCATTCATCGCTCGCCCAGAACCGTGTCGTCTCCGCGAACGATGAGGCAAGCAGCAAAGGGCGGCCCGGTTAACCTGCCGCGCTTCGCCGGGTATGCGATCGGCGTGGGGGCGGTGCTCGGCGCGGTGCTCACGGTACCGGAGGAGTTCGTACGACGGTCGCGGGAATCCTGCGGGGCTCAGGGCGATCGTCGTCGCGCGCGATGGTGCTAACGTCGCGCCGATGAAACAGGACGAGAGGACACCGACAGGGCCGAAGTCGGCGCTGGCGGAGAAGCATGGGATCGATGCCTTCATGCTCTTCTGCGCGTACCACCTCGGAATCACCGCCAACGACGGGTACGAGTTTCAAAACGTGCATCAGGTTGCGAAGCGCTTCGGCGTCTCCAGCGGGATCATCAAGCAGGTGCTGCAAGATCTCGCGATGGACCCGGACCGACTGGTGAACAGCGACTTCGACCTCTCCAGCGCGCAGATCGACGTACTCGAGGTGCCCCCGGGCGTCTCCCGCACGGAGGTCGCGCGGCCGCACTGGGACGCCTTTCGCAGTGCGAAGATGAAGACCCGCGACTGGCAGCGCGAGCTCGCCACGGACGCCCGCGAGAACGAGAAGACCTTCGGCCCGCGGCCCGCGCCGCGCGACCGACGGAGGTAAGGGATATCCCCGCAATGGATGCTGCCGCAACTTTACGTGTTCCTGTATGTAGTGACCCGAAGTGGCTGCGATCGGCGGTGCTCGGGCTGACCGCGGGCGTCTCCGGCGTGTTCGTCGCGTTGTTCGCACGCACCAACGTGCCCGCGGCGCTCGGCGTGCTCCCGGGTATGACCATCGGCGTATTCGGCGGCAGCGCCCTCGCTGCCTGGGCCCGGCGTCGCGGCGGAACGATCTCCCTCGTCGCCACCCCCGGCCGCCTCGACGTCAGCGACGAAGAGCGTCGCGTCGAGGTCATCGACCTCACCAGCCCCTACGGCGCCTTGCTTCTTACCAACGAGCGACGACGTGTGCTGATCCTCTCGCAGCACAACGACCCGGTGGTGCTCATCGAATCTCTTGCTCCGCGCGCGGTCCCGACGGCCGCCTGGAGCCAGCGAATCACGTCGGTCGATCTCGATGCGGTCGCCTTGTCCGCCGCGAGCTCCCACGCCTTCGCGCTGCTGCCCGGCGAGTCACTCGACCCGCTGCTCGCGCACCTCGAAGCCACGCTCGACACCAACGCACCGTGGCTGCTCCAGCCCACCACCACGGGCACACTCACACTCACTCAGGACACCCTCACGCTCGCCGACAGGGTGCCGCTACGAGTGCCGATCCATCCGATAAACTATGCCGTAAAGGTGCAGGGCGGACAGGTCGCCGGGCTCGGGCTCGCATCCACCGCAGACGAGGGATCCATGCTGCTGCTCGCGTGCGACGAGGCCACCGTGGAGCGACGCGCGGTGGTGACGGACAACCCCGTAGACGCTTTCATCCCGATGTCGGCCTTCGAGGTGCTGCGGAGCCTCTATCGCACGCCCGCGAAGGGGTAACGACGCACCGCTAAGCCGTCAGTAGACGTTGTCGCGATAGCCGGTCGGCGTCTGCGTGTTGGTGTGGGGTACCCGCGGGGCCCGGCGCACCGCGCGCGCGCCGATCGTCGTGGGCTCGACGGGGCTCGACGGCATCGGCGGAACCTCGGTCACCCGCGGACGCATGCGCGCCACGTGCGAAAGGAGCGCGCCCGAGAGGGTGACCTGTTGGTCTTCGAATCCCTCCAGGCGAAACACCAGCGCGTGCGCAGCGTTGGGGTTGCCGCGTGCGCCCGTCCATGTGCTGCGCAGAGGCGTGCGCCCGAGGACGACGCCGTTCTCGAGCACCTCGACGCCCGGCGGATCGCTGTCGAGCGAGAGTTGCACCTCTGGAGCGACCACCACGGGCGTCGGGCGCGTCGGTGCGTCGACCCGATGGATGGCGATGGCGACGCCGAGCACCATCACCAGGAGGCCGACGCCGAGGAGCAGTGGCAACCGACGGGGTTCACGCAAAGCAGGCGGTGCCGGGAGGTCCGCAACGAGCGACTCCGGGGATGGGGTCGTGAGCGCGCGGGGCAGCGGCGGGGGCAGCGACGAAGCGAGGGGAATCACGGGGTTTTCGTCGGAGGTAGGCAGGCGCGTCACGACGCTGTGGCCGAACTCCGCAGACATCGACCCGAGCGGCCGACCGACGGAAGCCCCGGCCTGCTTGATGGCGTCGATGAGTTCATCCATCGAGGCGTAGCGATCGTCGGGGTGCTTCGCGAGGCAGCGGTAGACGATCTCCTCGACCGCTGTGGGCACCTGCACCAAGGGGTTGACCTCGATGAGCGTCGGCACCGGATCACTGACGTGCGCCATCAGCAGGTTGACCGAACTCTGACGCTCGAAGGGCACCTTCCCGGTGAGCAACTCAAAGAGGACCACCCCGAGTGAGTACACGTCCGTCGCCGCGCAGACCCGCTCGCCGCGAATCTGCTCCGGGGCCATGTATTTGGGCGATCCCATGAAGAGGCCGGTCTGCGTGAGGGCCTCTTCGGCGGTCTCATCGGTGCGCTTGAGCAGTCCGAAATCGAGCACCTTCACGAAGTCAGGATCGTCGTCGTGGCGCACGAGAAAAATGTTGGCCGGCTTCAGGTCGCGGTGGATCACTCCGTGCCCATGAGCCTCCCGAAGCGCGCGGCAGGCTTGCACGAGAATGTGCAGCGCGCGCCCTACTTCCAGCGGCGAATCTTCCCGCAGAAGCCGGTGGAGCGTGCGCCCCTCCAGGTACTCCATCGCCATGAAATACAAGTCGTCGCTCGACTGCCCGTAGTCGTAGAGCGTGACCGTGTTGGGGTGCGTGAGCCTCGATACGAGGGACGCCTCGAGGAAGAAACGCTTGTGGAATTCCGGGTCGGTGTCGCCGTGGTAGTTCGGCTGCAATACCTTGAGCGCGACGATGCGACCGAGCGGCGCCTGCTCGGCCCGGTAGACCTTGCCCATGCCGCCGCGCGCGATGATCGACAACACCTTGAACCGGTCGTTGATCACGCGCCCGATGAGCGGATCTCCCGGTGTGCTCGACGTCCCTGTGGTGTTGCTGACGGACTCAGCCATGCGCTCCAATGATCGGTCGGGCGTCGTTCTCCTGAAGCCCCCCGTCGAACCGAATTGCGAAGGATTGTTCCATCCACATCGGAGGCCGTCAACGCCGGTATCTGTCCGGTGTGGTGCATCGACAGTGGCGCGCGCGCTTGCAGGTGCCCCGTCCGCGTGCTGCCCTTCGCGCATGGATGCACGCAAGCGACGATGGGGAGCCGGGCTTCTGGGCATGGCGCTGTGGGCGACGCCCTCACTGGCCGTGGCCTTCGATTCGACGGTGCTCGCGGTAGACCTGGACGACGGCGTCTCGGACCGCGCAGTGCGCAACGTCGCGGAAAGGCACCACATCACGCTGACGCCCAACAGCCCGATGGTGGGCGTTGATCGGGTGTACCTCGCGACGGTGCCCGCGGAGGACGCGGCGCGCGTGCTGCGCGAACTCGCGGCGGACCCGGACGTCGATGCTGCGGAGACCAACCGCGAGATGCACGCGCTCTTCGTACCCAACGACCCGATGTACGATCAACAGTGGGGGATGCAGCGCATCGGGCTGCCGCGCTCGTCTGAGGTCACCTGCGGGCAGGGCGCGACCGTCGCGGTCATCGACACCGGCGTGGCTTGCGAAAACCACGGGGAGTTCACCCGCATCCCGGACCTCGCCGGCACCCGCTGCCTCCCCGGCTGGAACTTCGTCAACGACACCGCCCACGCCAACGACGACCAGGGCCACGGCACGCACGTCGCCGGCACCATCGCGCAGACCACGCACAACCAGGTCGGCACCGCGGGCGTGGCGTTTTGCGCGGCGATACTTCCGGTGAAGGTGCTCGATGCCCGGGGCAGCGGATCGCTCGCCGACGTGGCGGAAGGCATCCGCTGGGCGGCCGACCACGGCGCCGACGTCATCAACCTCTCGCTCGGTGGCGATGGTCACTCCAAGGTCATGGACCAGGCCGTGGACTACGCCCACCGCCACGGCGTCACCGTGGTGTGCGCCGCGGGCAACAGCGGCCGCGCGGTGGGATCGCCCGCCAACGCGCCACACGCCATCGCCGTCAGCGCCATCGACTCCGGCGACCAGATTGCGTTCTTCAGTTCGCGCGGACCGGAGGTCGCCATCGCGGCGCCAGGCGTGGCGATTCTCCAGCAGACCATCTGCGAGCGCGGCCGCAACCGCTGCGAGCAGTACGCCTCGTGGTCGGGCACCTCCATGGCCGCCCCGCATGTCGCGGGCGTCGCGGCGCTGATCCACTCGCTGGGCGTCACGGATCCCGACCGGGTGCGCTCGCTGCTATTGCAGTACAGCACCCCAGCGGCGCACGGCGGGAGCGAGCCTGAACTCTACGGCGCCGGCATCGTCAGCGGATCCGTCGCGAGCGACGGGGTGCTCTGGTCCACCGGGGTGACCCGCGCGCTCATGCTGCTGGGTCTCGCGCTCGGCCTCGCCCTATGGATCCGCGGCAAAAAGGGAGAGATCACCTTTGGATGGATCGTGCCCGCGGTGGTGACCGGCGTCGGGCTGTTCTTCCTTCCACGCTTCGTCGGCCATTACGCCCCTGGGGTTGACTTCGCGATGCGCCCGGCGGCGACCTGGGACGTTCTCCTTTTTGGCGCGCACCTGCACCGCTGGCTGCCGTTTGCCAACCTCGGCGTCGTGCTCGCGCTGGTGGGCCTCGGCTTTGCTCGCCCGGCGCTTCGCTCGCCCATCGGTGGCGTCGCGCTGGGCACCGCATCGTTCATGCTCTCGGAGTTGTTTCTCCGCACCGGCTTCGCGCCGCTCGGCTCGCTTCTCTACCTCGGCTGGATCGCTCTCAACGTGACCGTCTGCCTTTGGGTCGCGCGCATCGGCATCGACTTCAAGACCCGCTGATTCCGTGCTGCGAAGGGGACGAGAACGATGACCGCGAGAATGTCTGGCGCGTGGGCGGGAGCCTGTTCCCTGGCGATATTTACGACGATGGCGGGAGCCGATCCGATTCCGGTACTTGCTGCGGCGGTGCACGACCGGGGGCCTTCCGCCGCGCAGGTCGCGACGGTGGTGGCCGCCCTCGGCGCCGACGCGCAGTCCGGCGACGATCTACGCCGCGCGCTCGTCGCCCGCTTCGGTCGCTACGCTCCGCCGGAGGACGTCCTGCGCCCACAGCGCGAGGCCATCGCCGCGGGCGAGACTGCGTTGTTTGCCCAGGGCCACTCCGCGGGGCGACGACGCTTGCAGCCCGCGCTCACTGCAATGGAAGCCGCCCCGGATGCACTCGAACTACAGGAGAACAACCGCGTGGCCTACCTGAAGGGGCTATTCTTGTTGGCGCGCATCGCTCACGAAGATCACCACGCGGACGAGGCAGAGACCTTGCTACGGCGCGCGTTCGCGTTCGATCCGTGGTGGACGCCCTCGGACTACGACTGCCCACTGCACTTCCGCCCGGTCGTCGCGCGGCTACGCCCACCGACCATCGCCAGCGCGTCCAGCGCCAGCGGAACCCTCTCGGTCCGCGCCCCCCGTGAGGGCTGCACCGTGTCCGTTGACGACGCCCGCTCGACCTCCACCGCACAGACGGTCGAGCAGTCGTTGCCCGCGCGCGCCCACCGCATATCTCTCCGCTGCGGCGAGCCCTCCCGCGTGCGCACGGTGACCGTCACCGCGGGCGGCACCACCGCGATCGCCCTCGACCCACGCCTCGACGCACTGCTTCGAATCACCGACCTCCCGGGACTCTACTACCCGACCGCCCCGGAGTCGCCCGCCGTGATGATCAGCGACGCTGTCGCCGTGGGCTCCACCCTGGGCGCCGCCCGAGTCGTACTTCTCGCCAACGACCAAACGCTGCTCATCGATGTGATCCGCGGCGAGGTGATTCACGACGATGTGTCCGCACGGCTGGAGCATGCCCTCGGCGGCGGATTACATGAGACGGTAAGTTCTCCCCGGACGACGGCTCCGCACAACGAGGAGCAGGCGCCGGTTCCGGCGCGTGGCCCAGGCGCCGGGCCGTGGATCGTCGTCGGCGCCGGGGTCGCGGCATTCGCTGCGGGTGGAGCCTTCGTTTTCCTGCGCGGCGAGGCGCTGCAATCGTTTCATGGGCTGTGTCAGGAGGACGGCGCCTGCGATGCCTCCGTAGCAGCCGCGGCGCAGCCGTTTCGCGACGACGCCGCGCTCTACACCACGCTCACCTTCGTCGCCGCCGGGGTCGGTATCGCCGCTGTGGCGGGTGGGTTTCTCTGGTCCGCGCTCGCCCCACGACGGTCTGCTCCCCTCGCGCTCGGGCTGACACCATGGGCATCGCCATCGGCCCGCGGGCTCTCCCTGACGGGTCGCTTCTGAGAAGTTTCGGCCTCTGATCCACACTCCCTCGCCGCAGCATTCAGGGCATGCATGGAAACCTGCGCCGACGGTCCGTTGCGTGGGCCACGGCGGCAGGGGCTCCCTTGATGCTACGGGCGGCACGGGCTAGCTTGGCGAACGTTTCCTGCGGACGGGGCAACCACCTCGCATACCGGGAAGTTCTTCGTACGGAGGTTTCATGCGCACGGCCGTGGTTCTCGTCTCGCTTGTTGGTGTGTTTGGTGCGATCTCCCTGGGCGCTCCCCGGGAAGCACAGGCACAGACGCTCAACGCCGTCACTCCGACCGGGAAGGGCATCGCGGGCTGCGCGCTCCTCGGCGGTGAAACCGTCATGCTGATCGAGGCCGCAGCGGGCGCGCGACCCACCTGGGCCTACCTCGTGGGCGGCGGCCTCGGCGCCATCGCGGGCGGCGTCGGCGGTTATTTCCTTGAGCAGGCCGCCGTTGGCGACACCACCCTCACCGGCCTGAGCATCGGCACGCTGGTCGTGGGGCTCGGGCTCATCATTCCGACCACCATCGCGGCCATGAGCGCCACGGCGTACAGCCCCGAGCGCGACCAGCCGCCGGAAGACGACGCGCCCTCCACCGGTCCTCTTGACGAGAGCACCGGCACCCCCGCGACGACGCCTCCGACCGCCACGCCCGCCCCCGCTGGCGCCACCTCTGGTTCGACCTCCGATCTCCTCCCGACCTCACGGCGACGCAGCCATCAGTTCGCGGCGCGCCCCGCGTTTCGACCGACCGGCCTCCTCGATGTCGGTTCTACGGGCTTGTCACTGGCGGTTCCGGCCGTCAACGTTGGCACCAACATCAGCCTCCAGGAAGTGCGTCAGTACGGCCTGACCGCGGTGTCCGAGCTGCGCATCCCGCTGCTCTCCGGCACCTTCTGATCACCCGCCGTCACTGACTCCACCGGGAGCGCCGCCGCCTGCGGCCGGACGCTCCCAAAGCCTCTTCACTGCTGCATCATCTGCCAGCCCGCCAACGACGACAGGGCGAACAGCACCAGCGCGATCACTACCCGAGCGAAAACCGGTAACCCAGTGGGCGGCTCGACAAACGCCTGCGGCCTCACCCGGTGCCTCTCCAGGTCAGCGTCTGCCACGTCGGGCGAAGCACCCGCCAACGGCATCGCGACGGGTCTCTGCGACCATTGATCGGCGCTGCTGATCTCCGGGCGCGTTCGATCGCCCGTAGGCGTCGGGGAGCGCAACGCCGCCACATCAGCGTTCTGGTCGGAGCGCAGAGCGCCCGCAGGAGCATCCCACCGGGCCTCGCTCTCGACGAGTTCGTCCTGCGAGAGCTCAGTCGCGTGCTCTTCGATCTCCACCGGGTCCGTGGAGATCTGCGGCTCGTTGGGACGCCCGCCCGTGAGCGGCGACGTGCGTAGCCCGAGCGGCACCTCCCGCGGAGTGCCCGTGGGTGCTGGTTCCTGCATCGCGTTCGGTCCGGCCGCGGCTCGCTCGACGTGTTCGCTCTTCGCTCGGCTCAACTGCGGCGGCACCCGAATGGCCGCCAGGGTTTCCAGTCGTAGCCGGGGGGCGCGCGCGGTACCTGGGCGAGACTGCAGGTGGGGACGCGAATGTTCGGATTCTTTCGTCGCCGCGATGCGCTGCGGGGCCGCGTAGCTCTGTGCGGGTGCGCCCATCGTCGGCGCGCCGGGGTGCGAGCTACCATCGTGAGCGAACCGGGGTATCCCGAAGGAGGTTGTTGCCTCGAGGTCGGGAAGCTCGGGCGCGCCCAACATCGAGTCCGAGGGAGACATCCCTGAAACGTGCGTGGACCCGGGCAGCGGCGAGATCGGCCGCACCACGCTGACCTGCTGGGACTGCTTCACCCGGGTCGGCTGATCGGACAGTTCATGATCGTTCGGTCGCAGCCGCGCGCTGTCTCCGACGGACGAGTGCGCGAGCGTTCTTATCGGCGCCTGGGTGGCCGCAATATGTGAACCGCTCCCGAAGGACGTCTGGAGTTCGAGGCTGGGCGGCAGGGTCGGTGCGCGCAGTTCGAGCACCCCGATGGAGTCCTTGTGATGACGGAGCCCTCCCCCGGGCTGCGGGGCGGTGGGCTTCATCCCGGGGTCCACCTTGCCGAACACCGAGCCGGGATCGGTAGTCACGCGACTCCCGGGTGCGACAGAAGTCGTGGCGGATGCCGATGCCTTGCGCACGGCCTCGCGCTCGCGGCCGATCTTCTCAGCGACCACCGCGGTCATGAACTGACCGACCTGCCGCTGCGTGGCGATGTCCGCGCGAAAGTTGGCCTCGATGGCATCGGCAAACGCGGCCGCGCTGGCGTAGCGCTCCTCCGGATCGTACGCGAGGGCCTTCTCGCAGAGCCCGTCGAGCACCTCGGGAATCTGATCGGTGAACATCAACATCGACCGATACGGCGCTCGCAGTGACTCGTGCAGCAGGTCGGGCCGCGAGCGTGCGGGGAAGCACCGGCGTAGCGCCAACGTCTCCCAGAGCGTTACGCCCATCGAGAAAACGTCCGCGCGGCGATCGACCACGCCTCCTTCCAACTGCTCCGGGGCCATGAACGGCGCCTTGCCCTTGAGCATCCCGATGCTGGTCAGCGCGAGTCGGCGCTCCGCGCGAGCGATGCCGAAATCAACGAGGCGAGCCGCACCGTCGGAGCCGACCAGGATGTTCTGCGGGGAGACGTCGCGGTGGATGAGTTGCAGCGATTCGCCGTCGGGCCCATGGAGGTTGTGCGCCGCGTCGAGGCCGATGAGCGCGTCGAGGACGATGCGTAACGAAATGCCCAACGGAATGGCGCGCGCGAGACCGATGGCGGTGCGCTGGATCGCCGCGAGGGTGTCGCCCTCGATGTAATCCATGACCATGTAGAGCTGCCCGTTGTCGTTGCCCAGGTCCAGGATGGGCACCACGTTGGGGTGGTGGATGCGCGCCGCCAGCCGCGCCTCGTCCAAAAACATCTGCACGAAGTCTTCGTCCGCGGCGATGTTGCGGTGCATGACCTTGATCGCCACGAGGCGCTCGAAACCACCGCTTCCCATCTTCCGGGCCAGGTAGACATAGCCCATCCCCCCTTTACCCAGGAGCGTAAGAAGCTCGTACTGACCGACCCGCGACGTGGCGCCTGACGGCAGGAAAATGTCAGGTGACGCGTTGATGGGCTCGCTCATGGACGAGCCACCCGATGTCTCCAACCCAGAGATGTCAGTACGCTGGACGGATCAAACATGTCTGCTTTCACCGTCTCCCAGACCTGAAGAAAACTCAATGCCCTCAAGTCGCGTCGGGGACCCGCACCGTGAGCACCGGCACCGGCGACTGCCGCAGCACCCGCTCTGCCACGCTGCCCATCACCAGGTGCGCGAGCCCGCTGCGCCCGTGCGTGCCCATCACGATCACGTCGGCGTGACGCTGCGCGGCCTCGGCGAGCACCACGGACACCACTGCCCCCAACACGAAGACCAACTCTACCGGCACGTCGCGGGTGTGGGCGAGGGCCCGGTCCTGCTCCATCCACGCGAGGGTCTGGGCGCGGTGGAAATCTTCCAGACGCATCGGCGCGCCGCCACCCTCCGCGTGAACCACCGTGTCCGCCGTGAGGCCCGGCAGTAGCTCGGCCACGTGCAGCACCACCAACCGTGCGCCGTGGACCTTCGCGAGGTCCGCCGCCAGGCTGAGGGCGGCGCGGGAGCCCGACGAGAAGTCCGTCGGAACAAGCATGGTCTTCCATGGGGCGCGGTGGGGTATTGCGATGTCGGTCATGGGTGCTTTCCTGGCTCCTCCGCGCGGCACTGTGCACGCAGCGAACGCCCACGTCACGTCCGGCAGAGGTTGTGTAGAGTGCAACCGTGATCGATTACGAACCACACAGTTGGAGGGACCATTTCTTCGATGTCCGAGGCTCCATGGCCCTCGCCATCGGGTACCGCGCGGTGCTGTGCGCACTCGCCGCCACCATCGTCACCCTCATCCACTTTCGGTTTCACCAGTTCGAGTTGACGGACAAAGGGCACGCCATCATTGGCACGCCCCTCAGCCTGCTGCTGGTCTTTCGAACCAACGCCTCCTACGACCGCTTCTGGGAGGCGCGGAAGATCTGGGGCTCCATCGTCAACGAGTCGCGCAACCTTGCCCGCTCCGCCACGGCCCTCCTCGCGGCGGATGCCGCCCTGGTCAACCGCCTCGTGCGCCTGGGCATCGCCTATCCGTACGCCTGCATGAGTACCTTGCGAGGTAAGCACGGGATCGGTCCGGTCGCCGCCGAACTTGACCCCGCGGAGGCAGACCGCCTCACGCACGCCCAGCACGCCCCGCTGGCCATCGCCGTGGCCCTCTCGCAGGGCATCGCCGATGGGCATCGCCGAGGGCTCATCACCGATGTTCAGCAGTCCATCATCGAGCAGAACATCCAGGTGCTCGTGGACTCCATCGGCGCGTGCGAGCGCATCAGGCGCACCCCGCTGCCCTTCGCATACGTCGTGCACCTCCGGCGCGCGCTCGCGATCTACTGCGGCACCCTCCCGCTGGCGCTGGTGCAGTACTTCGGCTGGCTCACGGTGCCGGTGACCTTCCTCGTGGCGTACATCCTCCTGGGCATCGAGGAGATTGGCGTGGAGATCGAGGAGCCCTTCGGCATCGACGACAATGACCTCCCGCTCGACCGCTTCTGCACCACGATCGAACAAAACCTCAGAGCGTTCATCGCTCCAGAGGCATCGAAAGAACTGCCATGACCAACTCCCTCCTCGAAGGCCACGGACTCTTCCAAAGTCGCTTCTTTCACGAGCGCGAGTACCTGCAACACCTCGCTAACGATGGTCAGCGCCCGAGCGCTCTCTTTATCGGATGCTCGGACTCCCGCGTGGTTCCCGAGTATCTGACCAGTGCGGGCTTCGGCGAGCTTTTCGTACTGCGCAACATCGCCAACTTTGTTCCGAACCTCGCGCACGTCGACTCCAGCGTTGGGGCCGCGGTGGACTATGCCGTCGGCTCCCTCGAGGTGCCCGACATCATCGTGTGCGGCCACTATGGGTGCGGCGGCGTGAAGGCCGCGCTCGGCGACATCACTCCCATGCGCGAGAAGCACCCCTCGCTCTGCGAGTGGCTCGACGGCCTCGCCCCCGCGGTTCGCCGGGCGCTCAAGCTCGGCGACGAACCCGATGCCCTCTGGCGTCGCGGCGTCGAGGAGAACGTCATCCAGGCCCTCGAAAACCTCATCACCTACGACGTCGTGCGCGAGAAACTGGAGGCCGGCAAGGTGCATCTCCACGGTTGGATCTACGACCTCTATCAGACCCGCATCCGCGTTCTCGACGTCGAGCATGGTGGCTTCGTGGACGCCGCCGAGATTCAGCGGAATGGCTGATTCCAACGCGTTTGAGACCTTCGCCCCGAGCGACGGCGAGCGCTACCGCAGCCTCGCGCGACTGTGGGCCGCCAGCGTCACCGTAGTCACCGTGCGCTCCGACGACGCCGAGCGACCCGATGACGGCTTCACCGCGACGGCATTTCTTACGGTGTCCATCGATCCGCCCATCGTGCTCGTGTCTGCGACGAAATCATCGAGCGCTGCGGCCATGCTTCGGGGCGCCGGGGCCTTCGCGGTCAGCCTGCTCTCCCGCGATCAGCGCGCGCTCGCGGACGCCTTCGCGCAGCCACACGAGCGCCGCAACTCCCTCTGGAGCGACCTCCCCATCGTGCGCGACCACGCCGGCGTCGGGCTACTGAATGGGGCGCTCGGCGCGTTCTCTGCCACCGTGCGCGAACTCGTCGATGCGGGCGACCACACCCTCGTACTCGGGGACGTCACCGCACTGCATCTCGGCCCCCCGGGCGACGCCCTCGTCTACCGCGATCGCTCGTACGGCTCCGTCGAGCCGCTCTAACCCGGAAGCTCGCCCATGCCCGGCGCGCCGGCACACAGGGTCATCGCAAACTCCTCCAGCACACGGAAATCCCCCACCGGGCGGACGCCCATCGCGGAGCCCTTGGTGCCCTTGAGCGCCGCATCCGTCGCCGCCAGCACACGCAACGCACGGTGCACCTGCGGAACCGTCCAGCGCCGCGCCGCGTTGGCCAGCCACCCGGGCGGCTTGCCGTGCATGAACACGGCCCTGGAGAGGTTGACCTCGGGGTTCACCGACAACATCTGCTTGGCGCGCGCCATCAGCCGCAGCGAGTAGCCCAGCGACCCGAGGATCATCAGCGCCTCGCCCCGCTGCGTGCGCAACTGCGCGATGTTGGCGAGCGCCGTCGGCAGGTCGCGCATCAGGATCGCGTCGGACAAGTCGAAACTCCCGATCTCCCGCACCGGAGTGACCAGCGCGTCCACCGCCGCCATCGTGATCGCCGCACCAGCAGTGTAGAGCGACAGCCGCTCGAGAGCGTCGGACAGCATGCCAAGCTCTGGGCCGATCCAGGCCACGAGGCGCTCGACCACACCGTTTTCCGCGGTGATCTTCCGTGCGCGCATCTCCCCGTTGATCCACTGGGTGAGCCACGGATCGGCCTCACGATCGTCCGTCGGCACGCTGCACGTCACCAGCCATTTGTGCTTCTTCGCCTCGTTGACCCAGGTGCGGCGCGCGTCGAACTTCGTCGCCACCAGCAGAAGCACCGTCGTCGGCTCCGGCGCCGCCAGGTACGCGAAGAACTCCTTCTGGTCCTTGTCGTTGATTTTCTGGGCCATCTCCTCGGCGGAGCGCACCGTCACAAGACGCCGCTTGGCCATCATCGGCAGCGTGCGGCACGCTCCGAGGATGTGATTGATGGTGGCGCTATCACCATCAAAGATGTCCTCCGAGAGGCCCCGCGGCCCGGTGCCGACCACGGCGGTGCGCACGGCGTTCATGCACCGCGAAACCAGCAGCCACTCGTTGCCGCCCAGCACATAGACCGGCTGCACGGTGCCTTTGGACAGCGCTTCGAGGGTGGCCCGCATGTCGTCGCTCACGGCCGTCACCCTAGCGCAACGCCGACCCGGACTTCACGGATCTGTCAGGTCTCGACTGCGAGAGTCTCGAGGCCCGCGAGGGTGCCGCAGCGGGTGCGCCCGAGGATGAAGATGCGAATCTGCACCTCGCCCACGCGAAACACCGTGAGCCCCGTCAGTTGCCCGTGGAGGGTCTGAACCATCTGCCGAAAGCGGGCGGCGCGATGGGCATCGGCGAGCGATCCGTCCTCGACGACGACGCCGCGCAGCAGTTGCTCGACGGTGATTCGCTCAACACGGGTCGATGCCGGTAGCGCCAGATGGCTCAGCAGCGAAGCGTTGGAAGGCACTACCCGCACCGCGTCACGCGCAAACCACGTGAAGGGCGCGTCGGTCTCCGAGGTGAACAACAGCCGCTCGGTGGCGCTCGCCAGCGCGCCTTGAAGGCCCGCACCGCAGAGGCCCGTCGGCGTCGGGGCCGTCACCCTCACAAACGCCTCCCTCGCTCGCAACACCGGAACCCTCTCCGTAGCGGGGTTGCCCGGCGCCGTCGTGCGCACGCCTGCGACGAGTACGCCGTCATCGCGGGTCGCGTCGCCGAGAACGTGGTCGCGGGCGGTGGCCTCGAGGGTGAGCCGCGAGAGGTCTACGCCCACCACAGGCAGCGGCCGCGTGGTGCTGTTGAGCCGCTGCACGTTAAGCGCCGTGCAAGGCAGAAACGTACACATCGTGCCAGTCGTAGACACGCGCACGACGCTCGCCGTCGGGGCCGCGCCGCTGGCCGAGCGCCACGCCTCCGTCGCGACGAAACGCCCGTAGGCGTGGTCCGTCGCGGCGGCGATGCGTCCGCGATAGATCACTGCGCCGTCAAGGGAGGTCACGCCGATACCGAGCGCCGCGAGATCGAGGGCGGCGACGTAGCAGCGCGCCGCGGTGGAGCCATCGACGCAGCGCGCGGAGGAGGCGTTGACCGGCGAGACCCAGTAGCCGCCACAGATCGGCGACGCGCACCGGCGATTGTCGTGCTCGGCGATGAAGTACCCGTCGGCGCGGACAGTGACGGATTCCGCCGCAGTCTCGTCGGCAGACGTCAGATCGGCGCCCACCTGACAGCCCGCGAGCAGCAATCCGAGGGCAAGCGAACGGGCCGACGAGGAGTGGTTCATGGCTGCGCACATGTACGGCACGCGCGCACACGGGGCAAGGCGATCGCAGATGACATCGGCGTGTGTGCGAAGGCGGGGTGGCTGATACAACGAGGCGATGTCGCTAGCGTTTTGGAAGGGTCTCGGGGTCGCGGTTGTCCTGGCCGGGTGCAGCGAGGAGACCGCGCTGGAGGGAGACGGCGCGACGGCAGACATTCTGCTCATCACGGACGCAGGCGACGATTCGACGATCGCGGTGGATGTCGCTCCGGTCATGGGGGATGCCACGGTGGCAGCGTGTGGCGTGTGCGCGACTCCAGCGGAGCCTGCGACCGTGGGCACCGTCGCGTCCGTTGAACTCAATGAGTTGTCGGGTATCGCAGAGAGCCGAGCGCAGCCTGGCGTGTACTTTGTCCACAATGACTCTGGAGACACCGCGCGCTTCTTCTCCATTGACGGAACAGGAGCCCGGCGCGGCACCTATGGGCTCAATGGCGCCACCGCGGTGGACTGGGAAGACATCGCAGTAGGCCCCTGTCCCACGGGGCAATGCGTGTACCTCGGTGACATCGGCGACAACGACAGCGTGCGCTCGAGCTATGTCGTGTATCGAGTCGCGCAGCCGATCGTGGAGCCCGGCCCCGCGCAGCAGATTGAAGTGAACTGGGAGCGTTTCGTATTCGTGTATCCCGATGGCGCGCATAACTCAGAGTCCCTCGCAGTGCGACCCGATACAGGCGAGGTCTACGTCATCACGAAGGTGAGCAGAGGGTCGTCGGAGGTGTATCGGTTTCCGCAGCCGCTTCGCTCGAGCAGCACCGCGACGCTGGTGCGCGTCGGAGCGCTCGCGCTTCCAAACATGGGAGATCCGCTGGTCACCGGGGCGGACATCCACCCGTGCGCGCGGCGATTGCTGGTACGCACCTACAATCGATTGTGGGAATTCCGTGTCGGGGAGAATGATTCCTGGGAAGACATCTTCCAGGCGACGCCCACGCGGATGCTGCTGCAAACAGAGATTCAGGGCGAGGCCGTCGGGTGGCACGCCGACGGACGGGGCTACGTCACGATCTCCGAAGGCCGCGCCGCGCCGCTGCACGACGCCCGCTGTCTGCCCTGATCAAAGGGAGGCCCGCGCGCCTCTCTCTCGATATCGCTTATCCACGCTTTCGCCGACGGCGACCCAGTGCCATTCCCACTCCTGCCAATCCCCAGAGCGTCCAGCCCACTTCCTTCATTCCACTTCTCCCATTACCCACAACGCCGCAGCCGCAGCCCGCAGTGCCCGCGTCCGTCGTGCGCCCACCGCGTATCAACTCCACGGCCTCCGCGCTCGGCACCACCCGCGGCGGCGCATCCACCACGGGCACCGCGCTCGCGGCCGAAGCCATCTCTACGGTCAACTCCGTCGGTGTCGGATCAGCGCTCTCCGGGTCACCCACGACCCGCGCGCGCACCTCCACCCGGTGCTCTCCCACCATCGCAAACGTCGGTGCCGTCACGTCCAGCCACGGTCCCGATGCCCACCGCGACCAGGTCATTCCGTCGACCCGCGTCGCGTACTCGTGCGCCTGTCCGCTCACCGCGGATGCACCCGGCGCCACCCGCACCCGCACCCGCGCGCTGTCGCTCACCGGGTCGGCCCCGAGCACGACGGCCTCCGTCTCCGCCACCGCCACGCTCGGCCGCGTCGCACGCCGGTACCGCAGGTCCATAAACAACCCCAGGAAGCGCGATCCGCTCTCTTCCACGCCGCGCACCCCTCCTTCGGGCAGCTCGATATTCACCGTGCCGACGGGCATTCCCATCGCACCCGGCACCGGAATCGCCGGGAGCGCGATGGTCGGAATGCTCCCCGCCAGCATCCCCACGGCGGTGCCTAGCAGCGCGTCGAAGGAAACCGCCAGCCGCGCGTTCGGGTCGCTCACCAGCGCCGACCCGGTCACCACCGTCGCCGACGTGCGCACCGTTCCGAGCGACGGGCGTAATCCCCCTGCATCGCGCAGCAACGTGAGCGGCGCGGAGACGTCCGTGGTCACCGTGAGGGCTCGCACGTAGCGCTCCTCGGACCACACCATCACGTCGAGCGCGAGCCGCTCGAAGCGCAGCGTGAGCGTCGGATCGGCGCCCGTCGATAGGCCCACGGTCGGCGGACGCTGCGGACGCAGAAGCAGCGCCACCGGGTCCGACGCCGCAGGAAACAGCACGTTTCGCAGCGACGGGACGATCACCGTAAATGTCCCCGAGGAGAGTTGTTGGGAGAGCGAACTGGTCACTCCGAGGCAGAAGGTGCCCGCGTCCCACAACTGAAACAGCGCGTGGTTGAGGTACGTCTCCGACAGCCCCACCGCGAGGTCGGACACCCGCGTGCCCCCCGGCACCGCGTTTTGCCGCAGCGCCGCCCACTGCGGAACCTCCGCCACCGCCGGCTCCATCAACCGCGGGACGCACGCGTTGTGCGACTGCGACTGTGCCACCCCGAAGACGTTGAGGGTCATCCCCTGTGCGCTGACCTCCGCGTCGTGCGTGGCGTCCCCCGCGGCGATCACCAGCGCCGACTGCGCGCGCACCCCTGGGCTTACCGATGCCAGTAATCCGCCGACGTTGCCCGCAAGCTCGACACCGAGCAGCGACGGCACCAGCGCCCCGTCTGTGTATCGACAACGCGCCCCGTCTGCGCGCGTCCCTGTGGGGCATCCCGGCGGCGTCGGCGCGGAGGTCTGGCTGAGGGCATCCTGGATGGGCCCGAGCGCCCCGCTGAGCGCCCCGCGGAAGGCCCCGCTGATGGTGCCGCGCAGGACAGGGAGCAGCCCGCAGAGGCCACCACCGGAGCAGCCCACCCAGGCGTCGTCGAAGCCCTCCCCGGGCGTCTCCTCGACGACCGCCGTGGCGCCCATCGCGGGCACCAATTCCGCGCGGTAGTAGTTGCGCCGCTCGGCGTGCGTGTCCCGCCGAATCGCGATGGCCGTGCGTAGCCCGATGTACTGCCGCGCGCCTCGCGCCGTGTCGATGGTGAGCGTGGTGTCGATGCCGTCCGCGCACCCGCCGCACATCGCGTTACAGAACAGCGTGCACGTGCGCAGCGGAATCACCCCGCGAAACCCGATGCGCGCCCGCACCTCGATGCGATCGGGCGCAACGAAAAAAAGTTCGAGAGGCGCCGGCGAGGTGGGCAGCACGAGTTCGAGCCCGCAGCTACCGTCGCGGCACACCACATAGCGCCCGACGCCGAAGTTGCCATTGACCAACGGAATCGGGAGCCTCCCACCGGTGGCTCCGAGCAGCAGGTCGCCCCCGAGCAGCGACACGCTACGCAGTCCCTGGTCGGTCACCCGGATCTGCAGCGCCCGCGCGATCCGCGTCTCCGGCGTCACGGGATAACCCCCTGCGATCGGCCCGAGTCCGGTGCCCGCGCAGGACGAGCAACCGCCGCCGCTGCACCCCGCGACCACGACGGCCATCAACGACAGCCGAAGCAGCGATACGACCTCAGCGAGCCTCCCGGGAATGCGCATTCCCATTGCGTATCACGGACCACGACCGCCCCGGCGCTGACGTTGTTGCACCCATCTGATACGCGTATCTGCACACCCATGTACCCGACCCGCTTTGGCTCCCTGCGCGACCTCACGAAGCTCCCGTGGTTTGAGATGCGCGACGGCCGCGTGGTGGTGAGCGACCCCTCCGTCGGCACCGCCATCGACACGCACACGCACCTCGCGCTGGCCTTCGTGCGGCGCAACCAGGTTGATCTTCATCGCGGGCACGCGAAGACCG
Source organism: Deltaproteobacteria bacterium (assembly GCA_947477565.1). GTDB lineage: Bacteria > Myxococcota_A > Polyangia > Polyangiales > SCUS01. Next base: position 33,626 of record CANJUR010000026.1, read on the forward strand.
AGCACTACCTCCCCGACGACCGCGCCTTCGACCTCGACGTCTACGTCAACAAGAACTTCCTCCCCGACGACCTCCGCCGGATGGAGCGCGACCTCTCCCTGGGCGCCCTCGGCACCCCGGGGATGCACGAGACGCACACGGTTCCCAACCTCACCCGAGAGATGGGCGAACTGCGGGTTGCACAGTCGGTGCTGCTGCCCATCGACTGGCCCGTGCTCTCCGACAACGCGACCACCTGGCTCAACGCCATTCGCGGCGACCAGAGGCTCATCGGGTTCGGCTCGGTGCACCCGTACACGCGCCACATGGAAGAGAAACTCGACCGTCAAATCGCCCTCGGCGCGCGCGGTATCAAGGTGCACCCGACGGTTCAACTGGTGCGCCCGGACGACGGCCGCGCCATGAAGCTCTACCGACTCTGCGGCGAGCGTGGCATCCCGGTGTTCTGGCACTGCGGCCCGGTGGACATCGAGCCCCCGCTCGGGCGCTACCTCTCGCAGGTTCGCCACTACGAGAAGGCCATCGCAGAAAACCCCGGTACGACCTTCGTGCTCGGCCACTCCGGCGCTCTCCAGATGGACACCGCCATCGGGTACGCGAAGCGCTACCCCAACGCGTGGCTGGAGATCGCGTCGCAGTCCGTGAGCAACGTGCGTCGGCTCGTCGAAGAGGCCCCCGCCGACCGCGTGATGTTCGGCACCGACTGGCCCTTTTATCACCAGGCCATCGGGCTCGCGAAGGTGTTCATCGCTACCGAAGGCAACGACGTCGCCCGCCGCGCGCTGCTCCGCGGCAACGCCGCCCGCTTGCTCAAGCTCGACGCCTGATCAGCCCCGAAATTCGCACCAGGTGTTGCGCACACGCAACTGTCCCAACTTTGCGCAGACTGTTAATCTGCGCACTGGATGGCGACCGTTCCGTTGCGACCGACGTCGAGCGCGGGTGTGCGACGACTGGGTCGATACGCACTCCGCTACCACATCGCGCAAGGGGGCATGGCGTCGGTCTACCTCGCGCAACTGAGCGGCTCCGCGGGCTTTGCAAAATGGATCGCCCTGAAAACGATCCATCCGCACATCGCGAACGACAGGCGCTTCGTGAACATGTTTCTCGACGAGGCGCGGCTGGCGTCACGGCTCGACCATCCGAACCTCTGCTCCGTCTTCGACTTCGGCGAAGAGCACGGCACGTGGTTCATTGCGATGGAGTACCTGCACGGCGAGACCTTCGGCGTCGTCGCGCGCACCGGTTGGAGCAACCAGCATCCGCCGCCCTACTTGATGGTCGCGCGCATCCTGGCCGACGCCGCGCGCGGTCTGCACGCCGCCCATGAGTTGCGTCTCCAATCGGGTGAAAACGCCGGTGTTGTGCACCGCGATGTCTCCCCGGAGAACATCTTCGTCACCTACGCAGGCCCGACCAAGATCGTCGATTTCGGCGTCGCGCGCTCCAAATCTCAGTCGCAAGACCTCACCGTCGCGGGCGAGCTCAAGGGCAAGATCGCGTACATGTGCCCGGAGCAGCTACGCGAAGAGCCTGTGGACCGTCGCGCGGACATCTGGTCGCTCGGCGTGGTGCTCTGGGAGGTCACCGTCGGCCGTCGGCTCTTCCGCCGCAAAACCGACGCAGGAACCGTCTACGCCGTCCTCCACGACGACGTCCCGCGACCGGTGCGCTTCCGTTCGGACTACCCCCCGACGCTCGCCGCCATCGTGTTGAAGGCCCTCGATCGCAACCGCGATGGCCGCTACCACACCGCCCTGGATTTCGCGCGCGCCCTCGAGCAATGGCTCGCCACCACCGGCATGCCGACGGGCGCCGGCGAGGTCAGCGAATACATGCACTCGCTCTTCGCCGAGCAGATCGCGGTCCGTGATCGGCTGCTGCGCACGACACACCCCGAGGCTCCGATGGAGGAGGTCTCCGAGGTGTGGCACAGCGCGCCCATCGACCCGACTGACCTCGAGAACTCCGCCGCCGCCGAGCTCGTCCCCGACACGCGCCACCCTTCGGACCTTGATCTCAGCGAGGAGGCCACGCTCCTCAACACCGAGCGCTTTCTCCCCCGCGCTTTGCACCCGGAGACTTCCCCGGGGCCCGACACCGATACGCCGATTCCGTTGCTCACGGCGCGCACCCACCGGCCGCTCCAGCTCGGGCCATCGTCGCTCAACAGCGCCTCCCACCGCGGCTACCAGAGCTCGCTTCTCCCGGCCTGGCGTCGTCGCGGGGTGCCCAGCCTGGTCGGCGGCGGATTACTCATCCTGGTAAGTTTTCTGGTGGTCGCCTACTGGCTCAGCCAGCGTCCGCCGACCGAGGTCCCACCCACGACTTTCGTGCCTCGGCGTCTTTCATCGCGCGTGCTCTCGTTGCCCTCGCAAAAGGTGCAGGTCAACGTGCAATCGGGGGTTGGTTCTGTCGTCGAGAAGCGATGGGAACCACCACCCCCCCGATAGTCGCTCAGTGCCCCGCGGCGGCCGATCGCTGTGGCGTCGCGTTCCACAGTCGCAGCGCCAGGATGAACCCGATGCACGCCACCGGGAGCATCGCCACCGGCCAGGTCCACCAGTTGGCGGGATCGGCCGCGGGTCCGCCCTTCGGCAGCACGTGACCGAGCACCAGTGCTTCCGCTGCCGTCCCCAGGTAGACGAATCCGTCGATCACGCCGACCACCACGCCGACGTTGCGCTTGCCGCCGAAGTCCATGCTCGCGGTGCCTGAGAGCATCCCGTGGACGCCGATGATGGCCATGGACATCAGCACCACCACCCACCCGACGGCCGGCGATCCGAGGGTTACCAACATCATCCCTGCGCCCGCGATCATGGCTCCGTAGAGCACTGCCGACACCGGGCCGCGGCGGGACTGAAACACCCGGTCGGAGATGATCCCCGCGAAGATGCCGCCGGTGATTCCCGCGATGCAGAGAAGCAGGCCCCAGTGCCCCGCGACGAAGTCCGCCGCGCGGTGCACGTCCTTCGTGAAGGGCTTGTAATACTGCATGATCGCGTTGCGCAGGTATCCGCTGCAGAACTCGATGGCTGCGATGGTCATGATGGCGGGGCTGCGCACCATGCGCTTCACGATCTCGCCGAGCGGGAGCTTCTGCCCCATCGGTCCGGACGACGCGTCACCGAGGTCGAAGTCAACGTGTCCGGCGCCGCCAGGGGTGTCCTTGACGAGGGTGAGGTCGAGCACGGCGAAGACCGCGAGCATCGCTGCGGGGATGAAGAAGACGTACTGCGTCCCGAGGCTGCGCTGGATGAAGCTGCACCAGTCGAAGGCGAAGTAGAGCCCGAGGGAGATGAGAATCCCGAAGATGCCGCCGAAGGTGCCGCGCTCTTTCATGTGAAACCACGCGGAGTTGACCTTGACGATCGCCACCGCGCCGAAGCTCTGGAAGTACATGTTGAGCGAGTAGAGGAAGTAAAACGGGACCAGCAGCGCACCGCGGTTTTGCGGGAGCACGGTCCCGTAGTTCTGCGCGCGGAGCACGAGCAGGCCCATGAGCACGTTGGCGACGAGCGCGCCGCCTGCCGCGAGGAGAATGGTGCGCTTGCCCCCGATGCGATCGGTCAGCGGGCCGTTGATGAGAAACGAGAACCCGTAGGTGAGCGTCCCGAAGAAGTAGATGTGCGAGAAGGCGTCCTTCTCGAAGAGGGAGTTCGCGTTCGTGATCGGGCCGATGCAGGCGTTGAGATTATACCTTGCCATGTAAAGAAACGCGTAGGTGAGCCCTACCGGCAGCCAGTTGCGAACGCGGCGCGCGCGAAACGCCGGGGAGTGCTGCAGGTCGCTCTGTGGTAGCCGCGACACCACCAGGGTGATGACGGCGAGCAGCGCGACAATCGGGAGTAGTTCCCGGGCCCATTGGGGAAGATGTTCCATGGCGTTGATGGCGCGGAGCATCGCACCTCCGACGATTGCGAGGGAAAAGCTTCACACCCCTGCCCCGAGGGTATGTATCGTCCGGGTCGACATATGGGGACCGAGATCGAGCGAAAGTTCCTCGTGGACGTTGCGTGCCTTCCTCGCGAGGCGCTGCGGGAGGGCTCCCGGTTTGTCCAGGGGTACCTCTCGCTCTCGCCGACGGTGCGGGTGCGCGTGAGCGAGCGTCCAGGGCTCCCCGCGGAGGCGTGGATCACCGTGAAGGGCCCCGGCGGCTTGATGCGCGCGGAGTACGAGTACGCGATTCCGGTCGATGACGCGCGGGCGATGGTGCTGCTCTGCGTGGCGTCCTTGCGCAAGACCCGCTTCCGCGTCCTGGTGGGCGACCACGTGTGGGATCTCGATCAGTTCCACGACCGCTACGAGGGCCTCTGGGTCGCGGAAGTCGAACTCGACGAGCCCGATGAGGACTTCGTGCGCCCGTCCTGGGTGACCGAGGAGGTCACCAACGATCCGGCGTACACCAACGTGGCCATTGCCCTGGGTTCGCTCCCGAGTCCAGCCTCGCAGTCGCGGCTCCGTGGCGGGCCATAGAAGGTTCCCGCGATCCCGTGTATGGACGCGCGCGTGAATCACCTGCTGCAGACGATCCTCGACGAGATTGACACCCGCCACCGCGCCGGCGAGCGCCCGGTCGTCATCTTCGACCTCGACGGAACCCTCTACGACAACCGCCACCGCACCATCCGCATCGTGCACGCGCTGGCCGCCGCGCTGCCGCCCGAGCACGACCGCGACGCGAACATCCTCCGCACGATAGTTTTCAGTGATCTCGGCTATCGACTGGAAGACACGCTCCGCCCCCGGGGTGTCTCGGAAGAGGTGATCAATCTGGCGAAGGCCCGATGGTTCAGCCGGTTTTTCACCGACACGGCGTGCGCCGACGACGTGCCTGTGCGGGGCGCCGCGCCCTTTGTGCAGCGCTGCTTTCATCGCGGCGCGACGGTGGTCTACCTGACCGGCCGGGACATCCCCGGCATGCTGGTGGGCACTGTGCGCACCCTCCGCGATGACGGCTTCCCCATTGGACAACCGCGCGTCGAACTGGTGCTCAAGCCCACTTTTGAGGAAGACGACACCCGTTTCAAGCGCCGCATGCTCGACCCGATGAGTGAGTTGGGCACCATCGTAGCGACCTTCGAAAACGAGCCTGGCAACTGCAATCTCTTTCATCAACGCTGGCCATCCAGCCACGCGGTGTTGCTCGATACGCAGTCGGCTCCGGGCGCTCCGCCGCTTGAGTCGGGCTGCGTACGCGTCCCTGATTTCTCTCTCTGAGCGATGACCGCCGCGGTACGCCTCGAGTCCCTGCGCAAGGTCTTCCCTGACGGAACCGTCGGCCTGGACGACGTCAGCCTCGAGGTGCCCGCGGGGGAGTTCGTCGCGATTCTCGGCCGCTCCGGGGCTGGCAAGAGCACGCTCTTGCGCTGCGCCAGCCGACTCGTGGAGCCCACCTCCGGGCGATCGTTTATTGGTGACCTCGAGGTCACCGGGGCCCGCGGTCAGGCCCTCGCGCGAGCCCGGGCCAGGGCAGGGTTTGTCTTTCAGCAGTTCAATCTGGTGCGTTCGTACACGTCGCTGGAAAACGTTCTTATCGCGCGTATTTCCCACAATAGTTGGTTGCGCGGGCTCATCGGACTCTGGACTCCGCACGACCACGCCGTCGCGCGTCGTTGCCTGGCGGAGGTCGGTCTGTCCGCCAAGATCGACACCCCGGTGCGCTCGTTGTCGGGCGGGCAGCAGCAACGGGTGGCGGTGGCGCGCGCCTTCGCACAAGAGCCTGCGGCGATCTTCGCGGATGAGCCGACGGCATCGCTCGACCCCAACCTGGCGGCGACGGTGCTGGCGATGCTCAAAGACTATGGCAAAACCCGTGGCGTGCCGGTGCTGGTCAATGTCCACACGATTGAGCACGCACGCCGTTACGCCGATCGGATCATTGGACTCTCCGCGGGTCGCTTGATTCACGATGGGCCGGCGAGTGAGTTATCCGATGAGGCCGTCGAGGCCATCTACGCGGCTCCCCTCGCCTCGCTCCCGGAGGACCATTGAACCCTCGCCGCCTCCTCCTGGCCGCGCTGCTGTCGGGAGTGCTTCCCCGCGTGGCACGCGCGCAGGAAAACCTGCCTCCGGAGATCGTTCTGGGCTTCAACCCCGCGGAGAATGCGCAGACCCTGCAGCGCTCCGCCGACGAGCTCGCGCGCGACCTCTCGCAGCGCATACACATCCCGGTTCGAGCGACGGTGACGCTCGACTACACCACTCTGGTCGAGTCGATGCGCTCGGGTCACGTGCACTTCGGCTGGCTGACGCCTTCTCCACTGGTGTTGGCTGAGCGGCTTTTCGGTGTTCGCGTATTGCTCACTCAGGTGCGGCGCGGGCAGCCGACCTATTACTCTGCTCTCGTTGTTCGTGAGGACTCTCGCTTCCACTCGATTGAAGACCTCCACGGTGGCAGCATCGCCTGGATCGACCCGACTTCCACGAGTGGGTACGTCATCCCGCGGTATCTGTTGTTGCAGCGTGGGTTTAATCCATCGACATTTTTCGCGCGTCAGGTGTTCGCGGGCCAGCACGACGCCGCGGTGATTGCTGTACAGCGCGGGCAGATCGACGCTGCCGCGGTGTGGGCCGACCCGCCCTCCGAGCACACGGGCGCGTGGACTCGTTATCTGGCCAATCGGCCGGGGCCTCGGTTGCGGCCGTTGATGTATTCGCCGCCGGTACCGAGCGACGCGATCGTGACCACGGAGACATTCGCACGCGAGCACCCGTTGCTGGTTCGTTCGGTGAGTTCGTCTCTGATGGCGATGGGTCAATCCGAGGAGGGCCGCGCGATTCTCCGTCGCCTGAACAGCACTGACGGCTTTGTCCTATCGGACATCCGTCAATACGACCTTGTACGTCGCGCATTTCGGGCGACCCGCGACGAGCAGAACCGTGCGCGCTCCGGGCGCTTCGACGACCCGCGCTCGATGCAGATCTTCGGCGCGCTGCTTCTGGGTGCGGCGTTGCTTGGCGCGGGTGTGCTCTCGCGGCGACCGCGGGCGCAGCGCTGGGTGACGTTTGGTTTGTTCGTTCTTGCCCTTCTCTGGGCGGCGACCGCGGCGCGCATCCCGATGGCGGATTTCATCAAGGGTTGGCGAGACATCGGGCAGTTTCTACGCGGAATGTTTCCCCCGGACCGTCACGTCGTCGCAGAGGTGATGGAGGCGACGGTTCTGACGGTGCGCCTCGCCCTGGTCGGAACAGTCGGGGGTATCCCTCTCGCGCTTCTCCTGGGATTGCTTTCGGCGGAGAACGTGACGCCTTCCGGGTTGCTGCGGCGGACCGCTCGCTTTGCGTGCAACCTCAATCGTTCTATTGATTTATTGATTATCGGTTTGATCCTGGTGAGTGCCTATGGTCCCGGGGCTTTTCCTGGAGTGGGTGCACTGGCGATTCACACCGTAGGTTCATTGGGAAAGCAGTTTTACGAGACGCTTGAGACGATGGATCCGGGGCCCGTCGAGGCGATGCGCAGCCTCGGTGCCACTCAGTTGCAAGTGCTGCGCTGGGGCATCTGGCCACAGTTCACGCCGCACTTTGTTTCCCAGGCTTTATTCCGGTTTGAACTCAACGTGCGAGGCGCCGTGGTGCTCGGCCTGGTGGGTGCGCAGGGCATCGGCTTCTTGCTCCAGACGTACATGCGAGGAGCGGAGTACGCGAAGGTCACCGTGGTTATCGCCGCGGTGGTCACGCTGGTCATGGCACTGGACGCCGTCTCTTCCCGACTACGAAAAAACACTGCCTAGATGTCGGTAATGTATCGGCAATCATTTCTGGTATTTTTTATACAGACATGAATGGCGATATCGATATCGACTGAACATTTTTCACCTGCCCGGTGCGCCTCTTGAACGCGTTGAGCAGATTCAGCCCTCCGGCCCGCTTGTATCGCACTCGACCCGCACCGATTCCCTGGGCGCCCCTCAGTTTCACCCGCCGGTAGCCCCTGTGCTTCAGCCTGGAGGGTGATGGCCACCCGGGACCCCGAAGAGAGGTCAACCATCAGCCCGCGGCACAGGGCTGAGGGGGGGTATGGCTCCCATGGTCGGCCCGTGCGCGACAGATCATACTTCTGGGGACACGAACGAAGACACGACCCAGCCGCCGATGTCGTCGATCTGTTGCGTCGCGAATGTCTCCGCCTGGCGCATCTGCGGAGGGGTTCCTGACGCTCGGAGTACGTGACGGAAGGAGCGATGGGCATCGCCTGGTCCGAATCCCAGGAGGTGCGGGGCATGTTGCACGTGAAACATTCCTCCCGATGGCTCTCGCTCGTCGTCGAGGCCTCTCACTCGGCAAAGAATCGCAGAGCATCTGCGTCGTCCCAGATCCGCGGACTTCGGGGCGTGCCGTGGCTCCTCCTGCCATTCCGGTACTCCCCGCCGGTGCACCGACCACCGGGGGCGTTCGATGACCCCCGTCGGTCCCCGATCGCTCGGAGCCGTTCAGAACACTCCAGGGTGCGAGAAGACAGCCCGAGAGGCCCACTTTCGCAGGAGTGACATCCGCATCGCGCCCTGCCGAAGTCCACGAACATCGCCGCCGACCTGATGAGACGCGACAAAGTCATCAGCGATGCCTTCGTCGCCCCGTCACCGTCCCACGTCAGAACCGTAGATCGTCCCGCGCCGCCGTCGGCTGAACCGTCTCCAACACCTTCATCGCCTCCTCGGTAGCCGGTGTCTCTGGCAACGGAGCGATCTCGATGTGAACCATCAAATCACTGGCCTCACGCCGCGCACTCCCCGGGATGCCCTTCCCCCGTAGCCGCAACTTCGCACCATGAACCGTGTGAGGCGGCACCCGCAGCGTGACATCCCCCTGGGGAGTCGGAACAGTCACCCTCGTCCCCCGCCATGCCTCCACCAGCGCGACCGGCAGACGAACGTGAAGATCGTCTTCCTCGATCCAGAACCAGGGATGGGCCTCGACCTTTACAGCCAGCACCAGGTCGCCGGGTTGCCCTCCGGGTGCAGGTCCACCCTTGCCCGCGATGCGCATTCGCGTGCCCTCCTTCGCCCCCGCAGGAATCCGTACGCGTACCGACTCGCCGCTCACACTCAGCGTTACCTCGCCCCCGCGAACCGCCAACGGCAGACCGATGGTGACCTCGCTCTCGACGTCACGCCCACGAACCGCTCGTCCGCGCCCCCCAAACGGCGAAGCCCCAGAGGCACGCCCGCCCGGGAAATGCTGCGCAAAGAGGTCCGAGAAATCGACGTGGCCACCCGCGCCACCACCGCCGAAAATGTCCTCGAATCCCCGGCCACCCTGCGAGCCGCCGCCTGCCTGATATTGGCGATAGGCATCCGCGTTGAAGCCATCGCGCAATCCCATCTCCCCAAAGTCGTCATATAATTTGCGTTTTTTGGCATCACTCAACACCTCGTTGGCGTGATTGACGCCCTTGAAGGACTCCTCAGCCTTCTTGTTTCCGGGATTGCGATCGGGGTGGTACTTCAATGCCAGCACCCGATACGCCTTCTTGATCGCCTCGGAATCGGCATCTCGAGAGACACCGAGCACGCTATACAGGTCTTGTTCGGCCATGATTGCCGACGGAAGCTAAGACGTGACCGTTCACCCGGCAATCACGACCCTCCATCCCCGTGTGCATTGCGACACCGGCAGAGCGCGTAGTAACTCACCGCTGTCTGGCCGAGACATCGCATGAACACCATCGAGCTAACCAACCTTCCCCTGCGCATCGCCATCACCATGGATGGCAACGGCCGTTGGGCAGAACTCCGCGGCAAACCCCGTATCGTCGGCCACCGGGCCGGAAGCCACACCGTCCGTCGAATCGTTCGTGCGTGCCGTCGATTGGGCGTCCAGGAACTCACCCTCTACGCCTTCTCCGAGCAGAACTGGGGACGCCCCACCAACGAGGTCGAAGGGCTCATGACCCTCCTCGAAGAGTTTCTCCTCCAGGAACGCGAAGAGATTCTTCAAAACCGTATCCAACTGCGGGGCATCGGCAACCTCGATCGCCTCCCCGCACACGTCCGCGACTCCCTCGAGTTTCTCGCCGAAGCCTCGCAGAACCATCAGGGAATGACCCTCTCCCTCGCACTCTCCTATGGTGGGCGCGAAGAGATCGTCGATGCCGCGCGCACCCTCGCCCGCCAGGTCGCCGCCGGGCAGCTTCAGCCCGATGACGTCACCGAAGAGCGCCTCGCTGCGCTGCTCCCCTCCATGCGATACGGCGCCCCGGACCTCATGATTCGCACCGGCGGCGAACTGCGCGTATCGAACTTCCTTCTTTGGGGCGCGGCCTACAGCGAACTCTTCTTTTCCGATATCCTCTGGCCCGACTTTCAGGTCGAACACCTCTATCAAGCCATCGCCGCCTATCAACGCCGGCAGCGACGGTTTGGCCTGGTCTCCAACACAAACACCCTCGGGCCATGTCCAACTTCGCTGTCCGGCTCCTGACTGCGCTCGTCGGTATACCGATCATCCTCGGCATCCTGTACGTCGCACCCCCCATCGGATGGTTCGCCCTCTGCGGCGTAGCGATGCTCATCGCCGCCTGGGAGTTTCTCTCCATGACCCACCCCGATGACCTCCCCGGTCGCTGGCTCGGCATGGCCCTCTCCCTCGCAACCTTCGCCCTCTTCGTCTCCACCCGCTTCGGCGCCATCCACGGCACCTGGCTCGCCTGCGGCGTCGCCGCCCTCGCACCCATCACCCTCCTCGGCTCCCTCGCGCGACCCACCACCATCGCCACCGCGCTGTCCCGCAATGGTGCCCTTCTCACGGTTCCCCTCTACCTCGGCCTCCCCATGGCCGCCCTCGCCCTCGTGCGAAACTTCGGAACCCCCATCCAGGGCGGCGGACTCTGCCTCCTCACCATGATGTTCGCGTGGATGGGCGACACCGGCGGGTACTTCGCTGGCAAAGGCCTCGGCGGCCCCAAACTCTATCCCGCCGTCTCCCCCAACAAGACCTGGTCCGGCGCCCTCGGCGGACTCCTCGGCTCCGTCCTCGGTAGCGTCGTAGCCCACTTCACCTTTCTGCCCGCCCTCTCCCTCGCGCAAGGCATCGCACTCGCCGTCGTCGCCGGGGCCTTCGGTCAAATCGGTGATCTGTGTGAGTCGATTCTGAAGCGCAGCGCCGGGGTCAAAGACTCTGGAGCCATCCTGCCTGGGCACGGCGGCATCCTCGATCGCATCGATGCGCTGTTGTTCTGCGCGCTGACGATGTTCGCCGCGCTGCAGTCTGGCTGGCTGGTCGGCTTCGTTTAGCGGGTGCGCTTGTAAAACGGCGTCTTCACGACGATCGCGTTGCCAATGCGCCCTCGCTCCGGGTCGCGCAACCGAAGCGCCGAACCCACCGCCGCCGACCCCGCCGGAACATACGCGAGCCCGAGGTTCTTCCCCAGGGTCGGGGAAGGCGAACCGCTCGTCACCATGCCCACCTGCTCATCGGCGTCATTGATCACCCACCAATGGTCGCGCGCGATGGCCTTGTCGGTCATCTCGAAGCCCACCAACTTGCGTGCAAGACCCGCCTCCTTCACGGCCAGGAGCGCGGTGCGTCCAATGAAGTCCGCTTTGTCGAAACGAACCACCCAACCGAGCCCAGCCTCCAGGGGGTTGGTCGTGTCGTCGATGTCGTTGCCGTACAGCGCCATCCGACACTCCAACCGCAGCGTGTTGCGCGCGCCCAGACCCGCCGGACGAAGCCCCGCCGACTCGCCCGCCGCCATCAGCGAACGCCAGATGCGAGCCGCTTCACCCGGCGGACAGAAGATCTCGACGCCGTCCTCACCCGTGTAGCCCGTGCGCGACACCGTGCAGTCCACATTGAAAACAGGCATGTCGGCGAAATGAAAGGCAGGCAACTCCTCGGCGCGACCGTCCGCCACGCCGCTGCGAAGAATCTCCATCGCACGCGGACCCTGCAGGGCAATCAGGGCCGTGTCGTCGGAAATATCCCGAACCTCGTGAGTGGCACTCAACTGCTGATTGAAGTGACCCACGATCTTCTCGCGATTGGAGGCGTTACACACCACCAGCACGTTGTCCGCCGCCACCCGATAGATGATCAGGTCGTCAAGGATGGTGCCGCCTTCGTTGCAACACACCGTGTAGCGCGCCTGACCATCCATCAGACCCTGCACGTCGTTGGTCACAAGACGGTCCACCGCGAGCGTGGCGCCAGGACCCGACACCACCAGTTCGCCCATGTGCGAAACATCAAACAAGCCCGCGGACTTGCGCACCGTGTGGTGCTCGTCCACCAGGCCCGTGTACTGAACCGGCATCGAGTATCCCGTGAAGGGAACCATCCGGGCCTTCGCGCGGAGATGCTCGTCGTAGATCGGAGTCTTCTTCAATGAGGATTGTTCCATGGCGCGGGGACGGTATCAGACAACCCAAACGATGGGTGTATCGTCACCCCATCACCTCCGTGCGAACACTCTCCCTCGGCGTCATCCTCCTACTCGGGTGCTCCTCTGGAGTGAGCACCACGGTGACCCACTCCGATATCGGCGACACCAGAACCGCTCTCCCCGACCTGAGCGTCGTACCCGACCTCGCCGAAGACCGCACCCCCGACGCCGAAACCCCACCCCCCATCGACGTCGCCCCCATCCCCGAAGCCGGCGTCGTCGAGCGCGGACCCTTCCCCATCATCCTCGTGCATGGGTTCGCGGGCTTCCAGGGCATCGGCCCGTTGACGTACTTCTATCGCGTCGCGGATGACCTCCGGCGACGCGGCGAGGTCGTCTATGAGCCCGAACTCCCACCCTTCGCCCCACCGCCCACCCGCGCTCCCGTCCTCGCCGCTGCCATTCGACAGGCGCTCGCCGAAACCGGGCGCTCCAGGGTCGTTCTCATCGCGCACTCCCTCGGGGGACTCGATGCGCGCTACCTCATCTCCACCCTCGGAATGGGCGACCGCGTCGCCGCACTCGTCACCGTCGCCACCCCACACCGCGGAACCCGCCTCGGCGACGCCTTCGCAGGCCTTCTCCCGGGCATCAACCTCGGCATCCTCGACGCCACCGCGACCGCCATCGGGGCCGTCTACAACGACGCCCCCGGGCGCGCGGAGATTCGCACCACCCTCGCCGCCCTCTCCGAACGCGACGCCATCGTCTTCAATGCACACAACCCCGACGATGCGCGCGTGCGGTACTACTCCGTCGCCGGGCGCTCCAATCGACGCGATGGCCACGCCGTCTGCGGCGATGCGGTTGTTGCCAATCAGCCATCCCGGGTGGACGTTGCCTTCCTGCTCATCGCCCCGTTGACCCTCTTCCTCGAAGGCAACGACCCCGACCATCTCGTCAACGATGGCCTCCTCACCGTCCGCAGCGCCCGCTGGGGAACCTTCCTCGGCTGCTACCCCGCCGACCACTTCGACGAAGTCGGACAGATCGCCCACCAGGGCCCGGACTTTATCTCCGGCTTCGATCACATCGCCCTGTATCGCGACCTCGTGCGACGCCTCCGCGACGACGGATTCTGAACGGAAGAGCCGCACTCCGTTCGTCCCCCAGTGCGAGAGAGCGCCCGCGGGACGAACACGAAGGCTTCCGCCACCGCCACGAAGGCTTCCGCCACGAAAAAATACGCGAATTCCCGCACTTTACCGACCTTCCGTGGGAGGCCGGAGACCGTCGTCGCCGAGAAATGACTGAATTGCCGCGGTAACGAAGGCTTGCCGTTGGTGGCGGAAGCACTCCGGCGCGTGGCGGAAGCGTCCACGACGGCAATTTCCCCAGAGCCGCCGTCAGAGACTCAGCGCGAAGAAGCATCCGGCGTGTGAAGGGCACCGCCATCCCCAGCACCGGGACGGATGGCCTCCGCCGTCGGAAGGATCAGATCGACGCGCCAATGGCCGCCCTCGCGAACCAGTGGGACGTCCGCCACCCCGCCGGCCGTACCCCGTACCGTCACCACCGCACGGTCGTCAGACACCCGCGACGCCATCGACGAAGGATCGAAATCCAATCGAAGCCGGATGCGCCCCGGGGCGAGCATCTCCCAGGGCTGGAGTTCCCACCCGGAAAGCTGCGAGGCCTGCTGCGCGCGGTCGTTGAGGGCGTCTTGCGCGCGCTGCGAGAGCAGGCCGAACATTCGCTGCCGGGCCGTGTTGTCGTTGCGCGCCGATTGCGCCGCCCGCGCAAAGGCCTCCACCGTCGCCTCGGGGGTCTCCCCTGGCGCGCGATTGCACGCCAGCAACAACACTACCCCCGCAATGATCCGCCGCGCGCTCATCGCACCCGCGTCAGGCCCGCGTTCACCATCGTGCGAAACACCACGCCCGCCAGTGCCTCCACGGCACTGTCGTCCCGCCCCGTCCCCTGCGCATCCCAGGGCTTCGCGGAGACGTACCGGGCCGCCACCCGCAGCGACCACGCACTCCGCTCACCGATATAAATCGGGAGGTCCGCGCCACCGCCCAACACGTAGGCCACGCCGCTCGCGTCACGCGAACCCGGCCGCACCCACGCCGCACCCAACTCCAGGCCAATGGAGTCCAGGAAGAGATCGAACCAGCCCGGTCCGCGCTCCAGATCGAAAGACCAACGAGCAAAGAAAGCCGGACGAAAATCCACCGCAGCAAACGCATGGTCGAAGCGCGACGCCGAAAAAGCCCGGTCGTAGCCCAGCACCACGCCCACCATGTCCAGCGCGCGCGCCCGCAGCGCGACCGATCCGACGCCAGACCACGCGCCCGTATCACTGGCCCCGCCGAGCACCTCCGCGGAGAGGGACAAGTCGCCCCGAAGGCGGCCAGAGACGCCGTCCCGCCCCTGCGCAGCAGCGGGTAAAGCAACGGAGAATGTTAGACCAGTCAGTAAAACAAGGGCGCGCATCGACCGCTTTCTGGGGCGCAGACCCTTAGCACGCCCAGGGCTGTGCCGTATCCGCACGGGGGCCTGACCGCGGTGTCGTGCCGAAAACGCACGATCCGCTGCGCAACAAGGGAATGTATCGAGTGGCCCGCATTGTGCTGCTGGGTGGAGAATCGTGAAACAAAAGATGATGGTGGGAGTCGGGCTCCTCGTGGCCGCCGCGAGAACCCTGGGCGGGTGCGGGAGCGACTCGAGTACCGCGGCGCCAGGCGATTGGGACGGGAGGTTCAACGTAGACGCGGGAGTCACCTCGGACCTCGGAGCAGCGCCGCGCGCGGACGCGGGATTGCCACCGGAAATCGAGGAGCAACGGGCCTTCGAGACGCCACAGGCGGGGTCGCGATTCGTCTACGTGGCCAATCCGCGGAGAGACAACGTCGCGGTCATCGACTCGCGCACGCTCGCCATCACGTCCGTCGAGGCGGGGGACGGGCCGACCTACCTCGTGACCGTTCCGGAGCGGGACGGAACCGCCATCGACGAAGCCCTCGTCATCAATGCAAACGCCTCCACCGCGACGCTGCTGCGCACCACCACCGCGGGCGCCACCACCACCGTGCAACTGCCCGTAGTCGCAGGCGCCAACGCCATCGCGGTCGCGCCGAATGGGCACTACGCCGTGGTCTATCTGGACACCTCGCGGCCCAACCAGGGAGTGCCCGCAGGGAGCTTCCAGGAGGTCGCGGTGCTGCGCCTCGATCCCGGGATGGAGCGCGGACTGCTCCTCTCCGTGGGTTTCAGGCCGGTGAGCGTGGTGTTTAGCGCCGACGGGCAAACGGGGTTTGTCATCACCGAAGATGGCGTGTCCATCTTGCGGTTTGGCGCGCTGACGGGGCCCGCACTGGTGCCGACGGTGTCGTTTTATGACGACCGCATCGTGACACCCACGGACGCCGGGAGGGTCGACGCAGGGGCGGTTCTTCCGCGAGACGCGCGGGCGCAGGACGTGTCGGTCACCCGCGACGGGCGATACGCCATTGCGCGCTTCGCCGCGAGCCCCGCCATGCGGGTCGTCGATCTGATGAGCCGAACCGTACAGACCCTCGACCTCGGCTCGGAGATCACCGACCTCGACATCGCTCCCGATGGGACGTTTGCACTGGCCGCCCTGCGAGGCGAGTCGCGAGTGCTGCGGATTCCCATCCCAGGCGGGTTCAATGACCCATCCCAGCGACGATCGATCGACCTGCCGGGCGAAGCGGTGGGATCCATCACGCTGAGCCCGGATGGCGCGCGGGCGCTGGTGTACAGCACCGCGGCGATGACCGAGCGCGCGACGCTGCTCGACCTCGTGGGCACCACTCCCCCGGCGGTGCTGCGACTGCGCAAGACCGTGCGCGCGGTGGCGTTTGCGCCGGGCGGCGAGTCGGCGCTCATCGTTCATGGGAGAAGCGAAGGGAGCCCCACGGAGGCCGGACTCGACCTCGAAGCACAGATCGACCGCTCGTATGGGTATTCGTTGTTGAATGTCGCCGAGCGCTTCACCCGACTCCAGTTGACGCCGGCGGATGTCGGTCCGTTTGCGCTGGTGCCGGGGGGGTCGCACGCGTTTGTGCTGCTGCGCGACGACGCCCGGAGAGTGAGCGTCGCACAGCGGATCACCCTCGCCAGCCTGACCATTCAAGACATCTCTCTGGGCTCGCCGCCGGTCTCCGTCGGCGCCGTCCCCGCGACGGAGCGGGCCTTCATCGGACAAGACCACCCGGAAGGCCGCATCACCTTCGTCGATTGGAACACCGGTAGCCAACAATCCATTACGGGCTTCGAACTCAACAGTCGGATCGTGGAGTGATGAACGTGCGCAACCCTTCCTTCAATCGACACCGCGCCGTCGCGCTCGCCGTCGCCCTCACCGCCTGCGCCGACCGCGACCCGCGCTTCGCCCTCTCCATGGCGACTCTCCCGCCGGTCGCCGCCGGTAGCGCGCTCGTCTACGTGCAACCCGCGCTCTCCCGCGCCACCGTCGTGGACCTCACGCAACCCACCCCTGCCGTTCGCCAGGTGGCCGTCGGCGACGACCCTGTGTTGGTTCGTGCACGGGTGACCCACGACGAAGCCCTGGTGCTCTCCCGCGGCCAGCGCGGCTCCCTCGGCGTGGCCCCTGCGCCCGCCTCCCTCACCGCCATCACCGCAGCCGGAACGGCCCGCCGCTGGACCCTCGGCTCGCCCTTCAACGCCCTCGCGCAAAACGGCGACGGCCATTACGCGATCGCGTACTTCGACCGCAACGCCAGCGCCGGGCGGTTGCTCTTCAATCCCAACGAGATCGCAGTGATCGACCTCGATCGCACCGCAGTCGCAGGCAACCCGGTGATTCGCACGGTGCGGAGCTTCGGTGGAGTGCCCAATAGCGTCGTATTTTCCCCGACGATGACCGTCGGTGGACAGCCCCGGACGCTCGCGGTGGTGCTCTCCGACGCGTACGTCACGCTGATCGACCTGACGCACCCGGAGCGCAGCGAGGTGACGGTGCGGCTTACGCTGCCGGAAGACACGCGCGCCATCGCTCCCGCGCAGGTGGTCTTCGATACCGACAACGCCACGATGTACCTCCGGGCGGATCAGTCGAATGACCTCTACGTGCTGCGCCTGGTGACGGTGACGCCGGAGTCCGCCACGGGGAATGACTTCCGCCCGGCGCTCAACCAGCTCGCCGCGGGCATGCGCCCGGCTGATCTCGCCCTCTTCGGCGAACCCAATGCCCGAAAGCTACTGGTGGTGTCCCCCGGCAGCCGCGATGCGCGGGTGATCGATACCGTGGCCAATACGACCACGGTGGTTCCGCTCGATGCGGTGTCGAATCGGGTGCTGTTGTTTACCGGGCCGTCGCCTCGAAGCGCGACGCCTGCGCTGCGCGCGCTGCTGTATGCCACTGCGGGGGTGGCCAGCGCGGTCAGCTTCGTCGAGCTTACGGACATCGAATCGCGGCGCTCGCAAAACGTCGAGACCCTGCAACTCGGGCGGATTATCAATCAGGCATTGCCGCTGCCCGAGCGCGGAGTGGTGATGTTTGGTCACCCGACGAGCTCCATCGGGAGCCTCTCGCTGCTCGATCTGGGACGACGAACGGCGGCGCCGATCTTCTCGGAAGTAGCCCTGGAGAATGCCCGCTTCGACGACGATCGGCAGGCGATCTGGGTGGCGCCGCAAACCGGCGAGCGCCTCGGGTTCATTGAACTCACCAACTTCCGCCCAGGGGAAGTACGACTCGATGCGCCGATTACGGACGTGATCCCGGTGTCGATCGGGACAACCCGGCGGGTGGTCGCGTTGCACGAATCACCGGACGGATGGATCACCGTGGTCGATGGGACGGATGTGACAAGGCAGAACGCGCAGTCACTGCGGGGTTTTCTCCTGAATGGCTTGTTGAATGAAGGGGAGTCACAGTGATGAACGCCCGCAGAATGGCAATGTTGGGAGTGGCCCTGGGAGCGATGGCCTGGTCGGGCGGCGCAGAAGCGCAGACGCGCCGGGTGGATGCTCCGTGGCGGATTTCCTTCGAGGTGGGCGGTCGCTGGCACCAGGACCGCGGCCTGGATGCCTTCGGGACGACGCGATCGCCGCCGGTGACCGGGCTCTCCTTTGGGCGCGACCTGGCGACCATCGGCGAGCGCGCGACGCTGGCGCTAGACGTCCAGTGGAACGCCGAAAACTTCAGCGGACGACTGCGGGATTCCCTGCAGAGCCGACTGACGGCGCACTCCCTGAGCGCGGGCGCAACGCTGCGGGTGCGCACCCGGTGGTGGCTGGAGCCGTACGCGCGAGTCGCAGCGGGAGCGCTGTATTCAGACCTCCTGCTGACGCCCGAGTCGGCCACGACGCAGGGGTCGTCCCTCACCGGGGACGAGTGGACCTTCCTGGCGACCGGTGGGATCGGCGCGCAGGTGACGACGGCGCCGTTTCTGGGGCGGCTACGGTTGGCGGTGGCGATTGAAGGCGGGTATCAGCTCGCGTTGTCGCAAGGGATGCGAGTGCACCCGAAGGCGTTGGCGAATGACGCCGCGCAGGCCGATCGACTGCCCACGACGGACACCTCACTCGGGACGCTCAATCAGAGCGGTGGGTATCTGCGGGTGCTGCTGGGACTGCGGTTCTAGGCGAGGGCCTTCTTGACGGCGTCGAGGTCGGGGAAGACTCCAGGGTGTTCCCCGACCCAGGCGTAGGTGATCACGCCGTTGGCGTCGATGACGAAGACCGCGCGGTCGGAGACGCCCTTCATCCCAAAGGCGAAGTCTTCACGGTAGACCTCATAGGTGCGAGTGACGGTCTTGTTGAAATCCGAGAGAAACGGAAACGTCGCATTGGACTCGGCGGCAAACTTCTCGAGCGTCCACGGGGTGTCTACGCTGATGGCGATGGGCTGGGCGTTGAGGGCCTCGTAGGTGCTGTAATCCTCGGCGATGGTGCACATCTCCTTGGTGCAGACACCGGTGAACGCCGCTGGGAAAAACAGCAGCACGACCTGCTTGCCGCGCAGGGAAGACAGCGTGAGCGTGTCGCCGGGCTTCGAGGGGAGGGTAAAATCAGGGGCCTGGGTGCCGATGGTGAGTGCCATGACGATGGAGATACTCCTTTGGGGAATGCGATGGAACGTCCAACGGGGGTGTAGATGCTCGTCGGCGGGGGGAAGGATGCATCGGCAGGATGGAGTTGCACGCCGCGCGGGAGGGGAGCCCGGTGCTTGCCAAGGGGGCCCTGGAGCGTCTAAAAGGCGCGGCGAAAGGGACCAAACACAATGGCAACCGAACTGACTCTTGCGATGATCAAGCCCGACGCCGTGGAGAAGAACCTCGCGGGAGCGATTCTCGCGCACATCGAGAAGGCCGGATTCACCCTGCGCGGCGTGAAGCGCATGCATCTCACCAGGGCCCAGGCCGAGGGCTTCTACGCGGAGCACAGCGCGCGCGGCTTCTTCGGCGAGCTGACGACGTTTATGTCGCGTGGCCCGGTGTTTGTGCTGGCGCTCGAGGCCGACGGCGCCATCGCGAAGTGGCGCGAAGTCATGGGCGCGACGGACCCGGCGCAGGCCGCGGACGGCACGATTCGCAAGCTCTTCGGCGCCAGCAAGGGCGAAAACGCCACGCACGGCTCGGACTCCACCGCCAGCGCGGCGCGCGAGATCGGCTTCTACTTCGCCGGCATCGAGCTGCTCTGATTCCGACCGCGTCACCGCGGCCCTCTCCACCGGCGTAGCGTCGGAACCATGAAAAAGTCCTATGTGGTCGTGGGTAACGGCGTCGCCGGGGCGTCCGCAGTCCTCGCCATTCGCGCGCGCGACGCCACCGGAACCATCGCCCTCGTCTCCGACGAGAGCGACCATTTCTTCGCGCGCACCGCGCTGATGTACGCCTTCATGGACAAGCTCCCGCGGCGAGCGATGGAGCCCTACGAGCGGCACTCCTGGCGCGAGCGCGGCATCGACCTCGTGCGCGCCCGCGTCACCGACCTCGACGCCTCCCGACACCGACTCACCCTCGGCGACGATCGTACGCTCCCCTACGATCGCCTGCTGCTCGCGACGGGCTCGCGGGCGCGGCGGCTCGACGTGCCGGGCGTCACCGACGACCTCGCCGGTCTCGTTCATTTCGTCACGCTTGCAGACCTGGACGCCTGCGAGAAGTACACCCCGACGACGAAGCGCGCAGTGGTGGTGGGCGGCGGGCTCATCGGCATCGAGCTGGTCGAATGCCTGCGGTTTCACGGAGTGGCGGTGACGTTTCTGGTGCGTGAGCCGTGGTACTGGCCGGCCGCGCTGAGCCACGAGGAGGCCGCGATGGCCGCGCTGGAGATGCGACGCCACGGGGTCGATGTGCGCGAGGGCGCGGCGGTGGCGACGGTCGCGCGAGACGCGAACGGGAGGGTGGCGGCGGTGACCACGACCGCGGGCGAGACGATCGCGTGCGAGATGCTGGGCGTGTGCATCGGAGTGGAGCCGCAGGTGCAATGGCTGCGGGGTGTGAAGACGCCGCCGACCATCGGGCGCGGAGTGATGGTGGACGCGACGCTGCGAACGTCCCTGGAAGACGTGTGGGCGGCGGGCGACTGCGCGGAGCTTCCCGATGGGAGGGTGGAGTCGATCTGGTACAGCGCGAAGCGGCAGGGGACGCTCGCGGGCGAGAACATGAGCGGGCGGCCGAAGGGGTACGCGACGCCGGTGTTCTTCAATAGCGCGAAGCTATTTGAGCTGGAGTACACGACGGTGGGCGCGCTGACGGACGTCGAGGACGGAGCGGAGAGCCTCTACGCGACGCACCCGACGAGGAGCCTCTCGTGGCGCATCGTGCACGCGGGCGACAAGGTGCTCGGCTTCAACGCACTGGGCTCGCGATGGGATCACACCGTTCTCACCCGATGGATCGAGGAAGAACGCCCGCTGGACTGGGTACGGACAAACCTGCGCGCGGCGCAATTCGACGTGGAACTGGGGCGCGCGCCGTTGCACGAGATGACGGCGCGCGCGATGCGAGTGCAGCGCAAAGGGGCGTCGGCAGAGGGCGTCTAGCGGCCTTCGAGAGCCGCGAGGCGAGCGGCCAGGGCGTCGGCCCGGGAACGCTCCGCTTCGGCCCTCGCGCTCTCCGTCTCGGCCCTCGCGCTCTCCGCTTCGGCCCTCGCCTCGGCGCTGGCCGTCCTCACTCTCTCCGCGTCTGCCCTCGCCTCGGCGCTGGCCGTCCTCACGCGCTCCGCATCGGCCCTCGCGCTCTCCGCCTCTCGCGCGGTCAGCCACAGTCGCTCGCCCGCTTCGTCGTCGGCGATGCGCAGCCGCGTCCCGTGATCGGTGACCACCAGCCACGCACCCAGCGATGGGGAGTACGCCGGCGCCTTGCCCGCGAACACCTGCCGAAACGCGCCCTCCTCCGACCGACGCCAGACCTGGAGGGTCCACGGTCCGCCCATCCATCCGCGACCGCGTCGCTCGGGGTCAAACACCCACAACTCGCCCGCGCCGCACGCGGCGTACTTCGCGGGGCCTTCGGTGTAGTCCTTCTTCGCGGTCTTGCGGCTGACCACTTCGATGGCGATGCGCGGCGGGCAGTGCCCGGGGTCCCAGATGAGCAGGCTCTGCAACTTCGGCTCGGGCGGCGCGGGCTCGACCACGCACACGTCCGGATCAACGCCGACCGTGGGGTGCTCCTCGTCCCAACGCACTGCGAGGTTGGCGTACACCACCGCGTCGCGCCTGGTGCGCTCGACCCACGCGCGCAGAATCTCCTTCAACACCGTAATGGCGGCTTCGTGTTCGCTGCTCTCGGGCATGGTGACGTCGTCCTCGAGCACCCAGCGCTCGGACCACCGCGGGGCTTCGAACACCACGTCCACCCCACCGCTGC